>NZ_OY817130.1:5745000-6412151 GCF_963681955.1 Pseudomonas paraveronii
CCTGCCTGCCGCCACTGTTAATGAGGTCTTGGCCAGCGATAAACAAGCCAAGCAATTCACCCAGCTCAAGCGCGGTCAAAAACTCGAGTTCGAACTGACCCCCGACGGCCAGTTGAACAACCTGCACAGCAACCTCAGCGACCTGGAAAGCATCACCCTGACCAAGGGCGCCAAGGGCTTCGCGTTCAATCGCATCACCACCAAACCAGTGATGCGTTCCGCCTATGTACACGGCGTGATCAACAGCTCGCTGTCGCAATCGGCCGCCCGTGCTGGCTTGTCCCACAGCATGACCATGGACATGGCCAGCGTGTTTGGCTACGACATCGACTTCGCCCAGGACATCCGCCAGGGTGACGAATTCGATGTGATCTACGAGCAGAAGGTCGCCAACGGTAAAGTGGTCGGCACCGGCAACATCCTCTCCGCGCGGTTTACCAACCGCGGCAAGACCTACACCGCAGTGCGCTACACCAACAAACAAGGCAACAGCAGCTACTACACCGCTGATGGCAACAGCATGCGCAAGGCCTTTATCCGTACACCTGTGGATTTCGCCCGCATTAGCTCGCGTTTTTCCATGGGTCGCAAGCACCCAATTCTGAACAAAATCCGCGCCCACAAAGGCGTCGACTATGCCGCTCCGCGCGGTACGCCCATCAAAGCGGCAGGTGACGGCAAGGTACTGCTGGCCGGACGTCGCGGTGGTTACGGCAACACGGTGATCATCCAGCACGGCAATACCTACCGCACGCTGTATGGCCACATGCAAGGGTTCGCCAAGGGCGTACAGACTGGCGGCAACGTGAAGCAGGGCCAGGTGATCGGCTACATCGGCACCACCGGCCTGTCCACCGGCCCACACTTGCACTATGAGTTCCAGGTCAATGGCGTACACGTCGATCCATTGGGCCAGAAGCTGCCGATGGCCGACCCGATCGCCAAGGCCGAACGCGCACGCTTCATGCAACAAAGCCAACCGCTGATGGCGCGCATGGACCAGGAGCGCTCCACCCTGCTGGCTTCGGCGAAACGTTAAGGTATGCCGCTCTATATAGGCGTGATGTCAGGGACCAGCCTCGATGGCCTGGATATCGCCCTGATCGAACACGACGTGGCGATCAAGCTGATCGCCACTCACTACATCCCCATGCCTGACAGCCTGCGCGGGGAACTGCTCGGCCTGTGCGCCAGCGGCCCGGATGAGATCGCCCGCTCAGCCATTGCCCAGCAGCACTGGGTTGCACTCGCCGCCCAGGGCATCCATGCCCTGCTGGACCAGCACAACCTCAAGCCCCAGGACATTCGCGCGATCGGCAGCCATGGGCAGACGATCCGCCATGAACCGGCACGCGGCTTCACCGTACAGATCGGCAATCCCGCCCTGCTCACCGAGCTGACTGGAATCACTGTGGTCAGCGACTTCCGCAGCCGCGACGTTGCCGCGGGTGGCCAGGGTGCGCCCTTGGTGCCAGCTTTTCATGAAGCACTGTTTGACGAGCGCAGCGGGAATCGTGCGGTATTGAATGTCGGAGGTTTCAGCAACCTCAGTCTGATCGAGACCGACAAGCCCGTAGCCGGCTTCGACTGCGGCCCGGGCAATGTCTTGCTGGATGCCTGGATTCACCAACAGCGCGGTGAACACTTTGATCACGATGGCCTGTGGGCTGCCAGCGGTAAAGTTGAACCTCGACTGCTCAACGCGCTGCTCGGCGACCCCTTCTTCTCGACCAAAGGCCCGAAAAGTACCGGGCGCGAAGTGTTCAACCTGGAATGGCTGCAACAGCACCTGGCGCGCCTGCCCGCTTTCGCCCCTCAGGACATCCAGGCCACGCTGCTCGAACTGACGGCGCTGACCATCGTCGAGTCCCTGCAAACCGCCCAACCCCACACAGAGACCCTGCTGGTCTGCGGCGGCGGCGCCCATAACGCCACACTGATGAAGCGCCTGGCCGCGCTGTTGCCATCGACCCAGGTCAGCAGCACCGCCACCTGCGGCGTAGATCCAGACTGGGTCGAAGCCATGGCCTTCGCCTGGCTGGCCCATTGCTGCCTGGAAGGCATCGCCGCCAACCGCCCCAGCGTCACCGGCGCGCGCGGGCTGCGAATCCTGGGCGCGATCTACCCCGCCTGACTGCCCCCCATAATCCGCAGACAGCAAAACGCCGCTTGGCCGATCAAAGCCAAGCGGCGTTTTTGTGTCCGCGACCGATCAGATCGAGAACGAAGACCCGCAACCACACGTAGTGGTGGCATTAGGGTTCTTGATCACGAAACGCGAACCCTCCAGACCTTCCTGGTAATCCACCTCGGCGCCTGCCAAGTATTGGAAACTCATTGGGTCCACAACCAGGCTCACGCCCTCGCGCTCAACGATGGTGTCGTCATCGGCCACTTCTTCATCGAAGGTAAAACCGTACTGAAACCCTGAACAACCGCCGCCCGTAACAAATACGCGCAGCTTCAAGCGATCATTACCCTCTTCATCGACCAGGCTCTTCACCTTGTGCGCAGCACCGTGGGTGAATTGCAAAGCCGTGGGGGTGAAGGATTCAACGCTCATGCTGATAATCTCCCGGCGTACCGCCGCCATATGCGTAATGGTCGGCATTATCCGCTTCTCCTAGAAAAGCGGTCAACTATTATGGGAGCAGCGGCGAGCTTCAAGTCGCCAGCGCCAAGCATGCGGCTTACAACTTGAAGCCTACAGCTGCCCTTAAGGCAGCATGCCTGCGTGGGACAAGCCCAGCTTCTCATCCAGGCCGAACAGGATGTTCATGTTCTGCACCGCCTGGCCCGACGCGCCCTTGACCAGATTATCGATCACCGACAGCACCACCACCAGGTCACCGTCCTGCGGACGATGCACGGCAATCCGGCACACATTGGCGCCGCGCACGCTGCGGGTTTCCGGATGACTGCCGGCCGGCATCACATCGACGAACGGCTCGTTGGCGTAGCGCTTTTCAAACAGCGCCTGCAGATCGACCGAGCGATCCACCACGGTCGCGTACAGCGTCGAGTGAATGCCACGGATCATCGGGGTCAGGTGCGGCACGAAGGTCAGCCCCACGTCCTTACCGGCGGCGCGACGCAACCCCTGGCGGATTTCCGGCAGATGGCGGTGCCCTTTTACCGCATAGGCCTTCATGCTTTCCGACGTCTCGGAGTACAGCGACCCCACTGCGGCCCCACGACCGGCGCCGCTGACACCCGACTTGCAGTCCGCGATCAAGCGCGAAGTATCCGCCAGCCCGGCTTCGAG
Source organism: Pseudomonas paraveronii (assembly GCF_963681955.1). Taxonomy (NCBI): domain Bacteria; kingdom Pseudomonadati; phylum Pseudomonadota; class Gammaproteobacteria; order Pseudomonadales; family Pseudomonadaceae; genus Pseudomonas; species Pseudomonas paraveronii. Next base: position 5,748,266 of record NZ_OY817130.1, read on the forward strand.
CAATGGCAGGAAACCCAGCTGCGTCGCGGTCGGATAGCAGCCCGGCACGGCGATCAGGCGCGCTTGCTTGATCTGCTCACGATTGACTTCCGGCAGGCCATACACCGCCTCTTCCAACAGCTGCGGCGCACCGTGTGGTTGGCCGTACCATTTGGCCCACTCGTCGGCGTCCTGCAGACGGAAGTCCGCCGACAGATCGATGACCTTGGTGCCGGCGGCCAGCAGTTCACCGGCCAGCGCATGGGCAACGCCGTGGGGCGTGGCAAAGAACACCACGTCACAGGCGCCGAGGGTCTTGATGTCCGGCACGCTGAACGCCAGGCCGTCGTAATGGCCTCGCAGGTTCGGATACATATCGGCCACAGCCAGACCGGCCTCGGATCGGGAAGTGATGACCACCACCTCAGCTTGCGGATGCTGTGCCAACAGACGCAGCAATTCGACACCGGTGTAACCCGTGCCGCCGACGATACCGACCTTGACCATAAACCTGCCCTCAACGAACCCACTGGAAAGTGGTCGATAATAGGGGCCGCATCGTTCTGCGACAACCGCCAACGTGACGTAAGGACGCATGAGCCACTACTATCGTCGGTTACCGTGAACCTGGGAATAACTAAAAATGCTCTATCTATGGGTCAAAGCCTTTCATATCGTCGCCATCGTGTGCTGGTTTGCCGGGCTGTTCTACCTGCCGCGCCTGTTCGTCTACCACGCACAAAGCGAGGACACCGTGAGCAAGGAGCGTTTCAGCGTGATGGAGCGCAAGCTGTATCGCGGCATCATGGGCCCGTCGATGCTTGCCACGCTGGTCTTCGGCATCTGGATGATCGCCCTCAACCCCGGCCTCTTTCATATCGGCGCCTGGCTCCACGTCAAGCTGACCCTGGTCGTTCTGCTGATCGGTTACCACCATATGTGCGGCGCGCAGGTAAAACGCTTCGCCCGTGGCGAAAACACCCGCAGCCATGTCTTTTATCGCTGGTTCAATGAAGTCCCGGTTCTGATATTGCTGGCTATCGTAATTTTGGTCGTGGTCAAACCGTTCTGACTTCAATGACTCGGGGTACCTCCAATGTCGCTGCCCGCTTTGCTTGAACAACGTCTGCGCCTGCCTGTCGTGGCTGCGCCGATGTTCCTGATTTCCAACCCGCAATTGGTCCTGGCGTGCTGCCGCAATGGCGTGGTCGGGAGCTTCCCGGCGCTGAACCAGCGCGAAAGCAGTGGTTTCAAGGCCTGGCTGGAGGAAATCGAAGCGGGCCTGGAGCAGATGGACAACCCCGCGCCCTATGCCGTCAACCTCATCGTCCATAACAGCAACCCACGGCTGGAGGCTGACCTGGCGATCTGCGTGGAGCACAAGGTGCCGATCGTCATCACCAGCCTGGGGGCGGTGAAGGCGTTGGTCGATGCCGTACACAGCTATGGCGGCCTGGTTTTTCACGACGTCACCACGCGGCGTCACGCCGAGAAAGCCGCCGAAGCCGGGGTGGACGGTCTGATCGCCGTGGCCGCCGGCGCCGGTGGCCATGCCGGCACCTGGAGCCCGTTCGCGCTGATCGCCGAGATTCGCCAGTTCTTCGATAAAACCCTGCTGCTGGCCGGCTGCCTCAACCACGGGCACGAGATCCTTGCCGCCCAGTTGCTCGGCGCAGACCTCGCGTATCTCGGCACACGCTTTATCGGCACCACCGAAAGCCACGCGCCGGATGCGTATAAAGAGATGCTGCTCACATCGCGCGCCGTCGACATCGTGCACACTGCCGCGGTCTCTGGCGTGCCCGCCAGCTTTATGCGCCAAAGCCTGGAAAACGCCGGCTTCGACCTCGCCGCCCTGCAAGGCAAAGGCGAAGTCAATTTCGGCTCCAAGCTCAAGCCGTTGAGCGACGAGGCCAAGGCCTGGAAAACGGTATGGTCCGCGGGCCAGGGCGTCGGCGAGATCGATGATTTACCCGGCGTCGATGAACTCGTTGCCCGCCTGGATGCCGAATACCGCGAAGCCCGTGAGAAGGCGACACAATTGCGCTGGCCGCGCTGATACACTTGCCGGCCCCGCCGCTGTGACGCGGGCCTGCCCCCCCCTCCCCCAGTAACGTGACAAGGATGCCCGCATGAGCGACAACCGTTTCAAGATTGTGTTTGATGGAGCCTTGCTCCCGGGTGTCGAAAGCACCACCGCTAAACTGAATCTCGCCGAATTGTTCAAAAGCGACGTTGAGGCCATCGAGAAGCTCTTTACCGGCCGCCCCGTTGCCCTCAAACGCGACCTGTCGCGCCCCGATGCCGACACCTACCTCACCGCGCTGAAGAACGCCGGGGTCGACGCACGTATCGAAGCCGAACAGCCCGTGGCCTTCAGCCTCGACGAAACCCACGAGACAGAGTCCTCCGCCCGCCCTGCCGCCTCCCCGTATGCACCACCGCGCGCGGCAGTGGGCGACGACTTGCCGGAGTATGCCGAGCTCAAGGTTTTCACGATCCATGGCCGCATCGGGCGCCTGCGTTACCTGGCCTGGACGCTGGTACTCACCGTCGCGATGCTCGTTGCCTCGGGCATCCTCGCCACTGCTGGCTTCGCCGTGGCGACCGCTTCGCCGACGGCGGGCATCATTCTGGGTTCGCTGCTGGGCTTTGCGCTGTTCGTGGCGATTGTCTGGGTCAGCGTGCAAATCGGCGTGCAGCGTCTGCACGACCTGGGCTGGTCGGGCTGGCTGTACCTGCTGAACCTGGTGCCACTGGTGAACAGCATTTTTCCGCTGCTGCTGCTGGTCTTGCCGGGCAACACCGGCGCCAACCAGTATGGCGCGCCGCCACCGCGCAACTCCACGGCGGTGAAAGTCCTGGCCTCCCTGTGGCTGGCGTTTATTCCGTTAATGCTCATCATCGTGATGGCTTTGGGGATGAACGGCTACCTGGACCAACTCGAAAGCAATGTCGACAGCAGCTACGAAAGCAGCTCCATCACCTCGGATGACGAGGTCGATCAAAGCGTGATCGTCGATGAAGAAGACGTGCAAAGTGCTGACGACGCGGCCGAACCTGTAGACTCTCCAGAACAGTGAAGAAACGCCCGCCGCCTGTGATGCCTCTGTCACAGGCCCGGCGGCGTTGCGATGGAGAAAGGCATGACCCGTTACGCTCTGATCACCGGTGCCTCCAGCGGCATCGGCCTGGCCTTGGCCGAAGCGCTGGCCCGGCGTGGCCGCAGCTTGATTCTGGTGGCCCGCCAGCGTGATCAGTTGGAAAGCATTGCAATCGAATTGACGCAACGCTTCGGCGTCGAGGTGCTGTTCCGTGCCTGCGACCTGGGCGAACCGCTGCGTTTGTCCGGGTTCCTGCTGGAACTTGAGGAAGGCGAGCGGCAGATCGACTTGCTGATCAACTGCGCAGGCATGGGCACCAGCGGGCCGTTCCTGGCCCAGGACTGGATGACCGAGCAGGACCTGATCGAAGTCAACATCCTCGCACTGACCCGTATGTGTCACGCCCTCGGCAATGCCATGGCCCTGCATGGCGGCGGGCAGATCCTGAATGTCGCCTCGATCGCCGCATTCCAACCCGGCCCATGGATGAGCAGTTACTACGCCAGCAAGGCCTATGTACTGCACTTCTCCGAAGGCTTGCGCGAAGAATTGAAAACCTGCGGCATCAAGGTCTCGGTATTGTGCCCCGGCCCGACGCGCACGGCGTTCTTCGGCACGGCACAAATGGACACCGCCAAGCTCGAGCGCAGCGCGCACTTGATGAGCCCGGAAGAAGTGGCGCTCTACACCGTGCGCGCCCTGGAAAAGAACAAAGCCATCATCATCCCCGGCCGCCGCAATCGCTGGCTGGCTTTCAGCCCGCGCTTGAGCCCACGCTGGCTGACACGCAAGATCGCCGGCGCGATCAACAAGGCCTATTGCCCGCGCTGACGGCCTGAGTACACTCACCCTGCACATTCACAATGGAGAAACAGCTTTGGATACTCTGTTCACCAAGATCATCAACAGAGAAATACCCGCGAAGATCATCTATGAAGATGACCAGGTCCTGGCGTTCCACGATATCGCCCCACAAGCGCCGGTACATTTTCTGGTTATCCCGAAAAAACCGATCCGCACCCTGAACGACCTGACCGAGGACGACAAAACCTTGGCCGGGCATATCCTGTTCACCGCCCAGCGCCTCGCGCTGGAACTGGGCTGCGAGAAGGGCTTCCGTGTGGTGATGAACTGCAATGAAGAAGGTGGACAGACCGTTTACCACATCCATATGCATGTGCTGGGTCAGCGCCAGATGAACTGGCCGCCGGGCTGATACGCCTGACACACGGGTCGCCGGCCCCGGCACGCGACCCCATGCCCTTGACTCAGCGCAAACGCTTCGCCCTCTCTTGCGGTAAACTGGCCGCCGAGATTCTTCCCGGAGGTCAGCATGACTACCCAACGTCACTACTCGCCGATTGACCGTCTGTTGCTGCAAGCCGACACGGCCATGCGCACGCTGTTGCCATTCAGCGGCCAGCCGTATCGTCCGTCGCCCGCCATCGTGCAGCCCGATGCGCAGATGAACGAGACCGACACCCGCCACGTCGCTGGCCTGATGCGCATCAACCATACCGGTGAAGTCTGTGCCCAGGCGCTGTATCAGGGCCAGGCGCTGACCGCCAAGCTGCCGCAAGTGCGCGCGGCAATGGAGCATGCCGCCGAGGAAGAAATCGACCACCTGGCCTGGTGCGAGCAACGTATCCGCCAATTGGGCAGCCATCCCAGCGTGCTGAACCCGCTGTTCTATGGCCTGTCGTTCGGGATTGGCGCCGCGGCCGGTTTGATCAGCGACAAAGTCAGCCTGGGTTTTGTCGCCGCTACGGAACAACAAGTGTGCAAGCACCTGGATGAGCACCTGGAACAGTTACCGGCCGGAGACGAAAAGTCCCGGGCGATTCTTGAGCAGATGCGCGTCGACGAAGAACACCACGCAGAAAGCGCACTGGATGCCGGTGGTTTCCGCTTCCCGGCACCGGTGAGGTTTGGCATGAGCCTGATGGCCAAGGTCATGACCAAAAGCACCTACCGCATCTAAGCCGCAAAAAAGGGCGCTATCGAAGCGCCCTGTCTTTTATTGCCGGCGAATCCCTGTATCAGCCCAACTCAATGATTTCGTAATCATGGGTAATCGCGACACCCGCCGCGCCAAGCATGATCGACGCCGAGCAATACTTCTCGGCCGACAGCTCGATGGCGCGCTTGACCTGGGCTTCTTTCAGCGCCCGGCCCTTGACCACGAAATGCATGTGGATCTTGGTGAACACTTTGGGATCTTCAGTCGCACGCTCGGCTTCGAGGAAGGCTTCGCAGCTTTCCACGGCCTGACGGGATTTTTTCAGGATGCTGACCACGTCGAAATTGCTGCAACCGCCTACACCAAGCAGGAGCATTTCCATCGGGCGTACGCCCAGGTTGCGGCCACCGGCTTCCGGCGGACCGTCCATGACCACAACATGGCCACTGCCCGACTCACCGAGGAACATGGCTTCGCCCGCCCATTGGATGCGTGCCTTCATCGCCCAGACTCCACTGCTAAAAAAGGGTCGCCAGCTTAGCACAAGGCCCGCGGCCGGCAGCTTTTCCGCGCAACGTCATCAATCGTCAGGGTGCCCCGGTAAATCGGTTAATAGAGTCACAATGTGTCTGGTAAGCTGGCGCCAAATGAATGGCGCATTGCCATCCTTTGTACAACGTGTATCAATGTAGATACATCTAGATAAAAACAAGTCCAATCACCCTGTGCAGTCTTTTTCGGGATACAACCATGGTTGCTTTTACTCCCATACCCAAGATCAAGAATCTCGACAGACTGCTGACGCATTGCCAGAGTCGTCGGTACCCGGCCAAGCACAACATCATCTGCGCAGGCGAACGCTCCGAAACACTGTTCTTCATTATCAAGGGCTCGGTCACGATCCTGATCGAGGATGAAGACGGCCGCGAGATGATCATTGCCTACCTCAATACCGGCGATTTCTTCGGGGAACTGGGGTTATTTGAACAAGCCGGCAAAGAGCAGAAGCGCAGCGCCTGGGTGCGGACCAAAGTCGAGAGCGAAGTCGCCGAGATCAGTTACGCGAAGTTTCGTGAACTGACCCAGCACGATCCCGACATCCTCTACGCACTGAGCGGCCAGATTGCCCAGCGCCTGCGGGACACCACACGCAAAGTCGGCGACCTGGCATTCTTTGATGTCACCGGCCGCGTGGCCCGTTGCCTGCTGGAGTTGTGCAAACAGCCCGACGCCATGACTCACCCGGATGGCATGCAGATCAAAGTCACGCGCCAGGAGATCGGGCGCATTGTCGGTTGTTCACGGGAGATGGTCGGTCGCGTGCTCAAGGATCTGGAAGAACGCAACCTGGTAGACGTCAAAGGCAAGACGATGGTGGTGTTCGGCACCCGTTAAACCGGCAGGAAGCCGGCCAGCATCTGCCGGTACAAAGTATCCAGCCGGCTGATCGCATCCGGCGCGGGGAAGGCTTCGTGCAGGGCGATATGGCTGTCGGCGCGAACGCGCTGTTCCAGGCCGCAGGCTTGATTGAAACGATTGACCGCCGCGATCAGTTCTTCGCGGTCGTTGTCCAGCAACAAGGCTCCGTGTACCAACCCCACCGGACGGCCACCGCTTTGGCGCCAGCGCTGGGCGGTGCCGACCATTTTGCGGCCATTGAGGTTGACGTTGTAGCGACCGTCGCAGAACGCGCCGTCGATTTCGCCGACGGAGGCATCGCCGCCCAATTCGAGCAGCAGGTCGCAGATCGGCTGGCACAAACGCAGGTAGCCGGTTTCGATGCGCGCCTGATCGCCTTCGCTGCGCGGCGGTGCGTAGACCAGGGCGATATTCACCGTGGCGCTCGACTGCGGCACCGGTTCGCCGCCGGTTTCGCGCAACAGCACCGGCCAACCGGCCTGCGCCGACACCTGGCTAGCCAGCTCGAACGCCGGCAAGCGGCTCAAACGACGCGGCATCACCAATGCCTGGTCGCTGGGTTGCCAGAACAGCAAGCCAAACGCCCGCTCACCCGCGCACACTTCAGCCAATAAGGCCTGCTCGGCAGCAAGCCCGGCTTCGACGCTCATCGACACTGGCTGGATCATCGAACACCTACCTCGCTGAATAAACACAAAACCCAATGTGAATGTGGGAGGGGGCTTGCCCCCGATGGCGGTGTATCAGTTGATAAATGCATCTGACTGACACTCCGCTATCGGGGGCAAGCCCCCTCCCACATTTTGAGCGTATTTCAAGTCAATCCAGGGTCGAACCGCTGACCGCCACACCGCGCTCCGGGAAGAACAGGCGTTGCAGTTCCGCGCCCGGGTTCTCAGCGCGCATAAAGGTCTCGCCCACCAGGAACGAATACACCTCGCTGATTTCCATCAGCTCCACGTCGGCGCGGTTGACGATGCCACTTTCGGTAATCACCAGACGGTCGCGCGGGATACGCGGCAGCAGGTCGAGGGTATTTTCCAGGCTGACTTCGAAGGTGTGCAGGTTACGGTTGTTGACTCCCACCAACGGCGTGTCGAGGGTTTTCAGCGCACGTTCCAATTCATCGCCGTCGTGAACTTCCACCAGCACATCCAGGCCGACGCTTTTGGCCACGGCCGCCAGTTCGGCCATCTTCACGTCATCCAGCGCAGAGACGATCAGCAGCACGCAGTCGGCGCCCAGGGCGCGGGCTTCAACGATCTGGTACGGATCGATCATGAAGTCCTTGCGGATCACCGGCAACTTGCACGCCGCACGGGCCTGTTGCAGGAACAGGTCGGAGCCCTGGAAGAAATCGATATCGGTCAGCACCGAGAGGCACGTCGCCCCGCCTTTCTCATAGCTGACAGCGATGTCCGCCGGTACGAATTTTTCGCGGATCACGCCTTTGCTCGGCGAGGCCTTCTTGATTTCAGCGATGACGGCCGGCTGCTTGAGCTTGGCCTGGGCGATCAAGGCCTTGGCGAAGCCACGCGGCGCATCGGCGATTTTCGCCTGGCTTTCCAACTCGGCCAGGCTCACGCGGGCACGCCGTTCAGCGACTTCTTCGGCTTTGCGGGCCAGGATCTTTTCCAGAACGGTCGGCACACTCATCCTTCATTCTCCATCTTGAACACCGCAGTAAAGGCTCCCAGCTCTTCGAGCTTCTCGCGGGCAAGGCCGGTGTGCAATGCATCATGCGCAAGGGCCACGCCTTCTTTAAGACTATAGGCGTGATCGGCGGCATAGAGCGCCGCGCCGGCATTGAGCACAATCATTTCTGCGGCTTTCTGGCCGTTTTCGGTCTTGCGACGCCCCAAGGCGTCCTGAATCAGCGCCAGGGAGGCCGCCGGGCTTTCCACCGCCAGGCCGTGCAGGCTCTGGCTCTTCATGCCGAGGTCTTCGGGCTCGACCCAATATTCGGTGATCTGATCATTCTTCAGCTCCGCCACAAAGGTCGGTGCCGCCAGGCTGAATTCGTCCAGGCCGTCTTTCGAATGCACTACCAGCACATGCTTGCTGCCCATGCGCTGCAACACTTCTGCCAACGGCCGGCACAGGGCTAGGCTGAACACGCCCACCACCTGATGCTTCACACCGGCCGGATTCGTAAGCGGGCCGAGCATATTGAACAGGGTACGCAGGCCGAGATCCTTGCGCGGGCCGGCTGCGTGTTTCATCGCGCCGTGGTGGGACTGGGCAAACATGAAGCCGATGCCCACGTTGTCGATGCAGCGCGCCACTTGGACGGGTGTCAGGTTCAGGTAGATCCCGGCCGCTTCGAGCAGATCCGCGCTGCCGCTTTTGCCGGACACCGCTCGGTTGCCGTGCTTGGCCACGGTGCAGCCCGCCGCCGCGACCACGAAGGACGCCGCCGTGGACACGTTGAAAATATTCGCACCGTCGCCGCCGGTGCCGACCACATCGACCACGCCGTCGAGGGTCTTGAGCTCGACCTTGTCTGCCAGCTCACGCATCACCGACACGGCGCCGACGATTTCGTCGATGCTCTCGCTCTTCATGCGCATCGCCATCATGAACGCGCCGATCTGCGCGTCGGTGCATTGACCGGTCATGATCTCACGCATCACATCGCTCATTTCCGCGGTGCTCAGGTCCAGATGGCCGACGATACGGCTCAGGGCAGTCTTGATATCCATGAAAAGTCCTTAGCGCGTGCCGCCGCTCTGCTTGAGAAAGTTGGCGAACAGCTCGTAGCCCTGCTCGGTCAGGATCGACTCGGGGTGAAACTGTACCCCTTCGATATTCAGTGTCTTGTGGCGCAGGCCCATGATCTCGTCGACCGAGCCGTCTTCCAGTTGGGTCCAGGCGGTCAGCTCCAGGCAGTCGGGCAGGGTTTCGCGCTTGACCACCAGCGAGTGGTAGCGCGTCACGGTGACCGGCAGCTTGAGGCCTTCGAACACGCCAAGGTTGTTATGGAACACCGGGCTGGTCTTGCCATGCATCACTTGGCGCGCCCGCACCACCTCACCGCCAAACGCCTGGCCGATGGACTGGTGGCCCAGGCACACACCGAGGATCGGCAGCTTGCCGGCGAAATACTTGATGGCTTCAAGGGACACGCCCGCTTCGGTCGGCGTACACGGGCCAGGCGAAACCACGATGCGCTCCGGGTTCAGCGCGGCGATTTCGGCGACGGTCAGTTCGTCGTTGCGCACCACCTTGACCTCGGCACCGAGTTCGCCCAGGTACTGCACAACGTTGTAGGTAAAGGAATCGTAGTTATCAATCATCAGCAACATGGGGGAAACCTCAAGAATTCTTAGCCCTGGGGGGTCTGTTCAGCCAACGCCACTGCACGGAACATGGCGCGGCGCTTGTTCAGGGTTTCTTCCCATTCGAGGGCCGGCACCGAGTCGGCGACGATCCCGCCACCGGCCTGCACATGCAGCTCCCCGTCCTTGATCACCGCCGTGCGAATCGCAATGGCGGTGTCCATGTTGCCGTTCCAGGCGAAATAGCCCACGGCGCCGCCGTAAACACCGCGCTTGACCGGCTCCAACTCGTCGATGATCTCCATCGCCCGAATCTTCGGCGCGCCCGACAAGGTGCCCGCTGGCAGAATCGCCCGCAGCGCGTCCATCGCGGTCAGGCCGGCCTTCAACTCGCCGGTGACGTTGGAGACGATGTGCATCACGTTGGAATAGCGCTCGATGACCATCTTCTCCGTCAACTTCACCGAGCCGATTTCCGAGACGCGCCCGGTGTCATTGCGGCCCAGGTCGATCAGCATGAGGTGCTCGGCGATTTCCTTGTCATCGCTGAGCAGGTCTTCTTCCAGCGCCAGGTCCGCTTCCTCGGTCGCGCCACGCGGGCGAGTGCCGGCAATCGGGCGCACGGTGATCAGGTTGTCTTCGACGCGCACCAGCACTTCCGGCGAACTGCCGACGACGTGGAAGTCGCCGAAGTTGAAGAAGTACATGTACGGCGTCGGATTGAAGCAACGCAGCGCGCGGTACAGGTCGATCGGCGCGGCCTTGAAGTCGATGGACATGCGTTGCGACGGCACCACCTGCATGCAGTCGCCAGCCAGGATGTATTCCTTGATGGTATCGACCGCCCGCTCGTAGTCATCCTGGGTAAAGCTGGAGCGGAACACCGGGTCGGCCGCCGGCGGACGGCGCAGGTCCAGACCGCGACGCGGGGTGATCGGCTGGCGCAGTTTTTCCAGCAGGGCTTCGAGGCTGGCCAGGCCTTGCTCGAAAGCGTCGGCCTGGGATGGGTCGGCGAGCACGATCGCGTGCATCTTGCCGGCAAGGTTGTCGAACACCACCACGGCGTCGGAGACCATCAGCAGAATGTCCGGAACGCCCAGTGGATCGGGGTTCGGGCATTTGCCCAGGCGTTTTTCCACATAACGCACGCAGTCGTAGCCGAAATACCCGACCAGGCCGCCATTGAAACGCGGCAGCCCAGGGATGGTCGGCACGTTGTAGCGCGCCTTGAAGGTTTCGACGAAGGCCAGCGGGTCTTCGACGTCATGGCTTTCGATCTCGACGCCGTCATGGGTGATGCTGACGTGATGGTCGTACACCCGCATGACCGTGCGGCATGGCAGGCCGATGATCGAGTAACGGCCCCACTTCTCGCCGCCCTGTACCGATTCGAGCAAGTACGAGTTGGGCTCGTCGGCCAGCTTCAGGTAGATCGACAGCGGCGTATCGAAGTCGGCCAGGGTTTCGCAGGCCAGGGGGATACGGTTATAGCCGGCAGCGGCCAAACGCAGGAATTCTTCGCGGATCATGAGGTGCCTCGTGGCATGAGGGTCTAACGGTCAGGTATGCAAACGTGCCGCAACGCGCGGCGAGGATCAGTCAGGCGCGCCAACGCCAGCGGGCCAGGGCCTTGATGACTTTCATCCAGAGTTTGCGAGTGACTACCACGATGGCACTTCCAGAGGGGGACGGATCGGTGTCCGGCAACGTTATCTCAGCGCCAGCTCCCAAGCAACCGGGGATTAGCCGGCGCAGGTCATCAATCACCAGCGAGGGCGACTCTTCGGCGATCGGCCGACCGTGGTTATAGCCGTAACTCAAGGCGACGCACTGCACGCCCGCCGCTTTGGCCGCGAGCACATCACTGCGCGAATCCCCGACAAACAGCGACTCGGACGCCGGGATATTGGCCATTTTCATCACAAAGAACAGCGCCGCCGGGTCGGGCTTCTTCTGCGGCAACGTATCGCCACCGATGATCCAGCGGAAGTAACGGCCGATTTTCAGCTGGTCCAACAGCGGCGCGACGAAGCGCTCCGGCTTGTTGGTGATCAGGGCCATTTCCACGCCCTGCTTGCTCAGCCATTTGAGGGTGTCGCGCACACCGGGGTACACCACGGTCAGTTCGTGGTGGTCTTCATAGGCCGCATTGAACAACTCCAGGGCGTGTTCGGCCTCGACATCATCGACACCCTCGGCGTCAATGTGGTTCGCCAGCGCGCGGCGTACCAGTACCTGCGCGCCATTGCCGACCCATTCACGCACCGACTCGATGCCGACCGGCTTGCGCCCCAGTTTGAGCAGCATCTCGTCCACCGCCGCCGCCAGGTCCGGCACCGAATCGATCAACGTACCGTCCAGATCGAACATCACCAGCCGTGGCAGTTTGCCGGGGAACAGCCGCTCAAAGCCACTCATGGACGCGCCAGCGCCAGTTCTGCGCGCATCTTGGCGATGACTTCGTGGTAGTCCGGCGCATTGAAGATCGCCGAGCCGGCCACAAAGGTGTCGGCACCGGCAGCAGCGATTTCGCGGATGTTGTTGACGTTGACCCCACCGTCGATTTCCAGGCGGATGTCACGCCCCGAAGCATCGATCAGCGCGCGGGCTTCGCGCAGCTTGTCGAGGGTGCCGGGGATGAACTTCTGCCCGCCGAAACCTGGGTTGACGCTCATCAGCAACACCATGTCGACCTTGTCCATCACGTACTTGAGCACGTCCAGCGGGGTGGCCGGGTTGAACACCAGGCCCGCCTTGCAGCCGCCTTCGCGGATCAGTTGCAGGGTACGGTCGACGTGCAGCGAGGCTTCCGGGTGGAAGGTGATGTACGTCGCGCCGGCCTCAATGAAGTCACCGACGATGCGGTCCACCGGGCTGACCATCAGGTGCGCGTCGATCGGCGCGGTGACGCCGTACTTGCGCAACGCCGCGCAAACCATCGGGCCGATAGTCAGGTTCGGGACGTAGTGGTTGTCCATGACGTCGAAGTGGACGAAGTCGGCACCGGCGGCCAACACCTTGTCCACTTCCTCACCGAGGCGGGCGAAGTCGGCGGAGAGAATCGATGGAGCGATAACGAAGGGCTGCATGACGCACCTTTTTTGAGCTAAATCACGATGGCGCGCATTGTATACCTCATGCTTTGCCCTGCGCACCGTGACCTAACTCAACGGCTAGTACGCTGCCCGATAGATTTTCTCGATATCGGCGGCGCTGAGCCGGCGCGGATTGTTGCGCATCAGGCGCTCGATACCCGCCGCTTCCGTGGCCATGCCCGCGAGGGCGTCTTCGGGGATGCCGAAACTGCGCAGGCCCGAAGGGATCTCCACGTCGGCACACAGCCGCGTCATCGCCTCGACCGCCTGGTCGGCGGCAGCGTTGACGCTCAGGCCAGCGATATTCACGCCCATGGCCTGGGCAATGTCCTGCATGCGTTCGACACACGCCAGCTTGTTCCAGTGCATGACATACGGCAGCAACAGCGCATTGCTCACGCCATGGGCGATATTGAAGCGCCCGCCCAGCGGGTAGGCCAACGCATGCACCGCCCCGACCCCGGCGTTACCGAACGCCATCCCGGCCATCAGGCTGGCGGTGGCCATGTGGTCGCGGGCCTGCAAGTTGGCCGGGTTGGCGTAAGCCTTGGGCAACGCCTTGGTAATCAGCTTGATCGCGCCGATGGCCAAGGCATCGGTAATCGGTGAGGCATTCAGCGACAGGTAGGACTCGATGGCATGCACCAGCGCATCCACGCCACTGGCGGCGGTGACGCTGCGTGGGCAGGTCAGGGTCATCTGCGGGCTGATGAGTGCGACGTCCGGCAGCAGGAAGTCGCTGACGATGCCCTTTTTCAGTTGTGCGACCTTGTCGGAGAGGATCGCGACGTTGGTCACTTCCGAGCCGGTGCCGGCCGTCGTGGGAATGGCGATCAACGGCGGGCCCTTGCGCGGTACCTGGTCGACACCGAACAGGTCCGCCAGCGCGCCGTGATAACCGGCATAGGCCGCCACGCTTTTGGCGATATCGATCGCACTGCCGCCGCCCAGGCCGATCAGGCCGTCGTGCCCGCCTTCGCGGTAGGCGCGCATGCAATCTTCGACAATGGCGATTTCCGGGTCGGGCAGCACCCGGTCAAAGATCTCGTAGGCGCGCCCGCCCAAATGCGCCAGCGCCAGCGCCACCGTGCCGGACTTGACCAGCGCGGCGTCGGTGACGATCAGCGGGTTGTCGATATCCAGCCGCGTCAGCTCGGTGGCCAGTTGTTCGATGGCACCGGCGCCAGTCAGCAGTTTGTGGGCGATCTTGAATGAGCAAGTACTCATGTGCGCGGCCTCTTGTTGATTGTGGGCTGGCACAAGAGTAGCTGAAGGAGATCGGTTGTATTCCATTCAACAGCTGAATGGTCACAGTACCCATGTGGGAGGGAGCAAGCTCCCTCCCACATTTAGACCTGGGCGGTGCGCAGTTTTTCGCTACGGCCGCGCAGCCATTCCAGGGTCAGCAGCAGCAACACCGAAAAGGCAATCAGCAAGGTCGCCGCTGCCGCAATCGTCGGGCTGAGGTTTTCGCGGATACCGCTGAACATCTGGCGCGGCAGGGTCGCTTGCTCGGGGCCGGCGAGGAACAGCGTCACCACCACTTCGTCGAACGACGTGGCAAACGCGAACAACGCTCCGGAAATCACCCCCGGCGCGATCAGCGGCAAGGTCACCCGGCGAAACGCGGTCAACGGCGATGCCCCCAGGCTGGCCGCCGCCCGCACCAGGTTATGGTTAAACCCCTGCAAGGTCGCGGACACCGTGATGATCACAAACGGCACGCCCAACACGGCGTGGACCACGATCAGCGAGAAGAAACTGTTACCCAGCCCCAGCGGCGCGAAGAACAGGTAACTGGCCACGCCGATGATCACCACCGGCACCACCATCGGCGAAATCACCAGGGCCATCACCAGCGCCTTGCCGGGGAAATGCCCACGGGTCAGGCCGATCGCCGCCAACGTGCCGAACACCATGGCCAGCACGGTGGCCGCCGGAGCGACGATGACGCTGTTCTTGAGCGCACGCATCCATTCGGCCGAGGCGAAGAAGTCGTGGTACCAGTGCAGCGAGAAGCCTTGCAGCGGGTACACCAGGAAACTGCCGCTGTTGAACGACAGCGGGATGATCACCAGCACGGGCAGAATCAGGAACAGCAGGATCAAGCCGCAGAGGATCCGCAAGCTGTAGAACCACACCCGCTCCACGGGCGACATATAAGGGCTCAGCATCGCAAGGTCTCCTTAGCTCAGGCGCAGGCGGCTGGCGCCCACCAGCCGGTTGTAGATCAAGTACAGCACCACGGTGGCCAGCAGCAGCAAGCCGCCCAGCGCTGTCGCCATGCCCCAGTTGATACTGGTGTTGGTGTAGAAGGCCACGAAGTAGCTGACCATCTGGTCGTTCGGGCTGCCCAGCAAGGCCGGGGTGATGTAGTAACCAATCGCCAGGATGAACACCAGCAGGCAGCCTGCGCCCACACCGGCGTAGGTTTGCGGGAAGTACACACGCCAGAAGCTGGCGAATGGGTGACAGCCCAGGGAAATCGCGGCACGCATGTAGGTCGGCGAGATGCCTTTCATCACGCTGTAGATCGGCAAAATCATGAACGGCAGCAGGATATGCACCATGGAGATGTAGACCCCGGTGCGGTTGAACACCAGTTCCAACGGCTTATCGATCAGGCCCATGCCCATCAGCGCGCTGTTGATCAGGCCGCCGGACTGCAGCAGCACGATCCACGCCGCCACGCGCACCAGGATCGAGGTCCAGAACGGCAGCAGGACCAGAATCATCAGCAGGTTGCTTTGCCGTGCCGGCAGGTTCGCCAGCAGGTACGCCAGCGGATACGCCAACAGCAGACAGACAACGGTGATCACCAAGCCCATCCAGAAGGTGCGGGCGAAGATGTCCAGGTAGATCGCCTGGTCCGGCGTGGCCGGGGCCACTTCGCCGAGGTCGTCGATGCGGTGATCGACCGCCGCCAGCAGGTAGTACGGCGTCAGGCTGCTGGTATTGCGTCGGATCGCCTGCCAGTACGCCGGGTCGCCCCAGCGTTCATCGAGGGTTTCCAGCGCTTCTTTATAAGAGGCCGGCGCTTCGGTAAACGGCAGCGCACGGGCGGTTTTGGTCAGCAGGCTGCGATAGCCGGCCAGTTCCATGTTCAAGCGTTTGGACAGATCGCCGAGGGTCTGGTTTTTGCGCGCTTCGCCGAGGTCCTCGCTGAGCGCCTGGTACACCGGTTCGCCAGGCAAGCCGCGACCGTCCCAGGTCTTCACCGCCACCACCGTGCGCGGCAAGCCGCCCACGACTTCCGGGTTACCGACACTTTTGTATAGCAGCGCAACGATCGGCACCAGGAACACCAGCAGCAAAAACAGCACCAGTGGCGCAATCAAGGCCTGCGCCTTCCAGCGATTAAGCCGCTCGGCACGCGCCAGGCGCTGCTTGAGGGTGGGGCTGTTGACCTCGGTCGAGGGAACGGCGATGGCCATGGCTAACTCCGAAACTTGAAAATGAATGCACTCTGCCAAACGCAGCAGATCCCCTGTGGGAGGGAGCTTGCTCCCGATGGCGGAATGTCAGTCAGTACATCTATCAACTGATACACCGCTATCGGGGGCAAGCCCCCTCCCACATGGAGTTACTTGGCAGCCCAGGAATTGAAGCGCTGCTCGAGTTGCTCGCCGTTATCCGCCCAGAAGCTCACATCGATCTGCACCTGGTTGGCAATGTTCTCAGGCGTGGTCGGCATGTCTTTCAAGACGTCTTTGGCCAGCAGCGGTACGGCTTGGGTGTTGGCCGGGCCGTAAGCGATGTTTTCCGAGTAGATCTTCTGCTGCTGAGGCTGCACCGAGAAGGCGATGAACTTCTTCGCCGCTTCTGCACGATCCTTGGCCAGGCCTTTTGGAATAGCCCACGCGTCGAAGTCGTAGATGCCACCGTTCCAGACCACTTTCAGGTTGCTCTCTTTCTGTACGGCAGCGATGCGACCGTTGTAGGCCGAGCTCATCACTACGTCACCCGAGGCGAGGTACTGCGGCGGTTGCGCGCCGGCTTCCCACCACTGGATCGACGGCTTGAGTTCGTCGAGCTTCTTGAACGCACGGTCCTGGCCATCTTTGCCGGCCAGCACTTTGTACACATCCTTCGGCGCTACGCCGTCGGCCATCAACGCGAATTCGAGGGTGTACTTGGCGCCCTTGCGCAGGCCGCGTTTGCCAGGGAATTTCTTGGTGTCCCAGAAATCCGCCCAACTGGTCGGCGCGCTGCTCAGCTTGTCGGCGTTGTAGGCGAGCACGGTCGACCACACGAAGAAGCCCACGCCGCATGGCTGGATGGCGCCTTTCACGTAGTCCGCGGTGTTGCCGAACAGTTTCGGGTCCAACGGTTCGAACATGTCTTCGTCGCAGCCGCGGGACAGTTCCGGCGACTCCACTTCCACCAGGTCCCAGGACACGCTCTTGGTGTCGACCATGGCCTTGACCTTGGCCATCTCACCGTTGTACTCGCCAGCGACGATTTTGCCGTTGCCCGCACTTTCCCACGGTGCATAGAAAGCCTTGACCTGTGCTGCCTTGTTCGCGCCACCAAAGGACACGACCGTCAGGTCCGGGCCGGCCATGGCCTGGGTCGCGCCGATCAAACCGATCGCCAGAGCGGAATACTTAAGGGATCTCAACATTGTTGTTCTCTCCACGTGCAGGGTTGGTGAAGCCATGGGGGCGATTATTTCGCCTCTAGAAGTGGGTCGAGTGCGCGAACGTGCTCGACTTGCCAGCCAATCGGTACCACGTCGCCGACCGCCAGTGCCGGGTCCAGCTCGGCGATCGGTTGTTTCACAAAAAAATCGGTCATGCCGCAGACTTCCAGGCGCACGCGCACGTGGTCGCCCAGGTAAACGAATTCCGCTACTCGCCCGGAGAAGCGGTTCACGCAACGTTCGCTGGAGCCATTGAGGCTGACGCGCTCAGGCCGCACCGACAAGGTCACCGGGCCGCCGATCTGGCCGACGTTCACCGCCAGCGCCTCGACTTTCTCGCCCCGCGCCAGTTCCACCACGCAGCGGTCGCCGGTGTGGCTGTGCAGGCGACCGTTAAGGCGGTTGTTTTCGCCAATGAAGTTGGCGACGAAGGTGTTCTTCGGCTCTTCATACAAGGTGCGCGGCGCAGCGATCTGCTGGATCTCGCCCTGGTGGAACACGGCCACCCGGTCCGACATGGTCAAGGCTTCGCCCTGATCGTGGGTCACATACACCACGGTCACGCCGAGGCGTTGGTGCAGGTGCTTGATCTCCATCTGCATGTGTTCGCGCAGTTGCTTGTCGAGGGCGCCGAGGGGTTCGTCCATCAGCACCAGCTGTGGTTCGAACACCAGCGCCCGGGCCAATGCCACACGCTGTTGCTGGCCGCCGGAGAGTTGCGCCGGGTAGCGCTGGGCGAAGGCGTCGAGCTGGACCATGCTCAGCACACGTTTGACCCGCTCGCTGACATCGGTCTTGCTCAACCCCCGCACCGACAGCGGAAACGCCAGGTTCTCGGCCACGGTCATGTGCGGGAACAACGCGTAGTTCTGGAACACCATGCCGATATCGCGCTTGTGCGGCGGCACGTTGTTGATCGCGCGCCCGGCCAGCTGGATTTCGCCAGCGGTCGGCGTCTCGAAGCCGGCAAGCATCATCAGGCTGGTGGTCTTACCCGAACCCGATGGCCCTAGCAGGGTGAGGAACTCGCCCTTGCGAATCTCCAGGTTGAGGTCCTTGACGATCAGGTTCTCGCCGTCGTAGCTCTTCTGCACGCCACGAAAGCTGACCAGTACATCATTTGAATCCACCTCGCTCATACCCGCACCTTTGTGTTTTGGACTGCTGTGGCACAAGCGTAGTCCAGGGACGGGGCCCCGGAAATCGGGGGCCAGGAGAGAATCACATCAGCCGGATGGAAGGTTGGGGGTAGGGAACGCCCTACAGCGATGGCGGGGATAGGACAGCGCCACTATGAGCGCCAGGCTGCAAGCGCCAAGAACCGGCAACTGGCGCTTTGAAGGGGGTCGCAAACAGGTATGTCGTCAGAGCAGCTTGTGTTCCATGGCGTACTTCACCAGTTCGGCCAGGGAGGTGATATTGAGCTTTTGCATCAGCCGCGCCTTGTGGGTGCTGATGGTCTTGCTGCTCAATGCCAGTTGCTGGGCGATGTCGTTGACGTTGGCGCCCTGGGCCAGGCGCTCGAACACCGAGAACTCGCGCTCCGACAGCAGCGAATGCAAGGGCCGTGAATCGGTCAGGCCGACCTCGAAGACCATGCGATCGGCCAGGTCCGGGTCGATATAACGACCACCGGCCGCGACCTTGCGAATCGCCATCAAGAGCAGGGCCGGGTCGCTGTCCTTGGTGGCATAACCGGCCGCACCCACCTTCAAGGCCCGCGCGGCCATCTGCGCTTCATCGTGCATCGACAGCACCAGGATCGCCGGCGGGTTGCTCAGCGCACGAATCCGCGCAATGGCTTCCAGGCCGTTGACGCCGGGCATCGAGATATCCAGCAACACCACCTCGCAAGGCACATGCCGCAAGGTCTCCAGCAACTGCTCGCCATTGCCCGCCTCGCCCACCACCAGCAGGTCTTTGGCCAGGCCGATCAATTGCTTGATGCCTTCACGCACGATGGTGTGGTCTTCGGCTACCAGTACACGGATCACAAGGGCTTCCTCTTATCGTTATGCATCCAGCGGCACCGTCACACTCAGGGTGGTGCCCTCCCCCGGCTCGCTGTCCAGGCTCAACTGCCCGCCCATGATCAGCACACGCTCACGCATGCCGACCAGGCCAAACGACACCGGGCGGCCCTGGGCCTCGACGAAACCGACGCCGTCGTCGCTGATGGTCAGCCGCAATTGCTTGCCCTCCACCGCCAGGGTCAACTCAACAGTATGCGCCTGGGCATGGCGCATCACATTGGTCAGCGCCTCCTGCAGGATACGGAACAGGCCGATGGCCTTGGCATCGCTCAAGGCCGGCAGGTTATCCGGGACTTGTACCAGGCAGGGAATCTGCGTGCGCGCTTCGAAGCGCCGCGCCTGCCACTCGATCGCCGAGGCGATCCCCGCGTCGAGAATCGGCGGGCGCAACGCCGTGGCCACGTCGCGCACCAATTGAAACAGTTGGGCGATCAGGCGCTTCATGCTGTTCAGGCGCTCGTTCAGGCCGGGGTCCAGTTGCGCATAGGCCAGCTCGCACATCGAGGTTTCCAGCTTGAGCACGGTGAGCATTTGCCCAAGCTCGTCGTGTACTTCCCGGGCGATGCGCGCCTTTTCTTCTTCGCGCACGGTTTCCAGGTGCGCCGACAGCTCACGCAACTGCGCTTCGCTTTGCAGCAACGCGGCCACATAGCGGCGACGCTCGGTGACGTCATTGAGGTAGACCACCAGGTATTCGCCTTCGGCAAACCGCAAAAAGCTCAACGACACTTCGGCCGGCAGGATGCTGCCGTCTGCGCGCAGACAGTCGGCGGCGAAGTGCTGCGGGCCGTCTTCACTGTTACGCGCGCGTTTCCATAGGTTCAGCCAGCGGTCCATGCTCAGGCTCGGGTCGAAATCGGCCAGTGGACGCTCGATCAGCGCGCCGGGACCGTAGCCGAGCATGGTTTCCGCCGCCAGGTTGGCGTAGCGCACATGGCTGTCCCAATTGACCCAGAGGATGCCGACGGTACTTTGATCGATGGAAAACTGCGTCAGGCGCAGCGCTTCGGCTCCGGCAGCGCGCGCAGCGCTTTCTTCGCGAGCGGCGAGCAGGTTGTGTTCCAGCACACGTTGCTGGCGACGCTGCCAGAACACCACCGCGAGGCTGGCGAGCAGCAACAACCCCAGCAGCAGGCTGAGGTTTTGCCACAGGCCGGGAGACTCGGATAGACGCGGGTATTTGGGTTGCAGCCAGCGGTTGTGCAACTGGTCCAGATCGCGGGCAGGGATGGCGCGCAACGCGCTTTCCATGATGCCGGACAGTTCCGGCCAGTCGCGGCGGGTCGCCACCCGCAGCAATTGCGGCAGGCCGATATCGCCGACCACCGCCAGCCCGGAAAACTCAGCCTCGCCCGACAACCGGCTCAATTGCGCCTCATCCACCACGGCATAACGTGCCTGCTGGCTGACCAGCAACTGCAAGGCCTGACGCTCGATGGGCACGCCTTGCACGTTAAGGCCGGGATAAGTGCTGCGCAGGTAATCGGCCACGGCGCTGGGCATGCGCACGGCAACGCGGGAATGCTCGTCGAGTTTTTCCAGCTCCACCGCACCGCCGCCCTCACGCACACCGACGATGTGCTGGGGCACGCGCATATACGGGTCGGTGAACAACCACAGGCGCAAACCGGCCGGGGTTTGCTGCAGACCGGGGGCAATGTCCACCTCGCCGTCGCGCAGGGCGGCTTCCAGTTGCTCCTGAGTGGGGAAGTTGCGCCACGTCAGCTCGATGTTCAGGGCCTTGGCCAGCCATTGCATCAACTCGACATTGGCCCCGGACAACCGCTGCAGGCGCCGATCGTATTGCGCATACGGCGCCTGCAAGACCAGGCCCACCCGCAATTCCGGGTGCTGCGCCAGCCATTCGCGTTGCGGCACAGAGAGCTGCGCTTGCGCCGCGACAGGCGCAGGCGCCGCCCCCGCCATCAAGGCAAAGCACATACAGCCGATAACCAGCAGACAGCGAAAACCCATGATCCACGTCTCACATCACTGACAAATACTGACCAACCCATTAGGCTGCTGGAATCACTTCTGGCCGGGAATAAACGATGCCACCTCGAAACCGTTCGGCACTGCCAGCATTGTGCCTGTCACTCCTCTTTACCGCCGTCTTTTCTGCCCAGGCCGCCGACGCGCCTGCGCCGGCAGCCGAAAAACCGCTCGAACGCCTGCCCCTGCCGGAGCGTAGCCAGGAAGAAGCCCGCGCCCTCGAGCGCCAAATCCCACGGGAAGAACAGCAACAGTTGCAGGCCGGCAGCGATTCATTCCTGGCTCTGTGGAAACCGGCCAACAGCGCCGAAGCCGAAGGCGTGGTGATTATCGTACCTGGCGCGGGTGAAAATGCTGACTCGCCGCAAGCAATTGCACCATTGCGGCGTAAATTGCCGGATGCCGGCTGGGGCACCCTCAGTCTGTCACTGCCGGACGTGAACCTGGACACCTTGCCACCACGGGTGATCGAGGCGCCCAAGGCGGCCGTCGACACCAGCAGCAAAGACGGCAGCACCGCCGCCAAACCGATCGAGCAAGCCGCCAGCGCCGAAGCCGAAGGCACCGACCCGGCCGTGGTGCCGGGCGCGGACGAACAGGACAAGACCGATGCCAAGCGCATCTTCGAACGCATCGATGCCGCCGTCGCTTTCGCCCAGACCCAAGGCGCCCGCAGTGTCGTGCTGCTCGGCCATGGCAGCGGCGCCTGGTGGGCCGCGCGTTACCTGAGCGAGAAACAACCGAGCCAGGTGCAGAAGCTGGTGATGGTGGCGGGCAAGGCCCCCGTGGGTCGCCAACCGGACCTGCAACAACTCGCCCCGGGCTTGAAAGTGCCCACGGCGGATGTCTTCTATCAGGACGCCGCCCAGGACCGAAACACCGCACGGGAACGCGCCCAGGCCGCCAAACGCTTGAAGAATGACGGCTACAAGCAGGTGTCACTCAAGACCGTGCCCGGTAACAGTGCGGCCGAGCATGAGCAGCTGTATCGACGGGTTCGCGGGTGGTTGAGCCCCGAGCCCAAAGACAGCTGATCGCCCGCTCCAAAACGGGCGACTAGCGGAAATCCCGCCGCTCGCGAATCAACGTATAGGCGTTATGCAGTTCGCGGGTTCGCTCGGTGGCCTCAAGCACTTGCGCGGGGCTCGCGCCGGTGCCGGCGATCTTGTCCGGGTGGTGGCGGCTGAGCAGGCGGCGATAGGCGTGCTTGATCACCGACGGTTCGGTGGTGCTGGTCACCCCCAGAATCCGCAACGCCTCCTGATACGCGGCGCCACGACTGGCCACCGGCTTGCGCTCCGGCGCGTAATCGGCGGCCAGCGCCTGAAGCTGCTGTGGTGTCCAGCCCAGCCACTTGCCCCACAGGTTGATCAAGTCGCGCTCGGCATCATCCGCACGGCCATCCGCCCAAGCCATCCGCCAACAGGCGCGCAATACGCCTTCTGCCGCGTGGGGCTGGGACTTGAGGACGCGCAGGTAAGCACGCACCCGGTCAGAACCGGATTTACCGCGATTGAACGCCGCAATCGCGCGGCGCTGGGCCGGCTCCGTCATGTCCAGCGCACGCATTTCCTGGCGTGCCTGCTGGATATGCCCGTCCACCACGCGGCCATTGCTTTTGGCCAGACGGCCCAGCAGCACAAACAACAGCTCGTCATTGCGCAACGCCGAACGCCCGCCCAGGCGCTCACGCAACTGTGCCCAGCTGTGCAGTTGCAGGCGGCGATCCAACGCCTGCCCCAACAAGGCTCCCAACAAGGCCCCCGGAATACTGGCAATGGCAAAGCCAGCCCCGGCGCCGATCAGCGTCCCTGGCCACAACATTCTTAGCGCCCCGCTGTCAGCAGGGTTTCGACTTGCGCCAGGCGCTCCAGCGTGCCGACATCAATCCAGCGTCCCGTCATGTGTTCCCCCGTTACCTGCCCTTGCGCCATCGCTGCGCGCAACAGCGGCGCCAACTTGAAGGCACCGGCGCTGCAACCCGCGAACAATTTGGGGTCGAGCACTGAAATGCCACTGAAGGTCAGGTTATCGGCACCGGGCGCTGCATCATGAAGCACACCATGATCCAGGTAGAAATCCCCGCCCGAGGGGTGATGCGCCGGGTTATCGACCATCACCAAGTGGGCCAGGCCCTGGAGGGGACGCTGGAGCTGGGCGAAGTTGTAGTCGGTCCAGATATCGCCATTGACCACCAGAAAGGGCTCATCCCCCAGCAACGGCAGCGCCTGGAAAATCCCGCCGCCGGTTTCCAGTGGCTCGCCCTCGGGGGAGTAGCGGATGCGCAAGCCAAACTGCGCACCATCGCCCAAGTAGCTTTCAATCTGCTGGCCAAGCCAGGCGTGGTTGATCACGATATCGCTGAAACCGGCCCTGGCCAGCGCCTCCAGGTGGTACTCGATCAGGCGTTTGCCGCCCGCCTGCACCAACGGCTTGGGCGTGTGCAAGGTGAGCGGACGCATCCGCTCGCCTTTGCCGGCCGCCAGGATCATCGCCTTCATACGCTCGCCCCGGCGGGTTGGCGCAGGCTGGCCAACAGTTCAGCCAGTTCGCCCAACTCGGGGCGGTCCGCCAGCACCGCTTCTATATAAGCAAAGAAGCGCGGCACGTCGGCCAGGTAGCGTGGCTTGCCGTCGCGGTGGCAGATGCGCGCGAAGATACCGATCACCTTGAGGTGACGCTGCACGCCCATCAGGTCGCTGGCGCGCTGGAAGTCGTCGAAATCCGCCTGCACCGGGATGCCCAGAGCTGCGGCGCGCTGCCAATAACCGCGCTGCCATTCGCGCACGCGGGCCTGGGGCCAACTGAGGAACGCGTCCTTGAACAGGCAGGTGATGTCGTAGGTCACCGGGCCATAGACCGCGTCCTGGAAGTCCAGCACACCGGGGTTCGGTGCGCTGATCATCAGGTTGCGCGGCATGTAGTCGCGATGTACCAGTACTTTCGGCTGGGCCAGGGCGCTGTCGATCAGGCGCTCGCTGACACGCTGCCAGAGCGCCTGCTGGTGCGCGTCGAATTCGATCCCCAGGTGTCGGCGCACGTACCATTCAGGGAAGAGCTCCAGCTCGCGGCGCAGCAAAGCGACGTCATAGCTGGGCAGCGGCGCGTGCATCGGCAACTGCTGAAAAGCCAGCAAGGCGTCGATGGCATCGGCAAACAATTGATCGGCATTTTGCTCGTCAATCACGTCCAGGTAGGTTTTTCTGCCCAGGTCGTTGAGCAAAAGAAAGCCGCGCGGCAAATCTTCTGCATAAATTTTTGGCACATTTATTCCCGATTTCGCCAGCAAATCGGCGATATCGACGAAAGGTTTGCAGTTTTCCTGGGGGGGTGGAGCGTCCATCACCACGAAAGTATGCGCCCCGCCTTCCCAGCGGAAGTAGCGCCTGAAACTCGCGTCGCTACTGGCCGCGGTCAATGTGGCCGGGGGTACGACGCCCCAGTCCTGAGCGTTGAAGAGGATCGGCAACTGCTCATCCAGCCAGACTTTCAGCTGTTGTAAACGTAGATCTTGCTCGGGCATTACAAGGGTCTCCGACGGCGCTAGCCGTCAAGCGGGTCATGCTTTATTATCACGCATCTTTTTCAGACCATCGAGAGGCGTGCGGCCCACACCGCGGGCAGATGGCACGCAGGAAGCCCGGACTAATAAGATGGCATTGAAATCCCCCGCGTTTCGTAGAAAATTTCCGTTGCTGGTAACCGGCAGTCTGCTGGCCATGCAACCCTTCGCCACTTCATTCGTGGTCGCCGCGGAACAGTATGACTGCTCAGTCTCTGCTTCGGGTGCCTGGGATTGCGCGCCGAAAACCGCCGCCGCCCCATTGCCACCGCGTCCGGTGCATGACGGTGCAGCCGTCAGCTCGGCCAACAGCACGGCGCAGGCCGAGGCTGGTGGCAGCGCCGAGGCCGAGCCGAAGACCGCACTGGTCACCGAATCCAAGGGCCGTG
This sequence comes from Pseudomonas paraveronii, assembly GCF_963681955.1. Taxonomy (NCBI): domain Bacteria; kingdom Pseudomonadati; phylum Pseudomonadota; class Gammaproteobacteria; order Pseudomonadales; family Pseudomonadaceae; genus Pseudomonas; species Pseudomonas paraveronii. The sequence continues at coordinate 5,773,719 of NZ_OY817130.1, forward strand.
GCCTGCGTTCGCGCAGCGCCGACTACAGCCACCTGGACTGGGTGCCCCGCGAGAAGCTGACCGCCGCCCAACTGGCTGAAACCGGCCCTTATTGCTCCGGCGCGTACATCGAGCCGATTCGTCCTGGCATGAACGACAAGACGAAGCAGAGCGATGCGCCGACCTTCATCGGCGCCAAGGCTTCGCGTTACGAGCAGGAACAACAGGTCGCGACCCTGGCCGGTGACGTCGTCCTGCGCCAGGGCAGCATGCAGCTTGAGTCTGAAGAAGCCAGCCTGTACCAGGCCGAAAACCGTGGCGAGCTGAACGGCAATGTCCGTCTGCGCGACAACGGCGCCCTGATCGTCGGCGACCACGCCCAGGTCCAGCTCGATACCGGCGCCGCACAGATCGACAACGCCGAATACGTGATGCACAAGTCACGCATCCGCGGTAACGCGCTGTACGCCAAGCGCGCCGAAAACGCGATCATCCGTCTCAAGGACGGTACGTACACCACCTGCGAGCCAGACAGCAACGCCTGGCAGCTCAAGGGCAACAACATCACGTTGAACCCGGCCACCGGTTTCGGTACGGCCACCAACGCGACGCTGCGGATCAAGAACATCCCGATCCTGTACACCCCCTACATCTATTTCCCGATCGACGATCGTCGTCAATCCGGCTTCCTGCCGCCGAGCTTCAGCACCGGCAGCGAGACTGGCTTTACGCTGGTGACGCCGTACTACTTCAACCTGGCACCGAACTACGACGCCACGTTGTACCCGCAATACATGACCAAGCGCGGCTTGTTGATGGAAGGCGAATTCCGCTACCTCACCAAATCCAGCGAAGGCCAGTTCGGCGGCGCGTACCTGAACGACGACAGCGACGAACGCAGCAAGCAGACCGATTACGAAAAAACGCGCTATATGCTCAATTGGCAGCATAAGGGCGGGCTGGATTCGCGACTGACGACCCAGGTGGATTACACCAAGATCAGCGATCCTTACTACTTCCAGGATTTGAAGTCGTATGAGGAAGGGGTTGAGAGTCGGGACTACCTGAACCAGCAAGGCTCTGTGGCTTATCGAGGCGATTCTTACCAAGCGCGCGTGAACGTCCAGGCTTATCAGTTGGCAACGATCTCTCAGATCACGCCATATGATCGGTTGCCGCAGATCACTTTCAATGGTGCGCTGCCGTACCATCCGGGCGGGTTGAACTTCACCTACGAGACCGAAGCGGTTCGCTTTGAACGTAGCCTCGAAAACGGCTCGTTTACCGATGAGAATGGCCTAGTATCGCCTCGTCTGGACACTTATGTCACAGGCCTGACCCGCGCAAACGGTACTCGCTTGAACGCCGCCCCTGCCGTCGACTACCCGATGAACTGGACCTACGGCTTTATTACGCCGAAGTTGAAGTACGTCTATACCAAGTACGACCTCGACCTTGACGGTACCGGCAAGACGCAAATGGCTGCAGCCGGTCAGACGTTCAAGAGTTCGCAAGATCGCGCCGTGCCAATCGCCAGCGTCGACAGCGGCCTGTACTTCGACCGCAACACCAACTGGTTCGGCAAAGACTATCGCCAAACCCTCGAGCCGCGTGCGTTCTACCTTTATGTACCGAATAAAGACCAGAGCGACATCCCGGTTTTCGACACCAGCGAATACTCGTTCAGCTACGCCTCGCTGTTCCGTGACAACCGCTTCAGCGGCACCGACCGGATCGGCGATGAGAACAAGCTGTCCCTGGGTGTCACCAGCCGCTGGATCGAAGAAAACGGCTTCGAACGCCAACGCGTCAGCGTCGGCCAGGCCCTGTACTTCAAGGACCGCGAGGTTCAACTGCCCGGTATCGTGGCAGCCGACCGCGCCGACGCCCAGAGCGACGTTTCGCCGATCGCCCTGGACTACGAGTTCCGCTTCAATCGCGACTGGCGTGCCACTGCCGACTACAACTGGGACACGGAAAGCCACGCTCCACGTTCCGGCAGCGCGATGTTCCACTACCAGCCGGAAGACAACCCGAACAAGGTCGTCAACCTCGGTTATCGCTATCGCAACGACCAGGTGGTCTACAACCAGTTGACCGGCAAATGGCAGTTTGGCGGCGACTACGGCACTCCTGGTACAGATAACTACGTGAAGGATTACTACAAAATCCAACAACACGACTTCTCGATGATGTGGCCGATCATTCCCCAGTGGAACATGATCACCCGCTGGCAGTACGACTACGCCCGCAACCGTACCCTGGAAGCCTTCGGTGGTTTCGAGTACGACAACTGCTGCTGGAAACTGCGCGTCATCAACCGTTACTGGGTTTCCAACGACGAATACAGCCAGATCGCCCCGCTTAACGAAAAGGGTGACCACGGGCTCTTCTTCCAGATCGTCCTCAAAGGACTCGGCGGCCTGACCGGCGCCAAGGTAGAGAGCTTCCTCGACAAAGGCATTCAAGGTTATCGTGAACGTGAAGATCAAGCTTTCTGATTGTCTGCGCCCGCTCGTGCTGGGCGCGCTGTTCCTGGGTACCGTATCGGCGCATGCCGCGGTTCAACAGTTGGATAAGGTCGTGGCCATCGTCGATAACGACGTGATCATGCAGAGCCAACTGGACCAACGGGTCAAGGAAGTTCAGCAAACCATCGCCAAGCGTGGCGGTGGCGTGCCGCCTACCAGCGTCCTGGACCAACAGGTGCTGGAGCGCCTGATCGTCGAAAACCTGCAATTGCAGATCGGTGATCGTTCCGGCATCCGTATTTCGGACGAAGAACTGAACCAGGCCGTCGGCACCATCGCGCAACGCAACAACATGAGCATCGATCAGTTCCGCGCCGCCCTGGCCCACGATGGCCTGTCCTATGAGGACGCACGTGACCAGATCCGCCGCGAAATGATCATCAGCCGTGTGCGTCAGCGCCGTGTGGCCGAGCGGGTTCAGGTCTCCGAGCAGGAAGTAAAGAACTTCCTCGCATCGGACCTGGGCAAGATGCAGCTCTCCGAAGAACTGCACCTGGCCAACATCCTGATCCCGACCCCGGACAGCGCCAACTCCGAGCAGCTCAATGCAGCCGCCGCCAAAACCCAGGCTATCTATGATCGCCTGAAGGCCGGTGCTGACTTTGCTCAAATGGCCATTGCCCAGTCCGGCAGCGACAACGCCCTGGAAGGCGGCGATATGGGCTGGCGCAAAGCTGCTCAATTGCCACCTCCGTTCGACCGTGAACTGAGTGCCATGGAAGTGGGCGGCATTACCCAGCCAGCCCGCACCCCTGGCGGCTTCATCATCCTCAAGTTGCTGGAACGTCGTGGCGGCGAAACCTCGCTGAAAGACGAAGTGCACGTTCGTCACATCCTGGTTAAACCAAACGAAGTCCGCACCGAAGCGCAAACCAAGGAACTGGCCCAGAAGATCTATGACCGCATCGAAAGCGGCGAAGACTTTGCCACCCTGGCCAAAAGTTTCTCGGAAGACCCAGGCTCTGCCCTCAACGGTGGCGACCTCAACTGGATCGACCCGAGAGCGCTGGTGCCGGAGTTCCAGGAAGTGATGGCCAAGACCCCGCAGGGCGTGCTGTCCAAACCATTCAAGACTCAATATGGCTGGCATGTACTGGAAGTCCTTGGCCGCCGCGCCACCGACAACACCAGCCAGGCCCGCGAACAGCAAGCCCTGACCGTGCTGCGCAACCGCAAGTACGACGAAGAGCTGCAAACCTGGTTGCGTCAGATCCGTGACGAAGCCTACGTAGAAAACAAACTGCCAGGCGCCGAGCAAACAGGCACCAACCAGGCAAACCAGTGAAACCCCAGCGTTTCGCAGTCACACCCGGCGAGCCGGCCGGCATTGGTCCAGACCTGTGCCTGCTGCTCGCCTCGCAACCCCAGCCACATCCCCTGATCGCCATTACCAGCCGCGACCTGCTCCTTGAGCGGGCCGCGCAACTGGGCGTGTCCGTCAAGTTGCTGGACGTTGCGCCGGGCAACTGGCCCGACCTGCCAGCCCCTGCGGGCAGCCTGTACGTGTGGGATACCCCGCTGCTGGCCAAGGTGGTCACCGGGCAACTGAACAAGGCCAATGCGGCCTTTGTGCTGGAAACCCTGACCCGTGCCGGACAAGGCTGTCTCGACGGCGACTTCGCCGGCATGATCACGGCCCCCGTACACAAGGGCGTGATCAACGAATCCGGTATCGCCTTTTCCGGCCATACCGAATTCCTTGCCGAACTGACCCACACCGCCCAAGTCGTGATGATGCTGGCCACGCATGGCCTACGCGTCGCCCTGGTGACCACGCACTTGCCGCTGCGCGATGTGGCCGATGCCATTACCGTTGAGCGTCTGGAGCGCGTCACGCGCATCCTGCACGCCGACCTGCAACAAAAATTCGGCATCGCCCAACCGCGCATCCTGGTCTGTGGGCTCAACCCTCACGCCGGTGAAGGCGGCCACCTGGGCCATGAAGAAATCGACATCATCGAACCCACCCTGGAGCGTCTGCGCCAAGACGGCATGGACCTGCGCGGCCCATTGCCTGCGGACACTCTGTTTACCCCCAAATATCTGGAGCACTGCGACGCAGTGCTGGCGATGTACCATGACCAAGGGCTGCCCGTGCTGAAATACAAAGGCTTCGGCGCCGCAGTCAACGTGACGCTGGGCCTGCCGATCATCCGCACTTCCGTCGACCATGGCACCGCCCTGGACCTGGCAGGCAGCGGCAAGATCGACACCGGCAGCCTGCGCGTGGCCCTGGAAACCGCCTATCAGATGGCCGAGACCCGTATATGACCGAGCATTACCAACACCGGGCGCGCAAGCGCTTCGGGCAAAACTTCCTGCACGACGCTGGCGTGATTGACCGCATCCTGCGCTCCATCCATGCCAAGCCCGAAGACCGTCTGCTGGAAATCGGCCCGGGCCAGGGCGCACTGACCCAAGGCCTGCTGGCCAGCGGCGCGCAACTGGACGTGGTTGAACTCGATAAAGACCTGATCCCGATCCTCAACCAGCAGTTTGGCGGCAAGTCCAATTTCATCCTGCACCAGGGCGATGCGCTGAAGTTCGACTTCACCAGCCTCAATGCCGCGCCCAACAGCCTGCGGGTCGTGGGCAACCTGCCGTACAACATCTCCACGCCGCTGATCTTTCACCTGCTGAACAACGCCGGGATCATCCGCGACATGCACTTCATGTTGCAGAAAGAAGTGGTTGAGCGCCTGGCTGCCGGCCCTGGCGGCGGTGATTGGGGCCGTCTGTCGATCATGGTTCAGTACCACTGCCGCGTCGAACACCTGTTCAACGTAGGCCCGGGCGCGTTCAACCCGCCGCCGAAGGTCGATTCGGCCATCGTGCGCCTGGTGCCCCACGCCGTGCTCCCACACCCGGCCAAGGATCACAAACTGTTGGAGCGCGTCGTGCGCGAAGCCTTCAACCAGCGCCGCAAGACCCTGCGCAATACGCTCAAAGCGCTGTTGAGCAACGCCGAGATCGAAGCCGCCGGCGTCGACGGCAGCCTGCGCCCGGAACAACTGGACCTGGCCGCGTTCGTGCGCCTGGCCGACCAGCTTGCGATCCAACCGCCGCCCGTCGCGGACTGAAGCCCGACCCTGCACCCGGCCAGACAGCATGTCTGGCCTAGTGCACACCTCTTGGCCTAGACTGATCCGCATCTGCTGTCCTCCGCTTTTGCTTTTAAGGCCTCTTGCATGTCCGATCCTCGCTACCAGATCGACGTCAGCGTCGTTACCCGCTTCCTGGCGGACCAATCGCAACCCGAACAGAACCGTTTCGCCTTTGCCTACACCGTCACGGTGAAAAACAACGGGCTGGTGCCGGCCAAGCTGCTGTCACGCCACTGGGTGATCACCGACGGTGACGGTCAAGTGGAGGAAGTGCGTGGTGCCGGCGTTGTCGGCCAGCAACCGCTGATCGATAGCGGCGCCAGCCATACCTACAGCAGCGGCACGGTGATGACGTCCAAGGTCGGCACCATGCAAGGCTCGTATCAGATGAAAGCCACCGACGGCAAACTGTTCGACGCGATCATCCAGCCATTTCGTCTCGCCGTGCCCGGAGCCCTGCACTGATGGCAACCTATGCGGTCGGCGACCTGCAAGGCTGCCTGGAACCCCTCAAGTGCCTGCTCGAACGCGTGGCCTTCGACCCGGCGAACGATCGCCTGTGGCTGGTGGGCGACCTGGTCAATCGTGGCCCCGAATCCCTGGAGACCCTGCGCTACTTATATGGCCTGCGCGATTCCCTGGTGTGCGTACTGGGCAACCACGACCTGCACCTGCTGGCGGCTGGCAGTAACATCGAGCGTCTGAAAAAGGGCGATACCCTGCGGGAAATCCTCGAAGCGCCGGACCGAGTCGACCTGCTGGACTGGCTGCGCAGGCAAAAGATCATGCACTACGACGAGCACCGCGACATGGTGCTGGTCCACGCCGGTATTCCACCGCAGTGGACGCTGAAAAAAGCCCTCAAGTGCGCTGCCGAAGTCGAAAGCGCCATGGCCGATGACAACCGGTACATCGCCTACCTCGACGGCATGTACGGCAATGAGCCAGTGAAATGGGACAACGAGCTGACGGGCGTCGCCCGCCTGCGCGTGATCACCAACTATTTCACACGCATGCGCTTCTGCACCGCCGACGGCAAGCTGGACCTCAAGAGCAAGGAAGGCGCCGACACCGCGCTGCCCGGCTACAAGCCGTGGTTCGCCCACAAGGAACGCAAGACCCGCGACACGAAGATCATCTTCGGTCACTGGGCGGCCCTCGAAGGCAAATGCGATGAACCCGGCGTGTTCGCCCTCGACACCGGCTGCGTGTGGGGCGGCGCCATGACCCTGATGAACATCGACACCGGCGAGCGTCTGAGCTGCCAGTGCCCCTCCCCTATTCCCCTTACCCCGACGGTTGCCGCCAAGCGCTAGACGCCGCGAGCCGCCAAGCCCAAGGAGCCCGCCATGAGCGAATTCAAACGTATCCCACCCGAACAAGCCCAGGCCCTGCGCGAACAAGGCGCAGTGGTGGTGGATATTCGTGACCCCCAGACCTACGCCCTGAACCACATCAAAGGCGCCCGACACCTGGACAACCACAACATCGCCGACTTCATCCGCGCCGCCGACCTCGACGCGCCCGTGATCGTGGCCTGCTACCACGGCAACTCCAGCCAGAGCGCGGCCGCCTATCTCGTCAGCCAAGGCTTCTCCGACGTCTATAGTCTGGACGGCGGCTTTGAGCTGTGGCGCACGACCTATCCTGCAGAAATTGCCGCTGGCGATTCGCAATAATTTTTTTCACACCCCGCTACCCCGCGTGACGCTTGGGCTTGCGCCGCTTCTGACGAACGGCGCAGCCAAACAAATTGTGTATCACGCCTTTACCTCGCAGATTCCGAACTATCCTTAAGCGCAGGCCATCCGAATCAGGGGAGAGCCGGTACACCGGCGTGCGGGTCATCGGTAGCGTTACAGGGTGTTCTGGGGGGAAAACGGCCATTGGCGATCGTCAATGACTGCCAGCATCGACTGATTGATCCGGCGTCGGCTCCACGTATCGAGCGAGGTGACGACGTCATGAGTATCTTTAGCCACTTCCAACAACGCTTCGAGTCCACACAGCAGGAAGAACTCACGCTGCAAGAGTATCTCGATCTGTGCAAACGCGACCGCAGCACCTACGCGTCTGCCGCCGAACGCTTGTTACTGGCAATTGGCGAGCCGCAGTTGGTGGACACCTCCAATAACTCGCGCCTGTCGCGAATCTTCTCGAACAAGGTGATCCGCCGCTACCCGGCCTTTGAAGACTTCCACGGCATGGAAGAGTGCATCGACCAGATCGTCTCCTACTTCCGGCACGCGGCCCAAGGCCTGGAAGAGAAGAAACAGATCCTCTACCTGCTCGGCCCGGTTGGCGGCGGTAAATCGTCCCTGGCCGAAAAACTCAAACAACTGATCGAGAAAGTGCCCTTCTACGCCATCAAGGGCTCACCGGTCTTCGAATCGCCCATGGGCCTGTTCAACGCCACGGAAGATGGCGCGATTCTCGAAGAAGACTTCGGCATCCCACGGCGCTACCTCAACACCATCATGTCGCCGTGGGCCACCAAACGCCTGTCCGAGTTCGGCGGTGACATCAGCCAGTTCCGCGTGGTCAAACTCTACCCGTCGATCCTCAACCAGATCGGCGTGGCCAAAACCGAGCCGGGCGACGAGAACAACCAGGACATCTCGGCGCTGGTGGGTAAAGTCGATATCCGCAAATTGGAAGAATTCCCACAGAACGACGCCGACGCCTACAGCTACTCGGGCGCACTGTGCCGGGCCAACCAGGGCCTGATGGAATTCGTGGAGATGTTCAAGGCCCCGATCAAAGTGCTGCACCCACTGCTCACCGCCACCCAGGAAGGCAACTACAACAGCACCGAAGGCCTCGGCGCGATTCCGTTCACCGGGATTCTGCTGGCCCACTCCAACGAATCGGAATGGCACACCTTCCGCAACAACAAGAACAACGAAGCCTTCATCGACCGGATCTACATCGTCAAGGTGCCGTATTGCCTGCGGGTCAGCGACGAAATCAAGATCTACGACAAGCTGCTGTTCAACAGCTCCCTGGCCAAAGCCCATTGCGCGCCCGACACCTTGAAGATGCTCGCGCAATTCACCGTGCTGTCGCGCCTCAAGGAGCCGGAGAACTCGAATATCTATTCGAAGATGCGCGTGTACGACGGCGAAAACCTCAAGGACACCGATCCCAAGGCCAAGTCGATCCAGGAATACCGTGACACCGCCGGCGTGGATGAGGGCATGAACGGCCTGTCGACGCGCTTTGCGTTCAAGATCCTGTCCAAAGTGTTTAACTTCGACCCTCACGAGATCGCCGCCAACCCGGTCCACTTGCTCTATGTGCTGGAACAGCAGATCGAACAGGAACAATTCCAGGCCGAAACCCGCGAACGCTACCTGCGCTTCCTCAAGGAATACCTGGCGCCGCGCTATATCGAGTTTATCGGCAAGGAAATCCAGACCGCGTACCTGGAGTCCTACAGCGAGTACGGTCAGAACATCTTCGACCGCTACGTGCTGTATGCCGACTTCTGGATTCAGGACCAGGAATACCGCGACCCCGAAACCGGCGAAATCCTCAACCGTGTGGCCCTCAACGAGGAACTGGAAAAGATCGAAAAACCGGCCGGCATCAGCAATCCGAAGGATTTCCGCAACGAAATCGTCAACTTCGTGCTGCGCGCCCGCGCCAACAACAATGGCAAAAACCCCACCTGGCTCAGCTACGAGAAGCTGCGGGTGGTCATCGAGAAGAAAATGTTCTCCAACACCGAGGATCTGCTGCCGGTCATCAGCTTCAACGCCAAGGCCAGCAAGGAGGATCAGCAAAAACACAACGACTTCGTCACACGGATGGTCGAGCGTGGCTACACCGACAAACAGGTACGGCTGCTCTCCGAGTGGTATCTGCGGGTGCGCAAATCGCAGTAAGGCAGCGACAGGCGTGCAATGCCAGGCCCACGGCCTGGCAGTCGACCGCTTGTCTCTAAGCTTCCAGCTCGCGGCTTGAAGCTTGTAACGTGAAGCTGCCCGGAGGGCTCCCCATGAGCTATGTGATCGACCGACGCCTCAATGGCAAGAACAAGAGCACGGTAAACCGTCAACGTTTCCTGCGGCGTTACCGTGACCACATCAAAAAGGCCGTTGAAGAGGCCGTCAGCCGCCGCTCCATCACCGACATGGAGCATGGCGAACAAATCAGCATTCCCGGACGCGACATCGACGAACCGGTGCTGCACCACGGCCGGGGCGGCAAGCAGACGGTGGTGCATCCGGGCAACAAGGAATTCACCACCGGCGAACATATCCAGCGCCCCCAAGGCGGTGGCGGCGGCAAGGGCCCTGGCAAGGCGGGTAACTCCGGCGAAGGCATGGACGAGTTCGTGTTCCAGATCACCCAGGAAGAATTCCTCGAATTCATGTTCGAAGACCTGGAACTGCCCAACCTGGTCAAGCGCAACCTGACCGGCACCGACACGTTCAAGACCGTGCGCGCCGGGATCAGCAATGAAGGCAACCCTTCGCGAATCAACATTATCCGCACCCTGCGTTCGGCTCATGCCCGGCGTATCGCCCTGTCCGGCAGCAGCCGCGCCAAACTGAGAGAGGCCAAGGAAGAGTTGGAGCGCATGAAGCGCGAAGAGCCAGACAACTTCGGCGATATCCAGGCAATCGAGGCGGAAATCGAGAAACTCAGCGCGCGCATCCACCGCGTGCCGTTCCTCGACACCTTCGACTTGAAATACAACTTGCTGGTCAAACAACCCAACCCAAGCTCCAAGGCGGTGATGTTCTGCCTGATGGACGTGTCTGGCTCCATGACCCAGGCCACCAAAGACATCGCCAAGCGCTTTTTCATCCTGCTGTACCTGTTCCTCAAGCGAAATTACGACAAGATCGATGTGGTCTTCATCCGCCACCACACCAGCGCCCGGGAAGTCGACGAAGAAGAGTTCTTCTACTCGCGGGAAACCGGCGGCACCATCGTCTCCAGCGCGTTGAAACTGATGCAGGAAATCATGGCTGAGCGCTACCCGGCCAACGATTGGAATATCTACGCAGCGCAGGCCTCCGACGGCGACAACTGGAACGACGACTCGCCGATCTGCCGGGATATCTTGATCAACCAGATCATGCCATTCGTGCAGTACTACACTTATGTCGAGATCACCCCTCGTGAGCACCAGGCGCTGTGGTTCGAATACGAGCGCATCGGCGAAGCCTTCGCCGATACATTCGCCCAGCAGCAATTGGTCTCGGCCGGCGATATCTACCCGGTCTTCCGTGAACTCTTCCAGCGCAGGTTAGTGACATGACCGCCAAAGAGCAGAAACGCCAACCCATTTCCACCGGGTCCGAGTGGACCTTTGAACTGATCCAGGCCTACGACCGGGAAATCAGCCGTATCGCGGCCGGTTATGCCCTGGACACCTACCCCAACCAGATCGAAGTGATCACCGCCGAACAGATGATGGACGCCTACGCCTCGGTCGGCATGCCCCTGGGCTACCACCATTGGTCCTACGGCAAACACTTCCTCAGCACTGAAAAATCGTACAGCCGCGGCCAGATGGGCCTGGCCTACGAGATCGTCATCAACTCCGACCCGTGCATCGCCTACCTGATGGAAGAAAACACCATCTGCATGCAGGCACTGGTGGTGGCTCATGCCTGCTACGGGCATAACAGTTTCTTTAAGGGCAACTACCTGTTTCGCACGTGGACCGACGCCAGTTCCATCATCGATTATCTGGTGTTTGCCAAGCAGTACATCATGCAGTGCGAGGAGCGCCACGGCATCGATGCGGTGGAAGACTTACTCGACTCCTGCCATGCCCTGATGAACTACGGCGTCGATCGCTACAAACGCCCTTACCCGATTTCCGCTGAAGAAGAACGCCTGCGCCAGAAGGAGCGTGAAGAACACCTACAGAAGCAGATCAATGACCTATGGCGCACCATTCCCAAACGCGCCGGCAAAAACAGCGACAAGGACAATGCACGCTTCCCCGCCGAACCTCAGGAAAACATCCTGTATTTCCTGGAAAAGCACGCGCCCCTGCTAGAGCCGTGGCAACGGGAAATCGTGCGCATCGTGCGCAAGATCGCCCAGTACTTTTACCCACAGCGCCAGACCCAAGTGATGAACGAAGGCTGGGCAACGTTCTGGCACTACACCCTGATCAACGATCTGTACGACGAAGGCCTGGTCACCGACGGCTTTATGATGGAGTTCCTCACGTCCCACACCAGCGTGGTGTTCCAGCCCGGCTTCGACAGCCCGTACTACAGCGGCATCAACCCCTATGCGCTGGGCTTTGCCATGTACCGCGACATCCGGCGCATGTGCGAACACCCCACCGAAGAAGACCGCCACTGGTTCCCGGAAATCGCCGGCACCGACTGGCTATCGACCATCAAGTTCGCCATGAGCAGCTTCAAGGACGAGAGTTTCATCCTGCAATACCTGTCGCCCAAGGTGATTCGCGACCTCAAGCTGTTCAGCATCCTCGATGACGACCTCAAGGACGACCTCACGGTGCCGGCCATCCACGACGAACCCGGCTACCGCACCATCCGCGAAACCCTGGCGGCGCAATACAACCTGGGTAACCGCGAGCCCAACGTGCAGATCTACAGCATCGATGTGCGCGGCGACCGCTCGCTGACCCTGCGTCACCAGCAGCACGACCGCAAACCCCTGGGTGAGTCCACTGAGGAAGTGCTCAAGCACCTGCATCAGCTGTGGGGGTTCGATATCCACCTGGAAACCCTGCAGGGCGATCAGGTGATGAAAACCCACCACGTACCACCGCGCAGCGATCACAACGACAACGACTACGGCCGCCTGGACCTGGCCGTCGTTCATCTCTGACACGGCAAAGCCTCCATTGGCCCGACACAGACGTTATCCTGTGCGGCTAATGGAGGCTTTTTCATGAAAATCTACACAGTCGGCGGCGCGGTGCGTGATCGCCTTCTCGGCATCAAGGTCACCGATATTGACCGCGTCGTCGTCGGCGCAACGACCGAGGAAATGCTCGCCAAGGGCTACAAACCGGTGGGCGCGGACTTCCCGGTATTCCTCGACCCGAAAAACGGCGACGAATACGCCCTCGCCCGTACCGAGCGCAAGAGTGGCCGGGGCTATGGCGGCTTTGTGTTTCACGCCAGCCCCGAAGTCACGCTGGAAGAAGACCTGATCCGCCGCGACCTGACCATCAACGCCATGGCAGAGGACGACGACGGCAGGCTGACCGACCCCTATCACGGCCAGCGCGATCTTGAAGCACGCATTTTACGCCACGTTTCACCGGCATTCGCCGAAGATCCCCTACGTGTATTGCGGGTTGCGCGCTTTGCTGCGCGCTACGCCCACCTGGGTTTTACGGTAGCCCCGCAAACCCTGGACCTGATGCGTCAACTCAGCGAATCCGGTGAACTCCAAGCCTTGACGCCAGAGCGCAGCTGGAAAGAAATTTCCCGCGCCCTGATGGAAGATCAACCCCAAGTGTTCATCCAGGTGCTGCGCGATTGCGCCGCTCTGAAAACCTTGATGCCGGAAGTCGACGCACTGTTTGGCGTGCCGCAGCCCGCCGCCCATCACCCCGAGATCGACACCGGTGTTCACACCTTGAGCGTGCTCCGGCAGGCCGCCGTGCATCATCAGCCCCTGACGGTGCGCTGGGCCTGCCTGCTGCATGACGTCGGCAAAGGCCTGACGCCTGTGGATAAGTTGCCGCAGCATATTGCCCACGAGCAGCGCGGCCTGAAGCTGATCAAAGCGGTCAATGAACGCTTCAAAGCACCCAGGGACTGCCAGGAACTGGCGCTGCTGGTGGGCCAATACCACACCCATGGTCATCGCGCGCTGGAGTTGAAAGCCTCGACATTACTGGAGTTGCTGCAGAGTTTTGACGTTTACCGGCGGCCGCAGCGCTTTGAAGAGTTTGTGGTCGCCTGCGAAATGGACGCCCGAGGTCGCACAGGCTTCGAGCACCGCAGTTATCCACAGGCAGATTATTTGCGCGGCGCCGCAAAGGCCGCGCGCGAGGTCGCGGTGGCGCCGTTGCTGGAGAAGGGCTTTAAAGGCCCCGAGCTGGGCGAGGCCCTGAAGCGCGAACGGCTCAAGACATTGAAAGCCTATAAGGACCAACACGCCCTATAGGAGCGTGCTCGGCGTCAGTTGCTGGCCCTGCCATTCGAATCCGACGGGCGCCAGCACCTGATCGATCTGCGCATCCCGCCACAGCTCAGCCAGCGTCTTGCCCACCTCAGGGTGTACACGATCCGGCGCCATCATCGACAGCGGCCACAGCACGAAGGCGTTTTTCAGGATTTCTGCACGCGGCAGGATCAGGCCATCGAAGTTGCCCACCAGGTCACCGTACAACAGCACATCGATATCCAGCGGCAGGCCTTTGCGATCCGGCGCATAGCGGCCATTGTCGGCCTCAATGGATTTCAACCGGCGATCCAGCTCCATCAACGACAGGTCGGTAAAAGCCGACACCACCAGGTTGAAGAACGGCCCGCTCTTGATGCCCACCGGCTGACTCTCGAACACCGCCGAGCAGCGCACGTCAATCAAGAAGCCCGCCAGCGCATCCAGGCCCGCACGCAGATGGGGCTCGCGCTCGATATTGCTGCCAAGACCAAGGTAAACCTGAGTTAGCGACATCCGCGCTCGATCTCCACGCCCACGCCCTTGGCGGCCGGCACGGCCCCCGGCTTGGTCAATTTGAGGTGCAGCCAGGGAATCTGGAATTCGCTCATCAGCACTTCGGCCAGACGCTCGGCAAAGGTTTCCACCAACTGGTATTGCGACTGTTCGGCAAAGGCCTGGATGCGCGCGGACACACTGGCGTAATCCAGCGCCAGAGTGAGGTCGTCACCCGCGGCGGCCGGGCAGTTGTCCCAGGCGAAACTCAGGTCCAGGCGCAGGCATTGCTTGATGCCGCGCTCCCAGTCGTAGGCCCCGATCACGGTGTCGACTTCCAGGCCTTCGATAAACACTCTGTCCAAGCTCTTCTCCGCAGCACGACAAGGGCGCGATGCCCCGTTAGAATCAGGGCGTCCTCGCCCGGAATAGTTAGCATGTTTTGGTCACTGGCGATTCTCGCCTACCTGCTCGGCTCGCTGTCCTTCGCCATTTTGCTCAGCCGCCTGACGGGAAATCCCGACCCGCGAATGAGTGGCTCAGGCAATGCCGGCGCCACCAACATGTTGCGCCTGGCCGGCAAGAAGCTCGCCGTCCTGACGCTGCTGGGCGACGCCTGCAAGGGCCTGCTGCCCGTACTGATCGCCAGCCTCGCCGGCCTTACCCTGCAACAGCAGGCCTGGATTGGCGTGTGCGCCGTCCTCGGCCATCTGTTTCCGTTGTACTTTCGTTTTCGCGGCGGCAAGGGTGTCGCTACGGCGGCCGGCATGCTGCTGGGGATTTACCCCCCGGCGGCGCTGCTGGCGGTGCTCGCCTGGCTGCTGACGTTCTACCTGACCCGCACCAGCTCGCTGGCCGCGCTGATCGCCACGCCGCTCACCCTGCCGTTGCTGGCCTGGCAGGAACCGGCGGCGCTGTTGCCGATGAGCGTGCTGACCCTGCTGATCGTCTGGCGCCATCGCGGCAATTTACGCGACCTGTTTGCCGGGCGCGAACGGCATTTTTAAATCCGGCGGATGAATCCCGCTCACCTTGAGCGCTCACAACGGCGACAACTGCTCCATCGGCCAGCGTGCCTGCACGCTGATCGCCAGGCTTTCGTGCTGTCCGGCCTGCAGGCGCTGGCAGCCGGCATAAGCGATCATCGCGCCGTTGTCGGTGCAGAACTCAGGGCGCGCGTAGAACACATCGCCTTTCATGTCGCCGAGCATTTTTTCCAGGGACGCGCGCAAAGCCTTGTTGGCGCTGACGCCGCCTGCAATCACCAGGCGCTGCATGCCAGCCTGTTTCAGGGCACGCTTGCACTTGATGGTCAAAGTCTCCACCACGGCCTGCTGGAACGCCAGCGCGATGTCGCAACGGGCTTGCTCACTGTCGTCCCCGGCGCTGACGCTGTGCTGCCAGGTGTTCAAGGCGGAGGTTTTCAAACCGCTGAAGCTGAACATCAGGCCCGGGCGATCACACATCGGCCGCGGGAAGGTGAAGCGGCCGGCGACACCCTTTTCAGCCAGGCGCGCGATTTCCGGACCGCCAGGATAATTGAGGCCCATCATCTTCGCGGTCTTGTCGAATGCTTCGCCGGCGGCATCGTCCAGGGACTCGCCCAACAGCGTGTATTGACCGATCCCATCGACCTGAACCAACTGCGTATGCCCCCCCGAAACCAACAAAGCGACGAACGGGAACTGTGGCGGTGTTTTTTCCAGCATCGGCGCCAGCAGATGGCCTTCCATATGGTGTACGCCGAGGGCCGGAATGTCCCAGGCAAATGCCAGCGCCTGGGCGCAAGAAGCCCCAACCAGCAGGGCTCCGACCAATCCGGGGCCGGCGGTGTAGGCGATCGCATCGATCTCGGTCGGCACGCAGCCGGCCTCGTCGAGCACCTGGCGAATCAACGGCAGCATGCGCTTGACGTGATCACGGCTGGCAAGCTCCGGCACTACGCCACCATAGGCACGGTGCAGGTCGATCTGACTGAACAGTGCATCGGCCAAAAGCCCGCGTTCACTGTCGTAAAGTGCGACACCGGTTTCGTCGCAGGAGGTTTCAAGTCCCAGTACTAGCATGGGTTTGCGCCTTGTAGAGGCTGAATTCGAAGGCGCGCATAATAGTCGCCACTCCCCCTCCCGACTAGCGGTTTTCGATCAGAGGCTTTGCATTCCTGACAATGAGGGGTTAACATCCGCAACCCTTAAAAACCGACGACCTCAGCCGCGAATTTTTTGCGACGAGAACGTTGATTCCCGGTAATGAAAGAAGGTAGCTCTGGATGCCAGCCGTCAAAGTAAAAGAGAACGAACCCTTCGACGTAGCTCTGCGTCGTTTCAAGCGCTCCTGCGAAAAAGCCGGTGTTCTGGCTGAAGTTCGTAGCCGCGAATTTTACGAGAAGCCAACTTCTGAGCGTAAGCGTAAAGCAGCAGCCGCTGTTAAGCGTCACGCCAAGAAAGTTCAGCGCGAGCAGCGCCGCGCCGTTCGTCTGTACTAATACACAGACGTTCGTAGCAAGCTTCTGCCAAGCCCGGCCCTCAGCCGGGCTGTTGGCATTTGCGGATATCGCTTGATGCTTCATCGTCGACGCCGCACACGCGACCGAGACACAGCTTCACACGTCAGGACTGGCTCTTCTGCCAGCGGTGCGCGTCTCTTCTGACGAGTCTAACAAGGCTACTGACGAGCACACTTATTTCTTCAAGCAGACGATCGACTGTGTCGGCTGTGCCCATCGATGCGCTTCCGAGGCCCACCATTGGCCTAAACCGGACGCCGGGGCAACATTTCTTCGCCGAACAGACTGAATAGAAATTAACGTCAGTGAATGTTCGGCAGATACACTTCCTGACAGCCCAAGCAGACGATTGATGGTCGAGCCATACGATACGTGCGCTTGAGCACTTCACGGGCCCTCATTCCCACGCAGTGATGACGAGAACGCCATGGCCGGGCTAATTCCCCAGAGCTTTATTGACGACCTTCTGAACCGCACCGACATCGTCGATGTGGTCAGCTCGCGCCTGCAAATGAAGAAGGCGGGCAAGAACTACACCGCCTGCTGCCCGTTTCACAAGGAAAAGACCCCGTCGTTCAGCGTCAGCCCCGACAAGCAGTTCTACTACTGCTTCGGCTGCGGCGCGGGCGGCAACGCCCTCGGCTTTATCATGGACCACGACAACCTGGACTTCCCCCAGGCCGTCGAGGAACTGGCCAAAGCCGCCGGCATGGAAATCCCCCGCGAAGAAAGCGGCCGTCCGCACAAACCGCGACAACCCACCGATTCGCCGCTGTACCCACTACTGACCGCCGCCGCCGACTTTTATCGCCAGGCGCTCAAGAGCCATCCGCAGCGCAAGGCCGCCGTCGACTACCTCAAGGGTCGCGGCCTCACCGGCGAAATCGCCCGCGACTTCGGCCTGGGCTTCGCCCCGCCGGGCTGGGACAACCTGTACAAACACCTGAGCAGCGACACGCTCCAGCAAAAAGCCATGATCGACGCCGGCCTGCTGGTGGAAAACGCCGAGACCGGCAAACGCTACGACCGCTTCCGCGACCGCGTGATGTTCCCGATCCGCGACAGCCGCGGCCGGATCATCGCCTTCGGTGGCCGGGTACTCGGGGACGACAAGCCCAAGTACCTCAACTCGCCGGAAACCCCGGTGTTTCACAAGGGCCAGGAACTCTACGGCCTGTTCGAAGCGCGCAAGAACAACCGCAACCTCGACGAAATCATCGTGGTTGAAGGCTATATGGACGTGATCGCCCTCGCCCAGCAAGGCCTGCGCAATGCCGTGGCGACCCTGGGCACCGCCACCAGCGAAGAACACTTGAAGCGCCTGTTCCGTGTAGTGCCCAGCGTGCTGTTCTGTTTCGACGGCGACCAGGCCGGCCGCAACGCCGCCTGGCGCGCCCTCGAAGCCACGCTGCCGTGCCTGCAGGACGGACGCCGCGCACGCTTTTTGTTCCTGCCCGAAGGCGAAGACCCGGACACCCTGGTCCGCTCCGAAGGCACCGACGCCTTCCGCGCGCGCATCAATCAACACGCGCAACCGCTGGCGGACTATTTCTTCCAGCAACTGACCGAAGAAGCCGACCCGCGCTCCCTCGAAGGCAAGGCGCACATGGCCACCCTCGCAGCGCCGCTGATCGACAAAGTGCCGGGCGCCAACCTGCGCATCCTGATGCGTCAGCGCCTGCTGGAAATCACCGGACTGAGCGGCGAAGCGGTCAGCCAACTGGTCCACAGCGCGCCGCAAGATGCACCGCCGGCCTACGACCCAGGCATGGATTACGACGCCATGCCGGACTATTCCGACTTCCACCAACCGCAGGAGGCCTACACGCCCCAGCAGGAGTGGACACCGAAAAAGCCCGGCGCTGGCGGCAAGAAATGGGACAAGAAACCCTGGAGCAAAAACGGCAAACGTGGTGATCGCGACGAGGCCTACGCCCCGCGCACCCCGGTGGCCGTAGAAGCCCCTACGCTGATCGCCCTGCGCACGCTCATCCACCATCCGCAATTGGCGGGCAAGGTGGAGAGTGCCGAGCACTTTGCCAACGAGAGCAACACCTATGCCCAGGTACTGATCGCACTGATCGAGGCCGTGCAGAAAAATCCTAAGCTAAACTCCATCCAACTGATGGCCCGCTGGCATGGCACCGAACAAGGTCGTTTGTTGAAAGCACTCGCGGAAAAGGAGTGGCTAATTGACGGCGATAACCTTGAACAACAGTTTTTAGACACCATTACTAGGTTATCTGCGGGTCAGCACACGCAGACCCTCGATGAACTCATCAAGAGAGCGAGGCAGCCGGGATTATCGGCTGAAGAGCAAATTCAGATAGCAAAACAGATGCGCGACCTCTTAAAACAGAATGTTTCCGCATCAAACCCGACCTTAACTGGCGCGTGAGGTCGTAGCTCGGGTATAATCCTCGGCTTGTTTTTTGCCCGCCAAGACCTTCAGTGGATAGGGTGTTATGTCCGGAAAAGCGCAACAGCAGTCTCGTATCAAAGAGTTGATCACCCTGGGTCGTGAGCAGAAGTATCTGACTTACGCAGAGGTCAACGACCACCTGCCTGAGGATATTTCAGATCCAGAGCAGGTGGAAGACATCATCCGCATGATTAATGACATGGGGATCCCCGTACACGAGAGTGCTCCGGATGCGGACGCCCTTATGTTGGCCGACTCCGATACCGACGAGGCAGCAGCTGAAGAAGCCGCTGCCGCGTTGGCCGCGGTGGAGACCGACATCGGTCGCACGACTGACCCTGTGCGCATGTATATGCGTGAAATGGGTACCGTCGAGTTGCTGACACGCGAAGGCGAAATTGAAATCGCCAAGCGTATTGAAGAGGGTATCCGTGAAGTGATGGGCGCAATCGCGCACTTCCCTGGCACGGTTGACCACATTCTCTCCGAGTACACTCGCGTCACCACCGAAGGTGGCCGCCTGTCCGACGTCCTGAGCGGTTATATCGACCCGGACGACGGCATTGCGCCACCTGCTGCCGAAGTGCCGCCGCCTGTCGACCCGAAAGCCGTGAAAGCGGACGACGATGCCGAAGAGGACGACGCTGAAGCCAGCACCGATGACGAAGATGAAGTCGAAAGCGGTCCAGACCCGATCATCGCTGCCCAGCGTTTCGGCGCGGTTTCCGATCAAATGGAAATCACCCGCAAGGCTCTGAAAAAGCACGGTCGCTCCAACAAGCTGGCAATTGCCGAGCTGGTTGCGCTGGCTGAGCTGTTCATGCCGATCAAGCTGGTGCCGAAGCAATTCGAAGGCCTGGTTGAACGCGTTCGCAGCGCCCTTGAGCGTCTGCGCGCACAAGAGCGGGCGATCATGCAGCTCTGCGTTCGTGATGCGCGCATGCCGCGTACTGACTTCCTGCGCCAGTTCCCGGGCAACGAAGTTGACGAAAGCTGGACCGACGCACTGGCCAAGGGCAAGGCGAAATACGCTGAAGCCATTGGTCGCCTGCAGC
This sequence comes from Pseudomonas paraveronii, assembly GCF_963681955.1. Lineage (NCBI taxonomy): Bacteria > Pseudomonadati > Pseudomonadota > Gammaproteobacteria > Pseudomonadales > Pseudomonadaceae > Pseudomonas > Pseudomonas paraveronii. Next base: position 5,793,932 of record NZ_OY817130.1, read on the forward strand.
CCGATATCATCCGCTGCCAGCAAAAGTTGACTGCACTTCAGACCGAAACCGGTCTGACGATTGCCGAGATCAAGGACATCAACCGTCGCATGTCGATCGGTGAGGCCAAGGCCCGCCGCGCGAAGAAAGAGATGGTTGAAGCGAACTTGCGTCTGGTGATCTCCATCGCCAAGAAGTACACCAACCGTGGTCTGCAATTCCTCGATCTGATCCAGGAAGGCAACATCGGCTTGATGAAGGCTGTGGACAAGTTCGAATACCGTCGCGGCTACAAGTTCTCGACCTATGCCACCTGGTGGATTCGTCAGGCGATCACTCGCTCGATCGCCGACCAGGCCCGCACCATCCGTATTCCGGTGCACATGATCGAGACCATCAACAAGCTCAACCGTATTTCCCGGCAGATGTTGCAGGAAATGGGTCGCGAACCGACCCCGGAAGAGCTGGGCGAACGCATGGAAATGCCTGAGGATAAAATCCGCAAGGTATTGAAGATCGCTAAAGAGCCGATCTCCATGGAAACCCCGATCGGTGATGACGAAGACTCCCACCTGGGTGACTTCATCGAAGACTCGACGATGCAGTCGCCAATCGATGTCGCCACCGTTGAGAGCCTTAAAGAAGCGACTCGCGACGTACTGTCCGGCCTCACTGCCCGTGAAGCCAAGGTACTGCGCATGCGTTTTGGCATCGACATGAATACCGACCACACCCTTGAGGAAGTCGGTAAACAGTTTGACGTGACCCGTGAGCGGATTCGTCAGATCGAAGCCAAGGCGCTGCGCAAGTTGCGCCACCCGACGCGAAGCGAGCATCTGCGCTCCTTCCTCGACGAGTGATCCCAGAACCCCCGGCCCAGGCCGGGGGTTTTGCTTTCTACCGATTTCTTTCTACAGATTCACCACCGCGCAACTCCCCACCCTCGCAATGCCCGTCTACACTCGAAACATTCCCCGTGCCATAACGAGACCGTTATGCCCAGATTGCCGACTGTGCTGTTGCTGTCGCTGCTGACCTGGACCGCAACGGCTGGCGCCTTGACTCTCACGGAGGATGAGCGTGGCTGGTTGGCGGACCATCAGGAGCTGCGCCTGGGGGTGGATGCCTCCTGGCCCCCGTTCGAATACCGCGACGAGAATGGTCGCTACCAAGGCTTGGCGGCGGATTACGTGCGCCTGATCCAGGACCGCCTGGGCGTCAGGATCAAGCTGATCGAGCCGGTGAACTGGAGCGCCGTCCTCGAACAGGCCCGCAATAACCAGCTCGACCTGCTGCCGGGCATCATGTCCACCCCCGAGCGCCAGGCTTATATGGCGTTCACGCGGCCATACCTGGACTTCCCCATCGTCATCCTCGCCCATGAAGGCGGTGCGCAACCGCGCAACCTGAAGGACCTCTACGGGCTCAAGATTGCCGTGGTGGAAAACTACGCGCCCCATGAATTGCTGCGCACGCACCACCCCGACCTCAACCTGGTGGCCATGCCAAATGTGAGTTCGACCCTGCAAGCGCTGGCCACTGATGAAGTGGACGCGGTGGTCGGCGACCTGGCTTCGAGCGTGTGGAGCCTGCGCCAGCTCAAGCTCGATGGCTTGTACGTCAGCGGGGAAACGCCCTACCGCTACCAACTGGCAATGGGCGTGCCTCGTGACAACAAAATACTGGTGGGCATTCTGGACAAGGTCCTTGCCGACCTCAGCCCGGACGAAACGCAAGCGATCCAGCAACACTGGGTCGGCAGCCTCACCGATCACCACACGTTCTGGACGGATCTGCTGATGTATGGCCTGCCCACGGTGCTGCTGTTGAGCACCGTATTGGTCATCGTGATTAGGATCAATCGTCGGCTCAGTTCGGAAATTTCCCGGCGCGTCGCCCTCGAGCAGGAGTTGCGCAGCAGCGAATATCACTATCGCGGCCTGGTGGAAAGCCTGTCCGCCATTGCCTGGGAGGCCAGCATTGCCGACTTCACCTACAGCTACGTGTCGCCGCATGCCGAAGAATTACTCGGTTACCCCCGCGCCCATTGGCTGATTCCGGGCTTCTGGCGCAACATCATTCACCCCGCCGACCTGACGCGTACCGAAGCCTATTGCTACCGCGAAACCCGCGCCAACCGTGATCACAGCGTGGATTACCGGGTGATCACCGCCGACGGCCGGTGCCTGTGGGTACGCGACATTGTCAGCCTGATCGAACACGGTCATGAACCGGTGCTGCGCGGCTTGATGATCGATATCAGCGACGCCAAGCGCACTGAAGAGGCGCTGCAGTTGTCTGAGCAAAAGTTTGCCTCGGTGTTCCAACAGTGCCCCGACATCCTGGTGATCGCACGGATGTCCGATGGCTGCCTGCTGGAGGTCAACAAAGCGTTTGAGGACCAAGTGGGCCTGAAGGCCGAGGACGTAATCGGCAAAACCGCTACCGAGCTGAATATCTGGGGTATCCCGGGCATCGGCCCGGACCTGTTGCAACGGGTGCAGACCACCAGCATCCGCAACCTGGAAATGCCCTTCCTGCGCAGCAACGGTCAAGCCTTTACCGGGCTGATTTCCGCCGAGCCATTCCAGCTCGACACCACCGAAGCCTTGGTAGTGGTGGTGCGGGACATCAGCGAGCTCAAGGAAACCCAGCAACAACTGCAAACGTCCGAAGAAAAATTCGCCAAGGCTTTCCACGCCTCGCCCGACGGTTTACTGCTGAGCCGTCAGAGCGACGGCCTGCTGATCGAAGTCAACGAGGGGTTTAGCCGTATTACCGGCTTCCCCGCCGCAACCTCCCTTGACCAGTCGACCCTGGACCTGGGCATCTGGGTCGATCTCAACGAACGTAAACGCATGCTGGAGCTGCTGCAACGCGACGGGTCTGTCCGCGACTTCATCTGCCATATCCGCCGCAGCGACGGGCAGATTCGGCTCTGCGAGGTGTCCAGCAGCCCGCTGCCCATCGGCGATGACGATTGCATGCTGACCATCGCCCGGGATATCACCGAGCGCCAACAGATGCAGGAAAAACTGCAACAGGCCGCCACCGTCTTCGAAAGCACCGCCGAAGGCGTGTTGATCACCGACACCCGGCAAAACATCAGCGCCGTGAACCGCGCCTTCAGCGAGATCACCGGCTACAGCGAAGCCGAAGCCCTTGGCCACACCCCGCGCCTGCTCGCCTCCGGCCTGCATGACAGCGCGTTCTATGCCGCGATGTGGTACCAGTTGACCACTCACGGGCATTGGCAAGGCGAGATCTCCAACCGCCGCAAGAACGGCGAGGTCTACCCCAGTTGGCTGACCATCAGCGCCGTGCGCAACCGCGACCAGGCGATCACGCACTTCGTCGCGGTGTTTGCCGACATCTCCAGCCTGAAACACGCCCAGGCGCGCCTCGACTACCAGGCCCATCACGACCCGCTGACCGGCCTGCCCAACCGCACCCTGTTTGAAAACCGGCTACAAGCCGCGCTCACCAATCAACAGGAGAGCGGCCACCAGGGCGCCGTGCTGTTCCTCGACCTGGACCGCTTCAAACACATCAACGACAGCCTCGGCCACCCGATTGGCGATCTGCTGCTCCAGAACATCGCCGTGCGCCTCAAGGAGCAACTGCGCGACATCGACACCGTCGCCCGCCTGGGCGGCGACGAATTCATCATCCTCCTGCCCGGCCTGCAACAAGCCAGCGACGCCCAGTACCTGGCCAATAAACTGCTGGCCTGCTTCACCCCGCCATTCCAGGCGGGCGAACACGAGTTTTTTATCAGCGCCAGCATCGGCACCAGCCTGTACCCCCAGGACGGCACGGACGTCGCCACCCTGGTCAAAAACGCCGACGCCGCGATGTACCGTTCCAAAGCCAAGGGGCGCAACCGCGTGGAAGGCTACACCCGCGACCTCACCGCCCAGGCCAAAGAACGCGTGGCCCTCGAACACGAACTGCGCCGGGCGATCGAGCGCGATGAGTTGAGCCTGTATTACCAGCCCAAACTGAGCCTGAAGACCCAGCAACTGATCGGCGCCGAAGCGCTGATCCGCTGGCACCACCCGACCTTCGGCGACGTGCCGCCCGAACACTTCATCGCCCTGGCCGAAGAGAACGGCATGATCCTGCAAATCGGCGATTGGGTCCTGGAACAGGCCTGCCAACAAATGCACGCCTGGCAAACCGCCTTCGAGCACTTCGGCCCGCTGTCAGTCAACCTCGCCGGCGCACAACTGCGCCAGCCCAACCTGCTGTCACGCATCGAACAGTTACTGCGCGACTACCGTCTCGAACCGGGCTGCCTGCAACTGGAGATCACCGAAAACTTCATCATGAGCCAGGCCGAAGAAGCGCTGGACGTGCTGCACCAGCTCAAACACCTTGGCGTACAACTGGCGATCGATGATTTCGGCACCGGCTATTCATCCCTCAGCTACCTCAAGCGCCTGCCGCTGGACTTCCTGAAAATCGACCAATCCTTCATCCGCGGCCTGCCCGACGACCCCCACGACGTGGCGATCGTGCGCGCCATCATTGCCCTGGGCCACAGCATGCAATTCACCATCATCGCCGAAGGCGTGGAGACCCCCGCACAACAAACCTTCCTCGCCGCCGAAGGCTGCGAACAGATGCAAGGCTACATCGTCAGCCTGCCCCTGCCACCGGAGCTTTTTGCCACGACGTTTCTTCGTATGAAGGTTCAGGATTTTTCGGATAGCACAGTGGAGAAACCATCGCTATAATCCGCGACCTGTTAAGGGCCTATAGCTCAGTTGGTCAGAGCAGAGGACTCATAATCCTTTGGTCCACGGTTCAAGTCCGTGTGGGCCCACCAAACAAGAAAGCCGCGCATTGCGCGGCTTTTGCGTTTCTGGAGGGGACTGCCACAGGGACAGCTCGAGCACTTATGCGCTACGCCATCCAAGATGAAACGCCCCAGACGTTCACAATTGGATATCCGACGCATTGGAAGACACCTCAACCCAATAGCTAAAAAATGAATTAGGATGGAAGTGATACAGTGGCGCAAATTGAAATAGCTAGGCTCTCCAAGTATATATACGAACCTACTGAAACTGTCGCCATGTTCCAAGACGCCAGCTTGAGCCAATGGGGAATTACGCCAAAAATAAAGTTTTAGCAGATGACATCCAGATACACCACAAAAGAATTACGACAACGGTACAAGATAAGGACCAAGGATGAAGCTGAATCATTACACATCACTCACACTTGCAAGAGGCATATTTACCAGAGGCTTTATAGCTGGTAATTATTATACGGAGCATAACGGCCTTCTTGACTCGGTGGTCGTATGGCTTACGAACAGCATGGATGCTAGTGGACATGGTTTACCTGATGGATCGGACTTCAGTGAAGCCCAAATAGAAGTAATGCTAAGGCGAGGTGAGAAGCCAAAAAACAACACCAGCCATAATAAAAGAGCGATCAAAATCGTTGTCGACACTGACCGGCTTAAAAAATTCAATAAAAAGAAACCTAACGCCGGGGGCTTAATTTCTTTTCTAGACTTTAGTAAATATCTTAATGAGTCGCCTAGTTTCGGTAAATCTTTAGGCGCTCGCGGCCTATTCCCGGAGCGTATAGACTTATCTAAAACAGAAATCATCAAAATGGCGCAAGGCTTGAAAACAAAGGAAAACACATGGTATGTCCATGTAGGGCCTATCGAACCTTCATGTATTTCAGCTGTAGAGGGGCTGGCTGAGGGTGTATACACGCCATTTGATTTCGAGATGCATGGGCGTCCAGAGCTGTTGAAATCTGGTATTCATCCAACGCCTGCTGAGTTATCAAACGAGCTAAGCAATCTTTGGGGTGACAGTAAGCCGTTCGAAATCCCAATGGTGAGTTGCTTCTGCGCCAATCCTGATGAAGCAGCAAATGTTGGATTCGATTACAAAGGAAATCGCTGGGACATCTACTTAGACAGTTTGGCAATTAAGAAGGTACATATCGGACACCTTCCTGAAAACCTACAAGACTACTTAGACTTTGTCTCTCGAAATAAATCTACATTCGAAGGCTTATGGAAGGAAGCCGTAGAATCTTACTATCGATACTACCCAAAATAGAGAAGCTTTACATTTAGCCTGCCAAGTGTGCTACTCAAGCAATAGCTGCTTGAGTAGCAGAAAGTTCTTTGGCCCGGCATTCTCACGTGTTCGATGCTCGCCTTCGGTCCAAATGCGGCTCCGGTGTCGGCAATGATACCTCAAGCTGGCGAGCACTCTATAGATGTCCAGTTTCATTAGACCACTACAGTCTGGCGTCGGAGGTCCAAACGGCTTTTCATCACGCAGACAATTCACGCAACGCTGCCGTCGCTAAAAAACCTGACCGTGAAGCATAGCGATGATCTTTTTGTACGCGCTCATCAATACGATGTAACAACTGCTCCGGCAAAGAAGCATTGAACCGCACGGACTTGCCTAAATATGGCGTCAGATCAAAATCGACTATAACCCATACACCACCGGAAAAATTCGGGTTATCCAGGTGAGCATCGACCTCTTGGGCTTGTGGAAGCTCTTCTTGATCAGCAAGCCCCCCTTCAAGATGCAGTGCCAAGGCTTCGCGAACATTGTCCAACGCTTACGAAAAAGAGCCTCCCGCCGAGAAGCATCCAGGTACGTCCGGGACGGTCACGCTGTAATCCGAGCCAGAATCTTTATGTACTACTACTGGAAATTTCATTGTTCCTCCTCTGAATGATCCTTCGGAAATCATTCATTTCATCAGCCTGACTTATCATTTAAGACCTGCTGATCTAAAAATTGTGGGTCGTGAAGTGCTCTGAGTTTAGCCTTGCTCCCGGCGATGAAAAGACCACGCAAGCCTGTAACATATGCCCCCCCATCCGTCCGCACCGGAGCTGCCCTTGCCTGTCCTCGATGAAATCGACCGCCAACTGATCGCCGCGCTGCAGATCAACGCCCGCGAGAGCGTGGCCATGCTGGCCAGGCAGTTGGGTATTGCGCGAACTACGGTGACGTCGCGCCTGGCACGCCTGGAGAAAACCCAGGTGATTACCGGTTATGGCGTGCGTCTCGGCCAGCGTGTGGTGGACGGCGGTTTGCAGGCGTATGTCGGTATCACCGTGCAGGCGCGTTCGGGTAAGGATGTGCTGCGCAGGCTCAGTGCGATGGCCCAGGTTCAGCAACTGTGCGCGGTGAGCGGCGAGTTCGATTACGTGGCATGGCTGCGCACCGATTCGCCGGAGCAGCTCGATCAATTGCTGGACCAGATCGGCAGCGTCGATGGCGTGGAAAAAACCACCACGTCGATCATCCTCAGTAACAAACTCGATCGCAGACAACCAATCTGACCACCAACCTCGTCATTTTGACTAAAAACAATCCAATTCGACGACACTTTGCGTCTTATTTACGAACGCTACGCTCCCTAAACTGGCTGCCATCTTTTCCTATACTCAGCGGGCACGTCCCGCGAGCCGCTAGTAAGGTCAGCCATGAGCATTCCGTCCAGCAGCATCAGCAAGACCAATCGCCACCCCGCCGACGGTAAGAAACCCATCACCATCTTCGGCCCGGATTTTCCGTTCGCGTTTGATGACTGGATCGAGCACCCCGCCGGCCTGGGCAGTATTCCGGCCGTCAACCACGGCGCCGAAGTGGCGATCGTCGGCGCCGGGATTGCCGGCCTGGTGGCCGCCTATGAGCTGATGAAGCTGGGCCTCAAGCCCGTGGTGTACGAGGCCTCGAAGATGGGCGGGCGCTTGCGCTCCCAGGCGTTTGAAGGCGCCGAAGGCATCATCGCCGAACTGGGCGGGATGCGTTTCCCGGTGTCGTCCACCGCGTTCTACCACTATGTCGACAAGCTCGGCCTGGACACCAAACCCTTCCCCAACCCGCTGACCCCGGCTTCCGGCAGCACGGTCATCGACCTGGAAGGCCAGACCCACTACGCACAAAAACTATCCGACTTGCCTGCGCTGTTCCAGGAAGTGGCTGACGCCTGGGCCGACGCCCTGGAAGCCGGCTCGCAGTTCGGCGATATCCAGCAAGCCATCCGCGACCGCGACGTACCACGCCTCAAAGCGCTGTGGAACAAACTCGTGCCGCTGTGGGACGACCGCACCTTCTACGACTTCGTCGCCACCTCCAAGGCCTTCGCCAAGTTGTCGTTCCATCACCGCGAAGTGTTCGGCCAGGTCGGCTTCGGCACTGGCGGCTGGGACTCGGACTTTCCCAACTCCATGCTGGAAATCTTCCGCGTGGTGATGACCAACTGCGACGACCATCAACACCTGGTGGTCGGCGGCGTGGCACAGGTGCCCATGGGTATCTGGCGCCATGTGCCGGAGCGCTGCGCCCACTGGCCGGCGGGCACCAGCCTGAGTTCGTTGCACAGCGGCGCGCCACGGGCCGGGGTCAAGCGCATTGCCCACGCGGCCGGCGGCCGTTTCGCCGTGACCGACAACTACGGCGATACCCGCGAATACGCCGCCGTGCTGACCACCTGCCAAAGCTGGCTGCTGACCACCCAGATCGAATGCGACGAAACCCTGTTCTCGCAAAAAATGTGGATGGCCCTGGATCGCACCCGCTACATGCAATCGTCGAAGACCTTCGTGATGGTCGACCGCCCGTTCTGGAAAGACAAAGACCCGGAAACCGGCCGCGACCTGATGAGCATGACCCTCACCGATCGCCTGACCCGTGGCACTTACCTGTTCGACAACGGCGACGACAAGCCGGGCGTGATCTGCCTGTCGTACTCGTGGATGAGCGATGCGCTGAAAATGCTCCCGCAGCCCATCGATAAACGCGTGAAGCTGGCCCTCGACGCGCTGAACAAGATCTACCCGAAGGTCGACATCAAGGCGCGCATCATCGGCGACCCGATCACCGTGTCCTGGGAAGCCGACCCGCATTTCCTCGGGGCTTTCAAAGGTGCATTGCCCGGTCACTATCGCTACAACCAGCGGATGTACGCGCACTTCATGCAGAAGGACATGCCCGCCGAGCAACGTGGGATTTTTATCGCCGGCGATGACGTATCCTGGACACCCGCCTGGGTCGAAGGCGCCGTGCAAACCTCGTTGAACGCCGTCTGGGGCATCATGACCCACTTCGGCGGCCACACTCACCCAGAGAACCCGGGGCCGGGTGATGTGTTCGATGAAATCGGGCCGATTGCCCTGGCCGATTAAGGAGCCAAGCCATGCGTGTCGCCCTGTACCAATGCCCACCGCTGCCGCTGGATGTGGCCGGCAACCTCAAGCGCCTGCACCGCCTCGTGCACGAGGCGTCCGGCGCCGACGTGCTGGTGCTGCCGGAGATGTTCCTCACCGGCTACAACATCGGCGCCGAAGCTGTCGGCGCATTGGCCGAAGCGCAGGATGGCGAGTCGGCGCAGACGATTGCCGAACTGGCGCAAAGTGCCGGGCTGGCGATCCTGTATGGCTACCCGGAACGCGCCGCGGACGGGCAGATCTATAACGCCGTGCAGTTGATCGACGCGCATGGCCAGCGCCTGTGCAACTACCGCAAGACGCACCTGTTTGGCGACCTCGATCATTCGATGTTCAGTGCCGGGGGTGATGATTTTCCGCTGGTGGAACTCAACGGCTGGAAACTGGGCGTGCTGATCTGTTACGACCTGGAGTTCCCGGAAAACACCCGACGCCTGGCCCTGGCCGGCGCCAATCTGATCCTGGTGCCCACCGCCAATATGGTGCCGTTCGACTTTGTCGCCGACGTCACCGTGCGGGCGCGGGCCTTTGAGAACCAGTGCTACGTGGCCTATGCCAACTACTGCGGGCATGAAGGCGAGATTCAGTATTGCGGGCAAAGCAGCATCGCCGCACCGGATGGTCAGCGAATCGCCCAGGCCGGCCTGGATGAAGCCTTGATCGTCGGCACGCTGGAACACCAATCGATTCTCGATGCCCGCACCGCCAACGACTACCTGCAAGACCGTCGCCCCGAACTCTACGGCACGCTGCACAAGCCCTGATCTGGAGGGTTTGCTAGCATAGGCACTTCCCTCGTATCGGAAGTGCCCATGCCTGCGCCGGCCCAGCCTCATCACCTTCACCTGACCCTGGCCAACGGCCTGCGGGTTACCCTGCGCCATGCACCGCGCTTAAAGCGCTGCGCCGCTGTGTTACGGGTGGCGGCCGGCAGCCATGACGTGCCGTTGGCGTGGCCTGGCCTGGCGCACTTTCTGGAGCACTTATTGTTTCTTGGCACTGAGCGTTTTCCGACCGAAGAAGGGCTGATGACCTACGTGCAGCGTCACGGTGGCCAGATCAATGCCAGCACCCGCGAGCGCACCACGGATTTCTTCTTTGAACTGCCGCTGCCGACCTTCGCCGACGGGCTCGAACGCCTGGCCGATATGCTGACCCATCCGCGCCTGGCGCTGGACGATCAACTGCGCGAGCGCGAAGTGCTGCACGCGGAATTTGTCGCCTGGTCCCAAGACGCCAACGCACAACAACAGGTCGCGCTGCTGGAAAACCTGGCGGCCGATCATCCGCTTCGGGGCTTCCATGCGGGCAATCGCGACAGCCTACCGGTGGAGCGTCAGGCATTTCAGCAAGCGTTGCGGGATTTCCACCAACACTTCTACCCGTCGGGGCAAATGACGTTGAGCCTGGCCGGCCCGCAACCGCTGGAAGAACTGGAACGCTTGGCGCGGCGCTTCAGTGAGCAACTGCGCGCCGGCCCGCGGCAGCCGCAGGCGGCCCCGCCGGCGCTGCTGCCCGCTCATACGCAGCATTTCCAACACAGCGCCAACGGCCATCTGCATCACGTCATCAGCGTCGACGCCCCCAAGGAAGCCCTGGATTTCCTCTGTCTCTGGCTCAACGCCTCGGCGCCGGGCGGGCTGCGCGCGGAACTGCAAGCGCGCCAACTGGCCAGCACCCTGCAGGCGTCCGTGCTTTACCACTTCGGCGGGCAAGCGTTACTGGATCTCGACTTTACCCTCGGCGCGCAAAGCGACGCGGCGACGCAGATCGAAGCACTGTTGTACGACTGGCTGAGCTTTTTCGCACACAGCGACTGGACTTCTCTGCGCGAGGAATTCGCCCTGCTCAACGTGCGTCAACAGCAGATCCAAGGCGCCCTCGCATTGGCGAGGCATGACAGCGAAGAACTCGAAGCGTGCTTGTCGGAGCACCACGTTGCCGCCCTCAAGGCCCTGCTCGACGCCCTGCCGCTGCAAGCCTGCCGACATGCGTGGCAACTGCCGCCCAACAATCCGTTCCTGCGCCCACCCGTAAAGGACGAGCGCGCCGGCCTGATTCGCGGCCAGACCAGTGCCCATCGGGGCCTGCGCACCTTTGCCCAGGACCGCTCCCGGGGGCGGCGAGAGCTGTCGGCGTTGTCGTTCAGCCCGGCGTTGGCCGACGACCATGATGAAGGCGCGCTCTACCTGCGTTGGCGGCTTGATTGCCCGCTCCCAACGGCGCTGGAAAACGCCCTGCAGCCGTTGCGCGAAAATGCCCGCCAGGCCGGTGTCGACTTATCCTTCGATTCGATCGGCAATGACTGGCTTGTGAAAATGGTCGGTCTGCACCAGCCCATGCCGGCGATACTCGATGAACTCGCACGCAGCCTGAACCCGCCCGAAAATGCTCTGCGGTCGGACCCTGCTGCCACACCGCTGATTGCCATTCGGCAGTTGCTCAAGGCGTTGCCCGCGTGCTGTGCCGGCGTGCAGCCGAACACCCAAGCACCCTCGATGGCGTGGACACGCGCACGCTGGGAAGGCATGGGCATTGGGCTGCCCGCCCACTGCGAAGCGGCGCTCAAATCTGCTGCCGCCCGCTTGCCTGGGCAACCGGACACGCTCGAAGGCGAATTCGCCAGCCTCAGCGGCCAGCGTCTATGGCATGAGATTAATACCGCTGCTCACGACGCAGCGTTGCTGCTGTTCTGCCCGACGCCGACGCAGTCCCTGGCAGATGAAGCCGCGTGGCGCCTGCTGGCGCACCTGCTCCAAGGGCCGTTCTACCAACGTGTGCGGGTAGAGCTGCAAATCGGCTACGCGGTGTTCAGCGGTATCCGACAAATCAACGGGCAAACCGGCCTGCTGTTTGGCGTGCAATCCCCCAGTGTTTCCCTTGAAGGGATCATGGAGCACCTGCGGACTTTCCTCGCACAATTGCCAACATTGATCGACGCCAGCGACAACCTCGGCCACCCGGCGTTGGTGCAACAATTCACCGCGCAGGCGCTGCCCATCGCCCAGGCCGCCGAATTGTTGTGGCAGGCGCGCCTGGCCGGCCATCCGTCGGATTATCTCGCGCGGCTTCAACACGCAATCCAAGCCCTTAGCCGGGAGGACTTGCAACGCGCCGCCCAACAGTTACAGGACGCTGCAGGTGGCTGGCACTGTATCGCCAACGGCCCGCGCATTAGCGATGGTTGGCAATCGGCGGGCTGATCATTGCCGCCCCTGCAATAGGCTTTTTCCACCAAGACAGCGCTAACTTTTAAAAAAATGCGTAATATTCCTACGAGCACATCTGAACATCTCCGATTGGAGGTGGACTATATGTATTACTTGGTAGTAAACGTCCCATCCCTTCGTAGGAGTAAGAATATGACTTGGTCCAAACCTGCTTACACTGATCTGCGCATCGGTTTCGAAGTCACTATGTACTTCGCCAGCCGCTGATTGGCTGGGTAATACAACGCCTCGGCCCGTCCGGGGCGTTTTTGTTTTCAGCTTTGCTTGATGGAGCGCCCATGTTTGTCCAGATTCTAGGTTCCGCCGCCGGCGGCGGCTTCCCGCAGTGGAACTGCAACTGCGCGAACTGCGCAGGCTTTCGTGATGGCAGCCTGCGAGCTCAGGCGCGTACCCAGTCATCCATCGCGATTTCCGACGATGGCGTGAACTGGGTGCTGTGCAATGCCTCGCCGGATATCCGCGCACAACTGCAGGGCTTCGCGCCGATGCAACCCGGCCGCGCCCTGCGCGACACCGGCATCAGCGCGATCATCCTGATGGACAGCCAGATCGACCACACCACCGGCCTGCTGAGCCTGCGCGAAGGTTGCCCGCACCAGGTGTGGTGTACCGACATGGTCCATGAAGACCTCAGCAGCGGTTTCCCGCTGTTCACCATGCTCACCCATTGGAATGGCGGCCTGGCCTGGAACCGCATCGAGCTGGACGCCAGCTTCACCATCCCGGCCTGCCCCAACCTGCGTTTCACCCCGCTGCCGCTGCGCAGTGCCGCACCTCCGTATTCGCCGCACCGCTTCGACCCGCACCCCGGCGACAATATCGGCCTGATCGTCGAAGACCTGCGCACCGGCGGTAAACTGTTCTACGCCCCGGGCCTGGGCAAGGTTGACGCGCCGTTGCTGGACATCATGGCCGGCAGCGACTGCCTGCTGGTGGACGGCACCATGTGGGACGATGATGAAATGCAGCGCCGTGGCGTCGGCACCCGCACCGGCCGCGAGATGGGCCACCTGTCGCAGAACGGCCCCGGCGGCATGCTCGAAGTGCTGGAACACCTGCCGAAGCAGCGCAAGGTCCTTATCCACATCAACAACACCAACCCGATCCTCGATGAAGATTCTCCCGAGCGAGCCGAGCTGGTGCGGCGCAATGTCGAAGTGGCTTACGATGGCATGAGCATTGAACTGTAGGAGCGAGCTTGCTCGCGAAAAACGCAAGAACACCGCAGATATTCAGGGTGCACGCGTCACCGTTAACGACCTTCGCGAGCAAGCTCGCTCCCACAGGAGACCCATATGACTGATATACCGATGAGCACCGATGCATTTGAAAAAGCCCTGCGGGCCAAGGGCGCCTTCTACCATATCCATCACCCGTACCACGTGGCGATGTATGAAGGCCGCGCCACCCGCGAGCAGATCCAGGGCTGGGTCGCGAACCGTTTCTACTATCAGGTGAACATTCCGCTGAAGGATGCCGCGATCCTGGCTAACTGCCCGGACCGCGAAATCCGTCGCGAGTGGATTCAGCGCCTGCTCGACCATGATGGCGCCCCCGGCGAAGACGGCGGCATCGAAGCCTGGCTGCGCCTGGGCCAGGCCGTCGGCCTCGATCCGGACCAACTGCGCTCCCAGGAACTGGTGCTGCCCGGCGTGCGCTTTGCGGTGGACGCCTACGTCAACTTCGCCCGCCGTGCGCGCTGGCAGGAAGCCGCCAGCAGTTCGCTGACCGAACTGTTCGCGCCGCAGATCCACCAATCGCGCCTCGACAGCTGGCCGCAGCATTACCCGTGGATCGACCCCACCGGCTATGAGTATTTCCGCACGCGCCTGGGCCAGGCCCGCCGCGATGTCGAACATGGCCTGGCGATCACCCTGCAGCACTACACCACCCGTGAAGGCCAGGAGCGCATGCTGGAAATTCTGCAGTTCAAACTGGACATCCTGTGGAGCATGCTCGATGCCATGAGCATGGCCTACGAACTGAATCGCCCGCCGTATCACAGCGTGACCGAGCAGCGGGTCTGGCATAAAGGGATCACCCTATGAGCTTTGATCGCAGCAGGACACCGGTCTGGCGCCAGGGCTATCGCTTCCAGTACGAGCCTGCGCAAAAAGGCCATGTGCTGCTCTACCCGGAAGGCATGATCAAGCTCAACGACAGCGCCGCGTTGATTGGCGGGTTGATCGACGGTGAGCGCAACGTCACGGCGATCATTGCCGCGCTGGATAAACAATTCCCGGGTGTGCCTGAGCTCGGTGACGACATCGAGCAATTCATGGAGGTCGCCCGTGCTCAGCACTGGATCACGCTTGCCTGAACAACCGGCCATCGGTCTGCCGCTGTGGCTGCTCGCCGAGCTGACCTATCGCTGCCCGCTGCAGTGCCCGTATTGCTCCAACCCGCTGGATTTCGCCGAGCAGGGCAAGGAGCTGAGCACCGAGCAGTGGATCAAGGTGTTTCGCGAAGCACGCGAGATGGGCGCCGCGCAGTTGGGCTTTTCCGGCGGTGAGCCGCTGGTGCGCCAGGACCTCGCCGAACTGATTGCCGAAGCGCGCAAACTGGGCTTCTACACCAACCTGATCACTTCCGGCATCGGCTTGACCGAGCAGAAGATCAGCGATTTCAAAAAGGCGGGGCTGGACCATATCCAGATCAGCTTCCAGGCCAGCGACGAACAGGTCAACAACCTGCTGGCCGGCTCGAAAAAGGCCTTCGCACAAAAGCTCGAAATGGCTCGCGCGGTGAAGGCCCACGGCTATCCGATGGTGCTGAACTTCGTCACCCATCGGCACAATATCGACAAGATCGACCGCATCATCGAGCTGTGCATTGCACTGGAGGCGGACTTTGTCGAACTCGCCACCTGCCAGTTCTACGGCTGGGCGCAGCTCAATCGTGTGGGGTTGTTGCCGACCCAGGAACAGCTGGTGCGCGCCGAACGTATCACCAACGAATACCGCGCCAAGCTCGAAGCCGAAGGGCACCCGTGCAAGCTGATTTTCGTCACCCCGGATTACTACGAAGAACGCCCGAAAGCCTGCATGAACGGCTGGGGCAGTATCTTTCTGACCGTCACTCCGGATGGAACCGCCCTGCCCTGCCACGGTGCCCGACAGATGCCGGTGCAATTTCCCAATGTGCGTGACCACAGCATGCAGCACATCTGGTACGACTCCTTCGGTTTCAACCGCTTTCGCGGCTACGACTGGATGCCCGAACCGTGCCGCTCATGCGATGAAAAGGAAAAGGACTTCGGCGGCTGCCGTTGCCAGGCGTTCATGCTGACCGGCGATGCGAGCAACGCTGACCCGGTGTGCAGCAAATCCGAGCACCACGGCATTATCCTTCAAGCCCGGGAAGACGCCGAACACGCCACCCAGACCATCGAGCAACTGGCCTTTCGCAATGAGCGCAACTCCCGGCTCATCGCAAAAGGCTGAGGGCCTCAGCGCTTGGCGATGATGTACACCGCGTGGATGATGCCTGGGAAGTAACCGCACAAGGTCAGCAGAATATTCAGCCAGAACGCGCCGGCGAAACCCACTTGCAGGAACACACCCAGTGGCGGCAACAGAATGGCGATGATGATGCGAATGATGTCCATGGGGTCAGCTCCTGAAAATCGGCTCGTGTGAGCCGTCTAGCTAATCGACCTTGGACGTTCGTGAGGGTTCAGTGGGATCTGGCACTGCGGCCATCCTTCTCTGAACAAAAAAAAACGCCCCCAGCCAAAACAAACAGGCTGGGGGCGCCGCGTATACCGCGAGACGGTTCAGGAATTAGGGGTCAAACGGCGATGCCCTTGCGGCATTGCACCTGTGCGGTACGCACCCGGGAAAAAGCGTGAGTCAGGCGCAGGAGCATTTCGTCGATGTCGCTTTTGCTCACCGTTAGGGCCGGGGTGAAGCGCAGGCAGTTGGGTTGCGGGGCGTTGAGGATCAGTCCTTCGTCCAGAGCGGCTTTTACCACCGCGTCTGCAGAATCATCCGACAACGTCAGTCCCCACATCAGGCCGTGGCCGCGCAATTGACCGTGGCCATAGCGGTAAGCCAGGCGGGCAAGGCCTTCGCCGAGGTAGCAACCAGATTCTCGTACATGTTCGAAGAAACCGTGCCCCAGCACGGTATCGAGTACCGCCACCCCGGCCGAGGCCATCAGCGCATTGCCATGATGGGTGCCTTCCAGCTCACCGACTTCGAAGCAACAGGCTTTGCCGCGCGCCAGCAGTGCCGCCAGCGGCACACCACCGCCCAGGCCTTTGCCGAGCGCAATGATGTCGGCGCGCACACCGTATTGTTCTTCGGCAAGCAAGGTGCCGCAACGGCCGATACCGGTTTGCACTTCATCGAGGATCAGCAGAATACCCAGCTCGCGGCACAGTCGCTCGACACCCTTGAGGTAATGCTCGGTCGCGAGGATAACGCCGGCTTCGCTCTGGATCGGCTCCAGCATGATGGCAACGGTTTGCGCGTCAACGGCCGCGTGCAGCGCCGCCAGATCGTTGAGCGGGACGTGGCTGAAGCCCGGCAGCTGCGGTTCAAAGCGGTTTTCGCGGCTGCTCGCCGAAGCCGACATCGCCGCAAAGCTGCGCCCATGGCAACCGTTGCTGGCGCTGATGATGCGATAAGCGCCACCGCGATACAGCTGGCCCCACTTGCGCGCCAGTTTGATCGCCGCTTCGCAGGCTTCCGCGCCGCTGTTGAGCAAATACGCCTGGTCGCTGCCGGTGCGGTGGCACAGGCGGTCGACGAGGTTGAGTTGGGGGCGGTTATGCAAGCCGTGACCGGGATTGATCAGCGCATAGGCCTGGTCGGCCAGGGCCCTGATCAATACCTGCGGGCTGTGGCCGAGGCTGTTGGCCGCGCAGCCCTGGCTGAAGTCCAGATAGGCGCGATCATCGCTGTCCCACAACCAGGAACCCTGGCCGCGCACGAAAACCTGCGGGGGGCGCGCTACGGTAGGCATCAAGCATTCACTGGGAAAATCTTCGCCGCAAGCATCCAGGATCAGGTCATCCAGACTGGCCGCCGAGCGGCGCAAATTGAACAGATTCACACTTTTCCTCCCATGGCAACCACGCCGTGGTCGGTGAACCCCGCAAAACCTACCTGGAGGTTTTTTGCCTTGCCTATGCAAACACCATCAACATAAACGCTAATCATCGCCCGATCTGGCCCTGTAAGCCTTGTGGATAGGCGCTAGACTAGGCGTCTCGGGGGCCAACGGCCATTTCGATTTTCCAGCTTTTTCGATAAGAATTACTTATGGATTTTAAGCAACTGCGTTATTTCGTCGCGGTGTATGAGGAAGGCCACGTAGGCCGTGCCGCTGGGCGTCTGTCGATCTCCCAACCGGCGCTGTCACAGCAGATCCGCCAGTTGGAGCAAAACCTCGATGTGAGCCTGTTCGAGCGCAGCAGCAAGCGCCTGCTGCCGACCCTCGCAGCCCATACGTTATACAACCACGCCTTGCCGTTGATCGATGGCATGCAGCAAGCCGTAGAGGCATTGCGCAACTTCAAGGGCCAGGCATTGCGCACCTTGGCCATCGGCGTGCTGCAAACCGTACACACCAGCCTGGTGCCGCAAATGCTCGAGCGCGTGCGCAAGGCCCAGCCGCACTTGGTGGTGCAAATCTACGAACTGACCGGGATTGAAATTGAACGGCGCCTGCTCAACGGCTCGCTGGACATCGGCATCAGTTACCTGCCGCCCCGCCAGCCGGGGTTGCACGGCGTGCTGCTGTATGAAGATGAGCTGAAGGTGGTCATCCCGGAGGATCACCCCCTGCGTGAATTCAAGAAAGTCTCCCTGACACAAGCGGCCGAGTTGCCGATGTTACTGCTGGGGGAGGAGTTTCAGATCAGACAGATCTGGCAGAGCCAGTTGTCCAACCTCGGGCGGCGCCCGCAGGTGCAGGCGGAGTTGAATACCATGGTGGGGATTCTCGACAGCCTGCCTCATACCAAATTGGCCACGGTGCTACCGGGACGCTCCCAGGACGAACACAACAGCAAGGCGCTGCTGTGGAAACCCTTGAGTGAACCCAGGGTGCCACTGAAAGTCGGGTTGGTGTGCCGCGATGTGCAGCGCCAGCAAGCGACGTTGGCGTTGCTGCGCACCTTGCTGGAGGACGTGATGAATGCCCCGCAGGTGCCGGCCTGACTTTTTCGCGGGCAAAAGAAAACCCCGCCGAGGCGGGGTTTTGCAGACTGTTTCCCTGACATCCATTTCACTCCGCCATCCTGGCAGAATCCTACGTGTCCGTGTTGTTGCTTTGCGCTTCCTGCGCGACGTCCATGTGAAGTAGATTATCCGTGGATCCAATTTGGCGATAGAGGACGATTAGCAGCACGTCATGTAAGAGAATGCTTACAAAGCCTCTACACCCTTAGAACAGGGACTCATCCAACAAAAACAGCGATTCGCTACCGGCTTTTACAGACGCACTCAACGAGTGAATACGCGGCAGCAGACGGGCAAAGTAGAAGCGTGCAGTGCCCAACTTGCTGGCGTAGAAGTCTTCCTCGGCCTCTTTACCCAGCGCCGCCTTGGCCATCATTGCCCACATGTAGGCGTAGGCCATGTATCCGAATGCATGCAAATACTCCACCGAGGCCGCACCGATTTCATTCGGGTTGCTCTTGGCGCGATCCAGCACCCAGGCCGTCAATTCATCCAGGCTATCCACTGCGGCGTTGAGCGGCGTGGTGAACTCGGCCAGCTCCGCGCCTGCGGTGGCGGTGAACTGGCGGATCTCATCAGCGAACAAGGTGTAGAACGCACCGCCACTGCCGACGATCTTGCGTCCCATCAGGTCCAGAGCCTGAATGCCGTTGGTGCCTTCGTAGATCTGGGTGATGCGCACATCACGCACCAATTGCTCCTGGCCCCACTCGCGGATGTAACCGTGGCCGCCAAAGACTTGTTGGCCGAGCACCGTGGTTTCCAGGCCCAGATCGCTCAGAAACGCCTTGGCCACCGGGGTCAGCAAGGCCACCAGGTTATCCGCGCGCTCGCGGGCGGCGGCATCTTCGCTGAACTTGGCGATATCCAGCTGCATCGCCACATACGTGGAGAATGCACGGCCGCCTTCGTTCGACGCCTTCATGGTCAGCAGCATGCGACGCACGTCGGGGTGGACGATGATCGGGTCGGCGACTTTATCCTTGGCCTGCGCGCCGGTCGGCGCACGGCTCTGCAGACGGTCGCGCGCGTATTCAATCGCGTTCTGGTAGGACCGCTCACCGGACGCCAGGCCTTGGATACCCACGCCCAGGCGCTCGTAGTTCATCATGGTGAACATCGCCGCCAGACCACGGTTAGGCTCACCCACCAGGTAACCCACGGCTTGGTCAAAGTTCATCACGCAGGTCGCCGAGGCCTGAATCCCCATCTTGTGTTCGATGGAGCCACAGCTCACCGGGTTACGCGCGCCCAGGCTGCCGTCGGCATTGACCATGAACTTCGGCACCAGGAACAACGAGATGCCCTTGGGACCGGCCGGGGCATCCGGCAGTTTGGCCAGCACCAGGTGGATGATGTTCTCGGTGAGGTCGTGTTCGCCGCCAGTGATGAAGATCTTGGTGCCGCTGATGGTGTAGGAACCGTCCGCCTGAGGCTCGGCCTTGGTGCGGATAATGCCCAGATCGGTGCCGGCATGGGCCTCGGTCAGGCACATGGAACCGGCCCACTTGCCGGAGTACATATTCGGCAGGTAGGTTGCCTTGAGCGCTTCACTGGCGTGGGTGTTGATCGATACGCAGGCGCCGGAGGTCAGCATCGGGTACAGGCCGAAGGCCAGGCTCGACGAGTTGATCATCTCTTCAACCTGCGCCGACACCGCCTTGGGCATGCCCATGCCGCCAAAGGCCGGATCACCGCCTACGCCCACCCAGCCGCCTTCGGCGTAGGTGGTGTAGGCCTGTGGAAAGCCGTCCGGGGTGCTGACAACCGTGTCTGCCCAGCGGCAGCCCTGTTCATCGCCGCTGCGGCTGAGCGGGGCGATGGATTTGGCGGTGACTTTGCCCGCCTCTTCGAGGATTGCCTCAACGGTTTCGGCGTCGACCGTGTCTGCCAATGCCGGCAATTGGGCCCAAAGTGTGGCGACCTCAAAAACTTCGTTGAGGACGAAGCGCATATCACGCAGCGGCGCTTTGTAATCAGCCATGGCAAACCTCGTGAGAACGTGAAAAGTGATTCGATAGGGTCGGTTTTACAGGCGCCGAGTGTACCCGAACAACTTTTCAGACACATAGGGTCCACTTGTGACCGCTTGGTATTTTTAGGTCATCACAAGCCAAATGCTTCCGCAGGCAGACTCATCAGGCACTCGCTGCCCGCCTCCACGGCGGCCCGGTGGGTGGCGGTGCGTGGCAATAAGCGCTTGAAGTAGAAGTCGCAGGTGGCCAGCTTGGCCTTGGCAAACTCGGCATCATCATGCGTCTGCGCCGCGATCGCCATGCGCAGCCACAGATAGGCGAGGATGATGTAGCCGCTGTACATCAAGTAGTCCACCGCGGCAGCGCCCACTTCGTCAGGGTTTTTCATCGCGGCCATGCCGACCTTGGTCGTCAGCTCACCCCATTGCTGGTTCAGTTGATCGAGTTGCGCCACATATGCCTTGAGCTGCGCATGCTCGGCATTCGCCTCGCAGAACTTATGCACAATCCGCGTAAAACCGCGCAGCAGCTTGCCCTGGCTGCCCAACACCTTGCGCCCCAGCAAGTCGAGCGCCTGAATGCCGTTGGTGCCTTCGTAGATCGGCGCAATCCGGCAATCGCGCACCAACTGCTCCATGCCCCACTCGCGAATAAAACCATGGCCGCCGAACACCTGCATGCCGTGGTTGGTCACCTCCAGCCCGGTGTCGGTCATGAAGGCTTTGCAGATCGGCGTAAGGAACGCCAGCAGGTCTTCGGCTTCCTGGCGCTGGCCGGCGTCGCGGCTCAAGTGCGCGGTGTCGAGCAGTTGCGCGGTGAAATAGGTCAGCGCCCGGTTGCCTTCGTTGAACGCCTTCATGGTCAGCAGCATGCGCCGCACGTCGGGGTGGACGATGATCGGGTCGGCGGCTTTTTCCGGAGCCTTGGCGCCGGTCAGCGCGCGCATTTGCAAGCGGTCGTTGGCGTATTTGATCGCGCCCTGAAAGCTCGCTTCGCCATTGCACAGCCCTTGCATCCCGGTGCCGAGGCGCGCGTGGTTCATCATGGTGAACATGCAGTTGAGGCCTTTGTTCGCCTCGCCGATCAAAAAGCCCTTGGCGCCGTCGAAGTTCAGCACACAGGTGGCCGAGGCCTTGATCCCCATCTTGTGCTCGATGGAGCCGCAATGCACCGCGTTGCGCTCGCCCGAATCCGCATGGAACTTGGGCACGATAAACAGCGAGATGCCTTTGGTGCCAGCCGGGGCATCCGGCAGCTTGGCCAGCACCAGGTGGATGATGTTGGCGCTCAGGTCGTGCTCACCGGCGGAGATGAAGATCTTGCTGCCGCTGACCGCATAGCTGCCATCCGCCTGGGGCACGGCGCGGGTCTTGATCAGGCCCAGGTCGGTGCCGCAGTGGGCTTCGGTCAGGCACATGGTGCCGGTCCATTCGCCGGCGGTGAGTTTGCTCAGGTAGGTGGCTTTCTGCTCAGCGGTGCCGTGGGCGTGGATCGCCGACATCGCGCCGTGGGTCAGTCCCGGGTACATGCCCCAGGACGTGTTGCTGGAGCCGATCATCTCGCTGAGCACCAGCCCGAGGGATTGCGGCAAGCCTTGGCCACCGTAGGCCGGGTCAGCCGCCACGCCGTGCCAGCCGCCTTGCACATACTGGGCGAAGGCTTCCTTGAAGCCCTTGGGCGTGGTCACCACACCCTTGTCGAAATGGCAGCCTTCTTCATCGCCGCTGCGGTTGAGTGGCGCGAGCACGTTCTCGCAAAATTTCGCACCTTCTTCGAGGATCGCGCTGACCATGTCCGGGCTGGCGTCTGTCGCGCCGAGGGCGGCGTAGTGAGTGTGGAAATCAAACACATTGTCGATCAGAAAGCGCATGTCGCGCAGGGGAGCTTTGTACTCAGGCATGGCAATGTCTCCGGCAGCAGATGGTTTCAACCTACTGCCGGCCGCCGCCCCGAACAATCACTGTAGCGCCGCTGAATACAGCGCCATCACTCAACCGGCAGCACTCTGCGTGCGCACCGCGCCACGGCGGGTTTGCCCGGCCGCGACCACGCAGTTACGCCCGGCGCCCTTCGCGGCATACAGCGCCTGGTCGGCGGATTTGAGCACCTCTTCGGACGTGCGGTGCTCGGCCTGGCGCTCGGCCACGCCGATGCTGACGGTCACCGACACACTCGACGCGCCGCTGCCCGCGCGCCGCTGGCGGCCTTGCAGGTCATCCTGCGGGCGGTCCGGGTTGCGCAGCTTGATGTCGTAGTTGGCGATGATCTCGCGGATTTCTTCCAGGTGCGGCATGCACTCATCCAGGGTCTTGCCGGCAAACACCACGGCGAACTCTTCACCGCCATAACGGTAGGCGCGCCCGCCGCCATTGACCTTCGACAGCTTGCTGGCCACCAGGCGCAGCACCTGGTCCCCTACGTCGTGACCATGGGTGTCGTTGAAACGCTTGAAGTGGTCGACGTCGCTCATCGCCAGCACATAGTTGCGTCCCAGCCGCTGCATGCGCTCGTTGAGCGCGCGCCGCCCCGGCAGGCCGGTCAGCTCGTCGCGAAACGCCATCTGATACGCCTCGTGAGCCACTGCGGCGGCAATCATCAGCATCACCTGACTGCACATGATGTTCAGGGTGAACGGCAGGATAAACGTCTGCGGCAACATCCAGAACAGCCCGATCAGCCCGACCATCTGCGCCGCGTGCAACGGACGCGGTAGGTACCAGTACTGCGCCGCCAAGGTCAAAAAGCCGATCAGGAACATCGGGTATGACAGCTGGATCAGGCTCATCCAGGTGCCATGCAGCGCCGGCCAGCGAATTTCCGCGAGCCAGTTCAGCAGCGCCTGGGGATAACTTTGCTCCAGGGCCAACGCGACGCTGCCAATAGCCAGCAGCACCGCACAGCGCGCGACAAAATCACGGAACAAGTGGGTTTTTTCCTGCCACAGCGCATAGAGACTGAACAGCAGCGGCAGCAACAGGCAACACAAGTGGAACACCACGGCGGCGTCTTCGCGCACGCGGCCGTTGTCGCGGTAGAAGTCGGTCTGGGTATCGAGCAGGAAGTAGGCGATATACACCGTGATCATCAGGAACAGTTCACGCTGGCGACGATAGACCGCGCAATACGAACCGCCGAGCAACAGCACCAAGGTCGGCAACACGTTGAACAGCGAGGTGAAGAAGACGTTGAGATCTTTGACATACGCAGCCGAGAGCCCGGCCAGTAACAGCAGCAGTGAAGGTAGGAAATGACTGAAACGTAAAGCGGACGCGCGTGACAAGGGTAAAACTCCGACCCGCCAGGAATGATGGCACTGTGCCAAAGCCCAGACAGTTAAACATACCCTGCCCGGCCTGTATCACATTGCCATCACTGTAACGGCAGACCATCGCAATCCCTGAGCGCTGCGCTGTGTTTTTTATCGCGCAAAAAAAACCGTCGCCCCGAGAAGGAGCGACGGTTTTTCAAGTGGGCTCGGTGAGGCTTAGTAAGCCAGGCCGAAGTCCTCTTCTTTCATGTCCATCAGGTTGTTGGCGCCCGACAGCATGGTGACCACGTGAGTACGGGTACGCGGCAGGATGCGCTGGAAGTAGAAGCGTGCGGTCTGCAGCTTGGCGGTGTAGAACGCCGCTTCGCTGGTGCCGGCTGCCAGTTTCTCGGCCGCCAGGCGCGCCATGTCGGCCCAGAAGTAAGCCAGGCAGGCATAACCGGAGTACATCAGGTAGTCCACCGAAGCGGCACCGACTTCTTCACGGTCTTTCATCGCCGCCATGCCGACCTTCATGGTCAACTCGCCCCACTCTTTGTTCAGCGCAGCCAGCGGTGTCACGAACTCTTTGACCGCTTCGTTGGCTTCGTTGGCCTGGCAGAACTTGTGCACGATCTTGGTGAAGCCCTTGAGCGCTTCGCCTTGGGTCATCAGCACTTTACGGCCGAGCAGGTCCAGCGCCTGGATGCCGGTGGTGCCTTCGTACAGCATCGAAATGCGGCTGTCGCGCACGTTCTGCTCCATGCCCCACTCGGCGATGAAGCCGTGACCGCCGTAGATCTGCACGCCGTGGTTGGCGGATTCAAAACCGACTTCGGTCATGAACGCCTTGGCGATCGGGGTCATGAATGCCAGCAGGCCATCGGCCTGTTTCTTGGCTTCGTCGTCGGTGCCGTACTTGACGATGTCCACTTGCTTGGCGGTGAAGTACACCATCGCACGGTTACCTTCAGCGAAGGCTTTCATGGTCAGCAGCATGCGGCGCACGTCGGGGTGGACGATGATCGGGTCGGCGGCCTTGTCCGGCGCTTTCGGGCCAGTCAGGGAACGCATTTGCAGGCGGTCACGCGCATATTTCAGGCCGCCCTGGAAGCCGATTTCAGCGTGGGCCAGGCCTTGCAGCGCGGTGCCCAGGCGAGCGGTGTTCATAAAGGTGAACATGCAGTTCAGGCCTTTGTTCGCCGGGCCGATCAGGAAACCGGTGGCCGCGTCGAAGTTCATCACGCAGGTGGCGTTACCGTGGATGCCCATCTTGTGTTCCAGGGAACCACAGGTCACCGCGTTGCGCGCACCGATCGAGCCATCGGCGTTCGGCAGGAATTTGGGCACGATAAACAGCGAGATACCTTTGGTGCCAGCCGGTGCGTCCGGCAGGCGCGCCAGTACGATGTGGACGATGTTATCGGCCATGTCGTGTTCGCCGGCCGAGATGAAGATCTTGGTGCCGGAGACTTTATAAGTACCGTCGGCCTGAGGTTCGGCCTTGGTGCGCAGCATGCCCAGGTCGGTGCCGCAGTGTGGCTCGGTCAGGCACATGGTGCCGGTCCATTCGCCCGACACCAGTTTGGTCAGGTAGGCGTCTTGCTGCTCGGGGGTGCCGTGCTCGGAGATGGTGTTCATCGCACCATGGGACAGACCTGGATACATGCCCCACGACCAGTTGGCTTCGCCGACCATTTCGCTGACCGCCAGGCCCAGGGATTCCGGCAGGCCTTGGCCACCGTGCTCCACGTCGTGGGCCAGGCTCGGCCAGCCGCCTTCGACGAACTGTTTGTAGGCTTCTTTGAAACCAGCAGGGGTCTTAACGCCTGACTCGCTCCAGGTACACCCTTCGATGTCACCCACGCGGTTCAACGGTGCCAGTACTTGCTCACAGAACTTGGCGCCTTCCTCGAGAATGGCGTCAACCATGTCCGGAGTAGCGTCCTGGCAAGCCGGCAGGCTCTGATAGTGCGCTTCATAGCCGAGCAGTTCGTCACGAACGAAGCGAATATCACGCAAGGGGGCCTTGTAGTCAGGCATAGCGATAAACCTCTGCTGATGTATCTGGGATGAACAACCGCGTGGAATTTGTTGTTGCGGTCAAACAGGTGTTTGAAACATACGTTTACGACCTGGGGATGTCAAGCGTCGTCCCGCTGCCGTTTGTCATGACACGGCTCAACAGCGCGCACGAGAATGCCTGCGGCGAGGTGCCACAAGGGTTATCGGAAAAAAGAGGCGATGTAGGCGCGAGCGGTGTACCGGGTACACCGCATTGCCATAGGGGGGTCAGGCGAAAGTGTCGATCAACGTGCCGAGCATTTCATCGGAAGCCTTGGCGACTTTCGCGCCCAGCTCTACCTGAAATTTACCTTGGGCCATTTCGACCATATTGCTCGCCGAGTTGCTCGGCTGGGCGCGGTCATTGGCCTGCAGAAGGTCGCTCTGGGCCGCCGACGGCTGGGTAGTGGCGGCGCTGGCAATCCTGCCGGCGGCCTGGTCGACACGGCTCTGCCCGGACTGAATCGTGCTCAAGCCTGAATAAAACGCGCTGCTGCCAGAGATTTCCATGGCGTGGACCTGCTGAGAGAATCGTGAAGTTGAATTGAAACAGACATCCTGGCAAAAGGCCCGTCAAAAACACTAATGGCATAATGCCTTGCCGATAGCCAAAATCAGTCAAGCAGGTCCAGTTGCAGGTACTCGGCCACCGCGTTGCTGCCAGCGTGCTTGAGTTTGGGCACCCGGCCCAGGCACGGCGCGGGCAAGCGTTCGGCCAGGGTGGCGAGGTTTTCTTCCAGACGAGAGGTCTTGGGCTCGATGATATTCGCCACCCAACCGGCCAGCGACAGACCGTCGCGGGCGATGGCTTCGGCCGTGAGCAGCGCATGGTTGATGCAACCCAGGCGCACACCCACCACCAGGATCACCGGCAACTGCAGCGCCATGGCCAGGTCGGACAGGTTGTCCTGATCGGCCAACGGCACACGCCAGCCACCTGCGCCTTCGATCAGGGTGAAATCGGCTTTTCGGTCGAGGATCTGTTGCATGGGTTTGAGCAGCGATTGCACCGTCAGCGCAACGCCCGCCTCGCGCGCGGCCAGGTGCGGCGCGATGGCCGGCTCGAACGCCACCGGGTTGACCTCGGCGTAGCTCAACGGCAACGAACACTCGGCCAGCAGCGCCAGCGCATCGGCGTTGCGCAAGCCTTTGGCGGTAACCTGGCAACCGGAAGCCACCGGCTTGCCGGCGGCGGTGCTTTTGCCGGCCAGGCGCGCGGCATGCAGCAGGCCGGCGGCGATGGTGGTCTTGCCGACATCCGTATCGGTGCCGGTGATGAAATAAGCGGCGCTCATAGCGGTTTCTCCAGCACGGCGTACACCACTTGGTAGGTGGCCGGCAGGCCCTGGGCCTGGCGGAACTGCTCGTAAGCGTCGATCAGTGCAACAACCCGCGCACGGCCCGTCAACCCGCCCGGCCGCCCCGGGTTGAGATTGTGCGCACCGAGCGCTTTCAATTCATGGGTCAGGCTGCGCACATCCGGGTAATGCAACACATGGGCACGCCGCTCCAGGCTCAGCACCTGGAAGCCGCTGGCCGCGCACAGCTGTTGATACGCCTCGAAGGTGCGGAAGCGGTTGACGTGGACCAGCCCGTCCGCCGCCCGCCAGCTTTCGCGCAACTCGTCCAATGTGCCCACGCACAAGCTGGCGAAGGCCAGCACGCCGCCCGGTTGCAGCACGCGATAGGCTTCGCTGAGCACCGCCGCGAAATCCGCGCACCATTGCACCGCCAGGCTGGAGAAGATCAGCCCGCAACTGGCCGCCTGCAACGGCAGGCGCTCGGCATCACCGGCGATGAAATGCTGCGCGCCGCCCAACGGCCGCGCATGGTTGAGCATGCCTTGGGCAATATCCAGCGCCACACCTTGGCTCGCCGGCAGCCGATCGCCCAACACGCGGCTGAAATAGCCGGTGCCGCAGCCCATGTCCAACCAGCGTTGCGCGCAGCAGGCCGGCGGCAGACGGGCCAGCAGTTCATGCCCCACCGCGCGCTGCAACTCGGCCACGCTGTCGTAACTGGCGGCGGCACGGGAAAAGGAGGCCGCCACCTGGCGCTTGTCCGGCAACCCGCCCGGCAGGCAGGCATGGGCTAAATCAGTCATCAACGCACTCGTGCAAAAAAGCCTGGATGGCCCCCGCTACACCGTGGGGGTCCTCCAGGAGAAAAGCGTGACCGGCCTGTTCAATCAGACCGATTTCGACATCGGGAAGCAGGCTCAGCAGGTCGCTGGCGGCTTCGGCGGGCACCAACTCATCCAGGCCCGCGAACAGATGCAATTGCGGGCCGCGATAGCCCATCAAGGCGTCGCGGGTGTCCAGTTGAGCCAGCAGCTCAAGGCCGCTCATCAACACGTTCGACGGCGTATTCGGCGCCCCACTGACCAGCAAACGCGCCAGCCCGCGCGGGTCCGCGGCGCCTTTGGCACACAACAGGCCGAAACGCTTGAGGGTGACCTGGGAGTCGGCATGGCAACCGGCGAGGAACGCATCGAAGGTCTCGCCAGGCATCGCGTTCGGCCAGCCATCATGGGCGACGAAACACGGGTTGCTCGCCAGGGTCAGCAACCCGCAACAACGCTCGCCACGCCGTGCGGCCAGCTCCGAAGCGAGCATGCCGCCCAAAGACCAGCCACCGAGCCAGGCGTTGTCCGGCAAGGTCGCGTCGAGTTCGTCGAGCCATTCATCCAGGTCGCTGGAGCCCAACGCCGGCAACGGCTCGATCTGTACGCGCAGGTGTTCGTTCAGGCCGTGCAGTGCGGCGGCCAAGGGTTCCAGCGGCGAAACGCCGAGGCCCCAGCCGGGCAGCAATATCAGTCGATCACGCATGGTCGGGCTCCGTGGCACCTGACAAGCGGAAACACTCTTCCAATGCGTTTAACAATAGCTGCACCTGCGCCGCACTGTGGGCCGCCGTCAGCGTCACGCGCAAACGGGCGCTGCCGGCGGGCACGGTGGGCGGGCGGATCGCGGTGACCATCAGGCCGCGCTCGCGCAACATCCGCGACAACGCCATGGCCTTGGCACTCTCGCCGATGAGGATCGGCTGAATCGGCGTAAAGCTGTCCATCAGCGTCAGGCCGATCTGCTCGGCGCCGTGGCGGAACTGGCGGATCAGGCTGTTGAGGTGCTCGCGTCGCCAATGCTCGCTGCGTAGCAACTCCAGGCTTTTCAGGGTGGCGCAGGCCAGGGCCGGGGGTTGGCTGGTGGTATAGATGTAGGGCCGGGCGAACTGGATCAGGCTTTCGATCAAATCGTCACTGCCCGCGACAAAGGCGCCCGCAGTGCCGAACGCTTTGCCCAGGGTGCCGACCAGCACCGGCACGTCTTCCTGGCTCAAGCCGAAATGCTCGACGATGCCGCCGCCGTTCGCGCCCAACGGGCCGAAACCGTGGGCGTCGTCCACCATCAACCAGGCGCCTTTGGCCCGCGTTTCACGGGCCAGCGCCGGCAAGTCGGCCAGGTTGCCGTCCATGCTGAACACGCCATCGGTGACCACCAGGGTATTGCCGGTGGCTTTCTCCAGGCGCTTGGCCAGGCTGGCGGCGTCGTTGTGCAGGTAGCGATTGAAGCGCGCCCCGGACAACAGGCCGGCATCCAGCAATGAGGCATGGTTGAGACGGTCTTCCAGCACCGTATCGCCCTGCCCCACCAGCGCCGTGACCGCGCCGAGGTTGGCCATGTAACCGGTGGTAAACAACAACGCGCGCGGGCGCCCGGTGAGGTCGGCCAGGGCTTCTTCCAGTTCATGGTGCGGCGTGGCATGCCCGACCACCAAGTGCGAAGCGCCACCGCCCACGCCCCAACGGGACGCACCGGCACGCCAGGCCTCGATCACCTGCGGGTGATTGGCCAGGCCCAGGTAGTCGTTATTGCAGAACGCCAGTAACGGTTGACCGTCCACCACCACTTCCGGGCCTTGCGGGCTGTCCAGCAGTGGGCGCTGGCGGTAAAGGTGTTCGGCACGACGGGCAGCGAGACGCGCGGCGAGATCGAAAGACATGCAGGCCTCGGATTGGCAGGTTCAACTCGGTCAGAAAATGTGGGAGGGAGCTTGCTCCCGATGGCGGCGTATCAGTATGAAATGCATTAACTGACCCACCGCTATCGGGAGCAAGCTCCCTCCCACATTTGGATCAAACTGCGGCGTTGTAGAACTGCTCGCTGCTCTTCTGCTCAACCAACGCTTGCTCGATCGCCGCCTGGTGCACTTCATCGGCGTGTTCTTCACGCGCTTCCGGCAGGATGCCCAGGCGCGAGAACAGTTGCATGTCCTTGTCGGCCTGCGGGTTGGCGGTGGTCAGCAGTTTGTCGCCGTAGAAGATCGAGTTGGCGCCGGCGAAGAACGCCAGGGCCTGCATCTGTTCGTTCATCGCCTCACGGCCGGCCGACAGGCGCACATGGGATTGCGGCATCAGAATGCGCGCCACCGCCAGCATGCGGATAAAGTCGAACGGGTCGATGTCTTCGGCGTTTTCCAGCGGCGTCCCGGCCACCTTCACCAGCATATTGATCGGCACCGATTCCGGATGCTCCGGCAGGTTGGCCAGTTGGATCAGCAGGTTGGCGCGGTCGTCGAGGGACTCGCCCATGCCGAGAATGCCGCCGGAGCAGATCTTCATCCCCGAATCACGCACGTAGGCCAGGGTTTGCAGGCGCTCGGCATAGGTGCGGGTAGTGATGATCGAACCGTAGAATTCCGGCGACGTATCGAGGTTGTGGTTGTAGTAGTCGAGGCCGGCCTGAGCCAGGGCTTCGGTCTGGTCCTGGTCGAGACGGCCGAGGGTCATGCAGGTTTCCAGGCCCATGGCCTTCACGCCTTTGACCATCTGCAGCACATAAGGCATGTCTTTGGCCGACGGATGTTTCCACGCCGCGCCCATGCAGAAGCGGGTCGAACCGATGGCCTTGGCGCGGGCCGCCTCTTCGAGGACCTTCTGCACTTCCATCAGTTTTTCTTTTTCCAGGCCGGTGTTGTAGTGGCCCGACTGCGGACAATATTTGCAATCTTCCGGGCAGGCGCCGGTTTTGATCGACAACAGCGTCGACACCTGCACACGGTTCGCATCGAAATGCGCGCGATGCACGGTCTGCGCCTGGAACAACAGGTCATTGAACGGTTGCACGAACAGTGCTTTGACTTCAGCTAAGGACCAATCGTGACGCAGGGTGGCAGTGGTGCGGGCGCTCATGGGCGATTCCTTGATTATGCTTTGGCAAGCGCTGCGGGAAGGGCAATACCCACAGACACGACACGGATGCTCGGCATATTTAAGGAAGATTCATGCACTGTCAACCTGGACACAAACACCAAGTTTACATATGGTCAAAAAACATACAGCACTGTTTAATCTGCGACGAGGTCACTGAGTCGGCCGATTGTGTGTGCAACGTCTGCGAAACCGAGCTGCCCTGGCTGATGGAGCAGTGCGAGGTCTGCGCCCTGCCCTTGCCGATGGACGGTCTGATCTGCGGCCAGTGCCAGAAACACCCGCCGGCCTTTAAACAGGTCATCACCGCCTGGACCTACAGCTTCCCCATCGACACGCTGATCAGCCGGTTCAAGCATCAGGCGCGCTGGCCCCTCGGGCATCTGCTGGGCCGCTTGCTCGGACGCCACCTGCAACACCGCTTCGACAACACCGAACTGCCGCGCCCCGACTGCCTGTTGCCGGTGCCCATGGCGCGCAAACGCCTGCGCGAGCGCGGCTATAACCAGGCGCTGATGCTGGCGCGCTGGCTTAGCGCCGAGCTGCACATTGCCTACGATGAACACCTGTTGTTACGCCCCCATGAAACCGTCGCGCAACAGGCGCTCGACGCCAAGACCCGCCAACGCAACCTGCGCGGCGCCTTCGCCCTGGCGCGCGACATACCGGTACACGACCGCCACTTTGCGCTGGTCGACGACGTGCTCACCACCGGCGCAACCGCCCACAGCCTGGCACGCCTGTTGACGGACGCCGGGGCGCGGCAGGTTGACGTGTACTGCCTGGCCCGCACGCCCAAACCGGGCGCCTGACTTGACTCCGCCCGGCCTTGCCCGCAACGTTCCGTTCATCTCATCGAAGCGTAGTCCCATGTCTCTGCCGACCTCCCTCAGCCAACACATCATCCGCCGCCCCCAGCGCATCGCCTTGCTGGCGCATATCGCCGAGCAGGGTTCGATCACCCGCGCGGCGAAGAGCGCCGGCTTGAGCTACAAGGCCGCCTGGGACGCCATCGACGAACTGAACAACCTCGCGCAAAAACCGCTGGTGGAACGCAGCGTTGGCGGCAAGGGCGGCGGCGGCGCCAAGCTGACGGCCGAAGGTGAGCGCGTGCTGCGCCTCTATCAGCGCCTGCAAGTGTTACAGGCCGAAGTGCTCGGCTCGGACGAAGCCGCCAGCGACTTCAACCTGCTGGGCCGCCTGATGCTGCGCACCAGTGCGCGCAACCAGCTGCATGGCCAGGTCGTCGCCATCGAGCGCCATGGCCGCAATGATCTGATCCGCCTGCAACTGGCCGGCGGCCTGACCCTGACCGCGCAGATCACCCACGACAGCACGCAACGGCTGGAGCTGGAAGCCGGCGTTGAAGTGGTCGCCCTGATCAAGGCCGGCTGGCTGGAAGTGTGCGCCAGCGAGCACCCCGAAACACCTGGACACAATTGCCTGATCGGCAGCGTCGACGCCATTCTCGACGCCGAGGACGGCCCCAGCGAAGTGCGAATCGCCCTGCCCAACGGCCAGGTACTTTGCGCCCTGGCCCAGCCCCACGCGCTCAAGACCCTGGGCGCCGCCGAAGGCCAACCGATCCAGGTGCAATTCGCCCCGAGCAATGTGTTGCTCGGCACGCCCGTCTAGGCGGTAGCACTGCTGCGCCCGCCGTCAAACTGCAACAATTTCGTCATGCCCGCTCCTTATGGTGTCTGCAAAAACCGCAGGGAGCCTGACATGAGCCTATTAGAAGAACACCAAGCCACCGACCTCGAACAGATGGTCGGCCTCACCCGCCGCCGCTTCATCGGCGCCGGTGCCCTGTGCGGTGCCGCAATGTTCCTCGGCGGCAACCTGCTGAGCCGCAGCGCGCTGGCCGTGAATGCCGCCAACGCCAGCCCGCTGCTGGGGTTCGCCAGCATCGCCGCCGCCACCAGCGACAGCATCACCCTGCCGCCCGGCTACAGCGCCTCGGTGCTGATCAGCTGGGGCCAGCCGCTGCACAAGAACGCCCCGGCGTTCGACCCGTCCGGCAACGGCACGGCCAAGGCCCAGGAGCAGCAGTTCGGTGACAACAACGACGGCATGAGCCTGTTCGCCTTCCCCGACGACGACAACCGCGCGCTGATGGCGATCAATAACGAATACACCAACTACCGCTACCTCTTCGCCCACGGCGGCGCGCCGCAATCGGCCGAAGACGTGCGCAAGGCCCAGGCCAGCGAAGGCGTGTCGGTGATCGAAGTGCGCCGCCAGGGCGACATCTGGCAGTTCGTCCAGGACTCGCGCTACAACCGGCGCATCCACGGCAACTCGCCGATCCGCCTGAGCGGCCCGGCGGCCGGCCATGACTGGCTGAAAACCAGCGCCGACAAATCCGGCAAGAAAGCCCTCGGCACCTTCCAGAACTGCGCCAACGGCAAGACGCCGTGGGGCACTTATCTGACGTGCGAAGAGAACTTCACCGACTGTTTCGGCAACAGCAACCCACAGCAAGCCTTCGACGCCGGGCAAAAGCGCTACGGCGTGGTCGCGGCCAGCAAAGACATCAACTGGCACCTGCACGACCCGCGTTTCGATATGGCCAAGAACCCCAATGAGCTCAATCGCCATGGCTGGGTGGTGGAAATCGACCCGTTCGACCCGCAGTCCACACCCGCCAAACGCACCGCCCTCGGCCGCTTCAAGCATGAAAATGCGGCCCTCGCGGAAACCCGCGACGGCCGCGCCGTGGTGTACATGGGCGACGACGAGCGCGGCGAGTTCATCTACAAGTTCGTCAGCCGCGACCCGATCAACCACCAGAACCCCAAGGCCAACAAAGACCTGCTCGACCACGGCACGCTGTTTGTGGCGATCTTCGACGCCGGCGACGGCAACGCCGACCACCCCCAGGGCAAAGGCCAGTGGGTCGAGCTGACCCACGGCAAAAACGGCATCGACGCCAGCACAGGTTTTGCCAGCCAGGCCGAAGTGCTGATCCATGCACGCCAGGCTGCCAGTGTGGTGAAAGCCACACGCATGGACCGCCCGGAATGGATCGTGGTCAGCCCCACCGACGGCCAGGTCTATTGCACCCTGACCAACAACGCCAAGCGTGGCGAAGACGGCCAGCCGGTCGGCGGTCCCAACCCACGCGAGAAAAACGTCTACGGCCAGATCCTGCGCTGGAAAGCCAATGCCGATGACCACGGCGCCGCCGATTTCACCTGGGATCTGTTTGTGGTCGCCGGCAACCCCGGCGTGCATGCTGGTACGCCGAAGGGCGGCTCGTCCAACATCAACCCGCAGAACATGTTCAACAGCCCCGACGGCCTGGGTTTCGACAAAGCCGGGCGCCTGTGGATCCTGACCGACGGCGACTACAGCAACAGCGGCGACTTCGCCGGCATGGGCAATAACCAGATGCTTTGCGCCGACCCGAGCACCGGGGAAATCCGCCGCTTCATGGTCGGGCCGGTGGCGTGCGAGGTGACGGGGATCAGCTTCTCGCCGGATCAGAAGACCTTGTTCGTGGGGATTCAGCATCCGGGGGAAACCGGTGGTTCGACCTGGCCGGAGCATCTGCCCAATGGTAAGCCGCGGTCGTCGGTGATGGCGATTCGGCGGGATGATGGGGGGATTGTCGGGGCCTGATAGACCGCCATCGGGGGCAAGCCCCCTCCCACATTTTGATTTGTGAATACCTTCAACTGTGGGAGGGGGCTTGCCCCCGATAGCAATAGCACAGCCGCCCCCTATCTCAAGCCCGGTGCGTTACCATACCCGGCCGGACGCGGCGCCCTGCTGCGCGCAGGAGTTTGCATGGCCCATCCGTTTGAAACACTCACCCCCGACCTGGT
Organism: Pseudomonas paraveronii; assembly: GCF_963681955.1. NCBI lineage: Bacteria > Pseudomonadati > Pseudomonadota > Gammaproteobacteria > Pseudomonadales > Pseudomonadaceae > Pseudomonas > Pseudomonas paraveronii. The sequence goes on from NZ_OY817130.1 coordinate 5,828,890, forward strand.
GCTCGATGCTGTCGAAAGTATCGGCTTCCTCAGCGATGCGCGCGTATTGGCGCTCAACAGCTACGAAAACCGTGTGTATCAGGTGGGCATCGAAGACTCCGAACCGCTGATCGCCAAGTTCTACCGGCCACAGCGCTGGACCAACGAGGCGATCCTCGAAGAACACAGCTTTACCTTCGAGCTGGCCGAGTGCGATGTGCCGGTGGTCGCGCCGATGATCCATAACGGCGCCAGCCTGTTCGAACACGCCGGGTTCCGCTTCGCCCTGTTTCCGCGCCGTGGCGGCCGGGCGCCGGAGCCGGGCAATCTGGACCAGCTCTATCGCCTTGGCCAGTTACTCGGGCGCTTGCACGCGGTCGGCGCGACCCGTCCGTTCGAACACCGTGAAGCCCTGGGCGTGAAGAACTTCGGCCACGATTCCCTCACCACCCTGCTCGAAGGCAACTTCATTCCCAAAAGCCTGCTGCCGGCCTACGAGTCCGTGGCCCGCGACCTGCTCAAGCGCGTGGAAGAGGTGTACAAGGCCACGCCGCACAAGAACATCCGCATGCACGGCGATTGCCACCCCGGCAACATGATGTGCCGCGACGAGATGTTCCACATCGTCGACCTCGATGACTGCCGCATGGGCCCCGCCGTACAGGACCTGTGGATGATGCTCGCCGGCGACCGTCAGGAATGTCTGGGCCAGTTGTCAGAGTTGATGGACGGCTACCAGGAATTCCACGATTTCGACCCGCGTGAACTGGCGCTGATCGAACCGCTGCGCGCCTTGCGCCTGATGCACTACAGCGCCTGGCTCGCACGGCGCTGGGATGACCCGGCGTTCCCCCACAGCTTTCCGTGGTTCGGCAGCGAGCGGTATTGGGGTGATCAGGTGCTGGCGTTGCGCGAACAGTTGTCGGCGCTAAATGAAGAACCGCTGAAACTGTTCTGACGGCTTGGCTTCCTGTGGGAGGGAGCAAGCACCTCCCACATAAAGCACTGCAGGCCCCACGAGCGGACAAATATCCTTACAATCGCGCTTTGTTAGCTGCCTAAGCAAGGATTCTGCAATGCACGCCGCCAACCCCCGCAAGGGCTACATCCTGGGCCTGAGTGCCTATGTCATCTGGGGTCTGTTCCCGCTCTACTTCAAAGCCATCGCCAGTGTCCCCGCCGCCGAAATCATCGTGCATCGCGTGCTGTGGTCAGCGCTGTTCGGCACGCTGCTGCTGATGGTCTGGAAACACCCCGGCTGGTTCCGCGAACTGCGCGATAACCCCCAGCGCCTGGCGATCCTGGCCCTCAGCGGTGCGTTGATTGCGGCTAACTGGCTGACCTATGTGTGGTCGGTGAACAGCGGACGCATGCTCGAGGCCAGCCTGGGTTACTACATCAACCCACTGGTGAACGTGTTGCTCGGCATGCTGCTCCTCGGCGAACGCCTGCGCCGCCTGCAATGGGTCGCCGTCGGGCTGGCAGCGGTGGGTGTGGCGCAGCAGGTGTGGCAGGTGGGCAGTTTGCCGTGGGTGTCGCTGGTGCTGGCGCTGACCTTCGGCTTCTACGGCCTGATCCGTAAGCAGGCGCCGGTCAAGGCGCTGCCGGGGCTGGTGGTGGAAACCTGGATGCTGGTGCCGATCGCCGTCGCCTGGTTGCTGTTCAACCCCTCGGCACACAGCGCGCAACTGGCATTCTGGAGTACGTCCGAAGCCTGGTGGCTGGTGGCCGCCGGCCCGGTGACGCTGATTCCGCTGGTGTGTTTCAACGCCGCCGCACGGCACTTGCCCTACACCGCCCTGGGCTTTTTGCAGTACGTGGCACCGACCTTGGTGCTGCTCGAAGCGGTGCTGCTGTTTGGTGAACAACTGGCAACCAGCACGCTGATCGCCTTCGCCTTTATCTGGGCCGGCCTGGCGGTCTACAGCCTGGACGCGTGGCTGACAGTGCGCAAACGCTGATCAAATAACGTACAAACCTCTGCAAGCCACAGCCCGCGTGGCTTGCAGAGATTCACCCCAAGGTTATCCACAACCTGATCCCCGCCATTTGTGTACAAGCCCTTGAAACTGCTCATTTTTTGCTCAGATGACGGAGAAGCACGGCCGGTGTGGCCTGGCGTCGGGTCTCTACAGGTTATCCACAGGCCCATGCAAGATTTCCATGCATAACCTTGTGGGTGGTTATTCCTCGCTGCGCAGTTCCAACTCCACCATCAAGTCGTCGGCCAGGGTTTCCAGGGCCGCTTGCAGGGTGTCCAGCGCCAGGCCCGCCGGCACGGCCAGTGACGCATCGGCGTGGAACAGTGGGTCGCCGCTCATCGGCGCCGGGCGCACGTCGGTGCTCAGGCGTTCGAGGTTCACCCCCTGCTTGCTCAACAGCGCGGTGATCTCACGCACGATCCCCGGCCGGTCGTTGCCCACCAGCGTCATGGTGATCGGTTTGGACGCCGCCGCCTGCCCCGCGCCGCTCTCGCCCACCAACACGCGGATGCCGTGTGTGGATAAGTCCTCCAGTGCATTCACCAGGGCCTGACGGTTCTCGGCGGGGACACTGACCCGCAGAATCCCGGCAAACTGCCCGGCCATGTGCGCCATGCGGCTCTCCAGCCAGTTGCCGCCGTGGGCCGCAATGTTCTGCGCGATGCGTTCAACCAGGCCGGGTTTGTCGGCGGCAATGATAGTGAGTACAAGATGGTCCATGGCGAAGCCCTCTGGAATTCAATCTACAAGGTGGACGCAGATGCCCTCGAAGACAAATCGTGTACCATTTTTATATTTATCTGGAACAATCCATCGCTTTCTTGAGAACATCCGATACCCCACTGTGACCATACGACCAAAGTGGGTCGCTAAACGACGTATTTAGTCTAATTTTCACAACCGCAAGTCATCATGTAGTATGCGCAATCGCGCACTACATAAACGTTGGGTCGATGTCTGCCACGGCAACCTTGCTCCGCGACACAGCCTGCCCAGCCGCCTTCACAGGCATGTACCGGCGCAGCGTGCCTGCGGTTTAAATGGCCAGAGGCTTCATTGGTAAATTGAAAAGCTGAAAAGCGCATAAGCTCCGTAGAGTGAGGCAAGCAATGACTGAACACGTTCAAGTCGGTGGCCTGCAGGTCGCCAAAGTCCTGTTCGACTTCGTGAACAACGAAGCCATTCCCGGTACCGGCGTCACTGCCGACCAGTTCTGGGCCGGTGCCGACAAGGTCATCCACGACCTCGCACCGAAGAACAAAGCCCTACTCGCCAAACGCGACGATTTCCAAGCGCGGATCGACACCTGGCACCAGACTCACGCTGGCCAGGCGCATGACCCGGTGGCCTACAAAGCCTTCCTGCAAGATATCGGATACCTGCTGCCAGAAGCCGCAGACTTCCAGGCCTCGACCCAAAACGTCGATGACGAAATCGCCCGCATGGCCGGCCCCCAGCTGGTCGTGCCGGTGATGAACGCCCGTTTCGCCCTCAACGCCTCCAATGCGCGCTGGGGCTCGCTGTATGACGCGCTGTATGGCACCGACGCCATCAGCGAAGCCGACGGCGCCGAAAAGGGCCAGGGCTACAACAAGGTGCGCGGCGACAAGGTCATCGCCTTCGCCCGCGCCTTCCTCGACGAAGCCGCGCCGCTCAGCGCCGGCAGCCACGTCGATTCCACCGGCTACAAGATCGTTGACGGCAAACTCGTGGTCAGTCTCAAAGGCGGCAGCAACAGCGGCCTGCGCGACGATGCCCAGTTGATCGGCTTCCAGGGCGACAGCGCCCAACCGATTGCGGTCCTGCTCAAGCACAATGGTCTGCATTTCGAAATCCAGATCGATGCCAGCACCCCAGTCGGCCAGACCGACGCGGCCGGCGTCAAAGACGTGCTGATGGAAGCCGCGCTGACCACCATCATGGACTGCGAAGACTCCGTCGCCGCTGTCGATGCCGATGACAAAGTGGTGATCTACCGCAACTGGCTCGGCCTGATGAAAGGCGACCTGGCCGAAGAAGTGGCCAAGGGCGGCAAGACCTTCACCCGCACCATGAACGCCGACCGCGTCTACACCGGCGTGGACGGCCAGGGCGTGACGCTGCACGGTCGCTCGCTGCTGTTCGTGCGCAACGTTGGCCACTTGATGACCATCGACGCGATCCTCGACAAAAACGGCAACGAAGTACCGGAAGGCATTCTCGACGGCCTGCTCACCAGCCTGGCGGCGATCCACAGCCTCAACGGCAACAGCAGCCGCAAGAACAGCCGCACCGGTTCCGTGTACATCGTGAAACCGAAGATGCACGGCCCGGAAGAAGCGGCGTTCACCAACGAGCTGTTCGGCCGCATCGAAGACGTGCTGAACCTGCCGCGCAACACGCTCAAAGTCGGGATCATGGACGAGGAACGCCGCACCACGGTCAACCTCAAGGCCTGCATCAAGGCCGCCAGCGAGCGCGTGGTGTTTATCAACACCGGCTTCCTCGACCGCACCGGTGATGAAATCCACACCTCCATGGAAGCCGGCGCGATGGTGCGCAAGGCCGCGATGAAGACGGAAAAATGGATCGGCGCCTACGAAAACTGGAACGTCGATATCGGCCTGGCTACCGGCCTGCAAGGCCGTGCGCAGATCGGTAAAGGCATGTGGGCCATGCCCGACCTGATGGCGGCGATGCTCGAACAGAAAATCGCCCACCCACTGGCCGGCGCCAACACCGCCTGGGTGCCGTCGCCGACGGCGGCTGCGCTGCACGCGTTGCACTACCACAAGGTCGACGTGTTCGCGCGCCAGGCCGAACTGGCCAAGCGCGAGCGTGCGTCGCTGGACGATATCCTGACCATTCCGCTGGCCAGCAACCCCAACTGGTCGGACGAAGAAATCCGCAACGAGCTGGACAACAACGCCCAGGGCATCCTCGGTTATGTGGTGCGCTGGATCGACCAGGGCGTCGGCTGCTCGAAAGTGCCGGACATCAACGACATCGGCCTGATGGAAGACCGCGCCACCCTGCGCATCTCCAGCCAGCACATCGCCAACTGGCTGCGCCACGGCGTGGTCACTCAGGACCAGGTGATGGAAAGCCTCAAGCGCATGGCGCCGGTGGTGGACCGTCAGAATGCCGGGGATAAACTGTATCGCCCACTGGCGCCGGATTTCGACAGCAATATCGCGTTCCAGGCGGCGGTGGAGTTGGTGATTGAAGGCACCAAACAGCCGAATGGGTATACCGAGCCGGTGTTGCACCGCAGGCGTCGGGAGTTCAAGGCTAAAAACGGCCTGTAAATGAAAAAGCCCTGATCGTGAGATCAGGGCTTTTTCTTTGAGGCTTGTGGTGACCGGAATGGCCTCATCGGGGGCAAGCCCCCTCCCACAGGATGTACGCGGTCAACTGTGGGAGGGGGCTTGCCCCCGATGAGGCCAGCACATACACCGCAAAAATCAGGAGACCATCCCCAACTCCCGCTTCACCATCTTCGCCAACTTCACGCTATCAATCGGCTTGAGCAAAAAGTCCACCACGCTCAAATGCATCGCATCGATCACATCCGGCGCTTCGGCGTTCCCGGACACAACGATGATCGGCAACGCCGCGCGCTCGGAATCGCGCACTTTGCGAATCAACTGGAGGCCATTGCTTGGCTCCATGCGCAGGTCGGTGATCAGCAACCCAATGGAGCGGCTCGATTCCAAGAGTTTCAAGGCCGCGTCACCACTCTCGGCGGTCATGCAGCGAATACCGTCCAGGCCCAGGATCTCCGCCAGCAGTTCGCGCGCGTCCTTGTCGTCGTCGACAATCAACACGCGTTGTGGCGGTAAATCAGGCTCCAGCATCACGGCGCTCAGCGCCTCGCGCTCGGCATCACTCAAAATATCGTGGTCGGACATACGGTTCTCAGCTAGCTCTCATCAATCTCCCTGCACACCCGTCAGACATCTGCGGAAGGCCGAACAATGTGCCCTTCGTCGGAAAGTTTGCCTAGTGGGCGTTCTACGGGGTTTAGACGATTGTCGTGTAAGGTTTTTCCCTAGTTATGCGCCGTTTTCATCGACCTAGACTTACGTCCAATGGGCACCCGCCGTGCAGGAGTCGACCATGCAGAACGATAACGACAAAAACATCGCGGTCATAGTTATGAGTAAAGCTGATGCATTCGACCAGGCGGGGAAAACTGCGGTGTTGCAGAACATCCACGGCACCTTGCAGTTCCTGCAACGCTTCCCACCGTTCAACCAAATGGAAAACGCGCACCTCGCGTTCCTGGTAGAGCAGTGCCAATTGCGCTTTTACGGCCCCGGCGACAGCATCCTCAAGCCGGCGGACGGGCCGGTGGAGCACTTCTATATCGTCAAGCAGGGGCGGGTTGTCGGCGAGCGGCCGGATTCGGCCGAAACCACCTTTGAGATTGCCACCGGCGAGTGCTTCCCCCTCGCGGCACTGCTGGGCGAACGCGCGACGCGCACCGAGCACAAGGCCGCCGAAGACACCTTCTGCCTGCAACTGAACAAGCCGGCGTTTATCAAGCTGTTCGCGCTGTCCAGCGAGTTCCGCGATTTCGCCTTGCGCGGCGTGAGCAGCCTGCTCGATCAGGTCAACCAGCAAGTGCAGCAAAAAGCCGTGGAAACCCTCGGCACCCAATACTCCTTGAATACCCGCCTGGGCGAGTTGGCCATGCGCCACCCGGTAACGTGCGGCCCGGATACGCCGCTGCGCGAAGCGGTGACGCTGATGCACGAGCAACAGGTCGGCAGCATTGTGATCGTGGATGAGCACAAGGCGCCCCTGGGGATTTTCACCCTGCGCGATCTGCGCCAGGTGGTGGCCGACGGCACCAGCGATTTCACCCTCGCGATCGACGCGCACATGACCCCTGCGCCGTTTTTCCTCACGCCGGACCACAGCGCCTTCGATGCCGCCATCGCCATGACCGAGCGGCATATCGCCCACGTGTGCCTGGTCAAAGACCATCGCCTGTGCGGCGTGGTGTCCGAGCGCGACCTGTTTTCCCTGCAGCGTGTGGACCTGGTCCACCTGGCCCGCACCATCCGCAATGCACCCAAGGTGGAAAACCTGGTGGCGATACGCGGTGAAATCGGCCAGTTGGTGGAACGCATGCTGGCCCATGGTGCGTCGTCGACCCAGATCACCCACATTATTACCCTGCTCAACGATCACACCGTGTGCCGGGTCATCGAGTTGACCCTCGCCGACAAAGGCGACCCCGGCGTGCCGTTCACCTGGTTGTGTTTCGGCAGCGAAGGCCGGCGCGAGCAGACGCTCTACACCGATCAGGACAACGGCATCCTGTTCGACGCCAAGGACGCCGCCGAAGCGGCTGAGATTCGCGCGCGCCTGCTGCCCCTCGCGCAGCAGATCAACCAGAGCCTGGCGCAGTGCGGCTTCACCCTGTGCAAAGGCAACATCATGGCCGGCAACCCCGAGCTGTGCCTGTCGCGGGCCGAATGGGCGCGACGGTTTGCGGCGTTTATCCGCGAAGCGACGCCGGAGAACCTGCTGGGGTCGACCATCTATTTCGACCTGCGGGTAGTGTGGGGCGATGAGCAGGGTTGTGAACAACTGCGCCAGGGCATTCTCGATCAGGTCGCGGATAACCGCCTGTTCCAGCGCATGCTGGCGGAGAACGCCTTGCGCCAACGCCCGCCGGTGGGCCGCTTCCGCGAGTTCGTGCTGACGCGCAAAGGCAGCGAAAAAGCCACCCTCGACCTCAAGGTGCAAGGCCTGACGCCCTTTGTCGACGGCGCGCGCCTGCTGGCCCTGGCCAACGACGTCCACGCTATCAACACCCTGGAGCGCTTGCGCCAGTTGGTGGTCAAGGAGGTGATCGAGCCGCTGGATGGCGCCGCCTATGAAGAGGCGTATCACTTTATCCAGCAAACCCGCATGCAGCAGCACCAGTTGCAAACGCGGGAAAACCTGCCGTATTCCAACCGCGTCGACCCCGATAGCCTCAACCACCTGGACCGGCGCATCCTGCGTGAATCCCTGCGCCAGGCCCAGCGCCTGCAAAGCAGCCTGACCGTGCGGTACCAGCTGTGAGTCTGTTTGGTTGGTTGCGCACGGCCAAACCCCATCTCGACGCAACGCAACGCCAGCGCCTGGAGCAATTGCCCCTGCCTGCCACGCTGGGCGACGTTGCCTTGCGCAGCCAGCGCTGGGTGGTGCTGGACCTGGAAACCAGCGGCCTGAACCTGAACCGCGACCAAGTGTTGTCCATCGGTGCGGTGGTGATCGAGGACGGCGCGGTGGACTTTTCGCAAATGTTCGAGCGCACGCTGCAACGCGCCGAAACAAAACTGAACCCCGCCGTGCTGATCCATGGCCTCGGCCCCAGTGCACTCGCCGCCGGCAGTGACCCAGTGGACGCGCTGCTGGATTTCATGGACTTCGTCGGCGACAGCCCTTTGCTGGCCTTCCATGCGCCGTTCGATCAACACATGTTGGGTCGAGCGCTCAAGGACAGCCTGGGTTATCGCCTGGCCCATCCGTTCCTCGACGTGGCCGATATCGCCCCGCTGCTGTGCCCCGAGGCGCCGATCCGCGAAGCCGGGCTGGATGACTGGATCGACCACTTCCGCCTGCAGGTGGGCGAACGCCACCACGCCAGCGCCGACGCCCTGGCCACAGCGGAACTGATGCTCATCCTGCTCAATCGCGCGCGCCAGCAGCACATCGACACGCCACGCGCCCTGCAAGCACGTTTGAGCCAATGGAAACGGCGTAAACAAGCGCACTCGTTTTAATAGCGTCTCCCGACAGACGCCAATTGCGCCGGCTCCACGCCTCTGACACAATCGCGAATAATTCTCGTTATTTTAAACTTGTTTATTCGGTGATGCCTTGTCGTCGGTCCAGCCCCCCCACAGTGAGCTTGTTGGCGCGTTGTATCGCGACCATCGCGGCTGGCTGCTGGCGTGGCTGCGGCGCAACGTGGCCTGCCCGAGCCGCGCCGAAGACCTGAGCCAGGACACCTTCATGCGCCTGCTCGGCCGCGACGGGTTGCGCGAACCCCGCGAGCCGCGCGCCTTTCTGGTGGCGATCGCCAAGGGCTTGTTGTTCGACTACTTCCGCCGCGCCGCCCTGGAACAGGCCTACCTCAGCGAATTGATGCTGATCCCGGAAAGCGAACACCCGTCGCCGGAAGACCAGCAACTGATCCTCGAAGACCTCAAGGCCATCGACCGCCTGCTCGGCACACTGTCGAGCAAGGCCCGCGCCGCGTTCCTCTACAACCGTATCGACGGCCTGGGCCACGCCGACATCGCCCGGCGCCTCGGCGTGTCGGTGCCGCGCGTGCGCCAGTACCTGGCCCAGGGCATCCGCCAGTGCTACATCGCGCTGTATGGCGAGCCGTTATGAGCGCGGCCAATTGCAAACCGGTGGCGGCCCGGGTGCTGGATGCGGCGATTGCCTGGCAACTGTCCCTCGACTCAGGCGACGGCAGCGCCGTGGAACAGGAGGAATTCGCCAAGTGGCTGGCCAGCGATGCCGAACATGCCCGCGCCTGGCACCAACTGGGCCTGCTCGACCAGCGTTTCAGCGTGGCCTCTGGCCCAGCGCGCGCGGCGTTGTTGCAGTCACGCGAGGGCATTCGCCAGCGCGTGCGCAAACTCGGCAGCGGCCTGGCGAGTATCGCGCTGGTGTGCGGCCTGGCCTTGTTTGCCGCTGAACGCTATGGGCCGCTCGACTATTGGCTGGCCGATCAACGCACCGCCACCGGCGAACAACGCACGCTGACACTGGCGGACGGCACGCAGATCAACCTCAACACCCACAGCGCCATCGATGTGCGTTTCGATGAAAACCGCCGGCTGATCGTGTTGCAGGCAGGCGAAATCCTCGTCGAAACCGGCCACAACGATGCGCGCCCGTTCTATGTGCAAACCCGCGACGGCAGCCTGCGCGCGCTGGGCACGCGGTTTATCGTCAAGCGCGAGGACGCCGCCACGCGCCTGAGCGTGCTGCAATCGGCGGTGGCCGCCCAACCCGAGGCGTTGCATCAGGCGCAGGTCTTCAAAGCCGGCCAGCAAGTGCTGATGCGCAGCGACAGCCTCGGCCCGCTGCTGGCCGTCCCCCCCGCCACCGACGCCTGGACCCGCGGCATGCTGGTGGTGGACAACGCCCGCCTGGGCGATGTGGTCGAGGAACTGAGCCGTTATCGCCGTGGCCACCTGGGAGTGGATAACCGCGTGGCCGACCTGCGCATCACCGGCAGCTTCCCGCTGCACGACACCACTCTGGCGCTGAACGCGTTGCTGCCGACCCTGCCGGTGCAGATCGAGCAGCGCACGCCGTGGTGGGTGACGGTGAAGGGTAGGCCCTAGGTCCGGCGGTGTCTGGGATATTGCTATCGCGGGCAAGCCCGCTCCCACCTTTGATCGCGTTACATCTGGCTGAACGCGGTCGAATGTGGGAGCGGGCTTGCCCGCGATGAGGCCCTCAAGAACACCGAATAGCCCCAGGCAACAATTATTTTCCCCAAGCCCTATCACTTTTCAAATCTCGCTCGGCACAGGGGTAATTGCGAATTACTTCCATTCAGGAGCCGCCCCATGTCCCGCACGCTAGACACCTTGTTGCGCCCCAGCCTGTTAGCCGTGGCCATTGCCCTCAGCACCCCGCTGGCAAGCACCGTGCTGATCGCCGCCGAGCAAGCGTCCAACGTGCGCGCCTACAACCTGCCCGCCGCGCCATTGGCCGCCACCCTGAACCAGATCGCCAGCCAGGCCGGCCTCGCGCTGACCCTCAGCCCGGCACTGGCCGCAGGCAAAACCTCCGCGCCGGTGCAGGGCCAGTTCGATGCGCAAGGCGCACTGAGCGAGGCACTACGCGGCACCGGGTTGCAGGTGGAGCAGAGCAGCGCGGGGACTTACACGCTGGTGGCGATTGCGGAAGGGGTCGTGGCGTTGCCGCAGACCAATATCGTTGCCCAGGGCGACGCTGAAAGTGCCTGGGGCCCGGTGCAAGGCTACCTGGCGACGCGTACCGCCGCCGGCACCAAGACCGACACCGCGCTGGTCGAAGCGCCGCGCTCGATCTCCGTCGCCACCCGCGAGCAGATGCAGGACCGCAACGTGCAGAACCTGGATGACGCGGTCAAATACATGCCCGGCATCGTGTCCGCCAGCTACGGCAGCGACACCCGCTACGACTGGATGCGCGTGCGTGGCTTCGAGCCCACACAGTTCCTCGACGGTCTGCCGTTGCCACGCGGCGTGTACGCCAACCCGAAAGCCGAAACCTGGAACCTCGACCGCATCGCCCTGCTGCGCGGCCCGGCGTCGTCGGTGTATGGCCAGACACCGCCGGGTGGCCTGCTGGACATGGTCAGCCGGCGTCCCAGCGCTGAATCGAACCATGCCATTCAAGTGCAATACGGCAGTGACAACTATCGCCAGATCAATTTCGCCAGCACCGGCAAGATCGATGATGAAGGCCAGTTCCTTTACGGCGTCAGCGGCGTGGTACGGGATGCCGGCACCCAGGTCGACCATATCGACAACAAGCGCTACAACATCGCCCCCAGCCTGACCTGGAACATCGACACCGACACCCAGCTGACCCTGCTCTCGCAGTTCACCCGCGACGATACCGGCACCACCAGCCAGTTCCTGCCGATCCAGGGCACCAAGATCAAATCGGCCCTGGGCGAAATCTCCCACCACAAGAACCTGGGCGATCCGGACTACGAGTTCTACGACCGCACCTACTACGCGCTGGGCTATGCCTTCGAGCATCGCTTCAACGACACCTGGCAGTTCAAGCAGAACCTGCGCTACACCAAGTCGGAGTTGTCGTTCCAGCAACTGACCGTGGGTTCCTATGCCTACTCCCCGGCTGACGCGACAGGCACCATCACCCGCTCGACCACCAACGTTGACGAGAACATCGGTCAGCTTGCGCTGGACAACCACTTCCAGGCTGACTTCACGACCGGCGACGTGACCCACACCGTGTTGCTCGGCCTGGATCACCAGCGCACCGATACCGCCTTCCGGACGATCTACGGTACAGCGTCGAGCATCAACATTTTCAACCCGGTCAACACCGGGCCCACGGTCCGCCCGACCGGCGATGCGTATTACGACTACAACCAGAAAACCGTACAGACCGGCCTCTACGCGCAAGACCAGATGGCCCTGGACAACTGGCGCCTGACCCTCGGCGGACGCGAAGACTGGGTGCACCAGGGCACCACCTACTTCAACAAACTGGATGCGACCAACACGGATCGCAGCAAGAATTTCAGCGGCAACGCGGCGCTGAGCTATGTCTTCGATTCGGGCTTCGTGCCGTACCTGTCCTACGCCGAATCGTTCCAACCGGCGAGCAACGCCAGCGTCGACCCGGTCAAATCGTACAAACCCACCGAAGGCCAGCAATGGGAACTGGGGATCAAGTACCAGCCGCCCGGCTCCACGACGCTACTGAGTGCGGCGGTCTATGACCTGACCCAGAAAAACGTGCTGGTGACCCGAATCGGCTCGGGCAACCAGTCGATCACCGACCAGGCCGGCGAAGTGAAGGTCAAGGGCCTGGAGCTGGAAGCGGTGTCTGACGTGACCGAGAACCTCAAGGTCATCGCCGCCTACACCCTGGCCAAGTCCGAGGTGCAAACAGGCACCTACAAAGGCAACCGCCTGCAACTGATGCCCAATCAGCAAGCCTCGCTGTGGACCGATTACACCTGGCACAGCGGTGTGCTCGACGGTTTCGGCATCGGCTTCGGTGCCCGTTACACCGGCAATACCTATGGCGACCAGGCCAACACCTGGCTGGGCAAGGCCAATGCCTACACCGTGTTCGACGGCGCGGTGCATTACGACCTCGGCCGCCTGGACAACAGCCTCAAAGGCGCCTCGGTGAAGTTGAACGCCACCAACCTGTTCAACAAGGACTACCTGTCGACCTGCGATGGCAGCTACTGCTACTTCGGCGACCAACGCAGCGTCGTGGCCAGTGCCACCTACCAGTGGTGACCGACTGCGTTAACCGCCGGCCGTCCCCAGGGACGGCTGTGGCGTGTCTGAAGGCCAACAAATGAAAAGCACAACCATCCGCCGCTGGTCCTTTATCCACACCTGGACCAGCCTGATCTGCACCGTGTTCCTGCTGCTGCTCGCCCTCACCGGCCTGCCGTTGATTTTCCATCACGAGATCGATCACCTGCTGGGCAACGAACCCGCGCTGCAGTCGATGCCTGCCGACACGCCACAACTGAACCTTGAGCAACTGGTGGCCAAGGCCCAGGCTCATCGCCCCGGCGAAGCCCTGCAGTACCTGGCCTGGGACGAAGACGACAAAAACGGCGTGATCGCAATCATGGCCGCCACCGCCGGCACCGAGCCCAACGCCTCCCATACCTTCATGCTCGATGCGCGCACCGGCGAAGCCGTCGAGATGCCATCGGCCAACGGCGGCTTGACCCTGTTCCTGCTGCGCCTGCATGTGGACATGTTCGCCGGCCTGCCGGGCAAGTGGCTGCTGGCGTTCATGGGCCTTCTGTTTGTGCTCGCGATTGTCTCGGGCACGGTGCTGTACCTGCCGTTCATGCGCCGCTTGAAATTCGCCACCGTGCGCCAGGACAAGTCCACCCGCCTGCGCTGGCTCGACCTGCATAACCTGATCGGCGTGGTCACCCTGACCTGGGCGCTGGTGGTCGGCGTGACCGGCGTGATCAGCGCCTGTGCCGATCTGATCATCGCCGCCTGGCGCACCGACAGCCTCAGCGCGATGGTCGAACCGTACAAGCACGCCCCGCCGCTGACCCAGCGCGCACCGGCCAGCGATCTGCTCAAGATCGCCGCTGAGGCCGCGCCCGGCATGCAGCCCGACTTCATCGCCTTTCCCGGCACACGCTTTTCCAGCGAGCACCATTACGCCGTGTTCATGAAGGGCAGCACCCACCTGACCGCGCACCTGCTCACCCCCGTACTGATCGACGCCAGCACGCTGGCCGTCACCGCCATCGCCAAACGGCCGTGGTACATGGACGCGATGGGCATGTCGCAGCCGCTGCACTTCGGCGACTACGGCGGGATGCCGATGAAAATCCTCTGGGCAGTGCTGGATGGGCTGACCCTCATCGTGCTCGGCAGCGGCGTTTATCTGTGGGTCGTCAGACGCAAGGCAGGCAAGGCATGAGGCCGCGTCAGTCGAGTTTCTGGAAGGTGTTCGGCGTGCCGCTGGGGATCGGCCTGCTCAGCGCGGCCGGTTTGTTTGCCGCGCTGCTGGGGGATGGGTGGTGGGATGCGCTGAGCTGGGTCGGGTTGGGGATTCCTGCGGTCATTGGGAGTTGGGGGTTGTTCAGGCGGCGTGGCTGAGGACGCCATCGGGGGCAAGCCCCCTCCCACAGGGGAATGCATTCCAACTGTGGGAGGGGGCTTGCCCCCGATGAGGCCCTCAAGAACCCCAAAAATCCCCCTCGCCAGCCACTGCACAACCCTCTAGGCTAGCGACTGCCCATCCAGAGGAATGCCTATGTCCGCTCCCAGCATGACCCTGTTCCACAACCCCGCTTCGCCGTTCGTGCGCAAAGTCCGCGTGTTGCTGGCTGAAACCGGCCAGCAGGACCGTGTGGCCCTGCAGCTCTGCATGCCAACACCCGTCAACCCGGATGTACAACTGGTCAACGAAAACCCGGTGGGCAAGATCCCGGCCCTGCGCCTGGCCGATGGCACGGTGCTGCACGACAGCCGGGTGATCCTCGATTACCTCGACCACCAGCACGTCGGCAACCCGCTGATCCCCCGCGACGGCTCGGCCCGCTGGCGCCGCCTGACCCTGGCCTCGATGGCCGACGGCATCATGGACGCCGCCGTGCTGGTGCGTTACGAGAGCGCCCTGCGCCCACCGGAAAAACACTGGGCGCCGTGGCTCGACGAACAGCGCAACAAAATCCGGCGCACCCTGGCGGAGCTGGAAGCGGATGCGATTGCCGAACTGGCCAGCCACTTCGATATTGCCGCGATCAGCGTGGCCTGCGCCTTGGGTTACCTGGACTTCCGTCACCCGGACCTGCAATGGCGCGACGCCAACCCCCGGCTTGCCGCCTGGTACGCCGAAGTCAGCCAGCGGCCTTCGATGCTTGAGACACAACCGCCGGTTTAACCCTGCGCACAGGTGGCGCGGGCAACAACGCCACAATCCTCGCCACCAACTGCGCTCGCTCCCGCTGGTCCTCACGCAACCCGATCATTGCACGGCCTCCAGATCGAATGCCAACGGCTCGGCCGCCTTGCGCTTGCCCACGCCGTACCAATCCAGTTTGCGCGTCAGCACCATCACCGTGCCCAGCAGGCCGAACAGCAGCAGCGAGCCCATCAGCAGCGCGTAGTCCTCGGCACTCAACAGCCCGTACAACAAGCCATACAACGCCGCCAACCCTGCCGAGAACCCCAGGCCATGGATGACGCTGCGCAGCACATGGCACACGTAGAAACCAATCAACAACACACAGGCACTGGCGGAGATCAGGTACGCCAAGGCAAAGCCCAGGTGCTCGGACAACGACAGCAACAGCAGGTAGAAAAACGCCAAGGCGAACCCCACCAGCGCGTACTGGATCGGATGCACGGCCAAGCCCTTGAGCACTTCGAACAGGAAGAAACCGGCAAAGGTCAGCGCGATGAACAGCAGCGCATATTTGATCGCGCGGTCGCTCTTGAGGTACTGGTCCACCGGGTCGATGAAGTTCACCCCGAAGCTGCGGTTGTTGAAGTCGTCACAGCCGCGTTCGGCCAGGCAGCCGCGCAGGGCTTCTTCGAGGTTGGTGGAGAAGAATGAGGTCTGCCAGTTGGCAGTGAAGCCCTTGTCGGTGACGTCCCGTTGCGCCGGCAGGAAGTTGCCGATGAAGCTCGGGTGCGGCCAGTTGGAGGCGAGTGTGACCTGGCTGGTCTTGCCCACCGGCACCACTTGCAGTTGCTCGGTGCCTTGCAGGCGCAGGTCGAAGGCGAAGTCCAGCGCGACCGGGGTTTTGCTGTCCTGCTCCGGCAGCGCCACATGCACGCCCTCGCCCAGCCATTCCACTTGGGTGCCTGGCGCGAACTCCAGGAGCTGGCGGCCCAGCTCCAGTGTCAGTGCGTTTTCGATCCCGCGAATATCGCTGATACCCACCGCCAGAAACGCTGGCTCAAAGCGGTAATCGGCGAAATTTTCCTTGATCCCCCATTGCTCCGGCAAGACGAAGCGCCCGCTGATGCGGTTGTCGGCGTGGAACAGCCGCGCCTGGTAGATGCCACGCGCGCGCAGTTCGGTTTGCACCCTCCCGTCGAGCTCAAAATGCTCCGGCAGGAAATACAGACGACCGCGCACTTCACGGGTCTCCTCGTAGCGCTTGTTGAGTTTTTCATTGAGCTTCCACTCGCGCACGGTCTTGCGGTACGGCACCACCATCACCGGGCCGGTGAGGCGCTGGCTGTAGCTGGAGCTGCGGGCGATGTCCGTCAGCACCGTGTCGCGAGTGTATTGGCGGTCGGCGATGATGCCGTTGATCATCAGCAATGGAATCAGCAATAGCAGGATCAACAGCGCAATCGCGCCCAGTTTGAAAAGCAGGTGGCGGTTCATGGGACTCTCCCTGTTTGGATGGGCAGAGCGTGAGCCGCGCATGTGGGGGATTTATGTGGGCAATGTGGAGACTGTGTGGAGATGCAGCACCACTTGCACGCCACCGGGTACATTGCCGATCTGCAGCGTGCCGCCATGCAGCTTCATCACTTCCTCGACAAAGTTGAGGCCCAGGCCGGTGCTTTTGCGCCCGCTGGCCGGGCGCGGCAGCGAGTAGAAACGCTCGCTCAGGCGCGGCAAGGCGTAGTCGGGAATCGGCGCGGCCTGGTTGAACAGGCTGACCTGCACAGCGTTGTGCCGGGTCTGCGCGCTGAACCGCAACACCCCGCCCGCCGGCGTGAAGTCCAGGGCGTTGTCGAGCAGGTTGCCCAGGGCCTGGCGCAGCAGGAACGGTTCGCCGAAGACCTTCACCTCAGCGTCGATCGTTTGTTCGACGTGCAACCCGGCGCTTTCGATGCGCGCGCATTGGGCCTTGAGCACATCGTCCACCAGCGCGGCCAGCGACAGGCTCGCCTGCGCCTCCAGCCCCTGGCGTTGCTCGACTTGCGCCAGGTTCAGCAAGCGCTCGATCAACTGCTGCAGGCGCGTACTTTCGCTGTCGATATTGCCGACAAAGCGCTGTTGCTGCTCACGGCTCATGTCGCCCTGCAACAGCTCGGCCGCGCCGCGAATCGCCGCCAGCGGGCTCTTCAATTCGTGGGTCAGGGTGTGGACGTAATGCTCGACGTAGGCCTTGCCTTCCAGTTGCGTGCGCATGTGCTCCACGGCGGTGGACAACTGCTTCAGCTCGCCGCCACGGTAATGCGGCAATTCGGCGCGTCGACCCTCGCTGACCGCCTCGGCATACGCGGTGAGCCGGCGCAGTGCCACGCTCAACCACCACGACAACAGCGCGCCGAGCAGCAGGCCGAGGATCACCAAGCCGGCGCCGTACCACAGCAATCGGCGCTCGGTGCGGTCGATATAGGGCTGCAGCGAACTGTTCGGCTTGGCCACCGTGACCACGCCGATGATCTGCCCGTTGTCGCGAATCGGCGCGCCCACGTGCATCACCGACGAGGCCGGGTCATCCGGCGCGCTGCGGGTGGAACGCGCGCCGTACTCGCCGCGCAGGGTCAGGTACACGTCGTTCCATTTGGAATAGTCCTGGCCCACGGCTTCGCCGCTGGAGTCGAGCAACACCGTGCCATTGGCGTCGGTCACGTAGATGCGGTGGTTGACCTGGTTTTTCGGCAGGCCCCAGATGGTCGCGCCCGGCTGGCGGGTGCCGTAGGCCCTGAGCAGCTCCGGCCAGTGGCTTTGGCCGAGGGTGCCGTTCTTGACGTCGTTGCGCAGGATTTCGGCCAGCAGGTTGGCGGTGTCCACCAGGGTTTCCTCGGTGGACTGGCGCACGCCGGGGCGGATTTCCTTCATCACGGTGCTCAGCACGAAGTAACCGGTGAGGCCGATAAACAGCGCGTAGACCAGGAAAATCCGCAGCCCCAGGCGCATCAGCTATGGCTCGGGCTGTAGCTGTAGCCCAGGCCGCGATGGGTCTGGATCGGTTCGGCCTGCGCCGCCACGCGGCGTAGTTTGCTGCGCAGGCTTTTGATATGGCTGTCGATATTGCGCTCGTAACCGGCATCGGCCGGCACGCCGACCGCGTCCAGCAATTGTTCGCGGCTGAACACGCGCTCGGGCTGTTCCAGCAGGCTTTGCAGCAGGCGGAACTCATGGCGGGTCAGGCTCAGTGCCAGGCCCCGGTAGCTGATCTGCATGCGCTCCAGATCGACCTGGAACAACGCCGGAACGATGCCAGGGCCGACGCGCTTGAGGATCGCCCTGACCCGCGCCGCCACTTCCCGCGGGCTGAACGGCTTGACCACATAATCGTCGGCACCGATCTCCAGCCCGACCACGCGGTCGATCTCGCTGTCGCGGGCGCTGAGAAACATCACCGGCACTTCACTGAAACGCCGCAGTTGCTTGCAGGTTTCAAAGCCGCTGATGTCGGGCAGGCCGATGTCGAGGATGATCAGGTCGGCCGGGGTCTGGCGCTGGTGGGCCAGCGCCTCCTGACCAAGGCTCAACCAGGTGGTGGAAAAGCCTTCGCCTTGCAGGGCAAAGACCAGCGTGTCGGCTATCGCCGCTTCGTCTTCGACAATCAGGATGTGCGGCATGGCGGTCCGTCAGCAGTCCGGTTTGTCGGCGGTGTAGCGACGCGCCGGGTTCACCGCTGCGCCGAATTCACGCAGGGCCTTGGCACCGATCAGCAGCGGGTAGTTGAAGCTGCTGCGGTCGGTGAGGTTGACCTCGACGGTGCGCTTGACGTTGCCCAGGCACATTTCCAGGTCGATCACCGGGCGCTTGGCCACGGTGGCGTCTTCCTTGTCCTCGTCTTCGTCGGCGCGGCTCTTGATCTTGCTGATGCGCGCCACCTTGTGTTCGTAGACTTTGTTGCTGGCGTCCTTGCCACCAACGCGGAAGCGCACCCAATCGTCGCCGTCACGGGTGAAGGTCTCGATGTCACGGGCCGACAGCGAGGCGGTCAGCGCGCCGGTGTCCATCTTGGCCTTGAAGGTTTCGCCGATCTCCGGCAACTGGATGTATTCGTAGCGACCGTAAAGGGTCGGTTCGGCGGCCATGACGGGCAAGGCCGCCAGGGCGAGCGAGGCAAGGAGCAGTTTCACGAAGTGATTTCCTCGGAAAGAAGTAGACGAATTCTAGACCGCAACGGCAGCACTTAGTTAGTTCTACGACCATACCCGGCACATTGTGAAACATTCGTCGGACGATTTGCGATTTGGCCTCTAGACGCCGCTCTCTTATCATGGCCCGCCCACAGGATTCCAAGAGTTACTTATGCGCCGCCTGCTCACCGGCTGTTTCGTCTCACTGCTGCTCCTGCTCAACACCCTGGTCCTGATCGGACCGCTGACGGTGTTTGCCCTGCTCAAGCTGGTGGCCCCCGGTCGCTATCGCGATTACGCATCATGGGCCGTGATGTGGATCGCCGAGACCTGGGCCGAGATCGACAAACTGATCTTCGCGCTGTGCATCCCGACCCAATGGGACATTCGCGGTGCAGACGACCTGCGTCGTGACACTTCCTATCTGGTGATCAGCAATCACCAATCCTGGGTCGATATTCCCGCGCTGATCCAGGCCCTCAACCGTCGCACGCCGTTCTTCAAGTTCTTCCTGAAGAAAGAACTGGTCTGGGTGCCCTTCCTGGGCCTGGCCTGGTGGGCGCTGGATTATCCGTTCATGAAGCGCTACAGCAAGGCGTTCCTGGCCAGGCACCCGGAACTGGCGGGCCAGGACCTGAAGATCACCCGCCAGGCCTGCGAGCTGTTCAAACGCCAGCCGGTGACGGTGGTCAACTATCTGGAAGGCACACGGTTCAGCGCGGCCAAGCGTGCCCAGCAACACTCACCGTTTACCCGCCTGCTCAAGCCCAAGGCCGGTGGCGTGGCGTTCGTATTGGCGGCGCTGGGCGAACAACTGGACGCGGTGCTCGACGTGACCGTGGTCTATCCGCAAGCAAAGATCCCGGGGTTCTGGGACTTGATCAGCGGCGCGGTGCCGAAGGTGATCATCGACATCCGCACCCGTGAACTGGACCCGGCGTTATGGCAGGGGGATTACGAAAACGACCCGGCGTTTCGCCAGGTCGTGCAGAACTGGGTCAACCAGCTCTGGAGGGAGAAAGATGCGCGCATCGAAACGCTGCATCGCTATACGGAGCAGCAATAGGGCATCGTCTGAAAATGCATAAAAACTGTCAGAGTTAACAGTTTCGCCCGCCTTGGGCGGCTGATTAGGCTAAAGGCCCCATCTCAGCAGAGTGCCCTCATCATGAGCATCAAAGTCCTCTTCGCCGGCATGGCGTTACTGACAGTAGCGAGCATTGCCCATGCAGAAATGGCCACGTGCCCCGCAGTCAGCTCGATAAGCGCCGCAGCGTATACCGACCCGTCCCTCCCTTCAGGCTACAACGAAGGTTTCAAATACACGGCCCCCGGGCCCGGCGGCATGATGTGGGAGGGCCAGTCCACAGCCACAACCGACACGTATCTTGAGCCTCAATACAACCTGATGTTAGTCGGTGCAGAAATGAGCAACGGGAAAATACTCTGCAGTTATGGCGGTACCGCGCAAAGAGAAAACGCAGAGCCAGCAGACAAGGTTTCCAGACCCTATGTTCAACTGCGCCTGCCGTTGAACAACCTGATGGCGGCGCCCGGCACATCATGGACAGGAACCAGCTGTGGGAATCAAGGCAGCGACTTATCGATCGACGCTTCCAAATGTACTTTTGAGTACCAACCGTAACCCTGCCCCCCGCAACCTGCCGGCCACTTCAAAGCGGGGGCGAACCCGCTTTGAAGAACCACGCCCTTAGCTACCGGTGCCCCAAGCCTGGGCCAGTTTGCCCAGCAGCGAACTGTTGGCACCCTGGCCGCCCAGGTATTGCAGGATCACCGGGGCAAATTGGCCGATCATGCCGCTGTCCATGCCCAGCGCGCTGAACGCGGTGTTCAGGTCGTTGGTGTTCTTCACGTTACCCAGCAGGTCATCCAAGCCGCTGGTCTTGCTGCCGCCGCTCTGGCCAAGCATCCCGCTCAAGGCGCCGAGGCTGCCCAACGCATTGCTGCCCGACAGTTGATCGAGGCCCGGCACGCTTTTGCCCAGTTGCGAATAGTCGGAGCCACTCAGTTGGTTCTTGGCCAGGCCGAGCATGGCGCCAGTGCCGCCGACGGCTTGCTCGGGGGTGACATTCAATTGTGAGGTCAGGGCACTCAGCAAACCGGCCGTCTCGGACGACGGCGCGACGGCAGCGGCTTTGTTGTTACCGCCCTGCATGCCGGAAATCGCATTGGCCGCATCGCCAAGGCTGAATCCGGCGGCGAACACCGGGCCGGCTGCCAGGGTCATCAGGCAGGAAAGGGCGAAACCGCGTGAAATCTTCATCGAAACAACCTCAGGATGTAGGGGTGAAAGCAGGGGTTTGACTGGCCTTTGCGTCACTTGTTCCAAACCCGCTCCGGAACCCAACTGCGATACGCCGGTCCATGAACTGACTACATAATTTGTCAGGAAGCGACTTATGACTGCGATCCAACCCCAAGTGATTGATCACAAGCCTTCATTCTGGAGCCGTCCGCGCCTGTTCATCGGCGCCTGCGCAGTCGTGGCTGCTGGCGTCGGCGCCGCGCTCTACACCCAAGACACCATCAAATCCGCCGCCACGCTGGTGACCACCACCCAGCAGCCGGCGGCGCAGATCATGGCCCACAAGGACTACCTGGAAGTGCAGCCGATCGCCTCGACGGCGCCCGCCCCTGATCAGAGCCTGGAATTGTGGGCGATTCCCGAAGGCGGCCAACCTATATCCCTCGGCCTGTTGCCGGAAGATGGCAAAGGCATCATCGGCTTGAATCCACGCCAGCAGGAATCCATCAGCAAACCGGTGGATTTGATGGTGAGTTCGGAAACCAAGGGTGGATCGGTGAGCAAGCAGCCGACCGGGCCGACGGTGTATCAAGGCGCACTGGCGATTCGCTAAGCCACAGACACCACAAAACCCTGTGGGAGTGGGCTTGCCCGCGATAGCGGAGTTTCAGTCAATGTTGCAGGGACTGTCACACCGCTATCGCGGGCAAGCCCACTCCCACATTTGATCGTCGGCGTCCAGGCGACTTGCTCCCGGCGAAGGATGGCGCTTATAGTTCGGCGGTCGTCCACATGGCGATACGGGTTTGGCGACCCGATGAATGGTGCAAAAGCTTCTGCTTTTTTGCAGGTTCTTTTGCATCCGCAATAGCTGCTTTCATGGCGGCTGTGCGCGGGAGACCTTCGGGTCTGCCGGCTCCATTCCCGGTTCGCCAACCTGCGTATAGCTGCCACCCAATTCGTTTGGCGACGGATAAGTGTGTAGCCCACGCGATGGGTGTGATTTGCTCGACGTGATCAGCCGGCGCTTGCAGGCTTAAACACCAGAGGCAAAAACGGTGAGGGGGTCGACCCCTACCTGCGCCTCACAACGCTCAAATGACTAACCTATTGTCAGCGTCCGCCTGGAGTTATTTAGCCCATGTCTGAAACGCCAACAACAGATACAACCAAACAAAAAGAAATATCCCCCATGCAAAAAAGCCATAGCCAACTGTCAAATCTCACAGTATCAACAGCCAACCCGTCTATCTAGAATCGAGTTTCCAAATCAATCCGAGACATTGAGATGAACTCTAAACTTACGTTGGGAATGTTGGCCATCATGGCTCTTACTGGGAGCGCTTATGCTGCAGATATCAGTATCTGCCCAAAAGTCAATGACATAACGGCAGTTCGTTTCAAAGACACTGACCCCGTCGTCGCAACTGAGAAAGTCGACGGCGCCGTAGAAGGAGAATTTGCCAATGCATTTAAATACACAGCCTCCTCTGGCGGAAAACAATGGACAGGTGAAGTACACGGATCCAACGATACTTACCTTGAAGACAAGTACGAACTAAAAGCAGAGACTGTTCAGGAGGTTAACGGAAAACTATTCTGCAACTACGGCGGAAAAACAATTGAAGTACCGGGGACAAATGCGAAGGGCGAGCCAGAAACTATAAAATCGACCGCTAACCTTAGACTCTCGACCCCACTCTAATTGATAAGGGCGCCCGTCGGGGCACCCATATTTTTTGCTCTGGCATTTACGCCGCACTGAACAACTTATGCGGGTCAATCACAAACTTCTTCGGCACGCCCGCGTCAAACTCGCCATACCCACGCGGCGCGTCATCCAGGCTGATCACCTCGACCCCGACGATGTCGGCGATGTGAATACGGTCCCACATGATCGCCTGCATCAACTGGCGGTTGTACTTCATCACTGGCGTTTGCCCGGTGTGGAAGCTGTGGGATTTGGCCCAGCCCAGACCAAAACGGATGCTCAGGCTGCCCATCTTCGCGGCGGCGTCGACGGCGCCTGGGTCTTCGGTGACGTACAGGCCGGGGATGCCGATCTTGCCCGCCACGCGCACCACGCCCATCAGCGAGTTGAGCACGGTGGCCGGGGCTTCGTGCTTGACGCCGTCATGCCCGTGGCCGCGGGCTTCGAAGCCCACGCAGTCGACCGCGCAGTCCACTTCCGGCTCACCGAGCAGGGCGGCGATTTGTTCGTGCAGCGGGGTGTCGGTGGACAGGTCGACCACTTCAAACCCTTGCGCCTTGGCGTGGGCCAGGCGGATGGAATTGACGTCGCCGATGATCACCACCGCCGCGCCGAGCAGGCGCGCGGAGGCGGCAGCGGCCAGGCCGACCGGGCCGGCACCGGCGATGTAGACGGTGCTGCCGGGGCCAACGCCGGCGGTGACGGCGCCGTGGTAGCCGGTGGGCAGGATGTCGGAGAGGCAGGTCAGGTCGCGGATTTTCTCCATGGCCTTGTCGCGGTCCGGCAGTTTCAGCAGGTTGAAGTCGGCGTAGGGCACCAGCACGTATTCGGCCTGGCCGCCGGTCCAGTCGCCCATGTCGACATAGCCGTAGGCGCCACCGGCACGGGCCGGGTTGACGGTGAGGCACACGCCGGTGTGTTGCTCTTTGCAGGAGCGGCAGCGGCCGCAGGCGACGTTGAAGGGCACGGACACCAGGTCGCCGATTTTCAGGTTCTCGACGTCGCTGCCCTTCTCGATCACTTCACCGGTGATCTCGTGACCGAGCACCAGGCCGGTCTGGGCGGTGGTGCGGCCGCGCACCATGTGTTGGTCGGAGCCGCAGATGTTGGTGGAGACCACGCGCAGGATGACGCCGTGTTCAATCTTCCTGCCACGCGGGTCCTGCATTTTGGGATAGTCGATTTTCTGTACTTCGACCTTGCCGTTGCCGAGATACACGACACCACGATTACCAGACATGCTTTCACCTCGCTGTTGTTTTTATGGAAGCGCGTTGCCCGTGGGTGGGCAGCGCGTTGAGTGCTCGGGTACAGATGCTGTTTCTTGTGTTGTTTGTTAGGGCCCTATCGGGGGCAAGCCCCCTCCCACATTTTGATTTGTGAACACATTCAACTGTGGGAGGGGGCTTGCCCCCGATGGCGTCGGTCAGAGCACCACAGTTCTATTGGCATTCAAAAACACCCGCCGTTCAATGTGATACCCCACCGCCCGGGCCAGGGTCAGCCCTTCGATATCGCGCCCCTTGGCAATCAGGTCCTCGGGGTAATGACTGTGATCCACCACTTCCACGCCCTGGGCGATGATCGGGCCTTCATCCAGGTCGTTGTTGATGTAATGCGCCGTCGCGCCGACCAGCTTCACGCCCTTGTTGTATGCCTGGTGATACGGCTTGGCGCCCTTGAACCCCGGCAACAATGAGTGGTGGATATTGATCGCCTTGCCATCGAGCTTGCGGCACAGCTCCGGCGACAGCACTTGCATGTAGCGCGCAAGAATCACCAGTTCCGCGCCGGTGTCTTCAATCACTTGCCACACCTGACGTTCCTGGGACGGTTTGTCGTTGGGGTCGAGGGCGAAGTGGTAGTAGGGAATCTGGTGCCAGTCGGCCAACGGTTTCAGATCGGCGTGGTTGGACACCACCGCGACCACGTCCATCGACAACTGGCCGATGCGCTGGCGATACAGCAGGTCGTTCAGGCAGTGATCGGCCTTCGACACCATGATCACCACTTTGGGCCGGTAGTTCGGCGCCGTCAGCTCGAAGATCATCCCAAACGCTTGCCCGCGCGCGGCCAGGCCATCGCGGAACGCTTGTTCATCAAAGCCCTCCGGCTGACGAAACTCCACGCGGATAAAAAAGCGCGCTGACAGCCGGTCATCGAACGAGTGGTGCTCAGTGACGTAGCAACCCTGCTCGAACAGGTAGCGGGTGACCGCGTCCACCGTGCCGAGCACGCTGGGGCAGTCGGCGGTCAAAATCCATGTATCGGGTGCGCGGCTCATGACAGGTCACTCCTCAAGCAAAGCCCGGCCTCACCCACCCCTGTAGGAGCGAGCTTGCTCGCGAAAATCGTCAACGATAACGCGGGCATCCTGGATGACCGCGGTGCCCTTGAGGTTTTCGCGAGCAAGCTCGCTCCTACAGGGTGGCGGGTGAAGGGGGTGGGGGTCATATCAGGCTTGAACGCTCAGGCCGAATTCGGCCGAGGCATCCTGCAACCACAACCACCAGTAATCCGAGAAGCTGCGACGAATCACCAGCTCCCAGGTGTCTTCGGCGGTATGGCGGATCACCAGTTGCGACTTGGCGAACACCGTGCCCACCGCCTTGCCCACCGGGAAGTTGTTGGGGTGTACGTCGTAGCTGGTGGACTTCATCAGCACGTCGCGCACGTTCGGGCCACGCAGTTCGAGGATCTGTTGACCGCCGCTGACGTTGACGATCTGGATGTGCAGATCGCCCAGGGCGGCACGCAGGTTTTGTTCGGCGGCGAATTCTTCACCGCTCGGCACCACCAGCAACCACTCATCCGGGCCGAGCCATTGCAGGCTGGTTTCGCCGTTGACGATTACCGTCAGAGCGCCGGGCAGTTCGATGCCCAAGGCTTTGTGGACGCCTGCGGCGAAGGCGGCGTCATGGCCGTCGCCACGCAGGGTGAGGTGGCCGAGGAGTTTCTTTTCACGCACGGTCACGCCGGCATTTTTGCGGCCCTTGCCGACCAGGCTGGCGAGGTCGGCATGGTGCAGCGACGACTCGGCCTTGGCGCCGGTGGTGGGGCGTTGTGGGTATACGTTGGCTGCTGTCATAGAGCACCTGTTTGAATTCTGTGGTGACTGTTCTGGCCTCATCGGGGGCAAGCCCCCTCCCACATTTGGAATGCATTCCCCTGTGGGAGGGGGCTTGCCCCCGATGCAGGCGACTCGGTCCGTCAGATGTTCTGGCGTTCGCCTTTCGGGTCAAAGAACACCGAAGACACAATCTCCGCCTCGATCACGCTGCCATCGGCCTGGGGCGAAAACACCCGCTCGCCGATGCGCTTCAAGCCGCCCTTGACCACCCCCATCGCAAACGAATAACCCAGGGAGTTATGCGCATAGCTGGAAGTGACGTGGCCGACCATCTTCATCGGGATCGTCTGCTTGGCGTCGAACACCAGTTGCGCACCTTCCGGCAACCACACCGTCGGGTCGATCGGCTTGAGGCCGACCAATTGCTTGCGATCTTCGCGCACGCAGTCTTCGCGGTTCATCCCGCGCCAGCCGATCCACGAGAACGGCTTGGTACGGCCGACACACCAGCCCATGTTCAAGTCGTCCGGGGTCATCGAGCCGTCGGTGTCCTGGCCGACGATGATGAAGCCCTTCTCCGCCCGCAGCACGTGCATGGTTTCGGTGCCATACGGGGTCAGGTTGTACTGCTTGCCCGCCGCGACGATCTGTTCGAGCACACCCATGGCGTAGTCGGCCTGCACGTTGACTTCATACGACAGCTCGCCGGTAAACGAGATGCGGAACACCCGCGCCGGCACGCCGCCGACCAGGCCTTCTTTCCAGGTCATGAACGGGAAGCCGTCCTTGTCCAGGTCGATGTCGGTGACTTCGGCCAGCAGCTTGCGGCTGTTGGGGCCGGACAGGGTCATGGTCGCCCAGTGGTCGGTGACCGAGGTGAAGTAGACCTTCAGGTCCGGCCATTCGGTCTGTTGGTAGATTTCCAGCCACTGCAGCACGCGGGCGGCGCCGCCGGTGGTGGTGGTCATCAGGAAGTGGTTGTCGGCCAGGCACGCGGTCACGCCGTCGTCGAAGACCATGCCGTCTTCCTTGCACATCAGGCCGTAGCGCGCCTTGCCCACGTCGAGCTTGGTCCAGGCGTTGCTGTAGATGCGGTTGAGGAACTCGCGGGCATCCGGGCCTTGAATGTCGATCTTGCCGAGGGTCGACGCATCCAGCAGGCCGACGCTGTCGCGCACCGCCAGGCATTCGCGTTTGACCGCCGCATGCAGGTCTTCACCGTTGCGCGGGAAGTACCACGGGCGTTTCCACTGGCCGACGTCTTCAAACTCGGCACCGTTCTTCACATGCCAGGCGTGCAGCGCGGTGTAGCGAACGGGCTCGAAGATATGCCCACAGTGCCGGCCCGCGACCGCGCCGAAGGTCACCGGCGTGTAGTTGGGGCGGAACATGGTGGTGCCCATCTGCGGGATGGTCACGTTCAGCGAGCGCGCGGCAATGGCCAGGCCGTTGACGTTACCCAGCTTGCCCTGGTCGGTGCCGAAGCCCAGCGCGGTGTAGCGTTTGACGTGTTCCACCGACTCGAAACCTTCGCGGGTGGCGAGCTCGATGGCGGCGGCGGTGACGTCGTTCTGCAGGTCGACAAATTGCTTGGGCGCCCGTGCAGTGGCTTTCTCGTGAGGCACCTGGAACAGTGCCAGGGTTGGCTCTTCCAAGCGGTTCAAGGCTTTAGGCAGCGTGCCTTCCACCGGGGTAAAACCGGCTTCGCTGGCGGCGCGCACACCGCCTTCAAAACCATCCGCCAAGGAATCGCCAAGGCCGTAGACGCCGTTGATACCGCCGACGCACACGCGTTTTTGCGGTGCCTCGCCCGGTACAAAACCGAGGATGTCTTCGCGCCAGGTCGGCTTGCCGCCCAAGTGCGACGCCAGGTGGACCACCGGGCTGTAGCCGCCGGAGCTGGCGACCAGATCGCAGTCCAACCACTCGCCGGGGCTGGTGACGGTATGCGCTTTGACATCGATGGCGGCAACGCGGGCTCCGGTCACGTGTTTGCTGCCACGGGCTTCGATCACGGCGCTGCCGGTGAGGATACGAATGCCTTTGGCGCGGGCTTCTTCCACCAGTGCGCCGCGTGGGTTGTGACGGGCATCGGCCACGGCCACCACCTTCAGGCCGGCCTCTAACCAGTCCAGCGCGACGCGGTAGGCGTGGTCGTTGTTGGTCGACAGCAGCAGCTTTTGACCCGGTGCCACGCCGTAACGGCGCACGTAAGTCGACACCGCACCCGCAAGCATATTGCCCGGCACGTCGTTGTTGCCGTACACCAGCGGACGCTCGCACGCACCGGTCGCCAGCACCACGCGCTTGGCACGCACGCGGTGGATACGCTGGCGCACCTGGCCGATCGGGGCGCGGTCGCCGAGGTGATCGGTGAGGCGCTCGTGAATGGTCAGGAAGTTATGGTCGTGGTAGCCGTTGACCGTGGCGCGGGGCAGCAGCACCACGTCCGGCAGGGCTTTGAGTTCGGCAATCACGCTGGCAACCCATTGATCCGCAGGCTTGCCGTCGAGACTTTCGCGGGAATCGAGCAACGAGCCACCGAACTCTTCCTGTTCATCGGCGATGATCACGCGGGCACCGCTGCGCGCGGCGGCCAGTGCCGCAGCCAGGCCAGCCGGGCCGGCGCCCACCACCAGCACATCGCAGTGACGGTTGAAGTTGTCGTAGGTGTCCGGGTCGTTTTCGGTCGGCGAGCGACCCAGGCCTGCGGCCTTGCGGATGTACTTCTCGTAAGTCATCCAGAACGACTGCGGGTACATGAAGGTTTTGTAGTAGAAACCCGGCGGCATCAGCTTGCCGCCGACTTTGCCGAGAATGCCCATCACGTCGTTGTTCACGCTCGGCCAGCCGTTGGTGCTGGTGGCGACCAACCCCTGGTACAACGCCTGTTGCGTGGCGCGCACGTTGGGAATCTGGGTGGCTTCGGTGGCGCCGATCTGCAACACCGCGTTCGGCTCTTCGGCGCCCGCAGCAAAGATGCCGCGTGGGCGCGAGTACTTGAAGCTGCGACCGATGATGTCGACACCATTGGCCAGCAGCGCGGCGGCCAGGGTGTCGCCTTCGAAGCCTTTGTAGGTCTGGCCGTTGAAGCTGAAGGTCAGGACTTTGTTACGGTCGATCCGGCCACCGTTGGACAGGCGATTGATCTGGCTCATACCTTCGCTCCAGCAGCCTTGGCGGTGAATTGCGGCGTGGTGCCGATTTTGTAGGTTTCAAGAATTTCGTAGGTGACGGTGTCGCGGGTCGCGTTGAAGTACTGACGGCAACCGGCGGCGTGAATCCACAGCTCGTGGTGCAGGCCACGGGGGTTGTCGCGGAAGAACATGTAGTCGCCCCACGCTTCATCGGTGCAGGCGTTGGGGTCCAGCGGGCGCGGGATGTGCGCTTGGCCGGAGGCGTGGAATTCCTCTTCGGAGCGCAGTTCGCCACAGTGAGGACAGAAGATATGCAACATAGGAAATTTCTCCTGTTAGTGGGCGACGGCCGCGGCGCCGTGTTCGTCGATCAACGCACCGTTGTGGAACCGGTCGATGGAGAAAGGTGCGGCCAACGGGTGCATTTCACCCTTGGCCAGGCTCGCGGCAAATACGTTGCCTGAGCCTGGAGTGGCCTTGAAGCCACCGGTGCCCCAACCGCAGTTGAAGAACATGTTCGGCACCGGGGTCTTGGAGATGATCGGGCAGGCGTCCGGCGTGGTGTCGACGATGCCGCCCCACTGGCGGTTCATGCGCACGCGTGAGAGCACCGGGAACATCTCGACGATGGCCTGGATGGTGTGTTCGATCACCGGGTACGAGCCGCGCTGGCCGTAGCCGTTGTAGCCGTCGATACCGGCGCCGATCACCAGGTCGCCCTTGTCGGACTGGCTGATGTAACCGTGGACGGCGTTGGACATGATCACGCTGTCGATAATCGGCTTGATCGGCTCCGACACCAGCGCTTGCAGCGGGTGGGATTCGATCGGCAGGCGGAAACCGGCGAGCGAGGCCATGTGCCCGGAGTTACCGGCCGTGACCACGCCGACGCGCTTGGCGCCGATGAAGCCCTTGTTGGTTTCCACGCCGATGCACACGCCGTTTTCCTTACGGAAGCCGATCACTTCGGTTTGCTGGATCAAGTCCACCCCGAGGGCGTCGGCGGCGCGGGCAAAGCCCCAGGCCACCGCATCGTGACGGGCCACGCCGCCGCGCCGTTGCACGGTGGCGCCCATGACCGGGTAGCGGGTGTTCTTCGAGCAATCGAGGTACGGAATTTCGTCTGCCACTTGTTGCGCGTTGAGCAGTTCGCCGTCCACGCCGTTGAGGCGGTTGGCGCTGACGCGACGCTCGGAATCGCGGATGTCCTGCAGGGTGTGGCACAGGTTGTAGACGCCGCGCTGGGAGAACATCACGTTGTAGTTCAGGTCCTGGGACAGGCCTTCCCACAGTTTCATCGCGTGTTCATACAGGTGCGCCGACTCGTCCCACAAGTAGTTGGAACGCACGATGGTGGTGTTGCGTGCGGTGTTACCGCCGCCCAGCCAGCCTTTCTCGACCACGGCCACGTTGGTGATGCCGTGCTCCTTGGCCAGGTAGTAGGCGGTCGCCAGACCATGCCCGCCACCGCCGACGATGACCACGTCGTAGACCTTTTTAGGCGTCGGCGTGCGCCACATCTTCTGCCAGTTTTCGTGGTGGCTGAGTGAGTGCTTGAAGAGGCCGAAGCCCGAGTAGCGTTGCATAGTCATTACTCCAAAACCGCGCTCAGCGATAAACCGGGAAATCAGCGCACAGGGCCGACACGCGCTTGGCCACGTCGGCCTCGACATCGGCGTCGCCGAGGTTGTCGAGGATGTCGCAGATCCAACCGGCCAGCTCGATGCATTGCGGCACCTTGAAACCGCGCGTGGTCACCGCCGGCGTGCCGATACGCAGGCCCGAGGTCACGAACGGCGACTGCGGGTCATTCGGCACGGCGTTCTTGTTGACGGTGATGTGCGCGCGACCGAGGGCGGCGTCCGCCTCTTTACCGGTGAGGCCCTGGCGAATCAGGCTGACCAGGAACAGGTGGTTATCGGTGCCGCCCGACACTACATCGTAGCCGCGTTTGATAAACACGCTGGCCATGGCCTGGGCGTTGTCGATCACTTGTTGCTGGTAGACCTTGAAGCCCGGCTCCTGGGCTTCCTTGAAGCACACCGCCTTGCCGGCGATGACGTGCATCAGCGGGCCGCCCTGGGCGCCGGGGAATACGGCGGCGTTGAGTTTCTTTTCAATCGTTTCGTTGGCCCGCGCCAGAATCAGGCCGCCACGCGGACCGCGCAGGGTCTTGTGGGTGGTGGTGGTGACCACGTCGGCGTAGGGCAGCGGGTTCGGGTACAAACCGGCGGCCACCAGGCCGGCGACGTGGGCCATGTCGACGAACAGCAGCGCACCGATCTTGTCGGCGATCTGACGGAAGCGTGGGAAATCCAGGGTCTTGGAGTAGGCGGAGAAACCGGCCACCACCATCTTCGGCTGGTGCTCCACGGCCAGGCGCTCGACTTCGTCGTAGTCGATCAGCCCGGTGTCGGTGTTGATGCCGTATTGCACCGCGTTGTACAGCTTGCCCGAGGACGACACTTTGGCGCCGTGGGTCAGGTGACCGCCGTGGGCCAGGCTCATGCCGAGGATGGTGTCACCGGCGTTCAACAGCGCCAGGTACACCGCGCTGTTGGCGGAGGAGCCGGAGTGCGGCTGCACGTTGGCGTAATCGGCGCCGAACAACTGCTTGGCGCGCTCGATGGCCAGGGCTTCGACCTTGTCCACATGCTCGCAGCCACCGTAGTAGCGCTTGCCCGGGTAGCCTTCGGCATATTTGTTGGTCAGGCCACTGCCCTGGGCTTGCATCACGCGTTTGCTGGTGTAGTTCTCCGACGCGATCAGCTCGATATGATCTTCCTGCCGCTGCTCCTCGGCATTCATGGCCGCGAGCAGTGCGTCGTCATATCCCTGGATCTGGTCTTGTTTGCTGAACATCGCGTCTCTCCCAGCCTTTCGTATTGTTAAGGCCCATGCAGAGCCCTTTGATGCGATGGTAGGGCTGGCGCCGACAGGCCAAATGCCTACGGACGCCACGCAAAGGTGCGTTTACGACATTGGATGAGCGACACGAAACAAATGTGGGAGGGGGCTTGCCCCCGATAGCGGTGGATCAGCCAGTACCTGTGCAAGCTGACACACCGCTATCGGGGGCAAGCCCCCTCCCACAGAGGATCAGGCAATGATTTGACGGACGAGTAGTAGCAGCAGGAAATGCAGGGGATAGAGGGCATACGCCCAGCGGCGCATAGCCGGTGGCGAGGTGTTTTGGGTGTGTCGCAACAGGACCAGGCCGAGCAGCGGCGCGAGCAGGCAGGCGCTCAGCCCCATCAGCGCCACCGGCGTGCCGTTATCGAGCAGAATCTGCCATTGATTGGCAGCCACACACAGCAGCCCCGGCAACACGCTGAAATACCATGGCCGACGAAACACCACCAGCATCGCCCACGGCAGCAACACACCAAAAAAACCGAACATCAAGTGCGCGGAAAATACCGCTGCCACCGCGAGGGCAATCAGCGCCAATCCTCGATCAACCAGCGCCTTCTGCTGCCACCCTCGGGCAACCAGCAGGCCCAACGCCAAGGTGGGCAACACGTTCAACGTATCGGCGTCTTCGATAAACAGCCGGTACGGCACCTCGCTGATCACGCTGAACAGCACCAGCCAGCCCAGGTAATGCCATTGGCCAGTGACTGCTACGTTACGCATCCGATGCAGATTGGCCGCAATCGCCAGGCAAAACCACGGGAACGCCAAGCGGCCCGGCACGTACAGGCCGTCCAGGCTCAACCCGACATAACGCAAGTGGTCCAGTACCATGCTCAGCAGCGCCAGCCACTTAAGCAAATCCAAAGCGCCATCGCGGACACGTCCGACAGGAAACGTTTCAGTACCGTGCATAATTCCCCAGTGACTTTGCATTTACAGTGCGTGCGCACGCCCGACAATCTTGGTTACAGTGCGCACCAACATCGACCACAGGAATGGGCCATGACCGACAAGAGCCAACAATTCGCCAGCGATAACTATTCCGGCATCTGCCCGGAAGCCTGGGCCGCCATGGAACAAGCCAACCACGGCCATCAACGCGCCTATGGCGATGATGAATGGACCCACCGCGCCGCCGACGGTTTCCGCAACCTGTTCGAGACCGACTGCGAAGTGTTCTTCGCCTTCAACGGCACCGCCGCCAACTCGCTGGCGCTGTCCTCGTTGTGCCAGAGCTACCATAGCGTGATTTGCTCGGAAACCGCCCACGTCGAGACCGACGAATGTGGCGCGCCGGAGTTTTTCTCCAACGGTTCCAAGCTACTCACCGCACGCACCGAAAACGGCAAGCTGACCCCGGAGTCGATCCGCGAGATCGCCCTCAAGCGCCAGGACATCCACTACCCCAAACCCCGCGTGGTGACCCTGACCCAGGCCACTGAAGTCGGCAGCGTGTACACCCCGGAAGAAATCCGCGCCATCAGCGCCACCTGCAAAGAACTTGGCCTGAACCTGCACATGGACGGCGCGCGCTTCGCCAACGCCTGCGCGTTCCTCGGTTGTTCACCGGCCGACCTGACCTGGAAAGCCGGGGTGGACGTGCTGTGCTTTGGCGGCACGAAAAACGGCATGGCCGTGGGCGAAGCGATCCTGTTCTTCAACCGCGCACTGGCCGAAGACTTCGACTACCGCTGCAAACAGGCCGGCCAGCTCGCGTCGAAGATGCGCTTCCTCTCCGCGCCGTGGGTGGGCCTGCTGGAAAACCACGCCTGGCTCAAACACGCACGCCACGCCAACCACTGCGCGCAGTTGCTGAGCAGCCTGGTGGCGGATATTCCCGGCGTGGAATTGATGTTCCCGGTGCAGGCCAACGGCGTGTTCCTGCAACTCTCGGAACCGGCCATCGCCGCGCTGACGGCCAAGGGCTGGCGCTTCTACACCTTCATCGGCAAAGGCGGCGCGCGCTTCATGTGTGCGTGGGACACCGAGGAAGAACGCGTGCGCGAGCTGGCGGCGGATATTCGCGAAGTGATGGGCGCGTGAAACGACGGCCCGCGTCGCAGGCTCATGACCTGCGACGCGGGACGGCGGTAACTCGCGGGGTCACAAGGCCTTCGGCTGAAGCGCTTGCCATTCATCAATAGGACCACGGTTGGTGAGAAGGGTCCCGCCGTTGAATTTCACCGCCAGTTTATTTACCGCGTTCAAGGCCGTCGTCACCGCCCCTTCCGCCCAGCCTCCCGTCCACGAAACATCGTCACCCGCAAGAATGAAGCCATCGGGGTTCGCGCTCGACACACCGTTCATGAACTGAGAAAACAACAAGCGCTGGTACTCGTACTGTCCCGGCAGGTTCATTTTGAATGCGCACAGGAAAAACGGCTGCTCTTCCCAGTTGATTTCAACAAACGGGTTGCTCATGCCGAACTCAGCGGCCAGATTCAACTGATGAGGGGCATACACGCTGTCCAGCAGGGTTGTGCATAACTGCACGTGGGACGGCAGCGGCGCACTGCGATCACCCAGGAATTTGAGGGCGTCATCATTCCAGGTGTAAGACAAAAACAGGCCACTGCCGTTGTGAGGCCCCTGGCTCTCGCTATAGTCCAGCAGGTAGGTGCCGCGGGTGATTCGATCCGACAACGTCACACTCATCCTGTACTGCGAATCAGCCTCCCTATCGGTCCAGAACGGTCGCTTGGTTTGCGCGAAGATTTTTGCCGACTGCATGTAATGGGTGTACATCACCGCTTCCCATTCCTTGCCGGATAACAGGTCATTCATCGCGTTGAAGCGGGCAGCGCCATCCATATAACGGAACTTGTCGAGGACCCGCTTGTGCGGGGTATAGACCACGGCAGGAAAGGTGTATTGACGGTCGCTTCCCAGGTTGTGATCAAACACCCACACGTCGAACTCGCCATCCGGCCGCCGCAGGATCTGCCGCACTTCCTGCTTCAAAGGCTGAGCGATAACCTGAGTGGTCAGGCCTTGGACGGTGGTGCCCGCAGGCCAATGGACCATGGCGTCGCCGAAGGTATCCGGGGCACGCGTCCACAGCCGGTTTGGCAGCTCGCTGGCGCCGTCATACATCAGCTTGTGGTTGGTATCCAGCCCGGTATACAGCACCCGTAACACCTCCAGGAAGCAGTTCGGGTAATCGGTATTCCAGCCGCCAGTGCCGAAGCCGATCTGGCCGAACAGATCGATATCTTCGCGACTCCAACCCGCCTGCTCGACCATCGCGGCAAAAAAACTGAGGTTGTCCCAACCCGCATCAAGGATCGCGTTCCACAAGGCTTTGATCCGGGCCTGATCAAGGCTGCCCTCGGACATTGCCGCTTCCATCTCAGTGAACTTGATCGGGTCCTGTTCAAGAAATACTTCGAATAGCTTGCGCTCGATCTCGGCGTAATCAACCGGCAGATTATCGCCTTCGTAATACACCTGTTTTTGCTGGTAGTCGACGACCGTGCTGGGGGTAAAAGACGACCCCGGATTGGGAAAATCCGTCGAGTTGGCCCGCATGCCAACTTTGTCGAAATAGTGCATCAACGCCTTGCCTGAAACAGGAAAGCGCATGGCTCCCATTTCGCAGATAACACTGTTATCCGGATCTTGCGGATCACCCGTCACATAGGAATACAGGCGCCCACCGATGCGGCCACTGGCCTCTACCACCACCGGGTGCAACCCCATGCGCATGGCTTCATAGGCGGCCACCATTCCAGCGACTCCGGCGCCGACGATCAATACCTGGCTGCCATACGCAAGGCGGGACACCTGCGCCAACGGCGTGCCGTTCCGGGCGGCCGTATCGAGAAACCGGGCGTAATGAAAAGGAAAGTCTGGAACAAGTGCAGTGACATCGTTGGCAAGCAAGCGCGCTGCGCCTTTACTGCGGGAGGGAATAGCAGACATGGCAATCATCCTTGGCATGTAATGAGGACGTCCACCTACTGCTTAACTGCGAAGGGCGAATACGACGGGTGCGCTGCTCAGCGTAGAGAGCTGTAGGAGATGTCTCTATATCGCTTAGAAATAAAAAGCTGATTCGTAATGCAAGTCCTATGTCAGAGGGGGTTTAGGCAATCAGTTCAGAAAATCGTGAAGTGACTATTTGCGAATACCGATTCAATAATTTATTTAGTTACAAGACTCTTCGTAGCCTCACTCAATAAAAACAGACCGTGATGCCTATGAACACGCCCTCCAACCGATCGGCGGCTGCGCCATCCAGCACGCTGAAAATCGAAACCCGCTCCATTGACTACGTGCCGCGCAATGAACGCCACGGCAAGGTCTGGCATCAGGCGCCGTTCTGGTTCACCGGTAACTTCGTACTGACCACCCTGGTCACCGGGTTTACCGGCGCAGCCTTGGGGCTGAGCCTGGTGTACGCGATCCTGGCGATTGTCATCGGCGTGTGCCTGGGCACGTTCGCCATGGCATTCCACGCCAACCAGGGGCCGCGCATGGGTTTGCCGCAGATGATCCAGTCGCGGGCACAGTTCGGCCTGCGCGGGGCAATCGTGCCCTTTATCGCGGTGGTGTTCGTGTACATCGGCTTTAACGTGTTCAACGTGATTCTGGCGACCGACGCCATCAATACCGTGCTGCCCGGCAACCGCGCCCCGTGGTACGCCTTGATGATCATCCTGGCCGTGGTGATTGCCGTGATCGGCCACAACCTCCTGCACACCGTGCAACGCTGGCTGACCTACGTGATGATCAGTGTGTTCGCGGTCCTCACGGTCGCTGCCGTGATAAACCTGCAGGCCGACGCGGCGGTGGTCGACGCGCATTTTTCCTGGTCGGCCTTTCTGATCCAGCTTTCAGCCGCTGCCGGTTACCAGATCAGCTACGCCGTCTATGTCTCGGACTACTCGCGCTACCTGCCCCATGACACGCCGTCGCGCAGGGTCATCACCTGGACGTACCTGGGGGCTGCCAGTTCGGCGCTGTGGCTGATGTCGCTGGGGGCGTTTCTCGCCTCGGCGCTGCCCTCACCCGACGCCATCGGCAGCGTGCAGACGGTGGGCAACCAACTGCTTCCAGGGTTTGGCACCTTTACCGTGTTGATCGCAGTACCCGCGCTGGTTGGCATCATGGCGGTCAACTGTTACGGCGCCATGCTGACCGGTATCAGCGCGATTGACGGCTTCGTGTCGATCAAACCGGGCATCAAAGGGCGCATCGTGGGGATCAGCCTGGTGGGCGGGGTGATTTTCGCCATCGCCTTGAGTATCCCGCAGAGCTACCTGGAGAGTTTCAATACCTTCGTCTTGCTGATGCTGTATTTCCTGGTGCCGTGGACCGCCGTCAACCTCGCGGACTTCTATGTTGTCCGCAAGGGGCAATACGCAATCAGCGACATCTTCAACCCGGACGGGATCTACGGCCGCTGGTCGGGTGCCGGGCTTGTTTCCTATTTCCTCGGCCTGGGGGCGATGACACCGTTCATCTCCCTGGGGTTTTACCAAGGGCCCATCGCGAAGGCCTTGGACGGGGCCGATATTGCATTCGTGGTAGGCCTGGCAGTTTCTGCGATTGCCTACTGCCTGCTGTCGTGTACGCGTGACCTGACCGTTGAGCAACGCGCCATTGAAGCCAGCGAACGCCTGTTTGAAGGCGATGAGTCATGACCCCGATACGCGTTGTCTGCCATCAGTTGGCGCCGCGCCTGGGCGACGCCGACGACAACCGTCGCCTGAGTGAAACGGCGATCCGTGGCGCGGCCAGCCTGGGTGCCCACGTGGTGGTGCTGCCCGAACTCATGCAAAGCGGCTACGCGTTCAATGACCTGGCAGAGGCCAGAGCGGTGTCGGAACCGCTCGATGGCCCGACGCTGAGTCTGTGGAGAGCCCTGGCTATCGAGTTGGGCTTGATCGTCGTCGCGGGCTTCTGCGAGCGCCTGAGTGCCGGCCGAGTGGCCAATAGCGCCGCGTTGATTGAGCCCGACGGTAGGCTGACGGTATACCGCAAGGCGCATCTGTGGGACCGCGAAAAGCTGATCTTCACCGCCGGCACTGCCCCGCCGCCGCTGGTGGAAACGGCTGTCGGGCGCATTGGCGTGGTGATCTGCTACGACCTCGAGCTGCCCGAGTGGGTCCGCCTGGCGGCCCTGGCCGGTACCGACCTGCTGTGCGCGCCAGTGAATTGGCCGGACAGCCCACGGCCCGCCGCCGAGCGCCCAGGCGAAATCGTCCGCGTGCAGGCCAATGCGGCGGTCAATCGGATGTTTATCGCCGCGTGTGATCGATACGGTGAGGAGCGCGGTGTGAATTGGGTGGGCGGCTCAGTCATTGTCGATGCGGAAGGCTATCCGCTGGCCGGCGGGGTCTCCCATCAACAAGAACAGCGCCTGGTCGCCGACCTGCCGCTGCTACAGGCCCGGAACAAACACATTAGCGAGCATAACCACGTTCATCTGGACCGCCGCCCAGGGCTGTACTGAAACGCCTGGCGCCCGCGCAGGGCGCATGAGCGTGCTTAGAACTCGATCCGCACGTCGCCCTTCGGCACGCTGCAGCACGACAGGATGTAGCCTTCGGCTTCGTCTTCCTCGGTAATCCCGCCGTTGTGGTCCATCTCGACCTCGCCGCCCAGCTTGAGCACCTTGCATGTGCCGCAAATCCCCATGCCGCAGGCCTTGGGAATCAGCAGGCCGAGCTTGGCGGCGGCGGCGTGAACGGTTTCACCCGGCGCCACGCGAATGCTTTTGCCCGAGGCGATGAACTCCACCTGATGCAGATCCGCCACGTCGACTTCCGGCGCGTCGGCGGCTTGTTCGGCCTGTTCCACTGCATCGGCGCGGGCCTCCGCTGGCGTCGCGCCGAACGACTCTTCGTGATAACGCGCCATGTCGAAACCGGCGGCTTCGAGCAAGCGCTTCACCGCCGTCATGTACGGCGTAGGGCCGCAGCAGAACACTTCGCGCTCGAGGAAGTCCGGCACCATCAATTCGAGCATCTTGTGGTTCAGGTAGCCGCGATACCCGGCCCAGGGCTCGCCCAGGCCGTGTTTTTCGCAGATCAGGTGCAAGCTGAAGTTGTCGATTCGCGAGGCCATATGCTCCAGCTCGCGGTGGTAGATGATGTCTTTGGGTGAGCGCGCACTGTGGATAAACGTCATGTCGACGTTGGCGTTGGTGTCGTAATACCAGCGTGCCATGGACATCACCGGGGTGATGCCGACGCCGCCGCTGAGGTACAGCACCTTGGGATTGCTGAAATCAATGGCATTGAACAGCCCGACCGGCCCGTGCACCGCCAACTCCTGGCCCTCGTGCAGGGTGTCGTGCAGCCAGTTGGAGACCTTGCCGCCGGGTACGCGCTTGATCGTCACCGAGAAGCTGTAAGGCACCGACGGCGAGCTGGAGATGGTGTAGGAACGCATGATCGGCTGACCGTCGATTTCCAGCTCCAGGGTGACGAACTGCCCCGGCTTGAAAAAGAACAGGATCGGCTGGTCGGCCATAAAGCAGAAGGTGCGCACGTCCCAGGTTTCCTGGATGACTTTGACGCAACGGACGATGTGCCGACCATTGGCCCAGGTCTGGGTGGTTACCGGATTCAGGAAGTTGCTGGACATGCTGTTCTCCACCGCCGAGGTTCGGCCTTGATAGTGGCGATTCTGCGTAACGCGAGAACCACCCATTTACCTATCTGCGACATTCACATACTTATCGCGACCAGCCCCCAACGACATAGGGTTGCGCGTCGGGAACAGATTGGGCCATGTCGCCCATGGATAAGGTTCACCGCAACAGCGGCCCCACACTCGCTGCCAACAACGACACTTTCTTTACGCCTTGCTGCAAACCTGTTCAGCCACTTTTCGCCGGCCACACAGAATGGCCATGAGGACACATACGATGGACGTCACCGCAACCTTAAGCTTGGGCGATCCGCTGGAACCCGCACGCAAGGCCACCGCGCAGATGCTGCAAGAGCGCGAGCGTACATTCTCGCTGCCACAGCCGTTCTACTCTGATGAGCGGTTGTTTGATATCGACATGCAGGAGATCTTCCAGAAAGAGTGGTTGATCGCCGGCATGACCTGCGAGATCCCCACCAAGGGCAACTTCCTGACCCTGCAAGTGGGCAAGAACCCGATCATCGTGATCCGTGGCGCCGAAGGCGTGGTGCATGCGTTCCACAACGTCTGCCGCCACCGCGGTTCGCGCTTGTGTACCAGCGACAAAGGCAAGGTCGCCAAGCTGGTCTGCCCGTACCACCAGTGGACCTACGAACTGGACGGCCGCCTGCTGTTCGCCGGCACCGAAATGGGCGCCGACTTCGACATGAAGCAGTACGGCCTCAAGCCGATCAACGTGAAGACCGCCGGCGGCTACATTTTCATCAGCCTGGCGCAGAACCCGCCGGCCATCGATGACTTCCTGTCGACCCTGAACCACTACATGGAACCCTATGACATGGAGAACACCAAGGTGGCGGTGCAAACCACCTTGATGGAAAAGGCCAACTGGAAGCTGGTGCTGGAAAACAACCGCGAGTGCTACCACTGCAACGCCTCGCACCCCGAGCTGTTGAAAACCCTGCTCGAATGGGACGACGTCACCGACCCGCGCGCCGACCAGGCCTTCAAGGACCACGTGGCCGCCAGCGCCGCGGCCTGGGAAGCCGAAAAAATCCCTTACGCCCACGCCAGCTTCGGCCTGCGCAACCGCATCGTGCGCATGCCGCTGCTCAAGGGCACCGTGTCGATGACCCTGGACGGCAAACAGGGCTGCAAGAAGTTGATGGGCCGCATCAAGAACCCGGACCTGGGCTCGATGCGCATCCTGCACCTGCCGCATTCGTGGAACCACTGCATGGGCGACCACGTCATCGTGTTCACCGTGTGGCCGATC
The DNA here is from genome assembly GCF_963681955.1 of Pseudomonas paraveronii. Classification (NCBI taxonomy): domain Bacteria; kingdom Pseudomonadati; phylum Pseudomonadota; class Gammaproteobacteria; order Pseudomonadales; family Pseudomonadaceae; genus Pseudomonas; species Pseudomonas paraveronii. The sequence goes on from NZ_OY817130.1 coordinate 5,870,084, forward strand.
AGCGCCCAGGAAACCATGGTCACCACCAAGTGGCTGGTCCACAAGGACGCGGTCGAAGGCGTGGACTACGACGTGGAGCGCATGCGCCAAGTATGGGACGCCACCAACGACCAGGACCGTCGCCTGGCCGAAGAAAACCAGCGCGGGATCAACTCCACCGCTTACCAGCCCGGTCCTTACTCCAAGACCTATGAGTTCGGCGTGGTGAACTTCATCGACTGGTACAGCGAGCGCATGCTGAGCAACCTCGGCGCGGCGCCGGCACCCTACCTCAAAGGCGTAGCCGCCCAATAACCGACCCTGGGGGAGCGGGCTTGCTCGCTCCCCCATTGGGTTGCGCACTGATCAAAACTTGATCAACCCCGCGAAACCCCTCTCGCCGCCTGCCCTCCAGCCGTTGCCTAACAACTTATCCACAGAGCCACCCACAACAATTGTGGGCAAGTGCGCCTGCCCGTCGAAATTAAATCAAGAAAATCCGTGACTTATTCGACTTGGCCGTTTCAAGACGCCACTGGTCAATTTTTGAACAACTCCGCGTAAGCCATATAAACCGTGCCCTGCAGCGGTACGCGAACACCTTATCCACAGAAGCACCAACAGACTTTGGGGGCAACTTTGACCAGGCTGTGGAAAACCTCTTCAAACCTTCATAAATCGCGGCTTTCAGGGTTTTTAACCCGCCAGAGAGGCAAATTGAGCGTTTTTTGACCACATCACTGAAAGCCTTTGTCTATATGGCTTGCAGCCGAGAGCAAACATCTTATCCACAGAAGCGCCAACAGACTTTGGGGGCAAGTCGAACCCTTGCCGACAGAAAAAATCCCGTAAAAACCGCCACTTAACCTGATCATTTTTTATACGGGCTGCTGCAACCCTTGATTCACGTGCCCTGTGGACAACCACCAACATCTTATCCACAGCCAGGCGCACAGCCTGTGTGGGTAAATGACCGCTCATCTACGACCTGTACAAAAAACACTCATATTTAAAGTTCATCTACACTCATCCTTGCAGTTAATTCCACTGGCCTGGGTTAATGCAGCAGTCCTTGGCGCAATAGAGCGAGGTAACAACAGTGATGCGGCAGGGCACGCCCAGCCATCACTGCGCCAATGGTTTTACGCTGATTGAATTACTACTGACGCTGGCCTTGCTGGCCACGCTTTCGACAGTTGCTTATCCGCTGACGGCGTTGATGGGTAAACGCGACCGAGAACTCGACTTGCAACATTCGTTGCGGGAAATACGCCGCGCGATTGATTCCTACAAAGAAGCCAGCGACGACGGCCGTATCGAAAAAAGCATCGGCGACAGCGGTTATCCACCGACCCTGCAAGTACTGGTCGACGGGGTCACGGACAAGACCGATCTCACAGGCAAAAAACTCTTCTTCTTGCGCCGCATCCCCCGCGACCCTCTCTGCGAGTGCCCCGAACTGTCGCCCGCGCAGACCTGGCAACTGCGCAGCTACAAGAGCACCGCCGATAACCCACAAGAGGGAGAAGATGTATTTGACGTTTCATCCCGAAGCCCCCAGGAGAGTTTGAATGGCACGTTATACAGCCAGTGGTGATCGGGGTTTTACCCTGATTGAGTTGCTGGTGGTCATGGCCATCATCGCCACGCTCATGACCCTGGTGACCCCCCAGTATTTTCGCCAGCACACCAAGGCCCAGGAAACCGTGCTGCGCCATAACCTGTCCTCGATCCGCCAGGCGCTGGACCAATACCGCGAAGACCACGGCAGTAACCCCGAGTCCCTGCAAACCCTGGTGGAGCGCCGCTACCTGCGGGAAATCCCCCTCGACCCGCTGACCGGCAAGCGCGACACCTGGCAATTGCAACCTTCCGACGAACAAGGCCTGGGCGACGTGCGCAGCGGCGCCCCCGGCAACGCGAACGACGGGAGCACCTATGCGCAATGGTAAACAGCCCCAGCGCGGCTCGGTGTTCATGGGCATGCTGGTGACGGTGGCCGTGGTGGCCGTGATGCTGATGGAAGTGGGCAGCCTGTGGTCCAGCGTGCTGCAGCGCGAGCGCGAACGGGAACTGCTCGCCCGCGGCAATCAAATCCGCCGGGCAATCGGCCTGTATTACGCAGCCGGCAATACCTTTCCAAAAACCCTCGAAGACCTCGTCCTCGACCGCCGCCAACCGACCATCAAGCGCTACCTGCGCCGGGTCTACGACGACCCGCTGACCGGCAACGCCGAGTGGGGCGTGGTCAAAGGCCCGGGCGAAACCATCATGGGCGTGTTCAGCAACGCCCAGGGCACGCCGTTCAAGCAAGGCAACTTTTCCGTCAATAACCACAGTTTTACAGGACAGAGCAGTTATCAAGGGTGGGTGTTTCTGTATGGCCCTGGACAGAGTAACCCTGCAACCCGCACCGGTCCCAAGGGAGATCAGCCGACCCGATGATGCCAATTGAACCAACCTACTGGTCGTTCCAGCAGTTCGGAACTTGTTTATCTGAATTGAAGGTACACACACATGAAAAGCTTACAGCGGCATATACAACAGCTCCTTAAATGGGCGCTGATAGGTATAACACTACTACCCATGCTGGCGTTGGCCCACGTTGCAACGGATATCCCCATTGCACGACAACTGTACTGCTACACACAGCCGGACTTCTGGAGCGGAAACCCTGCCGACAAAGGTTGTAATGAGCTGAATAAAACCAGCGGTACTCACCCCGGCCAACAATGGAACGAAGTGGCAAAGCTGATCAAAGCAGACGATGGGTACGACTACACCAACCAGGAAACCGTAGAGACACTGATACCCAATGGAAAACTCTGCTCGGCCGCCAACCCGCTGATGGAGGGTCTCAATACACCTTCGGCGAACTGGCACAAAACACCGATGACGACAAAAAATGGTGTTGCGGAAGTGCGTATTGTCGGTACCGCACCGCATGTCAGCAGCATCGTGAAGATCTACCTCAGTAAATCCAGTTACAACCCCGCCACAATGCCATTGAAGTGGAGCGACCTGGAGTTGCTCCACGAGGAAACCGTCACGGTCGCACGAACCGATTGGGGCGAGCAGCCACCGTCAGTGGGTGGATTGCAGGGTTATTTCAAATTCAACGTCACCATACCTAACGGGCGCACCGGCGATGCGGTGCTCTTCACCCGCTTCCAGCGCATCGATCCGGCTGGCGAGGGTTTTTATAATTGCAGCGATATCACGCTCCATAACGATGGGCCCACCCCAACACCGGAGTGGCACGCCAACGGCCTTTTCCAACCTCAGGGATTCACTCCGAAACAAGGGGATACCATCCATTTCCGGGTACTTGGATCAAGCAAGTCCTACAACGAAACGGTAGACCTGCAATACCCGATAACTAACGCGGCCCCCACTGTTTGGGGACCCGGGCTTGTACAAGCGCTGAAGCCCTACGCCTCGATTGTGCAGGTAGGAGAATTGAAAGGCGCCAGCATTGTCTACAACACCACAGACGCCACGAAGAATCTGGTCTATCTGGCTGACGAAAAATCTTCCAAAGCCATGTCAATCATTCCTGGCGGAGGACCCGAGCCTGTCAACCCCGCACCGCCGGTCGCGAGGATCACCGGCCCGACATCATTGACGTCGGGACAAACCTTTACGTTCAGTGGTACCTCATCATCCGGCAGTAATGGCCCCTTGCTCTATAACTGGGCAGTCGCCGGGATGACTGGCCCAACCGACGACGCGACGGTCAACGGCAAAGCCTACACCGTCACGCAGCCGACGATATTCAAGGCACGGCTGAGTGTTCGCGACACCCAAAACGGCAAAACCAACCAAGCGGTGTTTGACTTTACGGTCACGCCTGGTGGCGGCGGCGGCGAGCACCCGGCATACAAGGAAGGCACCGCTTATAAAGCCGGCGACATCGTGACCAACAACGGCAAAAATTATCAATGCAAGCCTCACCCTTACACCGCCTGGTGTGCCGGCGCGGCGTGGGCCTATGCCCCTGGTTCGGGCACGGCGTGGGAGCAAGCATGGGACGAAGTTCAATAAACCGTCGATGTACCTGCGCATATTCAGTTAATGGATAAGCGTAAGTTCCAAACGTTATAGGGCGCCTTGCGGCGCCTTATATCGAGCAACGCTACAGTTAACGATGTATCTGAACTGCATATGTTCTAACGAAGTTCTACCGGCGGTGCCCGTCAAAAAAACGGGCCGGGAGAGTGATACACAACCGCCGTACCTTGGCACTCCCAACAGGGTATCTCCATGCGCACACGCACCGTTATCCACAGCCCCCAACGCGGCTTCACCTTGCTGGAATTGCTGGTCGTCCTGCTGATCATCGCCCTGCTCGCCGGCTACGTCGGCCCGAAGATGTTCGACCGCCTGGAACTGGCCAAGGTGCAAACCGCCAAGGGCCAGATGAAATCCCTGGGCGACGCCCTGCACCAATACCGCCTGGACAACGGCCATTACCCCGCCGAAACCCTCGGCCTCGGCGCCCTGACCGAACGCCCCGCCAGCGAACCGAACTGGCACGGGCCGTACCTGCCCAAAGCCGCGCCGCCGGACCCATGGAACACGCCCTACGCATACAAAAACCCCGGCACGCCGCCCAACGAGGTGGACATCATCTCCCTGGGCCGCGACGGCAAGGCCGGCGGTGAAGGCACCAACGCCGATATTGTGTTCGGCCTGTGACCCGCCATGCACACGCTGCGCATCCTCCTGACCCTGCTGTGCCTCGCAGGCACCGTCCGGGCCGACTGCTGGCAATCGGCAGCCAGCCGTTACCACGTCGATCCGCTTTTGCTGTACGCCATTGCCAAGGTCGAATCCGGTCTTAACCCCGGCGCGCGCAACGTCAACCGCGATGGCAGCCAGGACATCGGTCTGATGCAAATCAACAGCCGCCACTTGCCCGCGCTGGCCCGGTTCGGCATCACCGAACAGCACCTGCTCACGCAGCCCTGTACCAGTGTGATGGTGGGCGCGTGGCTCCTCGCCGGGTTTATCCGCGAGCAGGGTTATGGCTGGCAGGCCGTGGGCGCCTATAACGCCGGAACCCGACCGGATCGGCAAGCGCGGCGCTCACGCTATGCCCTGGCGGTATGGCGCTACTACGACGCGTTGCAACAGCAGCGCCAGCAACTCGCCAGGCAAACCCCATGATCGACATCGACGCCCGCATCATCCGCGACGGCCACTTGCAGCGCCTGCGCCTGCAAGCCCTCGACCTGGCCCACGCACGCCAGCAACTGCAGGCCGACGGCGCCCAGGTCATCTCGTTGCAGGCGCGCCGCGCATTGAAACTGCCCAGCCGCCGCGCCCGGTTCGCCCTGGGGCTGTTTATCCAGGAACTGGTGGTGCTGCTGGACGCCGGGCTGGTGCTGGTGGAAGCGGTGGAAACCCTGCGCGACAAGGCTCCCCCCGGGATCAATCGCCAGGTCATGAGCGACTTGCTGGGGTCGATGTACGAGGGCAATTCGCTGTCCAAGGCCATGCAGCTCAAACCCGAGATTTTTCCTTCGCTGCTGATCGCCACCGTGGCGTCCTCGGAACACAGCGGCCAACTGGCCGTCGCCCTGCGCCGTTACCACCATTTCGAGGCCCATCTGCAAGCCGTGAAAAAACGCGTCAGCGGCGCGCTGATGTACCCGCTGGTGGTGCTCAGCGTGGGTGCGTTGATCCTGCTGTTCCTGTTGTTTTTCGTGATCCCGCGCTTTGCCTCGGTGTTCGATGCGGTCGCCGACTTGCCGGCGACCGCACGGTTCATGGTGTGGTGGGGCGCGCTGGTGGACACGCGCGGCATGGAGCTGCTGCTCGGCCTGGCGCTGGCGATCGCCGGGTTGGTGCTGTTATTGCGCAGCGCCGGGTTCAAGCGCCGCGCCGCCCGGCTGTTCTGGAAAATTCCCAGCCTGGGTGCGCAGCGCACGCTGTTTATCCTCGCGCGCTTCTACCGCACCGTCGGCATGCTGCTGATGGGCGGGATGCCGGTGGTCACGGCGGTGGAACTGTCCGGCGCGTTGCTGCCTGCCGAGCGTCAAGGCGCGCTGCGTCAGGCCATGACCGACATCCAGGCCGGCCAGCCGCTGTCCACGTCGCTGGCGCGCCATCAACTGACCACCGCCGTGGCCGAACGTCTGTTACGGGTGGGTGAGCAAAGCGGTGAGTTGGCGGCCATGTGCGAGCGCATCGCGCAGTTCCACGATGAAGCACTGGAGCGGGCCATCGAGCTGTTCAGCAAGGTCTTCGAGCCGCTGTTGATGTTGGTGGTGGGCGGGTTGATCGGGTTGATCGTGTTCATGTTGTACATGCCGATTTTCGAGCTGGCGGGTTCCATTCAGGGGTAGCGCGATGAGCGAGCAGACACGGCAATGGCAAGCACTGGCGGACCAGCGCGGAATGTCCTTGGCCAATTACCTGCTGGAAGTGTTGCACCAGGCACCCGAGCAGCTGTCGACCATCGCCGCCCCCCTGAACCTGATCCCCATCGTACCGGCGGACCTCGTCGATCATTGGCGCTTCGACCTGTTGCCACTGCCCCAGGCACTGACTCACACCGTACTGCCCGTGGACTATCAGGAGCGTCCCTGCCTGGTGCTCGGCGCGCCTTTTACCCTGGCCGACCGCCACTGGATTCAGTCCACCCCAAGCCTTCGCGCCTTACCCCTGGCCATGAGCCTGCCCGGCGCGGTCAAAGCCCAACTGACCCTGGCCGAAGCCAGCCAACGGGTGATGCAACCGTTCGGTGAGGATGACGACAGTGCCCAGGTCAGCCAAACCGCCCAGGAAATATCCCTGAGCAGCATCGCCCGCGATGACAACCCGGTGGTGCGCCTGGTCAACTCCATGCTGTTCGATGCACTGCAAAGCCGCGCCAGCGATATCCATGTGGAAACCACGCCCCAAGGCCTGGTGATCAAGTACCGCATCGACGGCGTGTTGCAGCAGATGGGCCAGGCCAGCGGGCTGGACATGGCCGAGCAGGCGCTGTCACGCATCAAGGTGTTGTCGGAGCTGGATATCGGCGAGCGCCGGGTGCCCCAGGACGGTCGCTTCAAGATGAAAATTCAGGGCCGCGAGGTGGATTTCCGGGTGTCGATCATGCCCAGCATCCATGGCGAGGACGCGGTACTGCGCATCCTCGACAAATCCCAGCGCGGCGAGTCCCTGAGCCTGGAAAGCCTCGGGCTGGCCGCCGACACCATCGCCCGCATCCGCGTGCTGGCCAGCGAGCCCTACGGCATGTTGCTGGTGACGGGACCTACCGGCAGCGGCAAGTCCACCACCCTGTATGCGGCCTTGTCGGAGACCAATACCGGCGAGAAGAAAATCATCACCATCGAAGACCCGGTGGAGTATGAACTGCCCGGCGTGCTGCAGATCCCGGTGAACGACAAGAAGGGCCTGACCTTCGCCCGTGGCCTGCGCTCGATCCTGCGGCATGACCCGGACACGATCCTGGTGGGCGAAATCCGCGACGGCGAGACGGCGGGGATCGCCGTACAGGCAGCCTTGACCGGGCATCTGGTGCTGTCGTCGGTGCATGCCAACAGCGCGTTCAGTGTGCTGGAGCGCTTTACCTACATGGACGTCGACCCGGCCAGTTTCGTCGAGGCCCTCAATGGCGTGGTGGCCCAGCGTCTGGTACGGCGCATCTGCCCGGACTGCGGCGTGGCCGCCAAGCCCGACGAGGACATCGCCCGGCTCGCCCAACTGCCCGAGGCCCAGCTCAAACGCGGCCATTACCGCGTGGGCAAAGGCTGCGAGGGCTGTCGCCACACCGGATATCGCGGCCGCCTCGCCCTCGCGGAAGTGCTGACGGTAACCGACAGCATCAAGGACGGCCTGCTCAACCGCAGCTCAGCCGCCACCTTGCGGGAACTGGCGCGCGAAGCCGGGCATGTGTTTATCCGCGATATCGCCCTGGCTCACGCGGCCCAGGGCGACACCACGCTCAAGGAGATCCATCGTGTCATTTCCCTTTATTGAGCACGTGGTATGGCTGCACAGCGCGGGCGCCGCCTGGGCCGCCCGCCCTCGTTGGCGCGGCGCGAATGTCTGGCGCGCGCAGCAGGCCGGCGAACCGCTGAGTGCCTGCGCCGACCTGTTGGAACAGGCCCCTCGGGGCCGCATGCGCTTTTTGGACCGGGCCACGCTGCTGCTGGGGTTTCCCCACGTGCACTACCTGATGCTGCCGTGGCAAACCGGCCTGTACAGCGCAAGCGATTGGCAAGGCTTCGCCGAGGCCACCTTCAGCCAACAGACGGGCCTCGACCCTGAGCAGTGGCAGGTGCGGCTCGCCAACGGCGCCTTCGGCCATGAGCGCCTGGCCGTGGCGACCGCGCGGGACCTGCTGCAAGACCTGCGTGACCTGTTCAAACTGCGCCAGTTGCCCCTGGTGACCTGCGCACCGCTGCTGACGGCCGTCGCGCAGCAATACTGGCGGCAATTGCCTGCCGACTGCGTGCTGGCGATCCGCGAAGCCGAAAGCCTCAGTTGCCTCTACCGGCACCAAGGCGTCGCCGATCAAGTCTGCGTGATGCCGACACAACCCGGCAGCGCCTTGAGCGACAACCTGTTCGCCGCCGACCTGCTCGCGCAACGGCACGCGCCGGCGATTCGGGTCGTCACCCACAGCCCCACCGAACACTGGCTGGGGCCACTGCATCCATGGCTGGAAGAGGCCTGTCCATGATCGCCCGGTTGAGATCCCGTCTCGCCGACGCCTGGCAACCGACGCGCTCGCCCAGCGTCGACTTCCTGCGCCCCAACCCCCTTTACCGGCCGCTGGTCGGCCTGCTGTGGCTGGTCGCCGCAGTACTCGCCTTGCACACCTGGCTGCAATGGCAACGCATGGAGCAGCGGCAACAACAGACCGATGAACTGGAGCAACACTACATCCAACTGACCCGCCGCCAGGAGCAATTGATCCAGGCCGCCAGCCACCTGTCGCCGCGGCAAAAACAACAGCTGGCCAGCTTTGCCCAACAGGCGGCCACGCCCTTCGCGCTGATGGACGCCGTGGCTCAAGCCTGGTCCCGGGAGGTCGCCCTGACCCGCCTGGAGGTCAACACACAGAGCCAACGGCTGCACCTGGATCTGGAGGCCAAAGGGTTGGGCGACGCCTTTCGCTTCGTCGAACGGCTCAAGGCCCAACCGGGCGTCGAGGTGAACCTGCAACAAAGCGCGCGCAAGACCAACGACCCGCAGCACCCGGTGCAGGTCAAACTCAGCGTCGGCGCGGGATAATCGCCGATGGACGCCGTCACTCGCCACCTGCCGCGCCTGCGCTGGCAACTGATGCAATGGCAACAGCGCCTGGGCGTGCCGGGCTTGCTGGCGCTGGGGGTGATGGCGGCGGCGCTGGCGATTGACGTGGCGATCATTTATCCGGCGGGCCGCAGCGACGACCTGCGCCGCCAGGAACTGCAGGCCGGCATCGCCGAACACCCCCAGGAGGTTCAAGTCACCGAACCGGCGGTGGTCGAGCGTTTGCCCAGCGCAGAAGACTTCGCCCCCCGTCTGGAGAAGCTGCTGGGTATCCTCACCCAACGCGGTTTTATCATCGAGCAGACGACCCTGGCCTACTCCGCGCCGGGCGACACCGGCTTGCAACGCCTGGACGCGGAGATTCCCCTCGTCGGCCCCTACATCCTGCTGCGCGAGGCCCTGGCCGACCTCGCGAAAGAACCGGCCGTGCGCATCGAAAACGTGACCCTGGAGCGCAAGGAAATCACCAGCGGCATGCTCAGCATCGGCCTCAAGGTCAGTGTGTTGGGGGTGGTCGAATGAAGCTGCCGCTGTATTTGCGCGTGGTGTTGCTGCTGACCCTGCTCGGCTGCGGCTGGCTGTTCTGGCAAGACACCCCGGACCGCCCCGCCGACGCGCCAACACCCGTTGCGAGCAAACCGATGGAGCCTGCGCCAGCCGCCCTGCCGCTCCCCGAAACATCAGTGGCGGTCGTCGACCTGTTCCCCGCGCAAACCTGGACCCCGCCGCCGCCGCCCAAACCGGTCGACACCTCGGCATCCGCGCCCCCACCGCTGCCGTTCACCGTCAGTGCGCAGTGGCGCTATCAGAACCAATCGAACATCGTCGTGCTCAGCGGCAATGGCAACCAGTACACCTTGTGCAACCGCTGCTCGGTGCCCGGGCGCATCGTGCCCGGCAAGATGCTCGACGCCCACTACCGGTTGGACAAACTCACTGACAGCGCCGTGGTGCTGACCTACATGCCGCTCAAGCATGTCAGCACCCTGCGCCTGAGCACCCACTGACCGGGGACGGGCACGATCATGGCGATACGTATGCGGATGTCCCTGGGCCTGGCGCTGATGCTGCTCAATGGCTGTGAGACTCAACGCGCCATCCAGCAGAGCGATGAGTTGCGCCGGCAGGGCGACATTGTGCGTTCGGTCGAAGTACTCCAGGCCGAAGCCAAGGACGATCCCGACGATGTGCAATTGCGCACCGCCCAGTTCAGCAAGCTCGAATTGCTGGTCGCCCAGTACAGCCGCGAGGCCAGCACCGCGCTGATGCGCGGCGACGATGCGGCGGCCATCCGCGCACTGGAAACGATCCTCAAATACGACCCCGGCAACCTCGGTGCGCGCCAGGAAATCCAAAGCATCCAGGCCATGAAACAACTGCGCCCGCAATTGGCGCGGGCCTACGAAATGAGACGCACCAACCCGGTGGAAGCGCTCAATCTGGTGCGCCAGATCATCGCGCAAAAACCCAACTACCGAGAAGCCCTGGACTTGCGTAACGCCCTGACCCGCGAACTGGTGAGCGCCGACTATCTCAGCGCGGACCTGTCGCAAGCCATGCGCAAACCCTTGAGCCTGGAGTTCAGCGCGCAAAGCCTGAGCACGATTTTCGAGACCATCGCGCGCCTGTCGGGGGTCAACTTCGTCATCGACAAAGACGTCAACCCCAGCGCCTCGGCCAGCATGACCGCGAGCAAAACCACCGCCGAAGACGCGCTCAACCTGCTGCTGGCCACCCAAGGCCTGGACAAGAAAATCCTCAACGCCAACACCATCCTGGTCTACCCCCGGCGCCCGGACAAAGAACGTGAATACCGCGAGTTGGCGGTCCGCACCTTCTACCTCAGCCACGGCGACCCCAAGGTCATCGCCGCTGAGATCAAGCAGGTGCTCAAGCCCAAGGAAGTGCTGGTGGATGAACGCCTCAACGCAGTGATCGTGCGCGACGGCCTGGATACGCTGAGCGCCGTGGAAAAACTGGTGGAGGCCATTGATATCGCGCAGTCGGAAGTGACCATCGATATCCAGGTGCTGGAAGTCAGCCTGACCGACGAACTGAACCTGGGCATCAAATACCCGGAGAGCATCGGTGTGTCGGTGGGCAACCTGGCCAATGTGCCCGCCGGGCTGGCGGGCATCCCTCTCAGCGCATTGCGTGGACTTAACAGCGACAACATCCTGCTGGACGCCGGCAGCACCTCGGCGCGCATCAACATGCTGCAACGCAGCGGCAACACCGTGACCCTGGCCAACCCACGGGTGCGCGTGCGCAACCGCGAAGAAGCCCAGGTCAATATCGGCGACAAAATCCCCGTGGTGACCACCACCACCGCCAACCAGATCACCACCTCGTCGGTGTCTTACCAGGACGTGGGCCTGCAGATTACCGTCAAGCCCAACATCAGCCTGAGCGATGAGGTGAACCTGGAACTGAACGTGGAAATGAGCCATATCACCAAACGCATTCCCGGCTCGGAAAACGTACCGGCCACCTTCGAACTCGGCTCACGCGCGACCAAGACCCTGCTGACCGCACGCAACAATGAAACCCAGATCGTCTCGGGGCTGATCCGCACGGCGGACGTCGACGAAGGCTCGGGGTTGCCGTGGTTGAGCCAGATCCCGTGGATCGGCAAAAAGCTGTTCGGCACCAATCAGAACACCCAGCAGAAGACCGAAATCATCCTGTTGCTGACGCCCCGGATCGAACGCAACCTGGACCTGCCGATTTCCCAGATCAGCACCTTCCACAGCGGCACCGAAGCGCGCAGTTCGACCGAGGGCATGATCCTGCGCGATACCACCGAAAAAATGATCCTCAAACCCACTGGGGGCGACCCTACCCCGGCGTTTCCCACGCCGATGCAGCCGTCGGATGGAACGTGGCAGGCATTGCCGCCGCCATTGCCAGACCTGGTGCCCAAACCCGCGCCGACACCGACACCGACACCCCCTTAATTTCATGGCCAGATCGACGATCAAACTGTGGGAGGGGGCTTGCCCCCGATAGCGGTAGATCAGTCAATATTTTCGGCGACTGGTACACCGCTATCGGGAGCAAGCTCCCTCCCACAGGTGTGTTGCAGTGTTTGCAGATCAGCGAACCACGCCTTCCTCAACCAACAGCTTGAGAATGGCTTCAGCGCCCGCTTCAGGGCTGAGGCCCTTGAGCACCTGCCCACCGCCGCCACTGGCCTTGGCCGTGGCGGCCTTCATCCGATCCGCGCCGCTCTTGGCCTTGATCACCTTGAGCCGCTTGGGCCGGGGCTTGGCCGGTTGCAGCACGGCGCCGGTGAATAACTCATCCTCTTCAACCTCGACCTCGTGGGCCGCCAGTTCGCCGCGTTGCGCCGGGCCATACGCGCTTTGTCGAGGCTTGGGCGCGGCGTTATCCACCGTGGCCAGAAACGGCAGGCGCACCTTCAAGCGCCGCCGCTGCCCGCGGGGCAAGGCTTGCAGCACGTGGGCCACGCCGCTGTCGATGGACTCCACCTGCGCCAGCCCGACAATCAGCGGCCAGCCCAGGTGTTCGGCGAGCAGGAACGGCAACATCCCCGAACCTTCGCCGGTTTCGGCCTGGCTGCCGGTGAGCACCACCTGGGCGCCGGCGTCGCGCAGATACTCGCTGAGCACCGGCAAGGCATCCGCGCCGGCCGGTTGTTCGAGCACATGCAATTGCGCCAGCCCCATGCCCAGGTAGCTGCGCAGCGTGGGCTCGGCGATGTTGCCGGCATGCAGCACCTGCAACTTATCCCCAGCCATCTGCAGGCCCAGCTCGACCGCACGCGCGTCCTGCTCGGCGCGGCGCGGGCGCCCGGAGGTGGGGTGGGCGCCGATGGAAACCAGACTGATTACATGCGTGTTCATGACCCTATCCTTTGCTTAAGCCGCATCGCGCTTGGCGCCGTTGCGGAAGGCCTCGACCGCAGCGATCAAGGCTTGCAGAATCGCGGCGCTGTCGCCGATCACCGACAGGTCGGCACGCTTGATCATGTCGCAGCCAGGGTCGAGGTTGATCGCCACCACCTTGTCGCAGGCGCCGATGCCTTGCAGGTGCTGGATCGCCCCGGAGATACCGACCGCCACATACACCCGCGCCGTGACCCAGGTGCCGCTGGCGCCGACCTGGCGATCACGCGCCATGAAGCCATCGTCCACCGCGACCCGCGAGGCGCCTTCGGTGGCGCCGAGGGCGGCGGCGGCCTGGTGGAACAGCGCCCAGTCCTTCACGCCGTTGCCGCCGGAGACAATAAACTCGGCTTCAGCCATCGGAATCGCCGCCGGGTCCACCGCCACCGCGCCGAGGTCTTCGATGCGCGGCAGGCGCCGCGCCAGGGTTGTGGATAACTCTACGGGCAGTACTTCATGACGGGTCTCGCTGACCGGATCGGCGCATTCGGCGGCGGCCAGGATCAGGCGCGGCAGCGGCCGCGCCAAATCTTGCTGACCGGCACCGGCACGGCCGATGCACTGCTCGTCCTTGATCTGCCAGACCCGCGTGGCCGGGCGCTCGTTGAGGCTGGCGGCAAAACGCCGACCGAGTTCGCCGCCACCGCTGCGGCTGTCCGGCAGCAACCAATGGCGCGGGTTGAACTGGTTATCCACAGCCCGCAGGCCCTGCACGCGTTGCTCCGGTGAATAACCGTCGAAGGCGTGACCTTCCAGCACCAGCAGGCGGTCGACACCGGCCGTGGCAAACGCGGTTTCTTTGTGTTCACCAAACACCACCGCCAGCACCGCACCGTCACTGCCGGCGAGTTGCCGGGCCAGGCCGAGCAGGTCACGGTCGTGGCTGCTCAGGCGACCGCCGACCATGTCCGGCACCACGTTGATGTAGAACGCAGGTGCCGCCACCTGATGCAGCGGCAACTGCACGTCCACTGCCGCCGTGCGCTTCGCCGCGCCGCCTTGTTGGGCGCCGCTGCGGTCGATGCGTTTGATGCCGTTGGGGCCGATAAAACCGACACCGTGGACGTTTTTGCGGATGACGCCGTTTGGCCCCATCCAGCTGTGTTGCACTGGCTGCATCGCCGCATGCAGCGGGTGCAGGCGGTTACGGGCGATCCATTCGGCGCGTGGGTCGCGGCGGATAATGTCGCTCATCAGTGCACCTCCGCGGGTTCACGTTTGATCGGTGATTTGGCAGGCGCGGCGTCGTCGAGCAACGCGTCGGCCACCAGCTCGGCGATGTCTTTGATCAGTGGACGCGGTTCGACCACGCCTTCGAGCATCGCGGTGCATTGCGGGCAGCCCACGGCCACCAGCTCGGCGCCGGTTTCGCGGATGTCGTCCATGCGCATATCGGGGATACGTTGCTTACCGGGAATGTCGGTGATCGGCGCGCCACCGCCGCCGCCACAGCAGCGTGAACGGAAGCCCGAGCGCTGCATTTCCTTGATCTCGATACCCAATGCACGCAGCACTTGGCGCGGCGCCTCGTATTCGCCGTTGTAGCGGCCCAGGTAGCACGGGTCGTGATAGGTCACGCTGTTGCCTTTGTGCTGGCCCAGGTTCAACGCGCCGTCGCCGATCAGCTCGGCCATGAAGGTGCTGTGGTGCTGTACGACATAGTCACCGTTGAAGGCGCCGTATTCGTTTTTCAGCACATGGAAACTGTGCGGGTCGCAGGTCACGATGCGCGTGAAGCTGTACTTGGCCAGGGTCTGGATATTGCGCGTGGCCAGCAGTTGGAAGGTCGCTTCATCGCCCAAACGCCGGGCGACGTCGCCGCTGTCGCGTTCTTCCAGGCCGAGCACGGCGAAGTCGACCTTGGCCGCTTTCAGCACTTTGACGAAGGCGCGCAGGGTGCGTTGGTTGCGCATGTCGAAGGCGCCGTCGCCGACCCAGAACAGTACCTCGCAACTGCCCTTTTCGCTGAGCAACGGCAGGTTCAAATCCGCCGCCCAGTTCAGCCGACCGCCCGGTGCGAAGCCGCCGGGGTTGTCGGTAGCGATCAGGTTTTCGAGGACTTCGGCGCCCTTGTTCGGCGTGGCGCCTTTTTCCAGGGTGAGGTGGCGGCGCATGTCGACGATGGCGTCCACGTGCTCGATCATCATCGGGCACTCTTCCACGCAGGCGCGGCAGGTGGTGCAGGACCACAAGGTGTCGGCGTCCACCAGGCCGTTGACGATTGGCTGGTGCGGGTTGCCGCTGTGTTCGCCGATCGGTTTTCCAGGATACGGGCTGCCGGCGAACTTGGCATCGGTGCCGCCGGCCAGGCCGACGACCATGTCCTGAATCAGCTTTTTCGGGTTCAGCGGCTGGCCGGCGGCGAACGCCGGGCAGGCGGCTTCGCACTTGCCGCACTGCACGCAGGCGTCGAAGCCGAGCAATTGGTTCCAGGTGAAATCCTTGGGCTTTTCCACACCCAGGGGCGCGCTTTTATCGTTCAGGTCCAACGGCTTCAAGCCGGTGGAACGGCCACCGCCGAAGCGCTCGGCGCGGCGGTGCCAGGCCAGGTGCAAGGCACCGGCGAAGGCGTGCTTCATCGGCCCGCCCCAGGTCATGCCGAAGAACATTTCCGACACGCCCCACAGCACGCCCACGCTCAGCAACGCGGCCAGCAACCAACCGCCGAAGTCCGCCGGCAGAATCCCGGCCACCGGCAAGGTCACCAGGAAGAAGCTCACTGCGAACGCCATCAGGCTTTTCGGCAGACGCATCCACGGGCCTTTCGACAGGCGCGCTGGAGGGTTGCGCCGACGCAGATACACAAACGTGGCGCCGACAAACATCAGCACCGACGCCAGCAACAGCGCATAACCGAGGATGCGGTTATGCAGGCCGAACCCATGCACCAGAATCGCCAGCAGCGCCGACAGCACAAAACCCAGCGCCGTGGCGACGTGGGTGTTGGCGATGTATTTATCGCGGGCGACCACGTGGTGCAGGTCGACCATGTAGCGCTTGGGCATGGCCAGCAGGCCTTTGATCAAGTCGACCTTCGACGCCCGCCCACGGCGCCACATGGCTGCCCGCCGCAGTGCGCCCAGAACAGCAAGGCCCAGCGCCGCAAACAGCAGAATCGGAAGAAGAGTATTCAACATGGTGAAGCTCCCACAGACCACACGGATCTACTGTGAAACCGGGCCCTAAATGTGGGAGGGGGCTTGCCCCCGATGGCGGACTGTCAGTTGATACAGCTGTAGCTGACCCACCGCTATCGGGGGCAAGCCCCCTCCCACATTTTTGACCGAGTCCACATTGGTTCGGTGTCGGGTCAGAAATCCTTGCACAAGCGCAGGGCGTCATAGATCGCAGCGTGGGTATTGCGCTGCGCCACACAGTCACCGATGCGGAACAGCAAATAGCCCTCGCCCGCTTCGCTCAGGCACGGTTGCGGCTTGATCGCGAACAGCGCTTCGATGTCCATCTGGCCCTTGTTGCGCGAGCCGGGCTTGAGGGCGTAGTAGATCTCTTCATCCGGGCGCACGCCGTTCTCGACGACCACCTGATCGACCACCCGCTCCTCTTTGGCGCCGGTGTATTCGTTCTCCAGCACCGCCACCAGCTTGTCGCCTTCGCGGTAGACCTTTTCCAGCATCATGTCGCCGGTCATGATCACTTCCTTGGGGTACATGCTGCGGTAGTAGGTCGGGAACGACGTACCGCCGATGGCCACGCCCGGCTTGATGTCGTCGGTGACGATCTCGACCTGGCTGCCCTTGTCCGCGAGGAAGTCCGCCACCGACATGCCGGTGAATTCGCAGATGGTGTCGTAGACCAGCACGTTCTTGCCCGGCGCGACTTTGCCGTCGAGCACGTCCCAACTGCTGACCACCAGGCCTTCGGCCGCGCCCCAGTGTTCGTTCTGTTCCAGGAACGGATGCCCGCCCACCGCCAGCACCACTACGTCCGGGCGCAGGTCGAGGATGGTCGCCGCGTCCGCCGCCACGCCCAGGCGCAGGTCGACGTTCAAGCGCGCCAGTTCCAGTTGGAACCAGCGGGTGATCCCGGCGATCTGATCGCGCTGCGGGGCTTTGGACGCGGTGGTGATTTGCCCGCCGATAAAGGCTTTTTTCTCGAACAGGGTCACGTCGTGGCCACGTTCAGCAGCAACGCGCGCGGCTTCCATCCCGGCGGGACCGGCACCGACCACCACCACCTTGCGCTTGGGCCCGGTGGATTTCTCGATGATGTGCGGCACGCCCATGTATTCACGGGAGGTCGCGGCGTTCTGGATGCACAGCACATCCAGGCCCTGGTACTGGCGGTCGATGCAATAGTTGGCGCCGACGCACTGCTTGATCTGGTCGATCTGGCCCATCTTGATCTTGGCGATCAGGTGCGGGTCGGCGATGTGGGCGCGGGTCATGCCGACCATGTCCACATAGCCGCCTTCGAGGATGCGCGTGGCCTGGTTCGGGTCCTTGATGTTCTGCGCGTGCAGCACCGGGGCCTTGACCACTTCCTTGATCCCGGCCGCCAAATGCAGGAACGGCTCCGGTGGATAACTCATGTTCGGGATGACGTTGGCCAGGGTGTTGTGCGTATCGCAACCCGAGCCGACCACGCCGATAAAGTCGAGCATGCCGGTGTCGTCGTAGTACTTGGCGATCTGCTTCATGTCCTCGTGGGACAAACCATCCGGGTGGAATTCATCGCCGCACAGGCGGATACCGACGCAGAAGTCCGGGCCTACCTCGGCACGCACCGCCTTGAGCACTTCCAGGCCGAAACGCATGCGGTTTTCAAAGCTGCCGCCCCATTCGTCGGTGCGCTTGTTGACGCGCGGGCTCCAGAACTGGTCGATCATGTGCTGGTGCACCGCCGACAGTTCCACGCCGTCCAGACCACCGGCTTTCGCACGCGCTGCCGCGCTGGCGTAGTTGCCGATCACGCGCCAGATTTCTTCCGGCTCGATGGTCTTGCAGGTCGCACGGTGTACCGGCTCGCGGATGCCCGAGGGCGACAGCAGGGTCGGCCAATGCTCGCCGTCCCAGCGCGAGCGGCGGCCCATGTGGGTAATCTGGATCATGATCTTGGCGCCATGCTTGTGCATGGCATCGGCCAGGTTCTGGAAGTGCGGGATGATCCGGTCGTCGGCCAGGTTCACCGATTTCCACCAGCCTTGCGGGCTGTCGATCGCCACGCTGGAAGACCCGCCGCAGATGGCCAGGCCGATCCCGCCCTTGGCTTTCTCTTCGTAGTACTTCACATAGCGGTCGGTGGTCATGCCGCCGTCGGTGGCATACACCTCGGCGTGGGCGGTACTGAGCACGCGGTTGCGGATGGTCAGTTTGCCGATCTGGATCGGCGCGAACATTGCTTCGAAAGCCATGGCAGGGTTCCTCGACTTACAACGGCTTGACGGTGAACAGGCCGTCGTCGTGGCCCTCTTCGGAGCCGCCGTAGACTTGTTCGGCCACGGTGCGAATCTGGCTGCCGCGTGCTTGCAGAATCTGGTCCATGGCGCCGGCAAACCAACCGGTGAACATGTAGTCGACCTTGCGCCCGACCTTGCCGTACACGTAGACGAACGCCGAGTGCTCGAGCTTGACGCTGGCGGTGCCTTTGTCGAGGTCGATGTCCTGGATCTTGAACAGGCCCCAGCCGCGTTGCGACAGGCGCTTCATGTAATGTTCGAACACCGCCACACCTTCGAGGCCGTGGCATTCGGCTTCTTTTTCACACCAGTGCCAGGCGGATTTGTAGCCGGCCTTGTAGAGGATCTCGGCGTAGGCCTCGGCACCGAGGACTTCTTCGATGCCCATGTGGTTGTTGACGAAGAAATGGCGCGGTACGTACAGCATTGGCAGGGCGTCGGAGGTCCAGACACCGGTTTCGCTGTCGACTTCGATAGGCAATTGCGGGGCGATCTTGGCCATGGAAACTTAACTCCAGAAAATTCGTAGTGGTGTTGCCCGTGGGTGTTTGGCTTATTCGCCCCACACGTCCTTCAAGACGTTGACCCAGTTCTCGCCCATGATCTTGCGCACCACGCGTTCGCTGTGGCCGCGCTTGAGCAGAGTCTCGGTGAGGTTGGGAAACTCGCCCACGGTGCGGATGCCCAGGGGGTTGATGATCTTGCCGAAGCTGGTCAGGCGGCGGGCGTAGCCCTTGTCATGGGTCAGCATCTCGAAGAAATCCTGGCCATGGCCCTGGGTGAAATCGGTGCCGATGCCGATGGCGTCTTCGCCGACGATGTTCATGGTGTATTCGATGGCTTCGGCATAGTCGTCGATGGTCGAATCGATGCCCTTGGCGAGGAACGGCGCGAACATGGTCACGCCGACAAAACCGCCGTGGTCGGCAATGAACTTCAGCTCTTCATCGGACTTGTTGCGCGGGTGCTCCTTGAGCCCGGAAGGCAGGCAGTGGGAGTAGCACACCGGTTTTTTCGATTCGAGGATGACCTCTTCGCTGGTCTTGGAGCCGACGTGGGACAGGTCGCACATGATGCCGACGCGGTTCATCTCGCCGACGATCTCACGACCGAAGCCCGACAGCCCGCCATCGCGTTCGTAGCAACCGGTACCGACCAGGTTCTGGGTGTTGTAGCACATCTGCACCACACCGACGCCGAGCTGCTTGAAGATCTCGACGTAGCCGAGTTGGTCTTCAAACGCATGGGCATTCTGGAAGCCGAAGATGATGCCGGTCTTGCCCTGTTCCTTGGCTTTGCGGATGTCGGCGGTGGTTTTCACCGGGATCACCAGGTCGCTGTTCTCGCGGATCAGGGTCTGGCTGGCGACGATGTTATTGATCGTGGCCTGGAACCCTTCCCACACCGACACGGTGCAGTTGGCAGCGGTCAGGCCGCCTTTGCGCATGTCCTCGAACAGCTCGCGGTTCCACTTGGCAATGATCAGCCCGTCGATAACGATGCTGTCGGCGTGTAATTGCGCTGGGCTCATCAGGCGTCCCCTTATTGGCGATTCGTGCGCCGAATCGTCTGCCGGCGCTTTGGGGTCAGCATATGCCGAGGGGCCGAGCGGACCGGGTGCAAAAACGACAGGGGAATTGCCGAAAGCGTCAATCCGCGACGAAGGTCGCTATGACAGGTCTGTCTGACGGCTGTTCTTTGTCTTACGCTTGGGCCAGAATTCGCGTATCAACCGATATGAGACGGCGCAATGAAATCAATTTTCCTGGCTTTGGCACTCATCGCAACCGGCGTCCACGCGGCCGAAGACACCGACAGCACGCCGTGCGATGGCATCGAAAACGACAAGCAAACCCTGGAATGCGCCACCTACAACAAAACCACCGCCGAACAACTGCTCAAGGATAACTATCAAGGGCTGTTGGAGCGCATGGGTTCGACCTATGGCAGCAACAAGACGCAACTGGCGGACATTACCGCTCGTCTGAAGGATGCCCAGCAGAAGTGGGAAAAATTGCGCGACGCCGATTGCGCAGTGGACACCTTCCCGGCGGTGACCGGCACCAAACCTTATGCGATCGAGCTGAACGATTGCCTGGCGCGGATGAGTGATGAACGGTCGGAGTTTTTGGAGTCGATCGGGCAGGAATAGGCGACAATCCTTGCCACTTTCAATCTGAACCAAGGCCATTCATGAAAACCTGCGGCATCGAAATCAAAGGCAGCGAAGCCATCTTCGCCGTTGCCTCCCTGGACGACCAGACACTGACCCACATTGCCCTGGCCACCAAGAAAATCGCCCTTGAAGACGACGATGAAGCAGCCAACGTCAAAGCCTTCGCGGCCCAGGTGAAGGCGTTCGTGCGGGACAACGCCATCGAACGCATCGCCATCAAGAAGCGCAGCAAAAAAGGCGAATTCGCCGGTGGCCCGACCACGTTCAAGATTGAAGGGGTGTTTCAGTTGCTCGACGGTGTTGAAGTGACGCTGCTGTCGCCGCAGACCCTCAATGCGCAGAACAAGAAGCACAACTTTGATCTGCCGACGACGCTGAACAAATACCAACATGAAGCCTTCAAGGCAGCGTGTTCGGCCCTGGTAAAAAAATAAGCACACCGACAATTTACTGTGGGAGGGGGCAAGCCCCCTCCCACATTTGATCGTTGTCGCGTGTAGGACCTACGTTCACACCACCTCCCGTCGCCGATCCTCCCGCGGACACTTGGCAAACCGCGCCCGATAACGGCGGGTGAAATACGACGGCGACTCAAACCCGCAGGCAAGGCTCACCTCCAGCACGCTCATGTCGCTCTGGCGCAGCAGTTGCCGGGCTTTTTCCAGGCGCAGGCCGAGGTAGAAGTTGCTCGGTGTGTCGTTCAGATGCAGGCGAAACGGCCGCTCCAATTGGCGTCGCGTCACTTTGATCGCCTCGGCCAGGGCCAGGGTGCTCAGCGGCGGCTCGGTGTGTTGTTCCATCTCGCCGATCACCTGCACCAACTTCTTGTTGTTGATGCCGTAACGCGTGACGATCTGCATGCGCTGGTGGTCTTTGCGTGGGCGGATGCGCCCGAGCACGAATTGTTCGGAAACCTGGATCGCCAACTCGGGCCCATGGGCCTGGCTGATCAGGTCGAGCATCAGGTCGATGGAGGCGGTGCCGCCGGCGCAGGTGATGCGGCGGCGGTCGATCTCGAAGAGTTCCTGGGTCACCGTCAGCTGTGGATACGCTTCCTTGAACGCGTCGATGGCTTCCCAGTGCAGGGTCAGACGGTGACCGTCGAGCAGCCCGGCTTCGGCCAGGATGCAGGCGCCGGTGTCGATGGCGCCAAGGGTCACGCCGTCATAGTCGAGGCGGCGCAGCCAGTGTTCGAGGGCCGGGGTGGCGAATTTGAGCGGTTCGAAACCGGCGACCACCATCAGCGTTGCGCCCTTTTTCAGCGGCTCCAGCGCCGCGTCGGCGTTGACCGACATGCCATTGCTCGCCAGCACCGCGCCGCCATCGGCGCTCAATACATGCCAGCGGTACAACTCGCCACGAAAGCGGTTGGCCACCCGCAGCGGTTCGAGCGCAGAGATAAAGCCGATGGCCGAGAACCCCGGCATCAGCAGAAAGTAGAAATCCTGGGACATGGTGCGCTCTCGTAGGACCGGCAGCGTGGTCACTGTGATACGCCAGTTCAACGGCCCATTCAAGAGCACAGGTCGCTGCAGTGCAAGAGCCGGTCGCCGCCGTGCGTTTTGTCGCCCCTCAAGCTGCGTAACGTGATCGCACGGCGCATAAAGACGCCGGCCCCCACAATAACGACCTGCCGAGGGAACCACCATGAACCGACTGATCAGCCGCTGCGTGCTCGCATTCAGCGCCAGCGCCATCTTGAGCACCAGCGTCCTCGCGGCCGACGCGCCCTCCTGCCAGAACGTGCGCATGGGCGTGGTGAACTGGACCGACGTGATCGCCACCAGCGCCATGACCCAAGTGTTGCTCGACGGCCTCGGCTACAAGACCAAACAAACCAGCGCGTCCCAGCAAATCATCTTCGCCGGTATCCGCGACCAGCGCCTGGACCTGTTCCTCGGCTACTGGAACCCGCTGATGACCCAGACCATCGCGCCGTTCGTCGACGCCAAGCAGGTCAAGGTCCTCGACAAACCGAGCCTGGAAGACGCACGCGCCACGCTGGCGGTGCCGACTTATCTGGCGGACAAAGGCCTGAAAACCTTCGCCGACATCGCCAAGTTCGAGAAAGAACTGGGCGGCAAGCTCTACGGTATCGAGCCAGGCTCGGGCGCCAACACCCAGATCAAGGCGATGATCGCCAAGAACCAGTTCGGCCTGGGCAAATTCCAGCTGGTGGAGTCCAGCGAAGCCGGCATGCTCGCCGCCGTCGACCGCGCGGTGCGTCGCAAGGAAGCCGTGGTGTTCTTCGGCTGGGCGCCGCACCCGATGAACGTCAACATCGCGATGACCTACCTCACCGGCAGCGAAGACGCCCTGGGCCCGAACGAAGGCATGGCCACCGTGTGGAGCGTCACCTCGCCGACCTACGCCGAGCAGTGCCCCAACGTCCACAAGCTGCTGACCAACCTGACCTTCACCGCCGCCGACGAGAGCCGAATGATGCAGCCGTTGCTGGATCACAAGGACGCATTCGAGTCCGCCAAGCAGTGGCTCAAGGACCACCCGCAAGACCAGCAGCGCTGGCTCGAAGGCGTGACCACCTTCGACGGCAAACCGGCCGCCGCCAACCTGCAACTGACCGGCAAATAACTGTATTTGACTCACCGTTTCGCGGTCGTCCCTGACCGCGAACGGCGCCCTACGCCTTGAAATCACACGCCTGTAAGGAACCTCCCCGATGAACCATGACGTCATCATCACCTGCGCACTCACCGGTGCTGGCGACACAAGCGCCAGAAGCCCCCATGTGCCGGTCACCCCCAAACAAATCGCCGCCGCCGCCGTGGAAGCCGCCAAGGCCGGCGCCACCGTGGTGCATTGCCATGTGCGCAACCCCGAGACCGGCAAGTTCAGCCGCGACGTCGCCTTGTACCGCGAAGTGATGGAGCGCATCCGTGAGGCCGACGTCGACATCATCGTCAACCTCACCGCTGGCATGGGCGGCGACCTGGAGATCGGCGGCGGCGAAAACCCGATGGCATTCGGCCCCAACACCGACCTGGTCGGCCCGCTGACCCGCCTGGCCCATGTGGAAGCGCTGCTGCCGGAAATCTGCACGCTGGACTGCGGCACGCTGAACTTCGGCGATGGCGACACCATTTACGTGTCGACCCCGGCGCAACTGCGGGCCGGCGCCAAACGTATCCAGGAACTTGGCGTCAAGGCCGAGCTGGAAATCTTCGACACCGGCCACTTGTGGTTCGCCAAGCAGATGATCAAGGAAGGCCTGCTCGACGACCCGCTGTTCCAACTGTGCCTGGGCATCCCGTGGGGCGCGCCGGCCGACACCACCACCATGAAAGCCATGGTCGACAACCTGCCCGCCGACGCGGTGTGGGCCGGCTTCGGCATCGGCCGCATGCAAATGCCGATGGCGGCGCAGGCGGTGCTGCTGGGCGGCAACGTGCGGGTCGGCCTGGAAGACAACCTGTGGCTGGACAAGGGCGTGCTGGCCACCAACGGTCAACTGGTGGAACGCGCCAGTGAAATCCTCAGCCGCCTGGGCGCGCGGGTCATGACCCCAGCCGAAGGGCGCATAAAAATGGGCCTCAAAAAACGCGGCTAACCCCCCGACCCAAACCGGATCAAAACCTGAGGGAGGGGCTTGCCCCCTCCCACAGGGGTTCACCCCATTATTCAGGAATGTCGCCATGCGTTTTATTACAGATATCAAAACCTTCGCTGCCCTCGGCAGCGGTGTGATCGGCAGCGGTTGGGTGTCCCGCGCCCTCGCCCACGGCCTCGATGTGGTGGCCTGGGACCCGGCGCCCGGCGCCGAAGCCGCGCTGCGCCAACGCGTCGCCAATGCCTGGGGCGCCCTGGAGAAACACGGCCTGGCCCCCGGCGCATCCCAGCAGCGCCTGCGTTTTGTCAGCACCATCGAAGCCTGCGTGAAAGACGCCGACTTCATCCAGGAAAGCGCCCCGGAACGCCTGGAGCTGAAACTGGAGTTGCACGGCAAAATCAGCGCGGCGGCCAAGCCCAATGCCCTGATCGGTTCGAGCACCTCGGGCCTGTTGCCCAGCGAATTCTACGAGGGCTCGACGCACCCGGAGCGCTGCGTGGTCGGCCACCCGTTCAACCCGGTGTACCTGCTGCCGCTGGTGGAAGTGGTGGGCGGCAAAAACACCGCGCCCGAGGCGATCCAGGCGGCGATCAAGGTGTATCAATCCCTGGGCATGCGCCCGCTGCATGTGCGCAAGGAAGTCCCCGGCTTTATCGCCGACCGCCTGCTCGAAGCCTTGTGGCGTGAGGCGCTGCACCTGGTCAACGATGGCGTCGCCACCACCGGCGAGATCGATGACGCGATCCGTTTTGGTGCCGGCTTGCGCTGGTCGTTCATGGGTACGTTCCTGACCTACACCCTGGCCGGCGGCGATGCCGGGATGCGCCACTTCATGGCGCAGTTCGGCCCGGCGTTGCAGTTGCCGTGGACCTACCTGCCGGCACCGGAACTGACCGACAAGTTGATCGACGATGTGGTCGACGGCACCAGCGCTCAGTTGGGCCAACACAGCATTTCGGCGCTGGAGCGCTATCGTGATGATTGCCTGCTGGCGGTACTGGAAGCGGTGAAGACCACCAAAGCCAAGCACGGCATGACCTTCGCCGAATAAGGGAAACCCCAGCATGCCCGCACTGACCACCTACACCACACAGGTCCACCCCGACTGGGTGGACTACAACGGCCACCTGCGCGACGCGTTCTACCTGCTGATCTTCAGCTACGCCACCGACGCGCTGATGGACACCCTGGGCCTGGACAGCGAAAACCGCGCCGCCAGCGGCCACTCGCTGTTCACCCTGGAGCTGCACCTGAACTACCTGCACGAAGTGAAACTCGGCGCCGAGGTCGAGGTGCGTACCCAACTCATCAACCATGACGCCAAGCGCCTGCATCTCTACCACAGCCTGCATCGGGTCGGCGAAGCACACGAGCTGGCCGGCAACGAACAGATGCTGCTGCACGTCGATCTCGCCGGGCCGCACGCCACCCCGTTCAGCGCGAAGACCTTGGCAACACTCGCGGCCATCGGCGCCGAACAAGCCGAACTGCCGCGCCCCGCCCTCCTCGGCCGAGTGATTGGATTGCCAGCCAGGAAATAATCAGGAGCCACCCCGAAAACCACCGCCGCTGTTATCGATTTGCGTACTTAATCGCAGTGATTGCTGCGGTGGTTCACTGATTCCCCGACGCTGGCGCATGGGCCGCTTCCAAAGCCAGTTTCTTTTCAACAGCGGCAGCAATAAGAGGAGCCATTTCACGGAGCATATCTAAATTTCCGGTCTTCTCGTAAAGGCTTAGCCATTTGCGTCGAGGCCTCAATATCCGCTCATCATCCCTAAGCGGTAGCTTTTTCAGGGTGTTCTCAGCGCGCGCTCTAAATTCCGCAGGGACCGCGTCAGTCAATACCAACTGGAGAGACGGCAAACTGATCTCAAACCACCCCTCCTGCACTTCGAAGGGGTCCAATAAATCAGCAGCCACCTGCTTACTTTTAGAGCTGTTGATCCATCCATCAATAAATCGGTAGTTCGACCATTCATAGGCGAGCAACGGGTCTTCGTTGAAACTGATGCCGTGATCGACTGTACCGCTGGGAATATACATTGCGGCATAACCACATCGGTCATCAAACCCATCGGCAAGCGCATGCCTGAAAGGGGACCACAAGTCTCTCGGCCGCTCGGCTGTCGGGTTTGCTTTCAACCAGAGGTCGCCTGGCTTTCGACATTTCTCGTCAAATTTTTCAGGCTCGGGAATAGGGTTCAAAACGGGTGTCATGACCTTTTTCCTTTCGACCCTTTCTCGGGTTTTCCCTGAGACATTATCCATCGCGGCCAAAAGTCATCTAGGCCGGGCAAGACACGAACCAGTTCCTGATGAATAGCTGATTGCGTTGCCAAGTTTTCCGGCAACTCTTCCTTATCACCACGCATCCACGCTTCGGCGGCTTCGATAGCTTCCTCCGCTGCCACCGAGCGGGCCTGTTGCAAACCAAAAACGTCCGACACCAACCAGTTCACTACATCGCCCTGCTTGGACCATACCTCTTTGGTGATTCTGGCCTGCCCTCCTTCAAGATGAATATTGAAAACTGCATCTTTTTCTTCAATAAATTCAGGCTCGGCCGATGCCAATACCAAAGGGGAGTGGGTTGCCACAATCAGTTGTACAGCGACCTTCTCTTGCGTCATTTCCTCTACCACTTTAAGCAGGGCAGGGACGATTCGACGCTGCCATTGCGGATGCAAATGGCACTCGACTTCGTCGATCAGAAAGATGATCTCTTTGGCAGGGTTAACTTTTCGCTGTTTGCACGCTCGCTTATGACCGTTCCACGTCCAGACAATCATGTAGGCTAACGCAGCAATTCGACGCATACCCGCAGAGGCATGCACCAGCGGGACATCAAGGCCATATGGCATTCGCAAGGTTGGGTATTCGGTTTCATCCAGAGGACCAATATGGCAAGGCTCACCAGGCGACAACTTTTCAATGCCTGATGGAGACAGTGCATCCAGTGCCACAGTCAACTCTTTGAAAGAGGAGTCACCTGCGGTCCGCTGCCATCGGACCCAATCATGAATTAAGCCATTGCAGATATTGGTACCCTTTTCGGACACAGCGCCGTTCCATACCTCATCTGGAGAAAAGTTAAATGCCCGAATTTTTTCTTCAGTCCCGGCCTGTTGATCAGTCCAATAGTTACGCGCCGGGTCCCAAGCAGAGAAGCTGCCGTCTACTCCCGCATAAATAACGATTCCAGGGATGGAGGGACGCGCCTTCGGCTGACGCCAAACACCCTCTTTGAAATGGACTTCACCGGCTTTGTCCCCCGTCGTCACCTTGCTGAACGCAAACTCAATGCTGGCCGATCTCGACGACTCTCTAGGAATAGCCTCTGAGCCACGCGCCCATGTCCGCGTCAAAGCCCACCAGGCAGCATCCAGTAGGAAACTTTTACCAAGACCATTGTCACCCGTGATGAAGTTGAGGCGAGGTGCGAACTCAACCGGACCAAACTTTTCAGCAGGGCCGACACCTTTGAGAGACAAGAGCTTTAGCATTGCATTACCTTCTGGTTTGCCTGAGAGCCTGGGCTGGGTTAAGTGTCAACAAAGCGGATACAAACCCATCACTGTAAACAGCTTATAGGCATTCTGTGCATTCGAACTGTGGCAATGCTAATGCCAAACAATAACACTAGCTATCCCTTGCCCATCACAGCCTCAAAATGCATCCATCGGTAAACGCTCTGAAAACGACATGCTCATAGCCATCTGAGCCATTCCCGTGTTCCGCCCTTGCCGATGGGGGTCGACGGCTACCAGAATCCAAATCAATCCCCCCGCTCCCTTCACCAGGATAAACGTCATGATGCACGCGGATTTGATTGACCAGGATGACCTGCTGAACCAACTGCGCTCGCTGGGTTTCGAGGTGTCCAGCGGCGCCAGCGCCGAGCAGGCCTGTGAATGTGCGGTGCGCGGTTTGAGCGAGGCACGGGCCAAGGCGCTCAAGAAGATGGTTGAGCAGATGTACAGCGGCAGCGCGACGATTTTGCCGGCGGTGCGGCAGGCGATCGATAAGCAGTTGTTGCCGGCGCTGATGCAGTTCAAACAGAAATCCGGCGCCTGATAGACCGCTATCGGGGGCAAGCCCCCTTCCACACTCGAATTGTGAATACAGTCAAATGTGGGAGGGGGCTTGCCCCCGATCAGGCGACGCGGTTTAGAGCCTTACACTGGCAAACGTCGACTCATTGCGCGCCTGGCTCAACGCCGACATCGGCCCCGACAACGGTGACAACACCAGCGCCGGCGGAATTGGCATCATCGCCACTTGCTGGGTGGTGTTGGAGCCGACGCGCTCATCCCGTGGCGGAATGCCGAAGTATTCGCGGTAGCACTTGGAGAAGTGCGGCGTGGACACGAACCCGCACACCGACGCCACTTCGATGATCGACATCGGCGTTTGCTTGAGCAACTGCCGTGCGCGAATCAGGCGCAGCTTGAGGTAGTAGCGCGACGGCGAGCAGTGCAGGTATTTCTGGAACAGCCGCTCCAGTTGGCGCCGCGACACGGCGACGTACACCGCCAGCTCATCCAGGTCGATCGGCTCTTCGAGGTTGGCTTCCATCAGCGCGACGATTTCCTGCAACTTCGGCTGGTTGGTGCCGAGCATGTGCTTGAGCGGCACACGCTGGTGGTCCTGTTCATTGCGGATGCGCTCGTACACGAACATCTCGGAGATCGCCGCCGACAGTTCACGGCCGTGATCGCGGCTGATCAGGTGCAGCATCATGTCCAGCGGCGCAGTGCCGCCGGAGCTGGTGAAGCGGTTGCGGTCGAGGGTGAACAGGCGGGTGCTCATCGACACACGCGGGAAGGCTTCCTGCATCGACGCCAGGCATTCCCAGTGCACGCTGCAATCGAAGCCATCGAGCAGCCCGGCGCAGGCCAAGGCCCAACTGCCGGTACACACCGCGCCCAGGCGACGCGACTGGCGCGCCTGGCTTTGCAGCCACGACACATGTTCACGGGTGACGGTGCGCTGGATACCCACGCCGCCGCACACGATGACCGTGTCCAGGGCCGGGGCTTTGTGCATGGCGGCATCGGGCGTGATTTGCAGACCGTCGCTGGCCCATACCTGGTTACCGTCGACACTCAGGGTGGTCCAGCGATACAGCTCGCGGCCGGACAACTGGTTGGCCATGCGCAGCGGTTCCACTGCCGAAGCCAGGGAAATCAGCGTGAAATTGTCCAGCAGCAAAAAGCCGATGGATTGAGGCGCACGGTTCTGGGGTTGGGCCCCGGAGTTGAACGACGTCATCGCGGTATCTCCTCACACAAAGCGGGTGATGGCCTCAGGCGAGGCTCTTGTTATTGCGCTCTGCTCCAGCGCGGAGAGAGGCTTTGAATGGATAGAGCAAATGCCATGCCTAAATTTGAATGGCCATTCAATAACTCCTGAAAACGACCTCTTGATGTGTCTAGACAAGCCCCTGTGCGAAGTGCGGGATATGCCCCGAATCGAACGCAGAAGCGGCTCCGCTCAAGGGCCGTGAGCAGATCGGTAGCACTTGTGGGTAGGCGCTTTGAGGGCGAAGCAAGCGTCTGTCACCACAAGCACGGGTGACGGGTGGTCGAAGGTGAAAGTGTTTGGGGGGTACTTATCTGTTTGCGACGCGCTAAAAGGTGGCGCTTTTGGTTTTAGTGTTCACTTTATGAGCAGGGTTGTTTGGACTGGCGCTATCGGGGGCAAGCCCCCTCCCACAGGGGAACGCATTTCAAATGTGGGAGGGGGCTTGCCCCCGATAGCGGCGACACGGTCTCAACACTCAACCGCACTGACCGCCAACCCACCCCGCGAGGTTTCCTTGTACTTGTCATGCATGTCCGCCCCGGTATCGCGCATGGTGCGGATCACCCGGTCCAGGGAGATGAAGTGCTGGCCATCGCCGCGCAGGGCCATCTGCGCCGCGTTGATCGCCTTCACTGCAGCAATCGCATTGCGCTCGATACACGGCACTTGCACCAGCCCGCCCACCGGGTCGCAGGTCAGGCCGAGGTTGTGTTCCAGGCCGATTTCGGCGGCGTTGCACAGTTGCTCCGGGGTGGCGCCGAGAATCTCTGCCAACCCCGCCGCCGCCATGGCGCAGGCTGAGCCGACCTCGCCCTGGCAACCGACTTCAGCCCCGGAGATCGACGCGTTCTTTTTGCACAGAATCCCCACCGCCGCCGCGCTGAGCAGATAGTCGACCACATTGG
The DNA here is from genome assembly GCF_963681955.1 of Pseudomonas paraveronii. Lineage (NCBI taxonomy): Bacteria > Pseudomonadati > Pseudomonadota > Gammaproteobacteria > Pseudomonadales > Pseudomonadaceae > Pseudomonas > Pseudomonas paraveronii. The sequence continues at coordinate 5,900,616 of NZ_OY817130.1, forward strand.
CTTCGGTGACGTCGTCGCTGAACTTCATAAAGTAGTGCAGCACCGCCGGGATGATCCCCGCCGCACCATTGGTCGGCGCGGTGACCATGCGCCCACCGGCGGCGTTTTCTTCGTTGACCGCCAGGGCGTACAGGTTGACCCACTCCATCGCGCTCAAGGTCGAGCCGATCACGTTGGGCTTGCCCAGCTCCTGCAAACTGCGGTGCAACTTGGCGGCGCGACGGCGCACATTCAGGCCGCCGGGCAGGATGCCTTCGTGCTTGAGGCCCTGCTCCACACACGCCTGCATGGCGCGCCAGAGCGTCATCAGGCCGCTGCGGATTTCATCTTCGCTGCGCCAGACTTTTTCGTTGGCCAGCATCAGTTCGGCGACACGCAGGTTGTGGCTGCTGCACAACTGCAACAGTTCCACCGCGCTGGAAAACTCATAGGGCAACTCGGTGCGATCCAGATCCGCCACGCCGCTTTGGGCCTGGGCTTCATCCACCACAAAACCGCCGCCGACCGAGTAGTAGGTATTGCGATGCAACTCGCCGTCATCGCCGAACACCACCAGGGTCATGGCATTGGGGTGGAACGGCAGGTTTTCGTCGAGCAGGCGCATGTCCCGGGCCCACACGAAAGGCACCGGCAAACGCCCGTCCAGCAGCAGCGTGTCGGTCTCGCGCAGGGTATGGATACGCAGGCCGATCTGCGCCGGATCGATTGCGTCCGGCCACTCGCCCATCAGGCCCATTATCGTGGCGGTATCGCTGCCGTGGCCGATGCCGGTGGCCGATAGTGAGCCGTAGAGCTGAACTTCGACGCGCCGCACCTGTTCCAACAGTTCACGTTCACGCAACCGTTGAACGAACAACGCTGCGGCGCGCATGGGGCCGACGGTGTGAGAACTCGAAGGCCCGATGCCGATCTTGAACAGGTCGAAAACGCTGATAGCCATTGCCGTAGAACTCCTCGATAAGCACGGGCCAGGCTTGAACGAGGTGCTACGCTCAGATCGCCCAGACGGCCCAGATGGCGGCATCATCAGGCTTTTATCCGTCATCACGGCGTCTCACACCGACGCAACCATGCTCACCAGCGTCGCTCACGAGCAATGGCCTGTTTTGGGCGTTTTTAGCGGTGCAGATGGGCAAAAACAGCCGTTTAGCCGTGGGAAAAACCTGTAAACGACGTCACCGACACTGGATGCGACCCTGCCTGTACTGGATACGACGCCCCCTGTAGGCGTCAGATTTTCACTGGTACATGATCAGTCTCGACTCGTTTGCAAGGCACCGTGCCGCCGCTTCAAGGCACGCTCCAACCGCAACACTTATAAAGCGCGGCGAATGCCGCCAGAAAACACACAGGAGTCTAGCCCCATGAAAGGTTCACCCTCGTTGTTGTTGGCCGCCATGCTGAGTCTGCCAGTCCTGGCGCACGCTGCAGAACCGGCACAATGTCAGACCGTCAACTTCTCCGATGTCGGCTGGACCGACATCACCGTGACGACCGCGACCACCAGCGAAATCCTCAAGGGCCTCGGCTACAAGCCGCGCACCACGATGATTTCGGTACCCGTGACCTACAAGTCGCTGGCCGACGGTAAGAACATGGACATCTTCCTCGGCAACTGGATGCCGACCATGGAAAACGACATCAAGCAGTACCGTGATGCCGGCACCGTGGAAACCGTGCGCGCCAACCTGGAGAACGCCAAGTACACCCTGGCCGTTCCCGAGGCGCTGTATGACAAAGGCCTGAAAGACTTCGCCGATATCGCCAAATTCAAGGATGAGCTGGAAGGCAAAATCTACGGCATCGAACCCGGCAACGACGGCAACCGCACCATTCAAACGCTGATCGACAAAGACGCGTTTGGCTTGAAGTCGGCCGGTTTCAAAGTGGTCGAGTCCAGCGAAGCCGGGATGCTCTCGCAGGTCGAACGTGCCACCAAGCGCGGCAAGGCCATCGTGTTCCTCGGCTGGGAACCGCACCCGATGAACACCCGCTTCAAGATGAAGTACCTGACCGGCGGTGACGATTCGTTCGGCCCCAACTACGGCCAGGCCACCATCTACACCAACGTGCGCAAGGGCTACACCCAGGAATGCAGCAACGTCGGTCAGTTGCTGAAAAACCTGTCGTTCACGCTGAACATGGAAAGCACCCTGATGGGTAACGTCCTGGACGACAAGATGAAACCCGACGCCGCGGCCAAGGCCTGGCTGAAGAAGAACCCGCAAGTGCTCGACACCTGGCTCGCCGGTGTCACCACCGTTGATGGCAAACCTGGACTCGACGCCGTGAAAGCCTACCTCGCCAAGTAACACCGCTGACCCCGGGGCGGTGCGCTGCCCCGGGATGTTTTCCCCCCTCGCATGTGGACATTCACTACCATGCTGACTGAACAGAAAATCCCACTAGGCCAGTACATCGCTGCCTTCGTCGAATGGTTGACCCAACATGGCGCCAACTACTTCGACGCAATCGCATCGACACTGGAAACGATGATCCACGGCGTGACGTTCGCGCTGACCTGGTTCAATCCGCTGGCATTGATCGGTCTGATTGCGCTACTCGCTCACTTTATTCAACGTAAATGGGGCCTGACGGTGTTTGTCATCGCCTCCTTCCTGCTGATCCTCAACCTGGGGTACTGGCAGGAAACCATGGAGACCCTGGCGCAGGTGCTGTTCGCCACCCTGGTCTGCGTGGTCATCGGTGTGCCGCTGGGCATTGTTGCCGCGCACAAACCGCTGTTCTACACCCTGATGCGGCCGGTGCTCGATCTGATGCAGACCGTACCGACCTTCGTCTACCTCATCCCTACCCTGACCCTCTTCGGGCTGGGTGTGGTGCCCGGGTTGATTTCCACGGTGGTGTTCGCGATTGCCGCGCCGATCCGCCTGACCTACCTGGGTATCCGCGATGTACCGCAAGAGTTGATGGACGCCGGCAAGGCCTTCGGCTGCTCGCGCCGTCAGTTGCTCTCACGCATTGAACTGCCCTACGCCATGCCGAGCATTGCGGCCGGCATTACCCAATGCATCATGCTGTCGCTGTCGATGGTGGTGATCGCGGCCCTGGTGGGTGCCGACGGCCTCGGCAAGCCGGTGGTCAACGCACTGAACACCGCCGACATCGCCCTGGGCTTTGAAGCCGGCCTGGCGATTGTGCTGCTGGCCATCATGCTCGACCGCATCTGCAAACAACCCGACGCCAAGAAAGTAGGGGGTGATGCATGAGCATTATCCGATTCGACAATGTCGACGTGATCTTCTCCAAAGACCCACGCGAAGCGCTCAAGCTGCTGGACCAGGGCATGAGCCGTAACGAGATCCTGAAAAAAACCGGCCAGATCGTCGGTGTTGAAAAAGCCAGCCTGGATGTGGAAAAAGGCGAGATCTGTGTGCTGATGGGCCTGTCAGGCTCCGGCAAGTCGAGCCTGCTGCGCTGCATCAACGGCCTCAACACCGTCAGCCGTGGCCAGTTGTTCGTCGAGCATGAAGGGCGCCAGATCGACATCGCCTCCTGCACCCCGGCCGAGCTGAAAATGATGCGCACCAAACGCATCGCCATGGTGTTCCAGAAGTTCGCCCTGATGCCCTGGCTGACGGTACGCGAGAACATCAGCTTCGGCCTCGAAATGCAGGGCCTCCCGGAGAAAGACCGGCGCAAGCTGGTGGACGAAAAGCTCGAACTGGTGGGCCTGAGCCAATGGCGTAACAAGAAGCCGGACGAACTCTCCGGCGGCATGCAGCAGCGCGTCGGCCTGGCCCGCGCGTTGGCGATGGACGCCGACATCCTGCTGATGGACGAACCCTTCTCCGCTCTCGACCCGCTGATCCGCCAAGGCCTGCAGGACGAGTTGCTGGAACTGCAACGCAAGCTGAGCAAGACCATCGTGTTCGTCAGCCACGACCTCGACGAAGCCCTCAAGCTCGGCAGCCGCATCGCGATCATGAAAGACGGCAAGATCATCCAGTACAGCGTGCCGGAAGAGATCGTGCTGAACCCGGCGGATGACTATGTGCGCACCTTCGTCGCGCATACCAACCCGCTGAACGTGCTGTGCGGGCGCAGCCTGATGCGCACACTGGACAACTGCAAACGCGTCAACGGCTCGGTGTGCCTCGATCCGGGCGGCGACTCGTGGCTGGACCTCGCCGAAGGCAACACCATCCAGGGCGCGCGCCAGAATGGCGTGGTGATGAACCTGCAGAACTGGGCACCGGGGCAACCCGTGGAAGGCCTGGGCCGCGTGCCGACACTGGTGGACTCGAACATCGGCATGCGCGATGCGTTGCAGATTCGCTACCAGACGGGGAACAAGCTGGTGTTGCATGACAACAACAAGGTGGTGGGGATTCTTGGCGACAGCGAGCTCTACCATGCCCTGTTGGGCAAGAACCTGGGCTAACAAACACCGCAAAACCCATTGGAGAAACAGGGTCAAAATGTGGGAGGGGGCTTGCCCCCGATGGCGGTGTATCAGTAACAGATGAACTGACTGACACACTGCAATCGGGGGCAAGCCCCCTCCCACATTTTTTGCCCCAGTGGTGTCAGTGGGGACACCACCAGGCTTCAACCATCAGCTATAGACACGGCCAAGGAGCTGCCGATGGCTTTCAAACTGATCGAGCACGTCCCGGGTGATCTGTTCCTGGGCGAAGCCCATCAGGTCGTATTCCTGAGGCCCGTTGTGCAGGTACACCTCGGCACGGTAGTAACGGGTGCGCTCTGCCTCAGGCTGCTCGTCCGACGCCACCGCGTAGCCGTCCAGGCTCACTTCGTAGACAAACGGGTTGCCCTCTTCCATCTCGATGCGCACACCGATGCAACGCTTGGATTTGCCCAACAGCGTCTGCACCTCCAACCCCTGCTCGCGCAATGCCGTCGCCGCGTGTTCCAGCGCCGGCGTGACGTGCTTGTCCATAAAGCGCTGCACGGTGGACTGGCTCGGTTGCAGGTCCAGGGCGGTCAAGCGCTCGCTGAAACCACGACGGCCCCGCTCGGCCAATTGCGCCTGCTCCAACTCCGTCGCCGCGTCCTGGCGCATCGCTTTGTGCAAACCGAACATAAACACAATCAGCACCACCGAGAACGGCAGCCCCGCCAGCACCACCATGGTTTGCATGGCTTCGAAGTTACCCGCGAACAGCAGGCCGATGGTCACCAGGGTGATCACTGCCGACCAGAAGATCCGCAGCCAGTGCGGCGCGTCTTCGTCCACGTTGCCGCCTTTGCAGGAAAGATTGGCCATCATCACCGCGCCGGAATCCGCCGGGGTCAGGAACAGTACAAAGCCGACAAAGATCGACACACCGATGACGATTTTCGACGCCGGGTAATGCTCCAGCAACTGGTAGATGGCCATCGACGGTTGTTCCAGCGCCGTCTTGCCCAACTCCACCGCGCCCTGGTTCAACACCAGGTCCAGGGCCGAGTTACCGAAGATCGACAACCACGCCAGGGTGAAGCCCAGCGGGATCAGCAGCACGCCGGCTACCAGTTCACGCACCGTGCGACCACGGGAAATCCGCGCGATGAACATGCCCACGAACGGCGCCCAGGAAATCCACCAGGCCCAATAGAACAGGGTCCACAGGCCCATCCAGCGTTCGGTCTTGTCGGCGTCGCCTGCGTACACATACAGGTCGAAGGTTTTCAGGATGATGCCGTTGAGGTAGTCACCGGTGTTCTGCACCAGGCCGTTGAGCAGGTGCAAGGTCGGGCCGAACAACAGCACGAAGATCAGCAAACCGCTGAACAACACGATGTTGAGGTTGGACAGGCGACGAATGCCGTTTTCCACCCCCGACACCGCGGCGATGGTCGCCACGGTGCTCATCACGATGATCACGATCAGCAGGTTGGTGTTGCTGTGCTGCATGCCGAACAGGTTTTCCAGGCCGGACGACACCTGCATCGCGCCGATACCGAGGTTGGTCACCAGGCCCAGCAGGGTCACGAACATGCCGAATCCGTCGACCGCGTGGCCGGCCGCGCCTTTGACCCAACGCTCGCCCACCAGCGGGTACAACGCCGAGCGCAGGGCCAGCGGCTGGTTGTGCCGATAGGCGAAGTACGCCACGGCCAGGCCGACCAGGGCATAGATCGCCCAGCCGTGCAGGCCCCAGTGCAGGAAGGTCAATTGCAGCGCCTGGCGCGCCGCGCCGTTGCTGGCGGCCGCGCCTTCGGGCGGGTTGAAGTAATGGTCCAACGGCTCCGATGCGCCGAAGTACAGCAGCGAGATGCCGATACCCGACGAGAACAGCATGCCGGCCCAGGCGCCGTAGCTGAAGTCCGGGGTGTCGTCCTTACTGCCCAGTTTCAACTTGCCGTAGGACGAAAACGCCAGGCCGACCACGAATACCAGGTAGGCGGCGATCACCACCATGTAGTACCAGCCGAAACTTTTCGATAACCATGCCTGCGCCACGCCGAGCATCCGGCCGGCCTCTTGCGGGGCAATGATCAAAATGGCGGTCAGCAACAGAATCAGCGCGGTGGAGGTGTAGAACACCCAACCGTTGACCCGCACCTTTTCCGGTGGGGTCTTTATTAGAGAGGCAGAACTCATGGCGCAGATGCTCCAGGCAGTGCGAGAGAGAAACACAAGGCAACGGTGATCCCGTGCTCATCGATTTTTCGGCAGTCGACGGACGGGTGTTATAAAGACACCCCGAAAATTCTTGAGGCCGCCGAGGCGGTGTTCAGGCTCTGAAATGGCCTGTTTCAAGGGTTTTTGCAGGTGTCAGATGTCGCTACTTACCCGTAGGAAATACCGGCAGGCAGCGGCAATTTGTCGCAGAGCTTATTCTTTGTTGATTGAACGTTCAATCAAAACAAAATAGACTGGCCATCAAGTCGACGGACGTTATCGCCCGCCGGCAGGCCTGAGGAGAGGTACTCCATGCCCAAGGTCGGTATGCAACCCATACGCCGCCAACAACTGATCGAAGCCACGCTGACGGCCATCGATCAAGTCGGAATGGGAGATGCCAGCATTGCGCTGATCGCCCGTTTGGCCGGTGTTTCGAACGGCATCATCAGTCACTACTTCAAGGACAAGAACGGCCTGATCGCCGCGACGATGCGCTACCTGATGAACGTGCTGATCGAGAACGTCCATGAACGCAGGCTGGCGCTGAAGGATGACAGCCCGCGGGCACACATTCAGGTAATCATCGGGGGCAACTTCGATGCCAGCCAGGTCAATGGACCGGCAATGAAAACCTGGCTGGCCTTCTGGGCCGCCAGCATGCACCACCCGTCTTTGCACAGGTTGCAGCGGATCAACGATCAACGTCTGTATTCCAACCTGTGCTGCCAGTTCCGCCGCGTATTGCCGCTGCCCGACGCACGCAGCGCAGCCCGAGGCCTGGCGGCCTTGATCGACGGTTTGTGGTTGCGCGGCGCCCTGTCGGGAGATGAGTTCGACACGGAGCAGGCGCAACGGATCGCTTACGAATACATGGATTTCCAATTGGCCAAGCAGGTGAGTTAGAGCACACATACCCGCTCAACCCCTGAACGTCTGCCGCTCAGTGTTGCCACCCCCTTATGGCCCACTTTGCGGCGGGTAACGCCAACCACTTATGCACTTGCGAGGACTTTATGGCCCGTTTCGACCTGCAAAAACTCTACATTGACGGCGGCTACAGCGATGCCGGCAGCGATGCCACCTTCGAAGCCATCAACCCGGCTAACGGTGAAGTTCTCGCCAAAGTGCAACGCGCCACGAAAGATGACGTTGAACGTGCCGTGGTCAGCGCGGAAAAAGGCCAGAAAATCTGGGCCGCCATGACCGCCATGGAGCGTTCGCGCATCCTGCGCCGTGCCGTCGACATCCTGCGCGAGCGCAACGACGAACTGGCCGCCCTGGAAACCCTGGACACCGGTAAATCCTTCTCCGAAACCAAGTACGTCGACATCGTCACCGGCGCCGACGTGCTGGAATATTACGCAGGCCTGGTGCCGGCCATCGAAGGCGAGCAGATCCCGCTGCGCGACACCTCCTTCGTCTACACCCGCCGCGAGCCGCTGGGCGTGGTCGCCGGTATCGGCGCGTGGAACTACCCGATCCAGATCGCCCTGTGGAAATCCGCACCGGCCCTGGCTGCCGGTAACGCGATGATCTTCAAGCCCAGCGAAGTCACCTCGCTGACCACCCTGAAACTGGCCGAAATCTACACCGAAGCCGGCGTTCCAGCCGGTGTGTTCAACGTCTTGACCGGCAGCGGCCGTGAAGTCGGCACCTGGCTGACCGAGCACCCGCGCATCGAGAAAGTCTCGTTCACCGGCGGCACCGACACCGGCAAGAAAGTCATGGCCAGCGCCTCCAGCTCCTCGCTCAAAGAAGTGACCATGGAACTGGGCGGCAAATCGCCGCTGATCGTGTTCGAGGACGCCGACCTGGATCGTGCCGCCGACATCGCGATGATGGCCAACTTCTACAGTTCCGGTCAGGTCTGCACCAACGGCACCCGCGTGTTCGTACCCAAGCACCTGCAAGCCGCGTTCGAAGCCAAGATCGCCGAGCGTGTTGCGCGCATCCGCATTGGCGACCCGCAGGATGACAACACCAACTTCGGCCCACTGGTCAGCTTCGCCCACATGGAAAGCGTGCTCGGCTACATCGCCAAAGGTAAGGCAGAAGGTGCTCGCGTGCTGTGCGGCGGCGAACGCCTGACCGAGGGCGACTTCGCCAAAGGCGCCTTTGTTGCCCCGACCGTGTTCACCGACTGCACCGACGAGATGACCATCGTCCGTGAAGAAATCTTCGGCCCGGTGATGAGCATCCTCACCTATGAGACGGAAGAAGAAGTGATCCGCCGCGCCAACGACACCGACTTCGGCCTCGCCGCCGGCCTGGTGACCAAGGACCTGAACCGCGCCCACCGCGTCATTCATCAGTTGGAAGCCGGTATCTGCTGGATCAACGCCTGGGGCGAGTCCGACGCGAAGATGCCGGTCGGCGGCTACAAGCAGTCGGGCGTGGGCCGTGAGAACGGGATCAGCTCGCTGAACAACTTCACCCGCATCAAATCGGTACAGGTTGAGTTGGGCGATTACGCCTCGGTGTTCTAAAGCCGAGCCTTGCGTTGCCTGTGAGGCCGCTATCGGGGGCAAGCCCCCTCCCACTTTTGACTGTGTAAACCCGATCAAATGTGGGAGGGGGCTTGCCCCCGATGAGGCCCGACCTGACCACACTTCAAAGAGGGTGCATTCAATGTCCCAAGAATACGACTACATCATTGTGGGTGCCGGCTCCGCCGGTAACACCCTGGCGACCCGTCTGACCGAAGACGAAGGCGTCACCGTCCTGCTGCTGGAAGCCGGCGGTCCTGACTACCGTCTCGACTTCCGTACCCAGATGCCCGCCGCCCTCGCGTTCCCGCTGCAAGGCCGCCGCTACAACTGGGCCTACGAGACCGATCCAGAGCCACACATGGACGGCCGCCGCATGGAATGCGGGCGCGGCAAGGGCCTGGGTGGCTCGTCCCTGATCAACGGCATGTGCTACATCCGTGGCAACGCCATGGACTACGACAACTGGTCGAAACTGCCCGGTCTGGAAGACTGGACGTACCTGGATTGCCTGCCATATTTCCGTAAAGCCGAAACCCGCGACATAGGCCCCAACGACTACCACGGCGGCGACGGCCCGGTCAGCGTGACCACGCCCAAGGCCGGTAACAACCCGCTGTTCCACGCCATGGTCGAAGCCGGCGTACAGGCCGGTTACCCGCGCACCGAAGACTTGAACGGCTACCAGCAGGAAGGCTTCGGCCCGATGGACCGGACCGTCACGCCAAACGGCCGTCGCGCCAGCACCGCACGCGGTTACCTGGACACGGCTAAAAAGCGCGCCACCCTGACCATCGTCACCCACGCCCTGACCGACAAAGTGCTGTTCGAAGGCAAGCGTGCGGTCGGCGTGCGTTACCTGATCGGCGCCGCCGAAGAGCGCGTGGAAGCCCGCGCCCGCAAAGAAGTGCTGGTGTGCAGCGGCGCCATCGCGTCGCCGCAACTGCTGCAACGCTCCGGCGTCGGCCCGGCCAAACTGCTCGAAAGCCTCGACATCCCGGTGGTCCACGACCTGCCCGGCGTCGGCGAAAACCTGCAGGACCACCTTGAGCTGTACCTGCAATACGCCTGCACCCAACCGGTGTCGCTGTACCCGTCGCTGCTCTGGTACAACCAACCGGCCATCGGTGCCGAATGGCTGTTCAACGGCACCGGCATCGGCGCCAGCAACCAGTTCGAAGCGGGCGGTTTTATCCGTACCCGTGAAGACTTCGATTGGCCGAACATCCAGTACCACTTCCTGCCGGTGGCGATTAACTACAACGGCAGCAACGGCGTGAAAGAACACGGCTTCCAGGCGCACATGGGCTCCATGCGTTCGCCGAGCCGTGGCCGCGTGCAGTTGAAGTCGAAGAACCCACGGGACTACCCGAGCATCCTCTTCAACTACATGGCCACCGAGCAGGACTGGCAAGAATTTCGCGATGGCATCCGCCTGACCCGTGAAATCATGCAGCAGCCCGCACTCGACGCCTTCCGTGGCCGCGAAATCAGCCCGGGTATCGACGTGCAAACCGATGAGCAGTTGGACACGTTCATCCGCGAGCACGCCGAAACCGCGTTCCACCCGTCCTGCTCGTGCAAGATGGGCAGCGACGAGATGGCCGTGGTGGATGGCGAAGGCCGCGTGCATGGCATGCAGGGCCTGCGCGTGGTCGATGCGTCGATCATGCCGATCATCACCACCGGCAACCTGAACGCGCCGACGATCATGCTCGCCGAGAAAATCGCCGACAAGATCCGGGGCCGCAAGCCATTGCCGCGCAGCACCGCCGACTACTACGTGGCAGGCGATGCGCCGGTGCGGGGCAAGCCGATGCGTGAAGTGGGGCCGACTGCGCAGTAACCGTGTCGCCTCCATCGGGGGCAAGCCCCCTCCCACACTTCGATTTGTGAATACATTCAAAATGTGGGAGGGGGCTTGCCCCCGATGAGGCCCTATCTGACACCGCAAGACCTCCCACCTGCCTACACTCTCCTTGATCCGCGCCCCAGCCCAGGCCTACTCTGTTTGTCTGCCTGCGCTGAGCCGCCCACAAGGAAGGCCCTATGTTCGAACACCACGCCACACTCAAAAAACATTTCAGTGCCCTGCGCACCACCGCCGACTTCTTCTCCCTGCGCTACGTGCGCGAATCCGGCCACTACCTGTCGGTGCGCAAGAACGTCGCCGCACCGCCGCACCTGAACCACGACGAAGGCGCCATGCTCACCGTGCGCGTCAACGGGGTCGAAGCCTACGCCGCGACCCACGATATTTCCCTGCCCGGCCTGCAAGCTGCGCTTGAGCGTGCCGAACAGCAGGCGCGCCTGATCAAGCCCCATGCCCTGCTCGACCTGCGCGATCAACAGGTTTCCAGCGATGTCGCCGACTACCTGTCACCCAACCTTGCCCAGGCCTTTCCGTCCCTGAGCGACTGCTACCAGTTGCTCGGCGATGAGTCCGCTGCCGTGCCCCAGGACGAGCGCCTGGTGAACTGGGAAGTCAGCCTCGGCTTGACCCACGTCGAGCAGATCTACCTCAACAGTGCCGGTGCCGAGCTGCGCCAGGCCCAGCGGTTTGTATTCCCCGGCGTCAACGTCACCGCCTACGACGGCAACGACAGCCAGTCGCGCACCTTCGGTGGCACCAACTTCGGCCAGCAAGGCGGCTTCGATGTGATCGACCGCTTCGGCCTCGTCGGCGCCGCGCCGCGCATTGCCGACGAAGCCTTGCAATTGCTGCTGGCGCCGAACACGCCCCAGGGTCCGCGCGACCTGTTGCTGATGCCCGACCAGATGATCCTGCAGATCCACGAATCGATCGGCCACCCGCTGGAGCTCGACCGCATCCTGGGCGACGAGCGCAATTACGCCGGCACCAGTTTCGTCAAGGCCAGCGACTTCGGCCACCTGCAATACGGCTCCAAGCTGCTCAACGTGACCTTCGACCCGGACATTCCCGAGCAACTGGCCAGCTACAGCCATGACGACGACGGCACCGCCGCCAGCAAGCAATTCCTGATCCGTGAAGGGTTGCTGCTCAGGCCGCTGGGCGGGGCGTTGTCGCAATTTCGCGCAGGCATGAGCGGCGTCGCCAACAGCCGTGCCAGCAGTTGGAACCGCCCGCCGATCGACCGCATGGCCAACCTGAATATCGAAGCCGGCGACCAGAGCCTGGCGCAACTGATCGGCGGCATCGAACACGGCATCCTGATGTCAACCAACCGTTCGTGGTCGATCGATGATGCACGCAACAAATTCCAGTTCGGCTGCGAGTGGGGCCAGTTGATTGAAAACGGCGAGCTCAAGGGCGTGGTGAAAAACCCCAACTACCGGGCGATTTCCGCGCAGTTCTGGCGCAACCTCAGCGCCGTGGGCGACGCCAGCACCTTCAAGGTTCTGGGCACGCCGAACTGCGGCAAGGGTGAACCCAACCAGGTCATCCGCGTCGGCCATGCGTCGCCGGCCTGTGTGTTCAGCAACGTTGATGTATTCGGGGGAGATGCCTGATGAACAACTTCAAGGCATTGGTGGAGTGGCTCAAACAGGCCATCACCGACAAGGAACAATTTCACCTGGGCTATGCCGCAGAGTCGTCCGAATTCGTGCGTTTCAACCACGCCAAGGTGCGTCAGGCCGGCCAGGTGCAACAAGCCAGCCTCAACCTCAAACTGATCAACGACGGCCGCCATGCCGACCTCAGCATCACCCTCGGCGGCGAACCGGCGCTGGACCGCCAGCGCCTCGCCGATGGCCTGCAACAACTGCGCGAAACCTTGCCGTTGCTGCCCCACGATCCTTACCTGTTGCTCAACCACAACGCCTGGCAAAGCCACAACGAACAGGCCCGGCCACTGCCCGAGCTGAGCCAGGTGCTGGAAGACATCAACCAGGCGGCACACGGCGTCGATCTGGTCGGCTTCTACGCCGCCGGCCCGATCAGCCGTGGCTTCGCCAGTTCCGATGGGGCGTTCGGTTGGCATCAGGCCAATAGTTTCAACTTCGACTTCAGCCTGTTCCACGCCAACGGCGAAGCGGTGAAAGCCAGTTACGCCGGCAACGAATGGAACAGCGCCGAGTTCGCCCGCCGCTTCCAACAGGCTCGCGAACAGCTGGAGTTCCTCGGACGGCCACTGCACACGCTGGCGCCCGGCGAGTACCGCGCCTACCTGGCGCCGGCAGCCCTGGAAGAAATCGTCAGCCTCATCACCTGGGGCGGCTTTTCCGCCCAGGCCATCGCCAGCAAAAGCAGCTCGCTGCAGCGGCTGTATGCCGGCGAGCAGGCGTTGAGCACGCTGGTGACGGTGGATGAGCACATCAGCGGTTCCCTCAGCCCGGCGTTCTCCAGCGAAGGCTACCCGTGCAGTGACGTCACGCTGATCAACGCCGGCCAGGGCGCCGGCCAACTGGTCAATTCGCGCAGCGCCGCCGAATACGGCCTCAGCGCCAACGGCGCCAGCGGCGACGAATCCCCCAGCGCGTTGCAGATGGCGGCGGGCAGCCTGACCCAGGCCGATATCCTCAAGCAATTGGGCACCGGGCTGTATATCAGCAACCTGTGGTACCTGAACTACTCCGACCTGCCGGCGGCGCGCCTGACCGGCATGACGCGGTTCGCCACGTTCTGGGTGGAGGACGGCGAGATCAAGGCGCCGGTCAGCACGATGCGCTTCGATGACAGCGTCTACAGCCTGCTCGGCTCACAACTCGAAGCGCTGACCGCCGAGCGCGAATTGCTGCTGTCGGCCAGCACCTACAGCCAGCGCAATACCGCGTCCAATCTGTTGCCGGGGGCGTTGGTCAAGCGACTGACCCTGACCCTGTAACCGACAGTAGTCTGCTTGTGGGAGGGGGCTTGCCCCCACCCACATTGCTTTGTGTTGATTTCAGACGTCCTGTTTCAATATGTCCTACAACTAAATCAGACCCCTCTCACCGCCCGCCCAAGGCCGGTTGTCGCCTGCAAAAAACCTCGTTATAACGGTTAATGGCATCCTGCCATCCAACCCACGTGCCCGCACGTGATGTATGACCTTGCCTGGTAAACGGCAAGCTGGAGCGTTGACATGAACCATGGAAGTTTTGTCATTGAAAAGCTGTTCAAGCACTACAACGTTCATGTTGAGCAGCTAGGAAACGATTCGGAAAAGAAGACCGTGCTGTTGGTCAACGGCGCGCTGTCCACCACCCGCTCATTTGCCCGTACCAGCAAATGCCTGGCCGAGCATTTCAATGTATTGCTGTTCGACCTGCCGTTCTCCGGTTATTCACGCGAGCACAACACCGACCTGGACCTGGTGACCAAGGACGACGAGGTACAAATCCTGCGGGCGCTGGTGGAGCGTTTCCAGGTCAACCACTTGGTGTCGGCCTCATGGGGCGGCATCTCCACGCTGCTGACCCTGGCACACAACCCGCCCTCCATCGAAAGCTCGGTGGTGATGGCGCTGGCGCCGAACCTCAACCCGGCGATGCTCGACTATGTGGAGCGGGTGCGCGTGCTGATCGAGGCCGATGACAAGTCCGCCGTCGGCCATTTGCTCAACGAAACGGTGGGCAAATACTTGTCGCCGCGGCTCAAGCGCAACAACCATCGGCACCTGTCGAACATGGCCACCACCGAATACCGCCAGGCGCGCTTTCATATCCATCAGGTGCTGGCGATGGGCGATGGCAACTACCTGCCGCAGCTCACCCGGATCGAAACACCGGTGCATTTCCTCAACGGCACGCTGGACGAATACACCCCGGCCACCGAAGCCCGACTGTTCAAGCAATACGTAGGCCGCAGCAGCTTTGCCGTCGCCGAACATACCGGGCATTTGCTCGACCTGGAGTCCCGCGAGGCGGCGCTGGCGGTCCACCGGGCGCTGCTGGATTTCCTGGTGGGCGAGCACGCGACGCTGTCGGATTTAGACGAACCTTCGATGGGAAAAGGAGCGACGAATGGCGCATAATCGCCGACACATAGCCTCCTAACAAAAGGGATCCCATGCCGAATCGCGCCCCTCTCGATGCCAAGACCGCCCGCTGGCTACCCTGGGTGGTCGCGATTGCCTTCTTCATGCAATCGCTGGATGGGACGATTCTCAACACGGCACTGCCGGCCATGGCCCGGGACCTCGCAGAGAACCCGCTGCGCATGCAAGGGGTGGTGATCGCCTACATGCTCACCGTCGCCTTGCTGATCCCGGCGTCGGGCTGGATCGCCGACCGCTTCGGCACCAAGAAAATCTTCTTTGGCGCGATCATGCTGTTCAGCATCGGCTCGCTGCTGTGCGCGCTGTCCAGCAGCTTGACCATGCTGGTCGGCGCGCGGGTGGTCCAGGGCCTGGGCGGTGCGCTGATGCTGCCGGTCGGCCGACTCGTGGTGCTGCGCGCTTATCCGCGCTCCGAGCTGGTGCGGATCATGGGTTTCATCACCATCCCCGGCCTGCTCGGCCCGTTGCTCGGGCCGACCATGGGCGGCTGGATGGTGCAATACCTGACGTGGCACTGGATTTTCCTGATCAACCTGCCGGTGGGCATGATCGGCTGCTACGCCGTGTGGAAGTTCATCCCCGATCTGCGCGGCAGCGAACGCACGCGTTTCGATGGCGTCGGCTTCCTGCTGTTCGGCGCGGCGATGGTGCTGATCACCATCGCCATGGAAGGCCTGGGCGAATTGCACCTGCCGCACCTGCGGGTGATGTTGCTGCTGTTTGGCGGGCTGGCGTGCCTGGCGGCCTACTGGCTGCGCGCCGGGCATATCGATAACCCGCTGTTTTCGCCGGCGCTGTTCAAGACCCGCACCTTTGCGGTGGGCATCCTGGGCAACCTGTTCGCGCGCCTGGGCAGCGGCGCCTTGCCGTTTCTGGTGCCGTTGCTGCTGCAGGTGGCTTTGGGCTATTCACCCTCCCAGGCCGGGATGAGCATGCTGCCGCTGGCGGCGGCGGCGATGTTGGCCAAGTCTGTCGCACGGCCGCTGATCGAACGCCTGGGCTACCGCGTGGTATTGACCGGCAACACCCTGGCCCTGGGCCTGATGCTGGCGAGCATGGGCCTGGTCAGCGAACAGACACCCTACCCGCTGCTGCTGGGCATGCTGGCGGTACTGGGGGCAATCAATTCCTTGCAGTTCACCGCGATGAACACCGTCACCCTGATCGACCTCGACGATGCCCAGGCCAGCAGCGGCAACAGCTTGCTGTCGGTGGTGGCGCAACTGTCCCTGAGCCTCGGCGTGGCCTGCGCCGGTGCGCTGCTCGGCGGGTTTACCGCCGAGTCGGGCAATGACGGCGTGAGCACGATACTTGGCGCCTTCCAGTTGACCTTCCTCACCGTGGGCATCATGGCGATGCTGGCGGCGGCGATTTTCCTGCAACTGTCGCCAAAAGACGGCAAACGCATCGGCAACCGCGAGCACGACATCGAACACTAGCAGGCGTCTCGTCGAGAACTTGCAGGGAAAATCCCACGGGGCTGGTACACTGCGCGACATTTTGTTTTGCAGAGCCAGTCCCGTGACCACCATCGCCACCGCTTTTAATACGTTGCCGCTCTCCGCCGCCATGCTGGCTAACCTCGACTCGCTGGGTTATGCCGAGATGACGCAGATCCAGGCGCAGAGCTTGCCGGTGATCCTCAAGGGGCTGGACCTGATTGCCCAGGCCAAGACCGGCAGCGGCAAGACGGCTGCGTTCGGCATCGGCCTGCTGAACCCGATCAACCCGCGCTACTTCGGCTGCCAGGCCCTGGTGATGTGCCCGACTCGCGAGCTGGCCGACCAGGTGGCCAAGGAAATCCGTCGCCTGGCCCGTGCCGAAGACAACATCAAGGTGCTGACCCTGTGTGGCGGCGTGTCCCTCGGCCCGCAGATCGCCTCGCTGGAGCATGGCGCCCACGTCATCGTCGGCACCCCGGGCCGCATCCAGCAACACCTGCGCAAGGGTTCGCTGGTGCTCGACGGCTTGAACACGCTGATCCTCGACGAAGCCGACCGCATGCTCGACATGGGTTTCTACGACGCCATCGAAGACATCATCAGCAAGACCCCGGCCCGCCGCCAGACCCTGCTGTTCTCGGCCACCTACCCGGTGAGCATCAAGCAGTTGGCCTCCAAATTCATGCGCGCGCCGCAGCAAGTGAAGGCCGAAGCCTTCCACTCCGATGACCAGATCGAGCAGCGTTTCTACGAGATCTCGCCGGAAGAACGCATGGAGGCCGTCACCAAAGTCCTCGCGCACTTCCGCCCGGCCTCGTGCGTGGCGTTCTGCTTCACCAAGCAGCAAGTGCAGGAAACCGTCGATCACCTGACCTCCAAGGGCATCTCCGCCGTCGGCCTGCATGGCGACCTGGAACAGCGTGACCGTGACCAGGTGCTGGCGATGTTCGCCAACCGCAGCACCTCGGTACTGGTCGCCACCGACGTTGCCGCCCGCGGCCTGGACATCGATTCGCTGGACATGGTGATCAACGTCGAACTGGCCCGCGACTCGGAAATCCACATCCACCGCGTCGGCCGCACCGGCCGTGCCGGTGAGACCGGGATCGCTATCAGCCTGGTGGCGCCGTCTGAAGCACACCGTGCCCAAGCCATCGAGCAGTTGCAGAAATCGCCGCTGAACTGGGACCAGTTGGACAACCTCAAGCCGCAGAGCGGTGGCCCGCTGCTGCCGCAGATGAGCACCCTGTGCATCGCCGCCGGCCGTAAAGACAAGGTACGCCCGGGCGACATCCTCGGCGCACTGACCGGTGACGCCGGCATCCCCGGCGCCCAGGTCGGCAAGATCGCGATCTTTGATTTCCAGGCCTTCGTCGCCGTGGAACGCGGCGTCGCCAAGCAGGCGCTGCAGCGTTTGAATGACGGCAAGATCAAGGGCCGTTCGTTGCGCGTGCGGATCCTGTAAACGATCGCCCATCCCATGGAGATCCAATGTGGGAGGGGGCAAGCCCCCTCCCACATTTGACTGTATTTCAAATCAGAACATGTATGAGGACACCGTTTTGCGCTCGACCGAAGTTGTGATCATTGGCGCCGGCGCCGCAGGCTTGATGTGCGCTCTGACCGCCGCCGGGCGTGGGCGCAAGGTGATGCTGATCGACCACGCGAACAAGGCCGGCAAGAAGATCCTGATGTCCGGCGGTGGCCGCTGCAATTTCACCAATATGTACACCGAGCCGGCCAATTTCCTCTCGCACAACCCGCACTTCTGCAAGTCCGCCCTGGCCCGTTACACCCAATGGGATTTCATCGGGCTGGTGGCCAAGCACGGCGTGCCGTACCACGAGAAGAAACTCGGCCAGTTGTTCTGCGATAACAAATCCAGCGACATCCTCGGCATGCTGCTCGATGAGTGCATCCAGACCGGCGTGAGCCTGCACCTGGACACTTCGATTCAAGAGATTGCCAAGCTCGACAGTGGCTACCAGTTGCAGACCACGTTGGGCGAGCTGCGCTGCGAGTCCCTGGTGATCGCCACCGGCGGTTTGTCGATTCCGACGCTGGGCGCAACCGGTTTTGGTTATCAGGTGGCCAGGCAGTTCGGCCACGAACTGTTGCCGACGCGCGCCGGGCTGGTGCCGTTCACCATCACCGACCAGCTCAAGGATTTGTGCGGCGAGTTGTCCGGCACCTCGGTGGACTGCCTGGTCAACTGCAACGGCCAGAGCTTTCGCGAGAACCTCCTGTTTACCCATCGCGGCCTGAGCGGGCCGGCGATTTTGCAGATTTCCTCCTATTGGGAATCCGGTGACACGGTCGAGATCAACCTGCTGCCCGACCACGACGCCCACGCCTGGCTGCAACAGCAACAGGCCGAGCGCCCCAACAGCGAGCTGAAAACCCTGCTGGGTGAGATCTTCACCAAGAAGATGGCCAACCTGCTGGCGGACACCTGGTTCGTGTCCAAGCCGATGAAGCAGTACACCCACGCCGAACTGGCCGACATCGCGCAAAAACTGGCGAGCTGGCAACTGGTCCCGGCAGGCACCGAGGGCTATCGCACCGCCGAAGTGACGCTGGGCGGCGTGGATACGCGAGAAGTGTCGTCCAAGACCATGGAATCGCTGAAAAGCCCGGGCTTGTACTTTATCGGTGAAGTACTGGATGTGACCGGCCACCTCGGTGGTTTCAACTTCCAGTGGGCCTGGGCTTCCGGCTACGCCGCCGCGCAATATGCCTGAAGGATGTACTCGGTCAAAATGTGGGAGGGGGCAAGCCCCCTCCCACATTTTGATTTTCGGTGTGCCAGTGAGAAATTTTGTGCAGTGATGTGATCACCACCCTTGCCGCAGCGTCCCTGATAGCTCAATTTAGCGGCATCGTCCCGGAAGACTCCAGCCTTCATGTCATCGACCTCGTTCAACCACTCCATGCGGCGCCTGTGGGCGCTGGATAAATTCAGTTACAGCGTTCGGGTCTTCATCGCCCTCACCGGCAGCATGGCGCTGTGCTGGTACCAAGATGAAATGACGCTGCTGATCCCGCTGTTCCTGGGAATTATCGCCAGCGCCCTGGCCGAGACCGACGACAGTTGGCAAGGCCGCCTCAATGCCCTGGCGGTGACGCTGGTGTGTTTCAGCATTGCCGCGCTGTCGGTGGAGCTGCTGTTCCCCTACCCGTGGGCCTTTGCGGTCGCCCTGGCCCTGGCGAGTTTTGGCCTGACCATGCTCGGCGCCCTTGGCGAACGGTATGGCGCGATTGCTTCGGCCACCTTGATCCTGTCGGTCTACACCATGATCGGCGTGGACCAGCGCGGCGGCGCCGTCACGGATTTCTGGCATGAACCGCTGCTGCTGGTGGCCGGGGCCGCCTGGTACGGGGCGCTGTCGGTGCTGTGGCAGGTGCTGTTTTCCAACCAGCCGGTGCAGCAAAGCCTGGCGCGGTTGTTTCGCGAATTGGGGCATTACCTCAAGCTCAAATCGTCGCTGTTCGAGCCGATCCGCCAGTTGAACGTGGAGGCGCGACGCCTGGAGCTGGCCCAGCAAAACGGCCGGGTGGTGGCCGCACTGAATGCGGCGAAGGAAATCATCCTGCACCGCGTCGGCAATGGGCGGCCGGGCTCGAAGGTCAGTCGTTACCTCAAGCTGTACTTCCTGGCCCAGGACATCCACGAACGCGCCAGTTCGTCCCACTACCCCTACAACGCCCTGGCCGAGGCCTTCTTCCATAGCGATGTGCTATTCCGCTGCCAGCGCCTGCTGCGCCAGCAAGGCAAGGCTTGCGAGGCCCTGGCCGAGTCGATCCAACTGCGCCAGCCGTTCATCTATGACGCCAGCTTCGCCGAAGCCCTGGGCGACCTGAACGCGTCCATGGAACACCTGCGCATCCAGAGCAACCCGGCCTGGCGCGGCCTGCTGCGTTCCTTGCGTGCGCTGGCGGCCAACCTGTCGACCCTCGACCGCCTGCTGGGCGACGCCAGCAACCCTGACGCGCTGGCCGACGCCACTGACAGCAACCTGCTCGATCGCGCCCCGCGCAACCTTAAAGAAATGTGGACGCGCCTGCGCACCCAACTCACGCCGACCTCGCTGCTGTTCCGCCACGCCTTACGCCTGGCCCTGGCGTTAACCATCGGCTATGGCACCCTGCACGCGATCCACGCCTCCCAGGGCTACTGGATCATCCTCACCACCCTGTTCGTCTGCCAGCCCAACTACGGCGCCACCCGGCGCAAGCTCGGCCAGCGGATCATCGGCACAGCCATCGGCCTCACCGTGGCCTGGGCACTGTTCGACCTGTTCCCCAGCGCCCTGGTGCAATCGATGTTCGCCATCGCCGCAGGCCTGGTGTTCTTTATCAACCGCACCACCCGCTACACCCTGGCCACGGCGGCAATCACCTTGATGGTGCTGTTCTGCTTCAATCAGGTGGGCGATGGCTACGGGCTGTTCCTGCCACGGTTGTTCGACACCTTGATCGGCAGCGTGATTGCCGGCCTGACCGTGTTCCTGTTCCTGCCGGACTGGCAAGGCCGGCGCCTGAACAAAGTGCTGGCCAACACCCTGACCTGCAACAGCATCTACCTGCGCCAGATCATGCAGCAATACGCCGCCGGCAAACGCGACGACCTCGCCTATCGCCTGGCCCGACGCAATGCACACAACGCCGATGCGGCGCTGTCCACCACCCTGGCGAATATGCTGATGGAGCCGGGGCACTTCCGAAAGGAAGCCGATGTGGGCTTCCGCTTCCTGGTGCTGTCCCACACCTTGCTCAGCTACCTGTCGGGGCTCGGCGCGCACCGCGAAACCCAACTGCCGGCCGACGTGCGCGAGCACTTGATCGACGGCGCGGGGAAAACCCTGGCGGCGAGCATCGACGAAATCGCCACGGGGCTGGCCAGTAAACAGCCGATCGCGATTCAGAGCGATGCCGAGGAAGCGTTGGCCGCCGAGCTGGAACAGATGCCCGATGAGATCGATGAAGGACAGCGTTTGGTGCAGACGCAACTGGCGTTGATTTGCCGGCAGTTGGGGCCATTGCGCACCCTGGCGGCGCACCTGATCAAAGACACCAGCGCGGAGTAGGCGCCTACATCCCGTGCTGCTTCATCAACCGCGCGTAGCTGCCATCGGTCTTCATCTTGGCAATCTCGCGGTCAAAGCTGGCAACGATCTGCTCATGCTCGGGGTTCTTCAGGCTGACCAGAATATGCAGGCTGTTTTCACTCAACGGCTGCGGCAAAAACTCCACCGAGTTACGCACCCGCGCCGACTCCTGTGCCAGGTAATAGCGGGCGACATATTCGTCCTCCACCGTCAGGCGTACCCGACGCGCGACGAGCATGCGCACCGCCATGGCGAAGTTATGCACCGGGATTTTCTGTAACTGGGGGTCTTGGTCAAACGCCGCTGAATACGCATACCCGCGCACCACGGCGATGGGGTAGTCGTGCAATTGCTCAAGGTTCTGGAACTCGATGGGATCGTCGCGGCGCTTGATAAACACCAAGCGGTTGATCAGGTATCCAGCGGAAAACTGCCCCAGATGCGTGCGCGCGTCGTCATACCAGGCGTTGACCAACACGTCGTAGCGCCCATCGCCGACGCCCATCAACGCGCGGGCCCAGGGCACCTGCTCGAAATCACTGGCATAACCGGCGCGGGCCAAGGCCGTACTGACAATATCGGTAGCCAGCCCGCCATTGATCAAGGTGGCATCGGTAAAGGGCGGCCAGGCATCCGCCACCAGGCGCAGACGCTGCGCGAACGCCGGCTGGGCCATCAACAACATTCCAATCAAAGCAACGGCACGAGAGAATCGCGGCATGCTTAAAATCCTTGGCGGGCAGGTGGTGGCCTTGACTCAGGCAGTGCCTGAGGATCTAACAGTAGCTCAGATTACACAAAGAACCCGACGCTGAATGCACACAATGATGGCAGATTGACGTCACTGACAAAAATAGCTGATTTAGACAGAAGTACCTACCGCGCTTACTATCCGGGACAGACACTTCCAAGAGAACCGCACTATGACAGTCGAATGGGTCTGCAAACATCACACCGAGCTGGGCAAGGAACAGCTGTACGCCATTCTGCGCCTGCGCAGCGAGGTCTTCGTCGTCGAGCAAAAGTGCCTCTATCAGGACATCGACGGGCAGGACCTGCAAGGCGATACCCACCACCTGATGGCCTGGAAAGACGATGAACTGGTGGCCTACCTGCGCCTGCTGGACCCGGAGACCCAGGCCGGGGATGTGGTGATTGGCCGGGTGATCGTGGCACCGATGGCTCGCGGCACCGGGCTGGGGCATCTGATGATGGAAGAAGCGCTCAAGCAGATCGACGATATCTGGCCAGAGACGCCGATCTTTCTGTCAGCCCAGGCGCATCTGCAGGGTTATTACGCGCGGTATGGTTTTTTGGTGGCGGGCGAGCAATACCTTGAAGACGATATTCCCCACATCGGCATGCGGCGCGCCTGACGGCTCCATCGCGAGCAAGCCCGCCGCCACATTCGCGCGCATTCCAAACGGTGTACGCGGTTAAATGTGGGCGCGGGCTTGCTCGCGATAGCGTCAGCCCAGCGACCGCCAAGCCTCAGGGATAACCCAATACCTGTTTGATCGACGCAAGATTCGCCTCGATCCACCCCCGATCAATCGCGCCCCAATCGCGAATCCGATAATGCCCCGCATGATTGCGCGCGCCGTCTTCCTGCTCAAACTCGCAGACGATATCCAGATCCGCCAACGCCGCAATCGTGTCCTGCGCGGTGCGCCGGGGCATGCCCGTCACCTCGGTCAGCGCCGGCACGCTGCTGGCCTGCTGGCTGTCGATCAAATACGCCACGTACAGGCGGCGGTAGAAGCTGCTTTTGGTCTTGCTCACATCCATGGTCAACCGCCTTGGAAAGTCAGGGTTTGCCCTGCAGATCGCGATACGTGAGGTACACACGCAGGTCGAATTCCACCTGATGGTAGCCCGGCATCATGTATTCACAGAGTTTGTAGAACGCTTTGTTGTGGTCCGATTCCTTGAAGTGCGCCAGCTCGTGTACCACGATCATGCGCAGAAACTCCGGGGCAGCCTCCTTGAACAGCGCGGCAATGCGGATTTCTTTCTTGGACTTCAGATTGCCGCCCTGAACCCGCGAGATCGTGGTGTGCAGGCCGAGGGCGCGGTGGGTCAGATCGAGGCGGTTATCGAACAGCACTTTGTCGATGGCCGGCGCGTTGCGCAGGTGCTCCTGCTTCAAAGCCAGCGCGTAGGCGTACAGGGCTTTATCGCTCTGCACGGCGTGACGTTCGGGGTAACGCTGTTCCAGGTAGGCGCCCAACTGGTCCTTGGCGATCAGTTGGCGCACTTGCTCCTGGAGGGCTGCGGGGTAAGCCTGGAGGTATTTCAGTGCGGTCATTGAGGTCTGCAACAGGGTTCGAATGGGCGCCAGTGTAGCGAATTCAACCGGAACGGGCGCGCGACCAGTCGACCACCGCCTCGGCCATCAACGGCTGCGCCGCCCACGGTCCCTGGACAAACGCGCAACCATTGGCCTTGAGCCACTGGGCTTGCTCCTGCGTCTCTACGCCCTCGGCGACCACCAGCACGCCGAAATGCCCGCACAACTCGATAATGCTGCGGGCCATCGCCGCATCCCGCGCCGAGTCGGGCAGGCACGCGATCAATTGGCGGTCGAGCTTGAGCGTGTCGAACTCCAGGTCGCGCAGGTGGGCCAGGGAACAGTGGCCGGAACCGAAGTCATCCAGGGCGATGCGCACCCCAACCGCGCGCAGCAACTTGAGCTGCTTGGCGGACTCTTCGAGGTTATGCATCAGGCTGTCCTCACCGATTTCCACTTCCAACTGGCGCCCCTGCAACCCATGTCGGTCGAGCACCTGCTGCAGTTGGCTCGCCAGGTTGGGCATGTTGAACTGGCTGCCGCTCAGGCTCACGCTCAACACCAGCTCATCCTCGAACGCGGCTTGCCACGCTTGGCGCTGGGAAGCGACCTGGTGGTAGATCCAGGCGCTCAACTGACTGATCAGCCGCGCCTCTTCCAGCAGCGGCAAAAACAGCCCCGGCGGTACATCGCCGACACTCGGGTGCTGCCAGCGCAACAATGCCTCGACGCCGCGCAGATGGCCGTCCTCCAGGGACACCTGGGGCTGGTACACCAGGGTGAAATCCTTGTTCTGGATGGCGCTGCGCACGCTGTCTTCGAGCATCAGACGCGAGCGCGCACGGCCGTTCATTTCCTGATCGTAATAGCGATATTGCTGACGCCCCGCACGCTTGGCTTCATACATGGCGATGTCAGCCGCACGCAACAGGCCACTCAAGTCCGAGCCGCAATCCGGGAAAGTCGCGATGCCGATGCTGACCCCGAGCATCACCTCCAAACCGTCAACCTGCTGGCCAACAGACACGCGCTCGATCAGTTTCTCGGCAATCTTCGCTGCCTGCTCGGGGAACTCCAGCTCCAGCAACGCCGTGAACTCATCCCCGCCCATGCGTCCGAGAATGTCGTAGGAACGCAGGCAACTCTGCAACTGTTCCGAGACCCAGCGCAGCACCCGATCACCGGCGTCATGCCCCAGCGAATCGTTGACCCGCTTGAAGCCGTCGAGGTCCAGGTACAGCAAGACCAAGGACTGCTCGGTCCGATCACTGCGCAGCAGCGAGTTTTCCACCGCCTGGTAAAAACCACGGCGGTTCAACAAGCCGGTCAGCGGGTCGGTCACCGCCTGGAATTCCAGTTGTTGATGCAAATGGCGAACTTCGGACATGTCCAACACGGTCACCACCATGGCCTTTCGCTCGGTAGGCAATGGCGCACAGGACAGCGCCACCGGCACCTGCTGACCACGTCCGGTGCGCAAGATCGCATCGTGCAAGCGCCAGGTTTCGCCGCAGCGGTAACTGGCGCACATCTGCGACTCAAGCCAGGCCGGCACATGGGGTTTTTGCAGGAAACCCAGGAAGTCCTGGCCTTTGAGTTCATGGAGCGTGGCATTGAGCAGACGCGAAATCGCCGGGTTGGCGTACTCGATCACGCCCGCCTCGCTGACCACCAGGATGCCTTCGGCGGCGTTATCCAGCACCGAGGCGTTGAAGGCGCGGGCGGATTCCAGGTCATGGCTCAGGCGCTGCAAGGCCCGGCGATTGCGCTGGTGCTCCAG
This sequence comes from Pseudomonas paraveronii, assembly GCF_963681955.1. Classification (NCBI taxonomy): domain Bacteria; kingdom Pseudomonadati; phylum Pseudomonadota; class Gammaproteobacteria; order Pseudomonadales; family Pseudomonadaceae; genus Pseudomonas; species Pseudomonas paraveronii. The sequence goes on from NZ_OY817130.1 coordinate 5,926,280, forward strand.
CAACGCCTGAACCTTGGGCTTGAGAATATGCGGGTCGAAGGGTTTGAACATGTAGTCGATGGCACCGCTGGCATACCCCTCCAGCACGGCGGCCGGCGATTGCGCATTGGCGCTCAGAAAGATGATCGGTGTCATGCGCGTGCGCTGGCTGCCGCGCATCAGGCGGGCGACTTCAAAACCGTCCATGCCGGGCATCATTACGTCGAGCAGCACCAAGTCGACTTCGTGCTGGAGCAACAGCTCCAGAGCCTCCAGGCCGGAACCGGCGGTCACCACCTGCCAGTCATCACGCTGCAAAAGGGCACGCATGCTGATCAGGTTTTCCGGGTAGTCATCGACCACCAGAAGAACCGAACCACCATCGCCTGGGTGTGGAGCGCATTCCATGCTACGTCTCTTCCTTAAGGTGCCGCACCGGTCAGTTCTGACAGAAAAACCAGGCAAGCACTGAGGTCTCACTCTAGCCTTGGTTCCCAAAAATCAGAAGTGACGCGGGTGCCATCATTGCGCCAAAAACTGGTAAGCCGACTAACGGTCAACCTCTACAGCCCACGTTTCATGCGGAACATGGCTTTTTGACATTCCTTTGGCGCCAATAACTTGCCAGTCATTGATTAACAAGCGGTGGGCTACCGCCTATAAAGATGCTGTCTGGCCCAAGGGCCAAAGCCTACACCTATCTGCAAAAAGGCCTACGCCATGATTGATCTTTCCACCTGGAACCTAAGCATTCCGGTCGGCTCGCCCCCCACGACGATCGACACCCCAAAGCTGATGAATGGTTTCAACGACCAATATTTCCAGGCCGAAGGCAGCAACGTGCAATTCTGGACACCCGTCACCGGCACCCGCACCGAAAACGCCATTTACCCCCGCAGCGAACTGCGCGAAACCTACGCCGATGGTCGCCTGCGCAACTGGACCTACCCCGAAGCCGACAATTATCTACGCGCCACATTGACCGTCAATCAGGTGCCCTCCTCCGGGAAAATCGTCATCGGCCAGATCCACGCCTATGACAGCCAAAAACCGCTGATCAAGCTGGAATACCAGTTCAAGGAAAAAACCCAGACCGGCAACATCGTCGCCAAGGTCCGCATGCGCCCGGACGAGGATGAAAGCCGGGTGATCATCGTCGCCTCCAATGTGCCGCTGGAGAAGAGCTTTACGTACACCATCAACCTCAATAAAGCCGGCTTGCTCAGCGTGTACGCCGCCGACGATGAGTGGAACGAACGCATTGGCGCGGCATGGGGCAGCAAGCTGCTGTATTTCAAGGCGGGGACGTATGTGCAGGACAACAGTGGCGACAGCAAGGAAGGCGCACGGGTGACGTTTGCCAAGCTGGATATCGATCACGAGTGAACGCAGGCTTGGTTGATCTTTAAGTCGGCGTTGTCCGCGATGGCGGTGGGTCAGTGACCGAATGGGCGGGCTGACAGTCCGCCATCGCGGGCAAGCCCGGCTCCCACATGTGTCCTGCGTCGACTGAGGGTTAAGGGCTCGTCCTACACGATTCGCCGAGCGCGACCTGCAAGCGGATCAAATCCCAGCCAAAAAGAAGCCCGCATCGCTGCGGGCTTCTTTTTTAAACGCCTGAGGCTCAGTTTACCTTGGCGTTCAACTCACCTTTCAAATACCGCTGGTACATCGCTTCCAACGAGATCGGCTTGATCTTCGAAGCATTGCCCGCAGTACCAAACGCTTCATAACGTGCGATACACACATCGCGCATCGCCGTCACGGTGGCGCCGAAGAATTTACGTGGGTCGAATTCGCTCGGGTTGGTGGCCATCAGGCGACGCATCGCGCCGGTGGACGCCAGGCGCAGGTCGGTGTCGATGTTGACCTTGCGCACGCCGTACTTGATGCCTTCGACGATTTCTTCAACCGGCACGCCGTAGGTTTCTTTGATGTCGCCGCCGTACTGGTTGATGATCGCCAGCCATTCTTGCGGCACCGAGGAAGAACCGTGCATCACCAGGTGGGTGTTGGGGATGCGCTTGTGGATTTCCTTGATGCGGTCGATGGCCAACACGTCGCCGGTCGGTGGCTTGGTGAACTTGTAGGCGCCGTGGCTGGTGCCGATGGCGATGGCCAGGGCGTCGACCTGGGTCTTCTTGACGAAGTCGGCAGCTTCTTCCGGATCGGTCAGCATCTGGCTGTGATCCAGCACGCCTTCGGCGCCGATGCCGTCTTCTTCACCGGCCATGCCGGTTTCCAGGGAACCCAGGCAACCCAGCTCGCCTTCAACCGATACGCCGCAGGCGTGAGCCAGGGCCACGGTTTGTTGGGTGACGCGCACGTTGTATTCGTAGTCGGTCGGGGTCTTGCCGTCTTCGCCGAGGGAACCGTCCATCATCACCGAGCTGAAGCCCAGTTGGATGGAGCGCTGGCACACGTCCGGGCTGGTGCCGTGGTCCTGGTGCATGCACACCGGGATGTGCGGGAATTCTTCGATCGCGGCGAGGATCAGATGACGCAGGAACGGGGCGCCAGCATATTTGCGCGCACCGGCCGAGGCCTGGACGATCACTGGGGAGTCGGTCTTGTCAGCGGCTTCCATGATGGCGCGCATCTGCTCAAGGTTGTTGACGTTAAAAGCTGGGACGCCATAGCCGAACTCGGCTGCGTGGTCCAGCATTTGACGCATGCTGATAAGTGCCATTGTGTTGTCTCTCCCGGTCGAGGGTCGTTAATCGTGCAAGCCTGCCGTAGCGGCGGCTGCTATTCAAGTTATTGCCGGTCAGGCTTTGCATGCCTGGCTTGCTGAATCGTTTTTTCACTATCCGGTTCACCGCTTGTATCACTTTGGAACCGGATCAATGTGGGAGGGGCGGTGCGACGATTCGACTTGCCCGCGATGGCGGTTTACCTGTCGACATCGCGGGGGGCTGACCCACCGCTATCGGGGGCAAGCCCCCTCCCACATTTTGGTCTCATTAATTTTGAGACCGTGTTCTGTTTACTGGGCTTTGCAGCCACGCCCGATCAGATCGTCAGTGGCCACCCAGTAAACCAGGCCTTCCTCACCTTTTGTGTGAAACGCCAACTGGTCGTTGCTGTACAGCACACCCGACGCCGCCACGTCCTGCTTGAGGCGGTAAACCTGGGGCGAGCCGCCGAGGCGGACGTCCACTTCGGTGTGGGCCGGGTTGGCAAAGCGCCAGTTGACCTCGGCCTTGCTGTCGCAGGTCCAGGTCGTCCATTTGTCAGCAGGCTCTGCCTTGTTGAACATGTTCATGCTGCTGCAACCGGCCAGTAGGGCCAGTGCTGCCAGGGCGAAAACGCCTTTCATTGCCAATCCTCGCACGCAGGCCCAAGGGCTGCGTTGCTGTCGGTTAGTTGATCAGACCCGTCAAGGGCAACCCTGTTCCTGACCGTTGGGCGCAGAGTCGTATTTCTCCAGCCGTTCGTTGCCCATGCGCTTGTTGATCACCGGCATGGTCTCGGCTTGCCAATCGGCCTGGTAGCAGTTTTTTTTCTGCGCAGGCAGCGCTTTTCCAGGCGCCGGCGCCGCGCTCGGCGTGCTGCCGCAGCCGGCCAACAGGCCCGCTGCGATCACCAGTGCCAACGACTTGATCATGGGAATGCTCCTTTTCCTGATCTGCCTCAGCCTTTGGCTCGGCTTTCCAGGACTTCAACGGCAGGCAGGACTTTGCCTTCGACAAATTCGAGGAACGCGCCGCCACCGGTGGAAATGTAGGAGATCTGGTCAGCAACGCCATATTTATCGATGGCCGCCAGGGTGTCGCCGCCGCCGGCGATGGAGAATGCCGAGCTTTCGGCGATGGCCTTGGCCAGCACTTTGGTGCCGTTGCCGAACTGGTCGAACTCGAACACGCCGACCGGGCCGTTCCACAGGATGGTCCGGGAGGCTTTCAGCAGCTCTGCGAAGTTGGCCGCGGTTTGCGGGCCGATGTCCAGGATCATGTCATCGGCCTCTACGTCATCGATGAGTTTGACCGTGGCTTCGGCGCTTTCGGCGAATTCCTTGGCCACGACCACGTCCACCGGCAGCGGCACGCTGACCTTGGCGGCGATGGCACGCGCGGTGTCCAGCAGGTCCGGCTCGTACAGCGACTTGCCCACCGGGTGGCCGGCTGCGGCCAGGAACGTGTTGGCAATGCCGCCGCCGACGATCAGTTGGTTGCAGATCTGGCTCAGGCTGTTGAGCACGTCCAGCTTGGTGGAGACTTTGGAGCCGGCCACGATGGCCGCCATTGGCTGGGCCGGCGCACCCAGGGCCTTGCCCAGTGCTTCCAGCTCGGCAGCCAGCAACGGGCCAGCAGCCGCGACCTTGGCGAACTTGGCCACGCCGTGGGTCGAGCCTTCGGCACGGTGAGCGGTGCCGAAAGCGTCCATCACGAACACGTCGCACAGGGCGGCGTATTGCTGGGCCAGTTCGTCACTGTTCTTTTTCTCGCCCTTGTTGAAGCGCACGTTTTCGAACAGCACGATGTCGCCGGCCTTCACGTCGACGCCGCCCAGGTAGTCAGCTACCAGCGGCACGTCGCGGCCCAGGGCCTTGCTCAGGTAATCGGCCACAGGCTTGAGGCTGTTTTCAGCCGAGAACTCACCTTCGGTCGGACGACCCAGGTGGGAGCAAACCATCACGGCCGCACCTTTTTCCAGGGCCAGCTTGATGGTCGGCAGCGAGGCCAGGATTCGCGCATCGCTGGTGACAACACCGTCCTTGACTGGGACGTTGAGGTCTTCGCGGATCAGTACGCGTTTACCTTGCAGATCGAGGTCGGTCATCTTCAACACGGTCATGGGTGGCAATTCCTGAGAGTCTTTGAATTAGAGAACGGATTTTGGGGAGGCTATGTGCAGATAGTGCTCTGCGACGTCCAGCATTCGGTTGGCAAACCCCCATTCGTTGTCGAACCAGGCCAGGATGTTTACCAGCCTCGGGCCGGAAACGCGGGTCTGGCTTGCATCGACAATCGCCGAATGCGGGTCATGGTTGAAATCACAACTGGCGTGAGGCAATTCAGTGTAGGCCAACAAGCCTTTGAGCGGGCCGCTGGCGGCGGCGTCGCGCAGAATCCGGTTGACCTCCACCGCATCGGTGTCGCTGACGGTTTGCATGGTGATGTCCAGACAGGACACGTTCACCGTCGGCACCCGCACGGCTTTGGCCTGAATTCTCCCGGCAAGTTCCGGCAACAGTCGTTCGATGCCGCGCGCCAGACCAGTGGACACCGGAATCACCGACTGAAACGCCGAACGCGTGCGGCGCAGGTCTTCGTGGTGATAAGCGTCGATCACCGGCTGGTCGTTCATGGCCGAGTGGATGGTGGTAATCGACACGTAGTCCACGCCGATCGCCTGATCCAGCAGGCGCAACAGCGGCACGCTGCAGTTGGTGGTGCAGGAGGCGTTGGACACCAGCCGCTCAGCGCCGGTCAGGCAATCCTGGTTGATGCCGTAGACGATGGTGGCGTCGACATCCGCCTCGCTGGCCATCGGCTGGGAAAACAGCACGCGGGGTGCGCCGGCGTCGAGAAAACGCTGGCCGTCGGCACGGGTGTTATAGGCACCGGAGCATTCCAACACCAGGTCGACGCCCAGCGCCGCCCAGTCGATGCCCTCGGGGGTGGCACTGCGCAACACTTTCACGCAGTCGCCATTGATATGCAGACAATCGCCGTCGACCCGCACTTCGCCGGGGAACCGGCCGTGGGTGGAGTCAAAGCGTGTCAGGTATTCGATGCTGGCCATGTCGGCCAAATCGTTGATCGCAACAATCTCAAACCCGGCCGCCGGCCCTCGCTCGAACAGAGCACGCAAGACGCAACGACCAATGCGGCCGTAGCCGTTGAGTGCAACTTTGTAGGGACGCGGTTGGGGCATGGGGTTCTCGCAGTGTGGGCGACACAAACCATCTAACCAATGTAGGAGCGAGCTTGCTCGCGAAGATCGTCAACGATAACGCAGCGTCTCTGGTTTGACGCGGCGCTCTCTCGTTCTTCGCGAGCAAGCTCGCTCCTACAGTGGGTGCGATGGGCAGTCGCCACCGCACATCTGTGTGCAGCAGCCAGTTGGCCACCGCGTTCGCGCTTTTAGTCTTCCAGCAGCTCTTCAGCCTGACCCAGGATGTTTTCCAGGGTGAAACCGAACTCTTCGAACAAGGCTGGCGCCGGCGCCGACTCACCGTAGGTGGTCATGCCGATCACGCGGCCTTCCAGGCCCACGTACTTGTACCAGTAGTCGGCGTGGGCCGCTTCGATGGCGATACGCGCACTGACCTGCAACGGCAATACCGATTGCTTGTAGTCCGCGTCCTGAGCTTCAAACACGCTGGTGCAGGGCATGGACACCACGCGCACGTTACGGCCTTGGGCAGTCAGTTTGTCGTAGGCCTGAACGGTCAGGCCGACTTCGGAACCGGTGGAGATCAGGATCAGCTCCGGCTCGCCGATGCAGTCCTTGAGCACGTAGCCACCGCGGCTGATGTCGGCGATCTGCGCGTCGGTGCGCACCTGATGTTGCAGGTTCTGCCGCGAGAAGATCAGCGCCGAAGGGCCGTCCTTGCGCTCGATCGCGTGTTTCCAGGCCACGGCGGATTCGACCGCGTCGGCTGGGCGCCAGCAATCCAGGTTCGGCGTGGTACGCAGGCTGGTCAGTTGCTCGACCGGCTGGTGGGTCGGGCCGTCTTCGCCCAGGCCGATGGAGTCGTGGGTGTACACGTGGATCACGCGTTTCTTCATCAGCGCGGCCATGCGCACGGCGTTGCGCGCGTATTCCATGAACATCAGGAAGGTCGCGCCGTAAGGCACCAGGCCGCCGTGCAGGGACACGCCGTTCATGATCGCGCTCATGCCGAATTCGCGCACGCCGTAGTACATGTAGTTGCCGCTGGCGTCTTCGGCGGAAACACCTTTGCAACCTTTCCACAGGGTCAGGTTGGAACCGGCCAGGTCGGCCGAACCGCCGAGGAACTCAGGCAGCAGCGGGCCAAAGGCGTTCAGGGTGTTCTGGCTGGCTTTACGGCTGGCGATCGTCTCGCCCTTGGCCGCGACTTCGGCGATGTAGGCCGAGGCTTTTTCCGAGAAGTCGGCAGGCAGGTCACCGGCGAGGCGACGTACCAGCTCATTGGCAAGCTCCGGGAATTCGGCGGAGTAGGCGGCGAAACGCTGGTCCCACTCAGCTTCGGTGGCCAGGCCTTGTTCCTTGGCATCCCATTCGGCGTAGATGTCGGCCGGGATTTCGAACGGGCCGTAGTTCCACTTCAGCGCTTCACGGGTCAGGGCGATTTCCGCGTCACCCAGTGGGGCGCCGTGGCAGTCTTCTTTACCTTGCTTGTTCGGCGAGCCGAAACCGATGGTGGTCTTGCAGCAGATCAGGGTCGGCTGCTCGCTCTTGCGGGCGGTGTCGATGGCGGTCTTGATTTCTTCCGGGTCGTGGCCGTCGACGTTGCGGATCACTTGCCAGTTGTAGGCTTCGAAACGCTTAGGGGTGTCGTCGGTGAACCAGCCTTCGACTTCGCCGTCGATGGAGATGCCGTTGTCGTCGTAGAAGGCAATCAGCTTGCCCAGGCCCAGGGTGCCGGCCAGGGAGGCGACCTCGTGGGAAATGCCTTCCATCATGCAGCCATCACCCAGGAATACGTAGGTGTGGTGGTCGACGATGTCGTGGCCGGGGCGGTTGAACTGCGCGCCCAGGACTTTTTCAGCCAGCGCGAAACCGACGGCGTTGGCCAGGCCTTGGCCCAGGGGACCGGTGGTGGTCTCGACGCCTGGGGTGTAGCCGAATTCCGGGTGACCCGGGGTGCGGCTGTGCAACTGGCGGAAGTTTTTCAGATCGTCGATGGTGAGATCGTAGCCGGTCAGGTGCAGCAGCGAGTAGATCAGCATCGAGCCATGGCCGTTGGACAGCACGAAGCGGTCACGGTCGGCGAACGATGGGTTGCTCGGGTTGTGTTTCAGGTAGTCACGCCAAAGGACCTCGGCGATATCCGCCATGCCCATCGGGGCACCGGGATGGCCGCTGTTGGCTTTTTGCACGGCATCCATGCTGAGGGCACGAATGGCGTTGGCACGCTCACGACGGCTGGGCATCGCTGTTCTCCTGAGGGTTGAATAAAAGAAACGGAAAAAAGGACCGGCATTTTCCCTCAGCCACCGCCTGCGGGCAATGACAGATAGTCACTTGAGGGTGTTTTTCCTGCGGTTTGCCCGGCAATCGCCTGCAGAACTCGGCCGCCACTTCGTCTAAGGAGGATAGCGCTCGCTTATAACCGCCACTTATCGAGCAATATCAAAACTTTTTGATATTGACCTTGCGATGATTTCCACCCATCACTAGACTGCTGGCCTTATGAACCTACCCATGCCCTCCCTGCGTCCCGACGATGGCGATGAACTGGCTGCCTTATGCAAGGCCGCTGGCGATCCGTTGCGCCTGAACGTACTGCGGGCGCTGGCCAACGACTCCTTCGGCGTGCTGGAACTGGCGCAGATCTTCGCCATTGGCCAGTCGGGCATGAGCCATCACTTGAAGGTCCTGGCCCAGGCCGACCTGGTGGCCACCCGTCGCGAAGGCAATGCAATTTTTTACCGCCGCGCCCTGCCCCATACCGAGCTGCTCGGCGGCAAGCTGCACAGCGCGCTGCTGGAAGAAGTGGACAACTTGAGTCTGCCCAGCGACGTGCAGTCGCGCATCGGCCAGGTGCATGGGCAGCGCGCAGCGGCCAGCCAGGACTTTTTCTCACGGGTTGCCGAAAAGTTTCGCGCCCAGCAGGACCTGATCGCCGGTTTGCCCCAATATCGCGAAAGTGTACTGGCGCTACTGGACAAGCTGAGCTTCAGTCATGAAGCGACCGCCCTGGAAGTCGGGCCAGGGGATGGCGGCTTTTTGCCGGAACTGGCGCGCCGTTTTCAACAGGTCACGGCGCTGGACAACAGCCCGGCGATGCTCGAACTGGCGCGCCAGTTGTGCGAGCGCGAGGCCCTGGGCAACGTCAGCCTGCAGTTGGCCGACGCCCTGAATGACACCAGCCTGCGGGCCGATTGCGTGGTGCTGAACATGGTCCTGCACCATTTCGCGGCCCCCGCCGACGCCCTCAAGCAGATGGCGAATTTGCTGCAACCCGGCGGTAGCCTGCTGGTTACAGATTTATGCAGCCACAACCAGAATTGGGCCAGGGAGGCCTGCGGTGATCTCTGGTTGGGTTTTGAACAGGACGATCTGGCCCGTTGGGCCACCGCTGCGGGACTCGTTCCCGGGGAAAGCCTCTATGTAGGTTTACGTAATGGTTTCCAGATCCAGGTCCGCCATTTTCAGCGACCGGCTGGCGACACTCACCATCGGTAAATATCAGGAAAACATCGAGATGAGCGAATACTCCCTTTTCACCTCCGAGTCCGTGTCTGAAGGGCATCCGGACAAAATCGCCGACCAGATTTCTGATGCGGTGCTGGACGCCATCATTGCTGAAGACAAGTTCGCCCGTGTGGCGTGCGAGACTCTGGTGAAAACGGGCGTGGCGATCATCGCCGGCGAAGTCACCACCACGGCCTGGGTCGACCTGGAGCATATCGTCCGTGAGGTGATCACCAACATCGGCTACAACAGCTCCAACGTCGGCTTTGACGGCGCGACCTGCGGCGTGATGAACATCATCGGCAAGCAGTCCCCGGACATCAACCAGGGTGTCGACCGCGCCAAGCCAGAAGACCAGGGCGCCGGCGACCAGGGCCTGATGTTCGGCTATGCCAGCAACGAAACCGACGTGCTGATGCCGGCCCCGATTACCTTCTCGCACCAGCTGGTAAAGCGCCAGGCCGAAGCGCGTAAATCCGGCCTGCTGCCGTGGCTGCGGCCGGACGCCAAGTCCCAGGTCACCTGCCGTTATGAAGGCGGCAAAGTGGTCGGCATCGATGCTGTCGTGCTGTCGACCCAGCACAACCCGGACGTTTCCTACGCCGACCTGCGCGAAGGCGTGATGGAGCTGATCGTCAAGCACGTGCTGCCGGCTGAACTGCTGAGCAAGGACACCCAATTCCACATCAACCCGACCGGCCAATTCATCATTGGTGGCCCGGTGGGCGACTGCGGCCTGACCGGGCGCAAGATCATCGTCGACAGCTACGGCGGCATGGCCCGTCACGGCGGTGGCGCGTTCTCCGGTAAAGATCCATCCAAGGTTGACCGTTCGGCGGCCTACGCCGGTCGTTACGTGGCCAAGAACATCGTCGCCGCCGGCCTGGCCGAGCGTTGCGAGATTCAGGTGTCCTACGCCATCGGCGTGGCCCAGCCTACGTCGATCTCGCTGAACACCTTCGGCACCGGCAAGATCAGCGATGACAAGATCGTCAAGCTGGTGCGTGAGATCTTCGACCTGCGCCCTTACGCAATCACCACCATGCTCGACCTGCTGCACCCGATGTACCAGGAAACCGCGGCCTACGGCCACTTCGGCCGTACCCCGGCGCAGAAGACTGTCGGCGACGACACCTTCACCACGTTCACCTGGGAAAAAACCGACCGCGCCGACGACCTGCGTATCGCTGCCGGCCTGTAATCGCTTGCGGTAGCCACAGCCCTGCCGGGTTCGCCCGGTGGGGCTTTTTATTGCCGCGTGATTCGCGTCGTTCTTCAGATTTTTTGGATCCAAACCTTGCAGGCCAAATAATGGCCCACTAGAATCCGCGCCCTCCCGGGCCCTCCACCTAATTCTGGATATTGCACTGCGCCAGCCCGGGACTCATCAACGCGCAGGCAATCGAACATTGAGGTTTTCATGCGCATTTCCACGCTCGCCCCTACCGCCCTGCTGCTCAGCCTGTTCGCCCTGCCGGTAAATGCCGCCGACCTGAGCGCACTGAGTGGCGCACTGAGCTCCCAACTCGGTGGCGGTAACTCCGGCGACTGCCAACAGCAAGCCAAAGACCTGCAAACCAAGATCGATGCGGCCAATGCCAAAAACGACACCTTGAAAGTGAAGGCCTTCGAAGCCGCCCTGGAGCAGGTCAACAAAGGCTGTAACAAACTCGCCGAGTCCCAGGCCAACGTTGATGCCAAGCAGCAAAAGCAGCAGGCCAAGACAGAAAACAACGATGCCGTGAAAGCCTTGGGTGGTCTGTTCAAGTAAGCAGAAACACCCGGTAAAAAGCCCCGACCGGTCGGGGCTTTTTTGTGGGCGCGAAGATCCCTTAGGCTGAACGCCCCTTACCGAGCAAGGATGCTCCCGATGCGCCTGCTGATTGTTCTTTTACTCAGTGTTCTAACCGGGCTGGCCGGGGCTGAAGAGTGCCCCGATGATGCGCGCGCGCAGATCGGCCCGCTGGCCCGGCAAATCAGTCTCTGGGATGACAACTACCACCGGCTCGGCCATTCGCCCATCAGCGACGAACTCTACGACCAGGCCCGCCAACGCCTGGCTCACTGGCACCGGTGCTTTCCCCAACCGGCTGCGCTGGCTGACAAGCCGTTGGCCAGCTCACGAGGCACCTCGCCACACCCGGTGGCCCATACGGGCCTGGAAAAATTGCTCGACGAACACGCCGTCGGCGAATGGCTCCGGGCTCGCCAAGACGTCTGGATTCAGCCCAAGGTCGATGGTGTCGCCGTGACCCTGGTCTACCGCCAGGGGCGCTTGCGCCAAGTGATCAGTCGGGGCGACGGCCTGCTCGGCCAGGATTGGTCTGCCTCCGCGAAAAATATCCCCGGCATCGTCCAGCAACTGCCGGAACCCATCGACCTTGTGCTGCAAGGTGAGCTTTACTGGCGTCTCGACGACCACGTGCAATCGACGCTCGGCGGGCTTAATGCGCGCAGCAAGGTGGCCGGCCTGATGAACCGTCGACAATTGAACGACGCCGAGGCGGCCGGGATCGGTCTGTTTGTCTGGGCCTGGCCCGATGGCCCGGCAGACTTTACCGAGCGCCTGGCCACCCTGGCAGGCTGGGGCTTCACCGACAGCCAACGCTACAGCCAACCCATCCAGAACATCACCGACGCCGCCCGCTGGCGCACCTACTGGTACAACCACCCACTGCCGTTTGCCAGTGATGGCGTCGTGCTGCACCAGGCCACCCGCGCACCCGCCAAGCGCTGGCAGGTCAGCGCGCCTTACTGGGCGGTCGCCTGGAAATATCCCGCAGCAAACGCCCTGGCGCTGGTACGCAAGGTGCAGTTCAACATCGGCCGCACCGGGCGCATCACGCCTGTCCTGGAACTCGAACCGGTGCGGCTGGACGACAGGCAGATCAGCCGCGTCAGCACCGGCTCCCTGCAACGCTGGAAAACATTGGATATCCGCCCCGGCGACCAGGTTTCCATCAGCCTCGCCGGCCAGGTCATTCCGCGATTGGACGAGGTGGTCCTGCGCAACGAGACCAGAGTCGACATCCAAGTCCCCAACGCCCGGGACTTTCACGCCCTGAGTTGCTGGCAACTGGACCCCGGCTGTGAAGAACAGTTGCTGGCCCGCCTGACCTGGTTGAGCGGCAACCAGGGCCTGGGCCTGCCGCATATGGGCCGGGAGACGTGGAACGTATTGATCCAGGCCGGTCTAATCGCAGGCTTCCTCGATTGGTTGACCCTGGATGCGGCAGAGCTTGCTAACATTGAAGGCTTCGGCGATCGCAGCCGTGCGCGGGTGCTCGACAGTATTCGCAGCGCACGGCAACGGCCTTTTGCTCAATGGCTCAAAGCCCTGGGCGTGCCACCCGCGGCACGCAATAACCTGGAAGGCGACTGGCAGGCGCTGGTTGCCAAGGACACCCAAGCCTGGCTGGCCCTGGATGGCATCGGCCCGGGACGCGCGGCGCAACTGAGCGCTTTTTTTCGCGACCCGCAGATCCAGGCGTTGGCTGAGACACTACGCGTGGCTGGGATTGACGGGTTTTGAACCTGACCCGGCCACTAGATTGCGACTTTGGAGCTCCCTATGAAATTTTTAGCCCCTTTTGCCCTGCTGACCGTCGCATGTTTCATGGCGACGCCGCTGCTGGCAGCCGAAGAAGCAACCCCACTGACCGGCTGCGCCGCCAAGCGCCAGGCCATCAGCACCCAGATCGAACAGGCCAAGGCCCATGGCGACAGCGCACAACAGGCCGGCCTGGAAAAAGCCCTAAGTGAAGTCACGACCAACTGCACCGACGCCGCCTTGAAAAAGGAGCGCGAAAACAAGGTACTCGACGCCAAGCACGACGTCAGCCGCCGTCAGGCCGACCTCGACAAGGCGATGAAAAAGGGCGACGCGGACAAGATCAACAAACGTAAGGACAAACTGGCCGAGTCGCGCAAAGCACTGCAGGATGCGGTGGAAGAACTCGACCAGTAAACCGGTCAGTGGTCCCGGAACTGCTTATGGCAGGCGCTGCAGGCATCTTCGACTTTCTGCACCGCAGGCGTAAGGTTACTGGCCTTGTAGGGCTGCACCTGACTTGCGATCACCAATTCACCGGTGGCCGCTTCGAGGTCGCGGGCCAGTTGCTGGAATTGCGCCTGTTTTTGCCAGACGTCGTCCTTGGCGCTGGTGTGGTCTTCCTCACGCACGCTCGGAAAATGCTTCCACGGCTCATGGGACAACGCATCGAGCTTGACCGCGCCTTCGGCGAACTTCGCGCCGTCGAACGGGATACGTCCACGCAACATGCCACCCAGGTCTTCGCCGGTCTTGAGCATTTGCTTGAAGATCGCCTTGCGCTGGCCCAGGGGCGAATTCGGATCAACGCCGCCACAGGCGGACAGCGCCAGGCAGGCGAGCAGTACAACAGTCAGTTTTTTAAAAGTCATGGTGGCTTCGAGGTCACGGGAAAACGGCGGCCAGTATCCTCGCCCCACCCGTAAAGACCAATAGCCCTATTAACGATAAGGGTTGCCCAAACGCGTCGGCGCGCGGGCAATCGCTTCAGGAATTGCTTGTATGAATATCGCTTTGAAACCCTGGAGCCGCCGTCTGGCGTGGGCTCTACCGATGATCGCAGTGCTGGCCGGCTGCGATGTGGGCAAGGATGCGCACAAAGATGAAACTATCAAACCCCATGCGGTGGCCACCTATGTGAGCGCTCCGTGGGAAGCGCTGCCGGCGGTGTCCGATAGCGAACTGCTGGCCGGGTTTGAATCCTGGCGCAGCGCCTGCCAACGCCTCAAGGCCGACCCGGTGTGGGGCGCGACCTGCGCGGCGGCAACTGCAGTGCCAGGGGATGCGGCGGCGGTTCGCGGTTTTCTCAAGGAGCGCCTGGACGTATTCGGCCTGCGCTCGGCCGACAACACACCGAACGGCCTGATCACCGGCTACTACGAGCCGGTCTACCCCGGCAGCCTGACCGAAACCCCTACCGCCCATGTGCCGGTGTACGGTGTGCCGGACGACCTGATCATCGTCAACCTCGAAAGCATCTACCCGGAACTCAAGGGCAAGCGCCTGCGCGGCCGCCTGGAAGGTCGTGTGCTCAAGCCCTATGACGACGCCAGCACGATCAACGGCCAAGGTTCCAGCGCCAAGCCGATCGCCTGGCTGACCGACCCGATGGACCTGCAATTCCTGCAGATCCAGGGTTCGGGCCGAATTCAACTGGCAGGCGGGCGCCAACTGCGCATCGGCTACGGCGACCAGAACGGCTACCCCTACCGCCCTATCGGCCGCTGGCTGGTGGAACAAGGCGAGCTGAAGAAAGAAGACGTGACCATGGGCGCCATCAGCGCCTGGGCCAAGGCGCATCCACAGCGCATTCCGGAATTGCTGGCGAGCAACCCCAGCTACGTGTTCTTCAGCGCCCGCCCCGACAGCAACGAAGGCCCACGCGGCTCGCTGAACGTGCCGCTGACCGCCGGCTACAGCGTAGCGGTGGATCGCAAGGTGATTCCGCTGGGCAGCCTGTTGTGGCTGTCGACCACACGCCCGGATGGCGCACCGATCGTGCGCCCTGTCGCCGCGCAGGATACCGGCGGCGCAATCACCGGCGAAGTGCGCGCGGACTTGTTCTGGGGCACAGGGGAAGCAGCAGGCGAACTGGCAGGGAATATGAAGCAACAGGGGCAGATCTGGATGTTGTGGCCCAAGGGCGCCGTATTACCCCAGGTGCCGGATGCCCCAGCCGGCACCTGACCGACGCTGATCGACAATGTGGGAGCAAGCCGGCTCCCACACGGCGACAGGCGTTAGATCGAGACGAAGAAGAAACTCGCAATCAGCGCCATGCCCACCGCCCACACCAGCGAGCGCAGGATGGCCCAGTCCGCCAGGTAACAGATGATGTACAGCAGGCGACTGGTGATAAACAACACCGCGAGGACATTGATCGTGACCAGTTCGGCGTTGCCCGCCAGGTGCGCGATGATCACGGCGGCAGCAAACGCCGGGGTCACTTCAAAGCTGTTGAGCTGCGCGTTGTGGGCACGTTTGGCGAAGCCTTCCAGGGTATCGAGGAAGGCACGCGGGTCATGGTTCTGCCGTGGCCCGAACTTGCCGCCGCTGAATTTGGCCACACCTGTACACAGGTAGGGCAGAAAGATTGCGATCAATACACACCAGAAAGCGACAGTCATCACTCATTCCTTTTTTGGTTTTATCAAGACGGCTAGCGTTTTATCACGAACATGCTGGTCAGCCCGCATCCACAGGCGATTGGCCCAACGGCATGGCCCAAAGCACCAAAGCGTAGCTCATCAATACGCACACCCCGGTCGGCGACGGTAGCGCCTCCGTTCACTGATCCTTATTGATCCGCTGCGGATGCCTCGGGTCCGCTGTAGCCTTGCCCGGCAGGCTGCTTTCGCTGCGGATCTGCGCGTGGCTGATCAGCGCAAAGATACAGCTCCCGCCAATGATATTGCCGGCCAGGGTCGGCCCGGCGAATATCAGCCAGAAATCCTTCCATGGCAGTTCACCGGCAAATACCAGGTAAGACACTTCCGCCGAACCGACCACGATGTGGGTGAAATCCCCCAGCGCCATCAGGTAGGTGATCAGGATGATGATCCAGATCTTGGCGCTTTCCATCGACGGGATCATCCACACCATGGTGGCGATCATCCAGCCGGAAACGATGCCCTTGGCGAACATCTGACCGGGGTCGTTTTCCATGACTTTGCGTCCAATTTCAAGGAAGGCCAGGTCGGTCTTGGTATCGAAGATCGGCAGGTGCAGCATCACATAGGCCACCAGCAAAGTGCCGCACAGGTTACCCACCAACACCACCGTCCACAGTCGCAGAAGACGCCCGGCGTTATTCAGGGTCGGTTTGCTCATCACCGGCAGCACTGCGGTCAGGGTGTTTTCAGTGAACAACTGCTGGCGCGCGAGAATCACCGCCAAAAAGCCCGCGCAATAGCCGAAGCTAGCGATGACTTTGAACCCTTCACCGTCCGGCAGGCGCGAGTTGAGCAGGCCCATGCCCATCAGTGACAGGCCCATAGTCAGGCCCGCCGCCAGCGCCGACCACCACAATGCCGCCACCGTGCGCTCCAGCTCCTGATCGCCCTGGGTGCGGATGATTTCATGCAGCACAGCCGCACGGGGCGGCTGGTTCTTGTCGACGTCGTGCTGCTCTTCCTTCGACAGGTTGGGGGTTTTGCCGTCGTCGTTCGTGTCCATGATGTTCCAGAGTCCAAGAGGTGTCTGTAGCTACGACAGGCTGGAGCAATGGCTGTTCAGTGGCGTGGCAACTAAACCGGTATGCGCCAGGCTTTGGCCATCTCCACCGTGGTCGAGCGGAACGGTTTTGACCAGGGTTTGTTGCGCGCACCATAGCGCTCGATGATACCGTCGAGCACCCGGTTGAACTCTGCGGGGGTGCTCGCCTTGGCCAAATCCGCTGCAGCGCGTTGCAGCAGCTCGACGTTGGCGTCGGTCTGGCCGGGTCGGTACAGCGATGGGTAGATGACCTCGCGGGTGAAGTTTTCGGCCTTTACCGCGATGTCGCGCCGCTTCATTTCGGCGACCGCACTGGCCATGACCTTGGACATCGGCGCGGCGCCCGACGCCTGCTTGGCCGCCACCTGCAACAACTGCTGGAAATTGCGCTGCCCGGCTGCATTCAGGCGCCGCCCCAGCCACTCGACGTGCTCAGGCCGGCTGGCGAGCGCATCCAGGTTACGCAGCGCGGCAGACAGCTCTGGCGTGAAGATCAGGGTGTCGTGGGCCTGGTTCACCTTGGCAATGGCACGGTCCAGGGTTTGCAATGCTTGTTGCGCGCTCTTTCTGAACATCAATACCGCCGCCGCAGCCGGCTCTTTCTGCAAGGTTTCCTGCACACTGGCCAACATCGCATCGTCCATCGCCAGCACCGCGTCATCCAATGAGGCAAACGTGTGACGCTCGCGCACCGTGTCGCGTTGTTCCAAATGCGCCGCCACGGTTTTGCGTGCCTGTGCCTGCAGATGCTGCTTGTCCTCCGCGCTCATGGTGAAATTCACGGTGCCGTTGAGCGTGCCGCGAAAGTCCCCCTTATCCGTCTTCAGCGGCAGGACCACGGTCTGCTCGGCAAACGCCTTGAGCCGCTCATTTTGATAAGCCTCGGCGGACGCATGGGGCGTTCCGGTCAGCTTGTCGACGAGGCTGCTGAAAAAACCGCCGCTTTTTTTCGGCGTTGCAGCGTCTTCGGCTTCAAATTTGACGATCAGAGACTCGTGCTGGCTCAACGGGCTTTCTGCAAACGAGGGCTCGATCACCCCGGGGGCAGGCGTATTGAGCAGCAAGCCACCGTCCTGGAACGCAGTGGCTTCGGCGGTTTCCTGGAAGGCATGCCCCTGCTCGGTAGGGCGCTTGAAAAGCACCGGCAACGACGCCGAAATGTGCGCGGCGCGGGCGATGTCCATGTCCGGGGTCAGGCTGGCGTTGAACGTCACCAGTTGCGGGCGACCGTCGAACATTCCGGTGCCGGTGATATTCAGTGGCTTGATCGCCGGGATGTGTCGGTTCAACACCTCAAGATCGCGAAACGTCGGCGCCCCGCCGGCGCTGAGCCGGTCAGCGATTTTCATGACTTCGTCAGGCCGGGTCGCCCTTGGCGTGGCGGCGATATGGGCGAGGATCGATTCGCGTGACTCGTTGCGCAGCAATTGCTCCAGGGGCTGCGCCTCGGTTTGCAGGCGCGGCATCACGCTCAGCAACAATTGGGAGATATTGCCCGCCGGGCCTGGCAAGCGCCCGATGAGTTTGCCCAGACGGGAACTGGCCTCTTGCAGCCAGGCCGTCAACGGGTTGTCGCTATTCAACAGGCTCGGCAGGTCGATGCGGTTCGATAGCGTGCCGAAGGCCTCGGCGTTCATGCCGCTGGCGAGCAACGTGGCAGAGATCGCGCCAGCGGATGAGCCGGAAATAACCTGGATACCTTGCAGCTTCCCGCTGTCCTCCAGCGCCTGGACCATTCCCGGATAGGCAATGCCTTTGGCACCTCCGCCGCTGAGCACCAGATGGCTGGGCGGTGGCGGCGACAACACCACGTCCACCTGGCCGTTACTGTGACGCGAAAGGCTCAGCTTGCGTGGCCCCACCCCCTCAACCAAGGGTGTGTTGACGCCTTGGCTGAGGGAGGATTGCGATGACTGAAGCGAAGGCGGCTGCACCTGATGGGCAGCCGGATTGGAGGACACTTTCATACACAGGCTCTCAATACAGGATGTAGTCCTGAGTGATGAGAACGCCTGAGAAAGATCCACCTGGAATGATTTGGTAAAGCAATCAATCCGGTGAGCGGTTACGCAGGGAGGTTGTCTTCCTTGAACTGGTCCTTCACGTACTTGATCTCGGTCCGGCCGTGCGGCGCGGGCAAACCGTCTTCGCCGAGGTTGACGAAGACCATTTTTTCCACAGTCAGGATGCTTTTGCGGGTGATCTTGTTGCGCACTTCACAGGTCAGGGTGATGGAGGTGCGGCCGAAATCGGTGGCGGTGATGCCCAGCTCGATGATGTCGCCCTGGCGCGAGGCGCTGACGAAGTTGATTTCGGAGATGTACTTGGTCACCACCCGCTGGTTGCCCAATTGAACAATCGCGTAAATGGCCGCTTCCTCGTCGATCCAGCGCAGCAGGCTGCCACCGAACAGGGTGCCGTTGGGGTTGAGGTCTTCAGGTTTTACCCATTTGCGGGTGTGGAAGTTCATGGTCACTCCAAAACGTCTTGCCGAATGATGGGCAACATAATGGCAGAGCCCGGGCTCAAGCTCTATGCGCTATTGCCTATCAACCCCATGCGAGATCTTCATCCCGCCGACAGAAAGGCTTGGGAAGTGCCGCGTACACAGCTATAATCGCCCCCGCTTCAAAACGGTCATCTTCGGTTGATACCGTTCTCCCGCCACCTGTCCGAGGGGCGCTGCAGCAGGTTCAACCTGTCAGGCTCGGATGGGGCGTTGTCCGGCCTGGTTACCCTGGCCTGATACTAAACGCACAACGGCGCCCATTCGCACACTACGAATGGAGGCTCTTCATGAGCGCTGTAATTACGCCTGCAGATTTCAACGACTACAAAGTCGCCGACATGTCCCTCGCTGCCTGGGGCCGTCGCGAAACCTTTATCGCCGAATCCGAAATGCCTGCCCTGATGGGCCTGCGCAGCAAGTACGCCGCTGAGCAACCGCTCAAGGGCGCGAAGATTCTCGGCTGCATCCACATGACCATCCAGACTGCCGTGCTGATCGAAACCCTGGTTGCCCTGGGTGCCGAAGTGCGCTGGTCGTCCTGCAACATCTTCTCGACACAAGACCAGGCCGCCGCCGCCATCGCTGCCGCCGGTATCCCGGTATTCGCCTGGAAAGGCGAGACCGAAGCAGAGTACGAGTGGTGCCTGGAGCAAACCATCCTGAAAGATGGCGCGCCATGGGATGCCAACATGATCCTCGACGACGGCGGCGACCTGACCGAGTTGCTGCACAAGAAGTACCCGCAGATCCTCGACCGCGTCCACGGCGTGACCGAAGAAACCACCACCGGCGTACACCGCCTGCTGGACATGCTGGCCAAGGGCGAGCTGAAAATCCCGGCCATCAACGTCAACGACTCGGTGACCAAGAGCAAGAACGACAACAAGTACGGCTGCCGTCACAGCCTGAACGATGCCATCAAGCGCGGTACCGACCACCTGCTGTCGGGCAAGCAAGCCCTGGTGATCGGCTACGGTGACGTGGGCAAGGGTTCGTCCCAGTCCCTGCGTCAGGAAGGCATGATCGTCAAGGTCTCCGAAGTTGACCCGATCTGCGCCATGCAAGCCTGCATGGACGGTTTCGAAGTGGTTTCGCCGTTCATCGATGGCATCAACGATGGCAGCGAAGCGAGCATCGACAAGGCCCTGCTGGGCAAGATCGACCTGATCGTGACCACCACCGGTAACGTGAATGTCTGCGATGCCAACATGCTCAAGGCCCTGAAAAAGCGCGCCGTGGTGTGCAACATCGGTCACTTCGACAATGAAATCGACACCGCTTTCATGCGCAAGAACTGGGCATGGGAAGAAGTGAAGCCACAGGTCCACAAGGTTCACCGTACCGGCTCGGGCGATTTCGACCCGCAGAACGACGACTACCTGATCCTGCTAGCCGAAGGCCGCCTGGTGAACCTGGGTAACGCCACTGGCCACCCAAGCCGCATCATGGATGGCTCGTTCGCCAACCAGGTACTGGCGCAGATCTTCCTGTTCGGCCAGAAATACGCCGACCTGTCGCCGGCCCAGAAAGCCGAGCGCCTGACCGTGGAAGTGCTGCCGAAGAAACTCGACGAAGAAGTGGCCCTGGAAATGGTCCGCGGCTTCGGCGGCGTGGTGACTCAACTGACCAAGACCCAGGCCGACTACATCGGCGTGACCGTCGAAGGTCCGTTCAAGCCGCACGCTTACCGCTACTAAGTAACCAGCTCCACCTGCTCTAACCTGTAGGAGCGAGCTTGCTCGCGAAAAACCCAAGGGCACCGCGTACAGCCTGTTTGACGCGTTATCGTTGACGTTCTTCGCGAGCAAGCTCGCTCCTACAGGGCAGGTGGGTTGCACAGTCGGCTTCTGAGTTTCCAAGGGTATTACCATGTCCCAAGACCGTCGCTACAGCTTCGAGTTCTTCCCGACCAAGACCGATGCTGGGCATGAAAAACTGATGGCGACTGCCAAGCAGTTGGCCAGCTACCACCCCGACTTCTTCTCCTGCACTTACGGCGCCGGCGGTTCGACCCGTGACCGCACGATCAACACCGTGTTGCAGCTGGAAAGCGAAGTCAAAATTCCCGCCGCGCCGCACTTGTCGTGCGTGGGCGACAGCAAGGCCGACCTGCGCGCCCTGCTGACCCAATACAAGGCCGCCGGGATCAAGCGCATCGTCGCCCTGCGCGGTGACTTGCCATCCGGCATGGGCATCGCCAGCGGTGAGCTGCGCTACGCCAACGACCTGGTGAGCTTCATCCGCGAAGAAAGCGGCGATCACTTCCACATCGAAGTGGCCGCTTACCCGGAGATGCACCCACAGGCGCGCAACTTCGAAGACGATTTGCAGAACTTCGTGCGCAAGGCCAACGCCGGCGCTGACAGTGCAATCACCCAATACTTCTTCAACGCCGACAGCTACTTCTACTTCGTCGAGCGTGTACGGGCCTTGGGTGTGAACATCCCGATCGTGCCGGGCATCATGCCGATCACCAACTACAGCAAGCTGGCGCGCTTCTCCGACGCCTGCGGTGCTGAGATCCCACGCTGGGTGCGCAAACAACTGGAAGCCTATGGCGACGACGTCAAAAGCATCCAGGCGTTCGGCGAACAGGTTATCAGTGAGATGTGCGAACAATTGTTGCAAGGTGGCGCGCCAGGGTTGCACTTCTATACCCTGAACCAGGCTGAACCTAGCCTTGCCATCTGGAACAACCTGAAGCTGCCACGCTAACGCTTGTCCGGCGGTGCCAAGGCCCTCGTCTCTACGAGGGCCTTTGTCGTTTTACATGCTTCACACTGCACCACAATGTGGCGACAAAAAGGCGCAGCAGAATCAGGAACGTCGTCATCCCTGGCGCAGCCCCGCTGGCGCTCGGCAGTTACTACCACGATAAGGTTTCCAAGATGCGGGAATCACCGTGCCAGAGCTTCTCTTTAACCCAGGAGCGTCGTAACCTCAGGCCATGCCCGTGATTTTCAAGCTGTTGACCGCGACACTTTTCACTTGCCTGAGCCTGGCCGCTTACGGCGAGAAACTGCGCATTGTCACCGAGCCGTGGGCGCCCTATGTGTACGACGACAACGGCACCATGCGCGGGCTGGACTATGAAACCACGGTGATCGTGTTCCAGCGCCTGGGCGTCGATGTGGAATGGCAATTCCTGCCATGGAAACGCTGCCTGAACATGCTCGAACAAGGCCACGCCGACGGCGCGCTGGATATTTTCCACAGCCATGAGCGCGATGCCCTGCTGCTGTACCCCAGCGAACCGCTGTCGGAAGTGGAGTTCGTGCTGTTCTACGCCAATGAGCGGCCCCACCCGGTCCAGACCCTCGACGAGCTGCGCAACCTGACCGTCGGCACCTCGCCGGGCTACCTGTATGGCGCGCAATTCAGCGAATCCAGCCTGTTCCATCGCGAGCCGGCGCCGACTCATGAAGCGAACTTCGGCAAATTGATGCTTGGCCGCATCGATCTGCTGGTGACTGACCGCAGGGTCGCTCAGCATGTGATCAAGGCATTGGGCCTGGAAGGCAAGGTCAGCCAGGCGCCCGTCGTGATCAGCCGCCAGCAGCAGTTCCTCGCGGTGCGCCGTGGCGCAGGCATGGACCTGCTGGTGCAGCGCTTTGCCGCTGAACTCAAGCGTTTCAAGCACGAGCCGGCGTACACCGCCTTGAGCGCCAAATATGGTGGTATTCAAACCGCAGCTGTGCCGATTACACTGCCTGAACGCACCGTTGAGCAGCAGGAAAGCAGCGCGCCGTGATTGCTCTGTTATACTGCGGCCTTCCCGCTAGGCTTACGCCCGGCCGCTGAGGTCTTGAAAAAGGCACCCAACCCCGCTACTGCGCAGCTTTCAAGCCCGCGCGAGCCGGTGGAGTGCCCGCCAGACGCAGCAGGACCGGACGGGATTGCGCTCCCCTAAGCGCCATTCACGCCCGGCAAGATTATCCCTTTGGGCCAAGCCCTAACTAGAACAGGATTACTCATGTCCTTTGCTTCCCTCGGTCTCTCCGAGGCTTTAGTCCGCGCCATCGAGGCAGCGGGCTATACCGAGCCTACTCCGGTGCAACAGCGGGCCATTCCCGCCGTGTTGCAAGGTCGCGACCTGATGGTTGCGGCTCAGACAGGTACTGGTAAAACCGGCGGCTTCGCCCTCCCGATTCTGGAGCGGTTGTTCCCCAACGGTCACCCGGACAAGTCCCAGCGTCATGGCCCGCGCCAACCGCGCGTACTGGTCCTGACCCCAACCCGCGAACTCGCCGCCCAAGTGCATGACAGCTTCAAGCTGTATGCCCGCGACCTGAAGTTCGTCAGCGCCTGCATCTTCGGCGGCGTCGGCATGAACCCACAGGTTCAGGCCATGTCCCGTGGCGTTGACGTCCTCGTCGCCTGCCCGGGTCGTCTGCTCGACCTGTGCGGCCAAGGCAGCGTCGATTTGTCCCACGTAGAAATCCTCGTGCTGGACGAAGCCGACCGCATGCTCGACATGGGCTTTGTCCATGACGTGAAAAAGGTCCTCGCCCGCCTGCCGGCCAAACGTCAGAACCTGCTGTTCTCGGCAACGTTCTCCAACGACATCACGGCCCTGGCCGGCAAGTTGCTGCACAACCCGGAACGCATCGAAGTCACGCCGCCGAACACCACGGTCGAGCGTATCGAGCAACGCGTGTTCCGCCTGGCCGCCAGCCACAAACGTTCGCTGCTGGCGCACCTGATCACCGCCGGTGCCTGGGAACAGGTGCTGGTGTTCACCCGCACCAAGCACGGCGCCAACCGCCTGGCCGAGTACCTGGACAAGCACGGCCTCACCGCCGTCGCCATCCACGGCAACAAGAGCCAGAACGCGCGCACCAAAGCGCTGGCCGACTTCAAGGCCGGTGAAGTACGCATCATGGTGGCCACCGATATCGCCGCACGCGGCCTGGATATCGACCAACTGCCACACGTGGTCAACTTCGAGCTGCCCAACGTCGACGAAGACTATGTACACCGTATCGGCCGTACCGGCCGCGCCGGTCGTTCGGGCGAAGCCATTTCCCTGGTAGCGCCGGACGAAGAAAAACTGCTGAAAAGCATCGAACGCATGACCAAGCAGAAAATCGCCGACGGCAACCTGATGGGCTTCGATTCCAGCGCCGTTGAGGCCGAGAAGCCTGAAGTGCGGGAGCGTCCGGACGTGCGTAACCCGCGCAACCCACGCGGTCCGAAGGGCGATGGCCCGAACGGCGGTGGTGGCGGTGGTCGTCGCGACAAGGGCAAGGACAAGGGCGGCAAGGAAAAAGCGCCAACCAACGGCCGTGGCGAACGCCCGGCCCGCGAGCAGAAACCCCGTGAAGGCACCCCGGCCCGCGAACAGCGTCAGCCGAGCCAGCCAAGCCAGACCCCACGCGCCAGCGCCGACCGCGCGCCGGACGAGTTCCTCGACGACGATGTGGATAACTTCGGTAACCGCGTCGACTACGTGCCCCAGGCCAAACCGGCCCAGGGTCGCGGCCGTCGTCCAGGCGCTCCGGCTCCGGGCGCTGGCACTGGCGCACCCCGTGGCGGCCAGCCACAGGGCGCGCGCCAGAACGGCCCGCGCAACAGCAGCGGCGGCACCACCGGTACGCCACCGGCCAAGCGCAGCGGCCCGCGTAACGGCGCACCGCGTGATGGTCAGGCGCGTCGCGAAGACTCGCGCAGCAACAACCGCCGCCCAGCCCGTGACGACCAGCCACAGTTGTCCGAGCCAGCGGTGCAAAACCCGCGCGGCGGCCCGGCACCGAAAATCATCCACAAGGAGTCGAAAGCCGACCGCTTCCCGACACCCGAGCAGCTGGATCAGTTGCCAGGCCGTCCTCGTGGTGAAAAACCAGCGCTGCTGACCCGCAACCGCTGATTTTCAAAGCGCCAAAAAAATGCCCCGGATCGTGAGATCCGGGGCATTTTTGTGTAGCGGGCGAAAATTACTTCGCTTTCACACCTTCAAACGTCACGTACAGCTCAACATTGTTGGACGCTGGGCCCAGGTCCATCTGCTTGCCGAAGTCCTGGCGATTGAAGCTGGTGGTGCCTTCAAAACCGGCACGGTAGCCGCCCCATGGATCTTTGCCTTCACCCAGGAAGGTGGCCTTGACAACGATCGGTTTGGTCACGCCGTGAAAGGTCAGGTCGCCGGTCACGTCGGCAGTGACTTGGCCCGCAGCATTTTTACCGGTGGTTTTAACACTGGTGGAGACGAACTTGGCATCGGCAAACTTGCCAACGTCCAGGAAGTCTTTGCTGGAGATGTGCTTGTCACGTTCGGCGTGGTTGGTGAACACGCTGGCGGTACGGACGTTGAACTCAATCTTGCTGTCTTCAGGCTTGGCGGCATCGAAGCTGAACTTGCCGTCCAGGTCCTTGAACGTACCGGTGATGAAGCTGTAGCCCAAGTGGCTGATCTTGAAATCGACGAAGGCGTGCTGGCCTTCTTTGTCGACAACATAGTCAGCGGCCATCACCTGACCTGCGGACAGCAGAGCAGAACCGATTGCCAGAGCGGCGAGTGTCTTTTTCAACATGCTTTCTATTCCTTGTGAGTCGAGGTTGAACATCAGGCTTTGCGCCCCAGCATTCGCGTGAGGGTCGCATCACGATCGATAAAGTGGTGTTTCAACGCGGCTACGCCATGCAAGCCGGCGAAAACCACCAGCACCCAGGCGAGGTACAGATGCACCACGCCTGCGGTGTCTGCCTGGTCCGGCAAACCGGAAACCAAAGCAGGAATCTCAAACAGGCCAAACACCGGGATACCCACACCGTCTGCGGTGGAAATCAGGTAACCGGCAATCATCACGGCAAACAAGCCGACATAAAGGAACGCATGGCCAAAGGCAGCACCGATTCGCGTCAGGCGGCTGTAGCTGGCCAGCGCCGGCGGCGCCGGGCTGATCAGGCGCCAGACAATACGCACCAGCATCACCGCGAACAGCGTAATGCCGATGCTTTTGTGCAGGTCCGGCGCGTCTTTGCGCCACGTGCTGTAGTAGTCGAGACCGACCATCCACAAGCCCAGGGCGAACAGACCAAACACCACCAGGGCCACGCCCCAGTGCAACACCATGCTGACCCAGCCGTAGCGGGCTGGTGAGTTACGTAGCTGCATGTACTTAATCCCGTAAGAACTGTGCCCAAGACTAACGATTTACCTATCGAATTAAAGCGCAAATTTTTGCTTTGAAATATCGAGAAATATGATCATAAGCCTAGGCACGATACGTTAACGAGGGATTAAGACTATTCCCAAGAAACGTGACAGTCCGTCCTATGTTTACCGCGAATTCCCCACAATGGCTTGTGACACGGGCCTCCATTGCATAGGCTTGCGCGATTGTTTCGCCTGCGAAGATGCAGGACCGCTTCGAGGAGATAGACGATGGGCTTGAACAACCAGTGGATGCAACGCGACCTCGCGGTGCTGTGGCATCCCTGCACCCAGATGAAAGACCACCAGCAACTGCCGCTGATCCCGATCAAGCGGGGTGAAGGCGTATGGCTGGAAGACTTCGAAGGCAAGCGCTACCTCGACGCCGTCAGCTCCTGGTGGGTCAACGTATTCGGCCACGCCAACCCGCGCATCAACCAGCGCATCAAAGACCAGGTCGACCAACTGGAACACGTGATCCTCGCCGGCTTCAGCCACCAGCCGGTGATCGAACTGTCCGAGCGCCTGGTGGCGATGACGCCCGCAGGCCTGACCCGGTGCTTCTACGCCGATAACGGCTCGTCATGCATCGAAGTCGCGTTGAAGATGAGCTTTCACTATTGGCTCAACCGTGGCCTGCCGAACAAAAAGCGCTTCGTCACCCTGACCAACAGCTACCACGGCGAAACCATCGCCGCGATGTCGGTGGGCGACGTGCCGCTGTTCACCGAAACCTACAAAGCGCTGCTGCTCGACACCATCAAAGTACCGAGCCCGGATTGCTACCTGCGCCCCGAGGGCATGAGCTGGGAAGAACACTCGCGCAACATGTTCCTGGCCATGGAACAGACCCTCGCCGACAACCACGACACGGTCGCCGCCGTGATCGTCGAACCGCTGATCCAGGGCGCCGGCGGCATGCGCATGTACCACCCGGTGTACCTCAAGCTGCTGCGCGAAGCCTGCGACCGCTACGGCGTACACCTGATCCATGACGAAATCGCGGTGGGTTTCGGCCGCACCGGCAGCATGTTCGCCTGTGAACAGGCCGGCATCCGCCCGGACTTCCTGTGCCTATCCAAAGCCCTCACCGGCGGCTACCTGCCGCTGGCGGCGGTGGTCACTACCGAAGACGTCTACAGCGCCTTCTACGACGACTACAACACCCTGCGCGCCTTCCTGCATTCCCACAGCTACACCGGCAACCCGCTGGCGTGCGCGGCGGCCCTGGCG
Source organism: Pseudomonas paraveronii (assembly GCF_963681955.1). NCBI lineage: Bacteria > Pseudomonadati > Pseudomonadota > Gammaproteobacteria > Pseudomonadales > Pseudomonadaceae > Pseudomonas > Pseudomonas paraveronii. Next base: position 5,953,769 of record NZ_OY817130.1, read on the forward strand.
ACCCTGGATATTTTCGAAGAAGACAACGTCATCGAAAACAACAAGGCCCTGGCCCAGCGCATGGCCACGGCCACCGCACACCTGGTGGACCACCCCCACGTGTCGGAAGTGCGCCAGACCGGTATGGTGCTGGCCATCGAGATGGTCCAGGACAAAGCCACCAAAACCGCCTATCCGTGGCAGGAACGCCGTGGCCTGAAGGTGTTCGAACACGCCCTGGAGCGCGGTGCGCTGCTGCGGCCGTTGGGCAGCGTGGTGTATTTCCTGCCGCCGTATGTGATTACGCCGGAGCAGATCGACTTTTTGGCGGAAGTGGCCAGCGAAGGGATCGATATCGCCACCAACAGCAAGGTGAGCGTTGCCGTGCCCAAAGACTTCCACCCAGGCTTTCGCGATCCAGGTTGATTTGCCCTTCAAGCGTTGTATTTTTTCCAGAGAACAGACATGAGACTGTCCCGCTTTTTCACCGACACCCCGCTGAGCCTCGGCGATCACGAATTGCCTGAAGCCCAGGCGCATTACATCAGCCGCGTGCTGCGCATGGGCGAAGGCGATGCCGTGCAACTGTTCGACGGTTCCGGCCAGGAATTTCGCGGCACGTTGCTGGAGGTCGGAAAAAAACGCGTCAGCGTGCAACTGACCGAGCAATTCGCCGGGCAGACCGAATCGCCGCTGCACATTCACCTCGGCCAGGGCCTGTCCCGGGGCGAGCGGATGGATTGGGCGATCCAGAAAGCCACCGAACTGGGCGTCAACGCCATCACGCCGATTTTCAGCGAGCGCTGCGAAGTGCGCCTCAAGGACGAACGCGCCGACAAACGCCTGCTGCACTGGCGCCAGGTGGCGATCAGTGCCTGCGAGCAATGCGGGCGTTCGACGGTGCCGGTGATTCACCCGCCGCTGTTACTCGCCGATTGGCTGAAGCAGACCGAGGCGGACCTGAAGCTGGTGCTGCACCCGGTCGCCGAGCCGATGATCAGCCATGCCAAGCCGTCGAGCCTGGCCTTTCTGATCGGCCCCGAGGGCGGCTTGACCGATCCTGAAATCGACACCGCCCAAGGCGCCGGCTTCCATGCCGCCCGCCTCGGCCCGCGCGTGTTGCGCACCGAAACCGCACCGGTCGTCGCGCTGTCGGTCGCCCAACAACTGTGGGGCGACTTCTGACCAACCCGAGGAGAGGGTTTATTCCACCGGATCGCTCACTGGCGTAGCAAAGATCGCCTTCAACTCGGCGCTCATCGGAAACTCCAGGTTCAGGCCCTTCGGTGGGATCGGCTGTTCAAACCAGCGCCGGTAAATCCCATCGATCTCGCCGGTGCGGTACAGATCGCCCAAGGTGTCGTTGACCACCGCGAGAAACTGCGGATCGTCCTTGCGCACCATGCAACTGTAGATCTCCCGCGACTGCTCCTCGCCCACCACCACCCAACGATGCGGATCCTTGGCCTTGGCGCGCTCACCGTAGAGCAACGCATCGTCCATATAGAACGCGGCTGCGCGGCCGGTCTCAAGCATCTTGAAGGCTTCGCCGTGGTCCTTGGCGCTGATCACCGACAGGTTGCCGTTGTGCTCGGCGTTGTAACTTTTGAGAAAGCGTTCGTTGGTGGTGCCGGCGGTCGTCACCACGTTCTTGCCCTTGAGGTCGGCGAAGCCTTGGATGCCGCTGTCTTTCGCCGTCAGCAGTTGCCCTTTCACGTAGATAAACCCGTAGGAAAACGCCACCTGCTTCTGCCGCTCGGCGGTCACCCCGGTAGAGCCGCACTCCAGGTCGACGGTGCCGTTCTGCACCAGCGGGATGCGGGTTTGGGAGGTCACCAGGGTGTACTTCACCGCGAGGTTCGCCCCCCCGGTTTTCTGCTGGATGCGTTCGACAATCTTGTTGGCCAGGTCCACCGAATAGCCCATGGGCTTGCCGCTCTGGTCGCCCACGTAGGAAAACGGCACCGATGCATCGCGATAACCCAAGGTAATGGACCTGGCGCTGGCGATCTTGCTCAACGTGCCGTCCAGTGCGGCGTCTGTCGCCTGAACCGGTGTGCCGAACAAAAGCCCCAGGGTGCAGGCGGTCAACAGGATTTTTTTCATTGTTATTCTCCGTTGGTTCTCGGGTGATGACGATTCAAGCGGCGCGAGGCGCCAGGCCCTGCATATCTATCGATGGAACGTGCTCGCCGATCAGTTCGGCCAGCAGTTGGCCGCTGCCGCAGGCCAAGGTAAAACCGAGCGCGCCATGGCCCAGGTTCAGCCACAGGTTGCGATACACGCTGGCGCCGATCAGCGGCACCCCGGTCGGCGTGGCGGGACGCATACCGGCCCATTCGACCGCGTGGGCATAGTCGCCAGCCAGGGGGAGTGTCTCGACCGCCTGGCGTTTGATCAACGCGAGCCGCTTAGGCTCAAGGCCGGCGTCGAAGCCGACGATATCGACCATCGCCGCCACCCGCAATTGCTCGCCAATCCGGGCGTACACAATCTTGTGATCGTAGTCGGTGATGCTCACATTCGGCGCCCGATGCTGCGCGCCAATCGGCACGCTCAGGCTGTAGCCCTTGAGCGGATACAGCGGCAGCGATAACCCCGGCAACCCCAACCCAGCGCTGCGATGCCCGGCGGCAAGGACCAGTTGCTCGACCGGCATCACATCCTCACCCAACTCGATCGCCTGCACCGCACCGGCGCCATGCCGAATCGCGGTGACCTTGCGCCCCAGCAAGAAGCGGCAACGCCCCGACGCTTGCAACCGCGCCGCCAGGCGTTGGCAGAAAGCGTGACAATCGGCCACTTCCTCGTTCGGCGTGTAGATCCCGCCGACAAACCCACCGCTCGCCAGCGCCGGCTCCAGGCGGGCGCAGTCGGCAGCCGAGAGCACCTGCTGTTGCAGGATGTCCGTGACCTTGCGACGCGCATGCTCGAAGGTCTCGGCGTTGCGAAACGTCACCAGCTTGCCGTTACGCCGCCAGTCGAAACCGTCCAGGCGGTCATCCTCGCGCCATTGCTGCAAGGTGGCCTGGCTCAGCGACGCCAAACGCAGCAAGTGGGCGGCATTGCGCTGGTTCACCGAACCCCGGCAGGCGCCGAGGAAAGCCGCCATCCAGCGCCATTGCTGCGGGTCGAGGCGCGGGCGCAGCTTCAATGGCGAATCACCGCGCAGCAGCCAGCCAAGCGCTTGCAGCGGCACCCCGGCATCGGCCAACGGCGCGACGTAGCGATACGACAACTGCCCACCGTTGGCGAAACTGGTTTCGCAGCCCAAGGTGTCGCGCGCGTCGATCAGCGTCACGTCATGCCCGGCGCGCACCAGCGCGTAGGCGCTCGTCAGGCCGATGACCCCACCACCGATGATACAAACCTGCCTGGCCATTCCCGCTCCTCGCCGTTGAATAAGAGGGCTCAAGCGTAGGGGCAGGTGACAGGCCAGCGACAATGAATAAAGATGGGCCACCTATAAACAAAGGTTATGGACTCGCCATGCGCTTGCGTCATATCGAAATCTTCCAGGCCATCCGTCAGACCGGCTCCATCAGCGCCGCTGCGCAATTGCTGCATGTCTCGCAACCGGCGGTGAGCAAAGTGTTGCAGCACGCCGAGTTGCAACTGGGCTTCCCGCTGTTTCTGCGCGTGCGCGGCAAATTGCAGCCCACGCCGGAAGCCCTGGCGTTGGAACACGAAGTCGAGAAAGTCAGCGAAAGCCTGCAAGGCGTAAGGCGCCTGGCCAAGAGTCTGCGCCGTGCGCCTGCGCAAAGTGTGCGGATCGGTGCGATCCCGGCGCTGGCGCTGTCGTTGCTGCCACCGGCGATTCTGCAGTGGCAACGCGCTTACCCGGACATTGCCTGCGAGCTGTCCAGCGACCATAGCCGCGAGTTGGTGCAGAAGCTGTTGATGCGCGAAATCGACCTGGCGCTGACCCTCAACTTCGCCGGCCACCCGGGGCTCACGACCCAAGTGCTGGCCAACGGAGCCTTGGTCGCGTTGGCGTCCAAGGGCTATTGGACCGAGGCGCAAACCCGCAAGCCGCTGCCGTTGGCGGAACTGGCGGGAGCGCCGTTGATTGGCCTGTCCAGCGCCGACCCCTTGGCGGCAAAGCTCGACAGCTACCTGGAAAAAGTCGACCCGCCGCCACGGGTGAGCCTCTCGGTGCAGACCTACGCCCTGGCCCGCGCGATGGTCGAATCCGGCGCCGGCCTGACCGTCATCGACCCCTTCACCGCCCTCGGCGCGTCGACGGCGACCACCCGCATCCGCACGCTCACGCCGCCGCTGCCGATCACCCTGTACGCCCTGACCCGCGCCAACGAACCGCCGCCGCACATGCTGGCCAACCTGCTGCAGATCTTCGGTGAGCGTGCACGGGAGCTGCTCGAACGCCTGTGAGAACACCGAGGACCATGTGGGAGGGGGCTTGCCCCCGATGGCGGTGGTTCAGCCAGCTTATTTGCCAACTGACACACCGCCATCGGGGGCAAGCCCCCTCCCACATTTTTTAGACCGCGTTGCCCGTTAGAGCACGTAGTGCATGATCGCCACGAAATGCAGCAAACTGCCGCCGATCACAAACAAATGCCAGATCCCATGGGAATGCCGCAGGCGATCCTCCAGGGCAAAAAAGATGATGCCAACGGTGTACAACACGCCGCCCGCCGCCAGCCAGATAAACCCCGCCGTGCCCAGCGCGGCAATCAGCGGCTTGACCGCCACCAGCACGATCCAACCCATCACCGCGTAGATCACGATCGACAGAATCCGCGCCTCGGAACGCGGCTTGATCTCCTGCAGAATGCCGATCACCGCCAGCCCCCACACGATCCCGAACAGCGTCCAGCCCCACGGTCCTCTTAAACTGACCAGGCAAAACGGCGTGTAACTGCCGGCGATCAACAGGTAGATCGAAAAGTGATCGACCTTCTGCATGATCGCTTTTCGCCGCCCCTGCACGCTGTGATACACCGTCGACGCGCTGTACAGCACCATCAGCGTAAAGCCATAAATTGCCACGCTGACGATCTTCCAGGGGCTGCCATCCAGGCTCGCCACCACCAACATCCACACGGCGCCCACACACGCCGCGACTGCGCCGAGCAAATGGCTCCAGGCGTTGAATCGTTCCCCGTGGTACATCTGTCACTGACCCCCTGTAACCGTTAACCGCTGCCTGACAAGCGTCCCGCCTTGCGCATAAGAGTGCAAGGGCCTTATGACGTTCCGGCGACGCCGCGCGGTTTTGCGGGCACAATCGGCCGTATTCGAACAAGAGCCACGGCCATGCTGATCGACGAAGAGTTCACCCTCAAAAAGCTGGAAATCTTCCTGGCGTTCATGCGCACCGGCAACCTGGCCCGCGCCGCCGCCGAGCTGCAAACCAGCAACGTCAGCGTACACCGCGCCATCCATTCCCTGGAAAACGCCCTGCGCTGCCCGCTGTTCAAGCATGAAGGCCGCAACCTCACCCCGCTGGAAAGCGCCTACGTGCTCGAAGAACGCGCGCAAAAACTGATAGCCGACGTGATCGACAGCGTGCGTCTGACCCGCGAAGCCGCCGGCTTCTCCGCCGAACGCTTCAAGCTCGGCTCGCTGTATTCGCTGACGGTGAAAACCGTGCCGCAACTGATCATGGGCCTGAAAATCCGCCGCAGCGAACTCAACATCGACCTGATCCTCGGCTCCAACTTCGACCTGCTGTACAAGCTCAAAAACATGGAAGTCGACGCGATCCTCATCTCCCTCGACGAACAGGCCAACGATCCCGACTGTGCGCAGATTGCGCTGTTCTCCGACGACATCTTCCTCGCCACGCCCGCCGATTCGCCCTTCGACCGCGAGCAGCAAATCGACCTGGCCGACGTGCGCGATGCCACGTTCATCACCCTCACCCAGGGCTTCGCCACTCATCAGGATGGCAACCGCGTGTTCAAGCAAGCGGGGTTCGAACCGAAGGTGGCGATGCAGGTCAATGACATCTTCACGCTGCTGAGCATGGTCAGTTCGGGGGTGGGTTATGCGCTGCTGCCGGGAAGGATTGCGGCGGTGTATGAGAACCGCGTGAAGCTGATACCGCTGCAACCCAGGTATCGATTGCAGCAGCATATCGGGGTGGTGTTCTTGAAGGCCAAGGAGCGCGACCCGAATTTGCTGGCGTTGTTGGCGGAGTGTCGGATGTATGCCAACCGGCAGGTGACAGTCTGACAGACCGCTATCGGGGGCAAGCCCCCTCCCACATTGAAATGCATTCCAAATGTGGGAGGGGGCTTGCCCCCGATAGCGCCAGACCAATCACCGCAAATCCCAAAGTCAGCCGACCAACCCACGCACAATAAAGTACAGCAACGAAGGCCCGAGCAAACACCCAAGCCCGGTGTGGAACGTCGCGGTCAGCGCGCCATACGGCACCAGGCGCCGATCCGTCGCCGCCAGCCCTGCCGTCACGCCACTCACCGTACCGGCCAGCCCACCGAACACCATCGCCGAACGCGGGTTATCCAACCCCATCCAACGCGCCGCGACCGGTGTGCCGACCATCACCAGAATCGCCTTGATCAGGCCGGTGGCGATCGACAGCGCCATCACATCCGAGGTCGCGCCAATCGCCGCGCCGGTCACCGGGCCGACGATGTACGTCACGGCGCCAGCGCCAATGGTGGTCATGCTGATTGCATCGCGATAACCAAACACCCAGGCCAGGCTCGCACCGACGATAAACGGCAGGATCGTGCCCAGCAGCAGCGCAATCACACCGATCATCCCGGCCTTGCGCGCTTCGGTGGCTTGCACTTCAAACGCAGTGGCAACGATGGCGAAGTCGCGCAGCATCGCGCCGCCCATCAGGCCGATGCCGGAGAACAGCGATAGATCCGCCAGGCCTTTTTGCCCGCCGGTCATGGTGCCGCCAACCCAGGCCAGCACCAGGCCGATCACGATGGCAATCGCCGAGCCGTGAACGCGCCCGAACGTCAGACGCTTGGACAGCACCACAGAAATCCACATCACCACGCCCACGAAGGCAAATGCAGTGACCAGACCGTTATGCTCCAAGCCTTTTTCGATGAGATCCCACATATCAGCGGCCTCCCACGACAGGTGTCGGCGTGATCAGCGGCTCTTCATCGGGCAACGGTTCGCCCTTGTGCGTGCGGCTGATCAACGCGATGGTGCATCCACACACCACCACCGAACCGATGGCCGCGAGCACCGCGACCGGGCCGCCGTGCAGGGCGGTGACCACGTTTTGTTGCGCGGCCATCGCCACTACCACAGGGATGTACATGGCGCCCCAGAAGCCGACGCCCATTTCGCAGTCCTTGGTCATACCGCCGCGTTTTTGCATCCACAGCCGCGCGCAGATCAGCAGGATCATCGCGATACCCACCCCGCCCACGTTGGATTTAACGCCGAGCAATACGCCAAGCATGTCACCCATGATCACGCCCGCGAGCGTGCAGATCGCCAGCAATGCCACACCGTAAATAATCATTATTGTTGTCCTCAAAGTGCTCGATCGAATTTTTGTTGTTGTGCTTCGAAAGCCTTGGGTAGTGCTTTATCGGTGGCGGCGGTCCTCCTCTTCCAGCAGGGCCTGCAAGGTGTCCAGGCGCGCACCTTCGCAGGCGATCACCGTGCCTTGTTCGAACACGCGGCGTGACAAGCCGGTGAGTACGGCGCCGGGGGGCAGTTCGATTTGCAGGCGCACGCCGCGCTCATAGGCGCTTTGCACGGTGCCGCGCCAGTCGACGACGCGGCACATGTTGAAGGCCAGGTCGTCGCGCAACTGCGCAGGGTCGCGGATCGGCCGCGCCCGTGTGCTGCTCAGGTAGGTGATGCGCGGAGCCTTGAGCGTGACAAACGCCTCAGCCAGCGTCTGGGCCGACCGCTGCAGCAGCGCGCAATGGGACGGCACGCTGACGGCCAGACGCTTGGCGATGCCGTTGCCTTTGACGCGCTGGGCGACGCGCTGCATCGCTTCATCGCTGCCGGCGATCACCGTCTGGTTATCGGCGTTGATATTGGCCAGATACACCGGGGTTTCGGGGCGATGGATTTCGGCCAGCAGGGTTTCGACAGTGGATAAGTCCGGGCCGATCAGGGCGGTCATGCCGTAGCCCTGTGGATAAGCCTGCTGCATCAATTCGCCACGCAGGCTGACCAGTCTGACCGCGTCGGCAAAGTCCAGGGCTCCGGCAATGACCGCCGCCGGGTAAGCGCCGATGGACAAGCCCGCCACATAATCCGGCGTGCGCTCCAGCAGACGCGCATGGGCCACGCCCGCGATCAACAGACACAACTGCACGGCGCGGGTACTGGCCAAGGCCCGCGCCGAATCGAGTTGGCGAACGTCTTCACCCAAGGCCGCGCTGGCTTCGTCCAGCACCGGCGCGGGCACATGCTCAAGCATGCCGGGGCGTTGCGCGCCCTGCCCCGGAAACACCAGCAGGCTGCTCATATCAGCGCCTGCCAAGGATCAATCACCAGATGCGCACCGCTGGCGGCTTTGAGCAGCACGCGGCGTGATGAGCCCGCCCATTCGCGCAAGGCGACGGCGCCAAACGGGGTTTGCAGTTGCAGGTCCACAACGCAGGCTGCCGCGTCCAGGATCGCCAGCAAGTCCCCGGCGTCGCGTCGTTCAAGCGGCTCTGGGGTACGCAGGATCAAATCCAGATCGCTGCTGTCATGCAGCGCTTCAATGCCCGTGGCCAATTCAAAACCCGCACTGCCGCTGACGCCCCAGTCCTTCTGCGCCAGCACTGGCCGCAGTTGAGCGAGGGCGCGCAATGCCGGTAAATCGCGTGGCGAGATCACCTCGCGCAACGCTTCCGGCATCACCCGCCGTTGCACCAGCGCCAGCGGCATTTCGGCGGCGAAACGCTGCTCGCGCAAACGCCCACGCACGCCGACCGCCACATGACCCGGTTGCGCAATGGCGCGGCGAACCACCACCGGCTGCCCGGCACCGAGCGCCGCCAGCACCCAGGCCGGCGCATCGGCAGGGGCATGCGCCGGGGTCATGCCCCAGAGCAAGTCGTGAGCGTTCACCATTGCGCCCGCAGCAGTTGGCGGACATGGCTGGAGGCAGCACGGTTGGTGGCGCCGAGGCGACCGCTCAAATCACGGCCATCGACATCCTTGATCGCATTGACCAGGCAATCGCTGACCCGCGCCACATCGTCCTTCGTCGGCTGTTCAATCTGGCTGACCGACAGGGTCTCCCAGAGCAAACCGAGGCTGGCATAACTGTCGATGTCATAGGCCATCGGCGGCACGCTGGCGGCCAGGGCTTCGAGCTCTTCGACGCTGCGCAGGGTCACCCGCGCCGCCGAGGCCTTGCCCATGGCGTGCACCATCACGCCGGGGTCGCGCAGGGCGATCAAGCGATTGGCCTGGTAACCGTGGGCGAGGAACGCACCGGACATGGCCTTGCCCACCAACAACCCGATCACCGGGTGCCCGGCCAGACGGGCGCGGGCGTAGCTGTCGACGGCAGCCGCCAGGGCTTGATGGATGCCGAGGGCTTCTTCGCGACGGCCGTAGGCTTGGCTCGGCACATCGACGATGGCGATCAGTGGGCGTTTGTCGCCCGTCGCGATGGCTTCATCCACGGCTTTGGCCAAGCCCCAGCCTTCGAGCAAGCCGACTTCGCCGTTGCGTGCGCGGGGGAAGCGGTTTTGCGCGTCGGGGACCACGGCGATAAAGCGCACCTGGTGTTCACCCAATACGCCATCGGCGACTTTCAGCGAGTTCGGCAACCCTTCCACGGGTTGGGCGCCGGCACTCAATGCGTTGAACCACTGCAAACCTCTCATGAGCGTTCTCCCTGATACAGATCGCGAACCGTCGCCGGGTCGATTTGCGGTTCGGCGTCCAGTTCAGCCAGGCGTGCCAGGTAGAAGTCGGCGCGGCGGCTGCGTTGTTGGGCGGGCAAGCCGAGCTGCAACAACGCGCTGACAGTCTGCTGAATCTGCTCGACATCGTCTGCCACGTAACGGTCGGCCAAGCCGCTGTTGAAGCGTTGCTCGCCGCCGGTCAGGCTCCAGATAAAGGGCCGGTCGCGCGAATCGTATTCGTCCAGGCCGGCTTCCTGCTCGATCACCTGCGGACCGTTCAGGCCCAGGCGCGCTTCGCGGGTCACCAGCAGATAGCTGCACAGCCCGGCGGCGATGGACATGCCGCCAAAGCAACCGACGCTGCCCGCCACCACAGCGATCACCGGCTGATACTGGCGCAGATCGACAATCGCGGCGTGAATATCGGCAATCGCCGCCAGGCCCAGGTTGGCTTCCTGCAGGCGCACGCCGCCGGTTTCCAGCAGCAGCACGGCGCAGGTCGGGATGCCGTTGCGGTTGTCTTCGGCCGCCAGCTCAAGGGCGCCGGCGATTTTTGCGCCGCCGACTTCACCGAGGCTGCCGCCCTGGAAGTTGCCTTCGATCGCGGCGATCACCACCGGCTTGCCGGCGATGTTGCCTTTGGCGATCACCACACCGTCGTCGGCCTGGGGCACCACGCCCTGACGGCCGAGCCAGGGCGACATGACTCGCTGAAACGGGTCGATCAGTTCACGGTAAGAGCCCGCGTCCAACAAGGCCTTGGCCCGCTGCCGTGCGCCCAGTTCGACGAAGCTGTGTTTGCTGAGCAAGTCAGTCATGGCCGATCTCCTCGAAGCCCTGCTCCAGGCGCAGACGCACCACGCCGGGGGTGGCGCCGAAGTCGTGGATATCAATGTGCAAGGCTGGCGGCGTCTGCTCCAGAAAGATCCGCTCGAACAGGTGCTGCCAGCGTTGTTCGGCGCCATTCACCGAGGTCTGCACCTGAATGGTCAGGATGCCGGGCGTGCCCGGTTCCAGCAGCACTTCGAGGTCGCCCGAACCGACACACCCCACCAGCGCGCGACCTTTGGGCGGCTGCCCGGCGGGGAATTCAAAGGATAAAGTTTCCATCAAAACGCTCCGTCGAGGCGGTCGATAAACAGGCAGGCGGCCAACAGGTCGGCGGCACCACCGGGGGAGGCATTCAGGGCCAATAGCTGTTGATCGAGTTCGTGCAGGTGGCGGCGCCCCGCAAGGGTCGCGCTGCCGCCGGCGTCGAGCACCGCTTGCGCGCCGTGTTGCATGGCGTGCAGGCCCGCAGTGCCGGCGCGGTAGAGCACGCAGGTGTCGGCCAGGTCGGTCATGATCGCGAGCAACGCATCCAGGCGTGCGTTCTGCTCACCGGCCTGTTGCTGGCGGCTTTTGTGCAGTTGCGGCAGGCCGCGTTGCAGCACCGAAGGGAAACCCAGTTGGGCTTCTTCACGCGCACCGCGTGCGCCGTAACGTTGCGCCACCTGCGCGCCGTGGCTCATGGGTTGCGGGGCATGGCGATCGTTGAGCAGGGCCAGTTTTGCCGCGTTTAAGGTCACGGCATTCGGGCTGCAGGATTGCCGCTCCAGTGCCGCTGCGGCGGTGAGTAAGCCGATGGCCCAGATCGCACCGCGATGGGTGTTCACACCGTGGGTGGTGACAAGCATCGCCTGCTCACCGTCGCGACCGATGCGGCCGAGGGCTTCGCGCAGGGGCAAGCCGACTTCGCCGATGTCGAGGGCGGCTTCGGCCATTGTCTTGAACATCGGCCACAAGGACAGCGCCGAGGCGTGCATCAGGCCCAGGTGCAAGTCGCGGTGGGCGCCGTTGCCACGGCGGTCCACCAGGGCCGGTTTGGGCGACAGGTCGGCTTCGTCGATCAGCGCGTCGACGGCCAGGTCCGCCAGGCGTTCGGCGAGGCTGAGTTCGTGCAGTTTGAGGGCGCGCATTTACCAGCTCCTGAACTTGGAGGGCGGGTTGTACAAACCACCGGACCACTCCACCAGATCAGCCACGCTCTTGGCGGCCAACAACTCGCGGGTGGCGTCGGTGCGGCGGATGCCGAGGTCTTCGGGCAAGGCAATCAGGCCTTCACGGCGCATGCGTGCGGTGTCCTTGGGGTTATGGCGCAGGCCGATGGCGGTCACCCCGGCGACGGCGGCGATCATCGCCTGGCGCTCTTCCAGGGAGCGCGCCTTGTACAGGTAGGCGATGCCTTCTTCGGTGAGCAAGTGGGTGACGTCGTCGCCGTAGATCATGATCGGCGCCAGGGGCATGCCGCTTTTGCGCGCCACTTCCACCGCGTCAAGGGTGTTGACGAAGGTCGGTTTGCCGCCTTCCTGGAACGTCTCGACCATTTGCACCACGAGCTTTTTGCCGCGCTCCAAGAGTGCTTCGGGGGCGTCCTCGTGACGCATATCGAGCCAAGCCGGGGTGCCATGGCGGCGACCGCGCGGGTCGTGGCCCATGTTCGGCGCGCCGCCAAACCCGGCGAGGCGGCCACGGGTGACCGTGGAGGAATGCCCGTCGCCGTCCACTTGCAGGGTGGCGCCGATAAACAGGTCCACCGCGTATTGGCCGGCGAGTTGGCAGAACATCCGGTTGGAGCGCATGGAACCGTCGCGGCCGGTGAAGAACACATCCGGGCGGGCGGCGATGTAATTCTCCATGCCCAGCTCGGTGCCGAAACAATGCACGCTTTGCACCCAGCCGCTTTCGATGGCGGGAATCAGCGTGGGGTGCGGGTTGAGGGTCCAGTTGCGGCAGATCTTGCCCTTCAGGCCCAGGGATTCGCCGTAGGTGGGCAGGATCAATTCGATGGCGGCAGTGTTGAAACCGATGCCGTGGTTGAGCGACTGCACGTTGTGCTTTTCGTAGATGCCACGGATCGCCATCATCGCCATCAGCACATGCACCGGCTTGATGTGGCGCGGGTCGCGGGTGAACAGCGGTTCGATGTAGAACGGCTTGTCGGCCACCACCACGAAGTCGACCCAACTGGCCGGGATGTCGACGCGGGGCAAATCGGTGACGTCGTCCACCAACTGATTGACCTGCACGATGACGATGCCGTCGCTGAACGCGGCGGGTTCGATCAACGCCGGGGTGTCTTCGGTACTGGCGCCGGTGTAGATGTTACCGGCGCGGTCGGCCATGAACCCGGCGGAGAGCACGACGTTCGGGATCAGGTCCACCACCAGCCGGGCATAGAGTTCGATGTAGGTGTGGATCGCGCCGATTTCCAGCAGGCCGTCTTCCAGCAACTGGCTGATGCGCAGGGATTGGGTGCCGGCGAAGGAGAAGTCGAGCTTGCGTGCGATGCCCTTCTCAAACAGATCCAGGTGCTCGGACCGGCCGACACTGGGCATGATCATGTGCAAATCGTGGAGCTTGGCCGGGTCGGTCTTGGCCAGGGAGCGCGAGAGGAAATCCGCCTGCTTCTGGTTATTGCCTTCCAGCACCACGCGGTCGCCGGGGAGGATCAGGGCTTCGAGGGCCTCGACGATTTTGTCGCTGGGCAGCACGGCCCCATCCGCGTACTGCTTGACCAGCCCGAGCCGCCGCTGCTTTTCATCGCGCCGCCGCGTCCAGCGCGAGTCGGGGGTAATTATTGTTGTCATGGTCGCTCCACGGGTTTGCTGTCGTGGGCTGTACCTTAGGAGTGATTCAGGGGGGCATCAATCAAGCTGGGCGGCGGATCGTTACGGCTGGAGTAATGAATCGGCAACAAACACGGGGTTAAGCCTAATGGGGAGCAACATGCCCCCCAAAGCAGCCCACGGTGCTACTCGAAGCGAGGTAAATGCGGAACCACAATCGGCTTTTTCGCACTCACCCATGCGTCGAACCCTCCGGTGATCGATGTTACGTGCAGGTAGCCCATATCAAGCAGCGATACAGCCGCGAGCGCAGCGCGACCACCTGTTTTGCAGTACAGCACGACCTTGAGGTCTCGCGAACTGAGCGCGGTATCGTTGGTCAGTTTAAATTCCAGCATTCCGCGCGAAGCATGCACAGCGCCCGATATATGACCTGCGGCATACTCGTCGGCTTCACGTACATCAATCAGTACATCCGCATTCTGGATAGCCAGGTCAACGTCTTCGATGGCAACTTCTTCGATACGGGCTTTAGCATCTACTACAAGATCGTGGGCAGTTTTAATCATGGTATTTGGGAGCGTCCAGTTGGGAGAGTGGCCCGACGTTCAAAGCGGCGCCGCAACACCTGCGCGGCGCCCATCGGTATTAATCATGTGGTCTGCCATCTCGGAAAACATGCGCTGCAGCTTCGCATTCAGGGCTGCGTCATCCACCTGCTCGTTGATTGCCTGACGCATGCACAGCATCCATTCGTCGCGCTCGACAACACTGACTGCAAAAGGCGCATGTCGCATGCGCAAACGAGGGTGGCCACGTTCCTGATGGAACAGTGGCGGGCCGCCAAGCCAGCCACTCAGGAACTTGAATAGACTGTCGGCGCTGCCGGCGAGACTCGGAGGGTGCATCTGACGCACTATTCGCGCCTCGGCCAGCACCTCCATCAGTTCGTAAAAACGGTCGACCAGTTTATGGATACCCGCCTCTCCCCCTAACTGGAGATAAGTACTGGTGGTGTTCTTATGTGCGGTACTCAATAGTTCAGTCATATCGTCAGCACTCAATGTTGGAACTTTATCCCGCCGGCAAGCGCATGCGTCACCCAGCACTGCCATTGGCAGATGACGCCGCCGTCGCTTATCGGAACGGGCCATGACCAGGCAGTTAGCACGCGCCATGCCAAGAGCGGAAATGTGTTTTTTATTGATTGATAACAAATACTTAAATATTCGAGCAGGAAGATGGCAGATGCGTTGGCAGCTACATACTCTGCCAATCGGCGATGACGGCAGTGGTTGGCAGTCAGGGGTCGGGCTGAGCATCCAGAGCAACCGGTCATTGAGCGTTTTGCGCGGATTGATTGAGCTCTGAAGACGAGCGCTAACCTGTGTGGGAGGGGGCTTGCCCCGATGGCAGTGGCTCAGTTACAGATACTGAGACTGACACACCGCCATCGGGGGCAAGCCCCCTCCCACATTTGTTCGGTGGTGTCTTTTAAATAGTGGTTCCCAAAAGGGAGTGATCAGTCGCTGTTTGGGAACGCTTCACGATGCTGGAGAAGGGCTGACTTGCTCCAGCGCTCCGTCGACCAGCAGCTGCCCCAACGCCGCCATTTGCTGGATTCCGAGCATGATTGCGCGCTGCGAGCGACACGTTCATGCAGGGCGCAAAATATTGCAGGAAGAATCCGAACGCTGGCTCATCACAACGCCATCACCACCTTGACCGCTCCAAGACCTTCGAGGGCGTAGCTGTTGTACTCATACACGCCCCCCTGAATATCCAACCGAAGCACGCCCTCATGCTCACTTACTTGCACATCGGGTTCTTTGGTTTTCAGAAATGGATGAGCCGACACCAACGCTGTGAGTATTTCCTGATCACTCCCCAGGTCCTTATGAACGTAGTACCTGTAGGAAAAGCCCACCGTCGCACCACCCTGCCCATCCCGTGCGCCGTAGATCGAGGTGCCGTTGCCCAAGGAATGTTTCAACACCACCTCATCCAGATCCGGTGTCCCGGGCGACATGATCCAACTGCCCGCGATATAGATCAGGCAGACAGTGAGTAGACCATTGCACAGAACGCGCATGAGGTGCGGCATTAACGGTACGGCCATGTGCCGGTCCTTGTTGGCAGTGAGGGGCGCTGAAATTAGCATCCCACTCAGGCCAGAAAACCTGCCCAATCAAAGTAAAGAAATTGCCTATATAAACAACATCCCATTCCGACAGAAGCTTACTCCCGATGGCGGTGGTTCAGTTACAGAGGCTGAGACTGACACACCGCCATCGGGGGCAAGCCCCCTCCCACATTTGTTCGGTGGTGTCTTTTAAATAGTGGTTCCCAAAAGGGAGTGATCAGTCGCTGTTTGGGAACGCATTCACAAGGTTGGAAAAGCGCACGCGACACGTTCATGCAGGGCGCAAAGTCTTGCAGGAAGAATCCGAAGGCCACCCACAACACTCAAGACAAAACAGCTTTCTGTGATGAGCAGGCTTGTCTGTAGTTAGCAGGCCCATCACACAGAATATTCCGACAGGTCTTTCAGGTTGTTGCTCGGAACTCGCCTCTCTAGCCTTTTCCGTCCGAATCTTGCCACGGGCAGACAAGAGGTTTCGATATGGGTATGCATACCCCCCTCACCCAGGTGAAATTCTGCTTGAGGACGTGGTCCCCGCCCTGGGCATCACAATCACCGAAATGGCACGACGCCTTGGCTTCGCCCGTGAGACGTTCTCAAGGATATTGCATGGTCATGCCCCGGTCAGTCCGGATCTGGCCGTCAGGTTGGAACGAGCCGGCGTGAGCACCGCGCAGCTTTGGTTATCGATGCAAAGTGCCTGCGACTTGTGGCAGGCCGAGCATCGGGAGCAACCGGTAATTTGATTGAGCTCTGAAGACGAGCGCTAACCTGTGTGGGAGGGGGCTTGCCCCCGATGGCAGTGGCTCAGTTACAGATACTGAGACTGACACACCGCCATTGGGGGCAAGCCCCCTCCCACATTGGGATCATCGCAAGGCTTATGTTCAGGCCAGCCCAGCCTCGACCAGCAGCGCTTCTAACCCCATCAAATCCGGCACCTTCGCCACATGTTCCCCCACTTGCACCGCCGCCAGCTCCAACGCGCACAGTGGCACATCCACATAACTCAACTGGCTATCGAGCTTGTATGAACGTGGAATCCCCTGGATCACCATCGCAATGAACTTCAATGACGGCCGCCCGCCCAGGGCGTTCAGCACGACGATGCGCGAACGCTCGCCGGTCACGCTGGCTTCGCCGCAGGCTGCTTCGAAGCTGATCAGCGGCAATTGCCGGTCCCGCCAGGTCACTTGCCGCAGATACCAGGGCGGTGCGTCGCTGGCCGGTTCGCCGCGCTGGAAGTCGATCAGTTCAGCGATGGCGACGTTGGGCAGCACCAAGTGGCGGTCGGCCAGGGGCAGGAGCAGGCCGGTGAGTTGGCTGGTGCGGTGATCAAGCATGGGACTGGCTCCAATAGGCGATACTTTCCAGCAGCACCGACTCCTGATACGGCTTGCCGAGGTAGTCGTTGACGCCGATGGCCATGGCGCGGTCGCGGTGTTTCTGGCCGGTGCGGGAGGTGATCATGATGATCGGCAGGCGCATCAGCCGTGGGTCGTTGCGCACCCGGATGGCCACTTCGAAACCGTCCATGCGCGGCATTTCGATGTCCAGCAGCATCAGGTCCGGGGTGTGTTCTTCCAGCACGGCCATGGCGTCGATACCGTCTTTGGCGGTGAGCACGTTCATGCCGTTGCGTTCGAGCAGGCGGCTGGTGACTTTGCGCACGGTGACCGAGTCGTCCACCACCAGCACCAGCAGCGGGCGCTTTTTCAGCGGGACGTTGAGCAGCAGCGGGACGTCCACCACCTGGGCCGGCAACGCCGGTTGCCGGGCGCGGATGTGGGCGAGCAGGTCGATGATCAAGACCACCCGGCCATCGCCGAGAATGGTCGCCCCGGAGAGCCCCTTCACCCCGGCAAACTGCGGCCCCAAGCCCTTGACCACGATCTCCCGGGTGCCCGCCATGCTGTCCACCTGCACCGCCACGTGCCGTTCGTTGTACTGCACCAGCAGCACCGGCAACGGCTGGTACAGGCCCAGCAGTTTCGGGCGGGCGACGGTGTGCAGCAGGTCGCCGAGGTAAAACAGCTCATAGCGCTGGCCGGCGTATTCATACCGCGGCGGGTCCAGTTGATAGTGCCCTTCCAGCTCATGGGGCAGCACGCGCACCAGGCCTTCGATGGTGTTGAGCGGGATCGCGTATTGATCGTCCGCGCACTGCACCATCAGCGCGCGGTTGACCGAAACGGTGAACGGCAGGCGAATACGAAAATGCACGCCCGCCCCCGACGTCGAATCGATCGACATCGAGCCGCCGAGCTGGCGCACTTCTTCATGCACCACGTCCATGCCCACGCCACGCCCGGAAATCTGGGTGATCTTTTCCGCCGTGGAGAACCCCGGCTGCAGGATGAACTGCAACACGTCGCGGTCGCTGATCTCTTGATCCGGAGCGAGCAAGCCGCGCTTGATCGCCTTGCGCCGCACCGCCTCAAGGGGCACGCCGGCGCCGTCGTCGCGCAGATCGAAGACGATATCGCCGCCTTCGTGGGTCAGGTCCAGGGTGACCCGGCCCTTCTCGGGTTTGCCGGCCAGCAGCCGCGCCTCGCGGGATTCCAGGCCGTGATCGACGGCGTTGCGCAGCATATGTTCCAGCGGCGCGACCATGCGTTCCAGCACGTTGCGGTCCATCTCGCCCTCGGCGTTGCCGACCACGAATTCCACGTCCTTACCCAACTCCTGGGCGACCTGGCGCACGATGCGCTTGAGGCGCGGCAGCATGCGTTCAAAGGGCACCATGCGCGTGCGCATCAGGCCTTCCTGCAATTCGGTGTTGATGCGCGCCTGTTGCTGCAACAGGTCGTGCGCATCCTGGTTGCGGCGCTCAAGGGTTTCCTTGAGGTCGAGCACGTCGGAGGCGGACTCGAACAGTGCGCGGGACAGTTGCTGCAACTGTGAATGGCGGTCCATTTCCAGCGGGTCGAATTCTTCGTAGTCCAGGCGCTCGGCTTCGGCCTGCTGACGGCTGAAGAGGCGGCCCTGGGTTTCGGTGTCGAGCCGGCGCAGTTGGTCGCGCATGCGCTCGAGGGTGGTCTCCATCTCGTTGAGGGCAACCTGCGCGTCGTTGACCTGCTGTTCGATCCGGCCACGGAAGATCGAGGTTTCGCCGGCCAGGTTAACCAGATCGTCCAGCAGGTCGGCGGAGATTTTCACCATGTCGGCGGTCGGGTCGCTGGCTGTTTCGGCCTTGCCCGTCACTAATGCCACCGGCACCACCGGCTCTTTGCTCGGGTGGACCAGGCTTTTGATGCGCTCGATGAGTTTGTCCACCGAACCCACCGGCAAGCCCGCCGCCACCGCGTCGATCATTTGCGCCAGGCGGTCGTGACAGCCTTGCAGCAAGGCGAACAACTCGGGGGACGCCACGAGCAAACCGGAGGACAAGCCTTCGTAGAGAAACTCCAGCTCATGGGCCAGATCGCCGATCGGGCCGATCTCGACCATGCGCGCACCGCCCTTGAGGGTGTGCAGGTCGCGCAGCAGGGTTTCGACTTCCTGGCGGTTGTTGGGCTCAGCTTGCCAGCGCAGCAACGCCGCCCCCGAGCTGTCGAGAATGTCGGCGGCTTCTTCGAGGAAGATATCCAGCAATTCCGGGTCGATGCCCAAAGTCTGCGCAGCAGCGGCCTGCGCCGCGGGCGGGCTGCTGTGGCGCAATCCCCGGACGCTGGCGATCAATTCGCTAGAGTCGCTCAACGGCTGATGCTGTTGCAGTTGGTCCAACTGCAACGCCAAGTGCTCATGGCTGGCCATCAGCACCTGGGACAGCTCATGGGAATAGCTGTAGCGGCGGTCCACCAGGCCTTCGTAAAGGCCTTCCAGCTCGTAGGCCAGGTCGCCAACAGGCCCGATCTCGGCCATACGTGCGCCGCCCTTGAGGGTGTGCATGTCGCGCTGCAACGAGGTTAACGGCGCCACGCCCTCGGGTTCCAGCAGCCAGCGTTTGAGGGACTGCCCGGCGCTGTCGAGGATATCCACGGCTTCTTCGAGGAAGATCTCGACGATCTCATCATCCACCACCGCGTGCCGGTCCAGCCGGGCCGTCGCGGCGCCCAGTTCGGAGATGCTCAGCGCACGGCTGCCGTCGCTTTTGATCAGGCCGGTGGCGGACGGGTCGAGGGCGCCATCCAGCAGCTCGCGCAAGGCTTGCATGCGCGCCGGGGCCGGGCTGATTTCCTGGCCGGCAGCCAGTTCGTCGAGCATGTTGATCAGCGCTTCGTGGGCCTGTTCGGCCTCCTGGAAAAACTGCTCGCTGACCGCCAGGCTGCTTTCTTCCACGGCGCCGTACAGGTCAAGCAAGGCTTCGCAGAGTTCGTCGATGGCGTGCAGGTCGGCGAGGTGCGCGCCCTGCCCTAGCGTGGTCAATTCATCCAGCAACGCGGTCAGTTCCTGGCGTTCGCCAGGGTGTTGTTGCCAGCGGCGCAGCAGGCTTTCGGCGTCGAGCAGAATGTCCATGCCCTGGGCCAGGAAGTTGGTGATCAGGTGCGGATCACGCTTGATCCGCAGGCCGGTGCTCGGCGCGTCGAGCTGGGCTTGAAGCTGATGATCGAGCAGGCTTTGGGTGCGGTCGATCAGGTCGGCGGCACCTTTGATCGGTACCAGCGGGTCGCCGTTCAACTGGCGCAAGCCACGTTGGAACAGATCCTCGGCCTCCAGCAGCAGCTCTACTTCATCCAGGTCCAGCGGCAGGCGGTGGGCCTTGTACTCGCGGGTCAGGTGATCGAGCGGGCGCGCCAGTTCGGCGATCGGCAGCACGCCGGCCATATAGGCGCTGCCTTTGAGGGTGTGCAAGGCGCGTTGCAACTCATCGCTGACTTGCAGCGGCACATGCTCGGCGGCTTGGCGCAGGAAGTGGTTGAGGCTGTCGAGGTGGCTCTGGGCTTCGTTGCGGAAGATCTCCAGCAGCATCGGGTCATGGGGTTCGGCGGCCGGCACGGCGGTACCGCTGGCCAAGGCGTGGGCGCGCGCGGCCAGGGCGTCGACCGCATCCCGTTGGCGCTGGGCGCCGGCGGCGAAGTCGGCGATCAATTCCGGCAGCAGGGCCACCGCATCATCCAGCACGTGTTGCACCTCGGGGCCGGCGGCCACGCTGCATTCCAGCACGCGATTGAGCAGGTTCTCCACGGCCCAGGCCAGTTCCGCCAGCACCAGGGCGCGCACCATGCGGCCACTGCCTTTGAGGGTGTGGAAGGCACGGCGCATTTCGCCGAGGGCGGTTTTATCGACGCCGCTCGGCAGATGGTGGTGCAGCACCTCAAGGACTTCGGCGGTTTCTTCGAGGAACACTTCACGCAGTTCGTCGTCGATCGGCTCTTCACCGGCTGGCGGCGGCAGCAGGCTGCCGGGGCGTTGCAGGGCGGGCGGGTTCAAGCGCGAAGCAGGATTGGCCAGCGCGTCGAACTGGGATTGGCTCGGCGCGATCTCCGTCGACAACGCGCCGTCCGGCGCCACCAGCGCCTGGCGCCAGGGCTTTTCGGCCGGCAGGTAACCCAGCGCGGCCAGGCCCTCGGTGGCCAACTCCAACACCCGTTCGCCAGCGGCGTCGGGGTCTTGGAGCATGCGTTCCAGGTAGTACTCCAGGCCGCTGATCACGTCGGCGAAATGCGCCAACTGCTCTTCGGACGGCACTGCGTCGTTGATCATCAGTTGTTCATCGACGTAATCGGTGCAACCGCGCATCAGGCTCGCTGCGCGTGGCAGTGGAATCATCGCCAGGGCGCCGCGCACCTGGCTCAACAGTTCCGGCAGGGATTCCAGGCGCTGGCGCTCCCACTGGGCGTCGATACAGTCGATCACCAACTCTTTGGCTTGCTTGAGGCACTGGCAGGACTCGCGGATCACCAACTGATGAATCTGCGTCAGGTCGGTGGTGGGCAGGCGGCTTTCTTCACGGCCTTGCGGCTCGACCGTGCCGACCATCCCGGCCAACGTCGCTTCGACGTAGAGCAAGGCGCCGGCGACATCCATCAGCACTGCATCGTTGGGTTCGCGCTGGCCCTGGGCCAGGCTCAACACCACGGCAAGCTGGTCGATGATGACTTTGCGCGGCTGCCCAAAGCCCAGCACCGCGAGGGTGTCGGCGATTTGCCGCAGCGGCGCCAGCAGCGCTTCGAGGTCGCTGGTGTGTTGACGGTCGCTGCGCACGAACAGGTCGAGGCGTTCCTTGACCCGCACCAGCTCTTCGCACAACGCGCCGAGCACCGAGCCCATGGCATTGCGGTCCGGCCCGGCCAGGCGCGCGCGTTCGGCATCGACCACGGCGCTGTCGGGCAAGGCTTCATCGAGGCCGTAGCGTTCTTTCAGGCTTTGCATGCGCGGCGTTGGCCGGGTGACTTTGGCGACGTAGAACAGCAGGCTCTTGAGCAGTTCATCCGGCGCCGGCTGGTTGATGCCGCCAATGCCCTGGGCGAGCAGGCGCTTGAGTTGTTTGTCGCTGGCCTTGAGCAGGCTGCGCAGCGCCGGGCTGTTGGCGATCACGCCGGTCAGCATGCCCTCGACCAGCGCCGAGGTGACTTGCCACAGCGGCAACAGCGGCGCGCCCTGGCACAGCGCTTCGAGGCGGGCGAACACCCGCGCCATGTCCTCCAGGTTGCTCGGGCCGTGATCTTCGCGCAGCAACCCGGCCAGGGCTTGTTGCAGCAGCAGATGCCACTGGCGCAACTGATCGCTCAGGTCGGGCGGCGCGCGTTGCGCCAGCGTCTCCTCGGGCAACGGCGCAATCGACAGCAATTGCGGGCTGAACAGGCTGGTTTCCGACAACAGGCTTTCACCGCGCGCACTGCGCAGGTCGTTGAGCAGTGGCAACACCACCAGCGGCAAGTCGCGGCGGGCACTGTGGATGCGGTCCAGGTACAGCGGCAATTGCCCGAGGGCCTGTTGCAGCAGGCGGATACTTTCATCGCGCTGGCTGACGCGCCCGGCCTGCAGGGCCAGGACCAGGGCTTCGATTTCTTCGGCGAGCAGCGCCGCACCGTAGAACTCGACCATTTGCAACGCGCCATGCACCTGGTGAATGCACGCCAGGCAGTCGCCGAGGGTCTCGTTGTCAGTGGTTTCGACAAACGCGTCCAGCGCCGAACGGGCCTGTTTCAGGGTTTCGGCAATGTCGCCCTTGACCCATTCGAGGGCCACGTAGTCGTGCCGATCAACCATAACTGCTCCGCTTAGAATTCATGAGTTGCTGGTGTTCTTGAAACAAAGAGAGAGATCACATGTGGGAGGGAGCTTGCTCCCGATGGCAGTGGGTCAGTCAATGAATCAGGTGACTGATACACCGTCATCGGGAGCAAGCTCCCTCCCACATTTGGATTGCATTTCAATCATCAGCCTGCTTGGGCGCCGGGAGGGTGAAGCCCGATACTGAGCGGCGCAACTGGCTGGCCATTTTCGCCAGGTTGCCGATGCTCTCGGCGGTGGCGGTCGAGCCCGACGACGTCTGGGTGGTGATTTGCTGGATCACGTTCATGGTCAGCGAGATCTGCCCCGCCGACGACGTCTGTTGCTGCGCCGCGTTGGAGATACTCTGGATCAGCGCCGCCAGGGTTTTCGACACGCCTTCGATCTCTTCCAGCGCCACCCCGGCGTCCTGGGCCAGCCGCGCACCCCGCACCACTTCGGTGGTGGTCTGTTCCATGGAGATGACCGCTTCGTTGGTGTCGGCCTGGATCGCCCGCACCAGGGTTTCAATCTGCCGCGTGGCCGCCGACGAGCGCTCGGCCAGGCGTTGCACTTCATCGGCCACCACCGCAAAGCCGCGTCCGGCATCCCCGGCCATGCTCGCCTGGATCGCGGCGTTGAGCGCGAGGATGTTGGTTTGGTCGGCGATGTCATCGATCAGGCTGACGATGTCACCGATCTCCTGGGACGACTCGCCCAGGCGCTTGATGCGCTTGGCGGTGTCCTGGATCTGTTCGCGAATGTTGTCCATGCCGTGGATGGTGTTGTGCACCACTTCATTGCCCTTGTTGGCGATTTCCACCGAGCGCTCGGCCACCGCCGAGGACTCAGCGGCGTTCGCCGACACCTGGTCGATGGACTGGGCCATCTGTTCGATCGCGGTGGAGGCCTCGGCGATCTGCTGGGCCTGGTGCTCCGAGGCCTGCGCCAGGTGCATGGCGGTGGCCTGGGTGTCCTGCACCGCGCCGGCGACCTGGCCGGCGGTGAGGTTGATGGTGGCGACGAGGTCGCGCAGTTGGTCCACGGAATAGTTGATGGAGTCGGCGATGGTGCCGGTGAAGTCCTCGGTCACCGAGGCGGTGACGGTGAGGTCGCCGTCGGCGAGGTCCTCGATTTCATCCAGCAGGCGCATGATCGCGTTCTGGTTGCGCTCGTTCTTCTCGGCGGTTTCCCGCAGTTGCTGGTTGGTGGCGCGGACCATCACCAGGCCGATCAGGATGATCGAGGCCAGCGCCAGCAAGCCCAGCACATAGCCGCCGATCGTGTCGAAACTGCGCCCGCTGGCCAGGTTTTCAAAGCCGGTGGCCAGGAGCGAGGCTTCATCGAGCAGGGTTTGCGAGAGGTTGAAAATATTGTTCGCCGAGGCGCGGACCTGGAACAGTTGCGGCGAGGTTTCGAGGATCTCGTCCACGGAGCCTGAGACAAACTCGAACAGCTCGGCGATTTCTGTCAGGCGCGCCCGCGCATCGTGGTCCTCGACCTGGGTGATGCGCAGCCCGGGGTTGCCCTGGAGCATGCCGGTGAGCACCTGGCCGAAGCGGTTGGCATCGCGGCCAAAGGCATCGGCAGCCTGCACGGCAGTTTCGTCACCGGCCAGTACGGTGTTGACCGCCCCCAGGATACGCTCGGCCAGCAACGACTGACGCTGGGCCAGGGCCACCTGGCTGGCCGGGGCGCCGCGTTGCAGCAGGATATCCACGACCTTTTCCGATTCCATTTGCAGTTGCGGCACGGTTTCGGCCAGGGTCGCGGCAACTTGATGCAACGACAGCACGGTCTGTTCGCTGGCGAGGATCGCGTCGGTATTTTTCAGCAGCGCTTCCCAATCGGTCTGCACCGCCCGCATCTCTGTACGTACCGCACTCGGCGCGGCGGGCAGGCCGGTGTCCGGGTCGCCCTTCTTCAGGTAACCCCAGCGCCGGGCAAAGTCATTGCGCGCCTCCGCCAGCAACTTGAACGCGGCGGCCTTGCCGGCGGCCGCTTCGGTGGCGTTCTTGGCGATACGCTGGGACAGCACCCGCAACTCACCGGCGTGGCCGATGTACTGCTTGTCGTAGGTGGACTGGGTGTTGAGGTACGCGAAGTTGGCGAACAGCAACATGATGAATATGATCAGCGCAATAAACAGCACGATGATCTGCGAGCGGCTGCGCGAGACCGCCTGGGGTTTGGGCGTGGTAGCAGTGGTCATGCGGCAACATCCATGAAGCCAGGGGCCTGCGCCAGAGCGAAGGGGCTGAAGACCTGCCAGCGCTGATCAGCGTCGAACTGGCCGCGGATAAAGGACGCGCAGGCGGGGGCGCTGGGCAACAATGCGTCTTGTGCGAAATGCTGCATACCCACCACCTCGTCCACCAACAGCCCGATAAATATGTCTTGGTATTCCACGACCAATACCCGCCGTTGCTTACCTGTCTTGGGCAGCACATGGCCGAGGAAACCGCCGAGATCCATCACCGGCAGCAGGCGCCCACGCAGGTTAGCGACTCCTCTGATCCAGGTCTTGACCCCGGGCATTAAAGTGCAGCGCGGCTCATGCAGCACTTCGGCGACTTCGCCCATGGGCGCGACAAACCACTGTTCGCCCACGCGAAAGCCGATCCCGCTCCAGCCTTGCAGGCGGGTTTCCTGGGATGGCAGGTCGGCGGCCAGCAGGCGACAGCGGCGGTCGATGTCCAGCAGCAGCTCGAAGGCGGTCTGTGACTCGGTCATGATGGCGTGCCGTCAGCCGGCCAACACCTTGTTCAGGGTGGCGATCAGGGTTTCTTCGTCCACCGGCTTAGTCAGGTAATCCCTGGCGCCCTGGCGCTCGCCCCAGATCTTGTCGGTTTCCTGATCCTTGGTGGTAATGATGATGATCGGTATCGAGTTGATGCTCGGATCGTTGTGCTTGCTCAACTGGCGCGTGGCCTGGAAGCCGTTGAGGCCCGGCATGACGATATCCATCAACACCGCATCGGGCTTCTCCCGGGACGCAAGTGCCACGCCGTCGGCGCCATTTTCGGCCTTGAGGACCTGGTGCCCGTGCTTTTCCAGCATGCCGCTCAGCTTGTACATTTCGGTCGGCGAATCGTCGACGATCAGAACACGTGCCATGGTTTTCCCCACTACATTGGTAGACGCACGCCCTTGTGAGGTTGCGTCAGTGTGCTTGTTCTACTGCGGCGAAACCGGGCACGTAGGCCTTGATCGCACTCAGCAGTTCTTCCTTGCTGAAAGGCTTGGTCAAAAACTGATCGACACCGACGATGCGCCCCTTGGCCTTGTCGAACAGGCCGTCCTTGGAGGACAGCATGATCACCGGGATCGACTTGAACGCCGGGTTGTTCTTCACCAGGGCGCAAGTCTGATAGCCATCCAGGCGCGGCATCATGATGTCGACAAAGATAATGTGCGGGTGATGATCCACAATCCGGGCCAGGGCATCGAAACCATCGATGGCCGTGATGACATCGCACCCCACGTTCTTCAACAGGGTCTCGGCGGTGCGGCGGATCGTTTTCGAATCGTCGATCACCATCACTCTCAAGGCGTTGGAATGCTGTTCCATATCTGCTCTACCATCGCCACAGCGAATCGGTTTTCGGTGTGTACTGCCTGATACTGCCCAGAATGAGCGCCAGAAGCCTTGGAATTCAAGGGCCACTGCACCGTGGCAGTCTTTTTAGCACAGTCTCGTGGAGCAATCTATCGAGCGGCCCGCTAGGTGGTTTTTCCTTGACCCACAACAGCCGCAGCGCCACTCTGACGCCACTTTTATGCGCCCTAATTTGCTAGAGGAAATCCCCCATGAGCGTTCGCGTCGGCATTGTCATGGACCCTATCGCCAGCATTTCCTATAAAAAGGACAGCTCGCTGGCCATGCTCCTGGCCGCCCAGGCCCGCGGCTGGAGCCTGTTCTATATGGAACAGCGTGATCTTTACCAGGGCGACGGCCAGGCGCGTGCGCGGATGCGTCCGCTCGAGGTGTTTGCCAACCCTGAAAAGTGGTTCGAGCTGCAAGACGAAATCGACAGCCCCCTGAGCGACCTGGACGTGATCCTGATGCGCAAGGACCCGCCGTTCGACATGGAGTTCGTCTACTCCACCTACCTGCTCGAGCAGGCCGAGCGCGCCGGCGTGCTGATCGTCAACAAGCCGCAGAGCCTGCGCGACTGCAATGAAAAGCTGTTCGCCACGCTCTTCCCGCACTGCACGCCACCGACCGTGGTCAGCCGCCGCGCCGATGTGCTGCGTGAATTCGCCGCCAAACACGGCGATGTGATCCTCAAGCCGCTGGACGGCATGGGCGGCACCTCGATCTTCCGCCACCGCGCCGGCGACCCGAACCTGTCGGTGATCCTGGAAACCCTGACCGCCCTGGGCACCCAGCAGATCATGGGCCAGGCTTATCTGCCGGCGATCAAGGACGGCGACAAGCGCATCCTGATGATCGACGGCGAACCGGTGGATTATTGCCTGGCGCGCATCCCGGCAGCCGGCGAGACCCGTGGCAACCTGGCGGCCGGCGGGCGTGGCGAAGCCCGGCCTTTGTCGGACAAGGACCGCTGGATTGCCTCCCAAGTCGGCCCGACGCTGCGGGAAAAAGGTTTGCTGTTTGTAGGCCTCGACGTAATTGGTGAACACCTCACCGAAATCAACGTCACCAGCCCGACCTGTATTCGCGAGATCGACAATGCATTTGGCACGAACATCGGCGAAATGCTGATGGCCGCGATTGAACGCAAGCTACAAGCCAAGTGACATAGAACAGCCGGACAGCCACCAACATTGCGTTATCATGCGCCACCTGTGAAACGCGCGATGTTGGTTTTCTTGTCATGACGCTCCCGTCCGATCTGCCCTTCGAACCCTCCCCAAGCGGCGTGCGCCCGGCTGATCGGCTCGGTTTTACCCTGTTTCTCGCGGCATTGATTCACCTGGTGCTGATTCTCGGCGTGGGTTTCACCCTGGTCGAACCCAAGCAAATCACCAAGACCCTGGAAATTACCCTCGCCACGTTCAAGAGCGAAAAGAAGCCCGAGAAGGCCGATTTTCTCGCCCAGGACAATCAGCAAGGCAGCGGCACGCTGGACAAGAAAGCCGTGCCCAAGACCACCGAAGTGGCGCCGTTCCAGGACAACAAGGTCAATAAAGTCACCCCGCCGCCGGCCGCCAAGCCCGAAGTCAAGCAGACCGCGCCCAAGCCCGTGGTGACCACCGTCGCGCCGAAACCGCAAAAAGCCCCGACCCAACGCGAAAAATCCAAGACCGAGCCGCAACCCGAGCCCGTCAAGCCGGCGCCGACCTTCGACAGTTCGCAGCTCTCCGACCAGATTTCCAGCCTTGAAGCCGAACTGGCCAATGAGCAACAGCTCTACGCCAAGCGCCCGCGCATCTACCGCCTGAACGCTGCGTCCACCATGCGCGACAAAGGCGCCTGGTATAAGGATGAGTGGCGCAAGAAGGTCGAACGCATCGGCAACCTCAACTACCCGGACGAAGCGCGCCGCCAACAGATTTACGGCAATTTGCGCTTGTTGGTGTCGATCAACCGCGACGGCACGTTATATGAAGTGCAGGTGCTCGAATCGTCCGGCCAACCGTTGCTGGACCAGGCCGCCCAGCGCATCGTGCGCCTGGCCGCGCCCTTCGCCCCGTTTACCGGCGACTTGAATGACGTGGACCGCCTGGAAATCATCCGCACCTGGCGGTTTGCCAAGGGCGATCGCCTGTCCAGCAATTGATAACCCCAATCAACACCAATCACTGTAGGAGCGAGCTTGCTCGCGAAAAACCTCAACGATAACGAAGCGCTCCAGGCAGAACCGCGTCGTTTTCAAGTTTTTCGCGAGCAAGCTCGCTCCTACAGAAAAGCCGACGGCGCTGTATTCGGATCACTCCCAGCTTGTCAGTTCGCCCCTCCAACGCCACACTAGCGGACATGAAAAATGTCAGCCCGACCTACCTCAAGCACCAATTCCTGATCGCCATGCCCCATATGGCCGACCCGAACTTTGCGCAGACCTTGACCTACATCGTCGAGCACACGGCCAATGGTGCCATGGGGTTGGTGGTGAACCGCCCGCAGGAGCTGAACCTGGCCGATATCCTTGAGCAACTGCGCCCGGAGATCGACCCGCCGGCCCGTTGCCAGGGCGTGCCGATCTATATCGGCGGGCCGGTGCAGACCGATCGCGGTTTTGTACTGCACCCAACCGGGCCGAAGTTCCAGGCCACGGTGGACCTCGACGGCGTGTCGCTGTCCACGTCCCAGGATGTGTTGTTCGCCATCGCCGACGGCGTCGGCCCCGAGCAGAGCGTGATCGCCCTCGGCTACGCCGGTTGGGAAGCCGGGCAGTTGGAGGCCGAACTGGCCAGCAACGCCTGGCTGACCTGCCCCTACGATGCCGACATTCTGTTCAACACCGCCTGCGAACTGCGCCTGGACGCAGCGGCTGCCAAGCTGCGGGTCAACCTCAGCCTGCTGACCAGCCAGGCGGGGCACGCCTGATGGCCTTGCGTCTGATCCTCGGCTTTGACTACGGCACCAAACAGATCGGCGTGGCAGTCGGCCAGGTCATCACCGGCCAGGCCCGCGAGCTGTGTACCCTCAAAGCCCAGAACGGCATACCGGACTGGAATCAGGTCGAAGCCCTGATCAAGGAGTGGAAACCCGACGCGGTGGTGGTCGGCCTGCCCTTGAACATGGACGGCACCCCCAGCGACATGTGCCTGCGCGCCGAAAAGTTCGCGCGCCGCCTCAATGGCCGCTACAACCTGCCCTTTTATACCCACGATGAGCGCCTGACGACCTTCGAGGCCAAGGGTGAGCGCCGCGACCGTGGCGGGCAGAAAGGCAGCTACCGCGACAACCCGGTGGACGCCATCGCCGCGGCCTTGCTGTTGCAGGGTTGGCTGGATGAAAACACCGCATTATTTGAATCCTGACTGACGCGGCTTGCCGCGTCTTTTTACGTTTGAGCCCGGACCTTGCAGGCAACCCCTGCCGCGCAAGGCCTTGAAGGAGCGACCATGAGCCTGCCAAACCCCGCCGAACTGATCAGCCAGATGGCGATTCGCCTCAAGGCCCACCTGAAACACCGTGCCATCAGCGAGCCGCGCTTCATCGGCATCCGCACCGGCGGCGTGTGGGTGGCCCAGGCGCTGCTGGAAGAGTTGGGCAACGAGTCGCCGTTGGGTACGCTGGATGTGTCTTTCTACCGCGACGACTTCAGCCAGAACGGCCTGCACCCGCAAGTACGCCCGTCGGCCCTGCCGTTCGAGATCGAAGGCCAGCACCTGGTGCTGATCGACGACGTACTGATGAGCGGCCGCACCATCCGCGCCGCGCTGAACGAGTTGTTCGACTACGGCCGCCCCGCCAGTGTGACCCTGGTCTGCCTGCTGGACCTGGACGCCGGCGAACTGCCGATCAGCCCGGATGTGGTCGGCGCCACCCTGTCGCTTTCAGCCCAGCAGCGGGTAAAATTGTCCGGTCCCACGCCGCTCGTACTCGAACTGCAAGACCTTGCCCTTTAAACCGCCTTGTAAAGAGTCCCCGCGATGACGCCTCTAGATGCCAAGCGCCCGCTGCAGCTCAATGCTCAGGGCCAACTGCAACACTTCTTGTCCCTCGACGGTTTGCCCCGTGAGCTGCTCACCGAAATCCTCGACACCGCCGACTCGTTCCTCGAAGTCGGTGGTCGCGCGGTTAAGAAAGTCCCGCTGCTGCGCGGCAAAACCATCTGCAACGTGTTCTTCGAGAACTCCACGCGCACCCGCACCACCTTCGAACTGGCGGCCCAGCGCCTGTCGGCCGACGTGATCACACTGAACGTGTCCACTTCGTCGGCGAGCAAGGGCGAAACCCTGCTCGACACCCTGCGCAACCTCGAAGCGATGGCAGCCGACATGTTCGTGGTACGCCACGGCGACTCCGGCGCCGCGCACTTCATCGCCGAGCACGTGTGCCCGCAGGTAGCGATCATCAACGGCGGCGACGGCCGTCACGCCCACCCGACCCAGGGCATGCTCGACATGCTCACCATCCGTCGGCACAAGGGCAGCTTTGAAAACCTCTCGGTGGCCATCGTCGGCGACATCCTGCACTCGCGGGTCGCGCGCTCGAACATGCTGGCCCTGAAAACCCTGGGCTGCCCGGATATCCGCGTGATCGCGCCGAAAACCCTGCTGCCCGTCGGCATCGAGCAGTACGGCGTGAAGGTCTACACCGACATGACCGAAGGCCTCAAGGATGTGGACGTGGTGATCATGCTGCGCCTGCAACGCGAACGCATGTCCGGTGGCCTGTTGCCGAGCGAAGGCGAGTTCTACCGCCTGTTCGGCTTGACCACCACGCGCCTGGCCGGGGCCAAGCCGGATGCCATCGTGATGCACCCGGGGCCGATCAACCGAGGGGTGGAGATTGAGTCGGCAGTGGCCGACGGCAACCAGTCGGTGATTCTCAACCAGGTGACCTACGGCATCGCCGTGCGCATGGCAGTGCTGTCCATGGCCATGAGCGGGCAAACCGCGCAACGTCAATTCGAGCAGGAGAAGGCCCAGTGAAGCTCAGCATTCTCGGCGCCCGCGTCATCGATCCGGCCAGTGGCCTGGATCAAGTCACCGATCTTCATCTGGAAGCCGGCAAGATCATCGCCATCGGCGCCGCGCCCAGCGCTTTCAATGCCACTGAAACCATCGACGCCAAGGGCCTGGTGGCCGCGCCTGGGCTGGTCGATCTGAACGTCGCCCTGCGCGAGCCGGGTTACAGCCGCAAAGGCAACATCAGCAGCGAAACCCGCGCCGCCGCCGCCGGTGGCGTCACCAGCCTGTGCTGCCCACCGCACACCAAGCCGGTGCTGGACACCTCGGCGGTGACCGAGCTGATCCTCGACCGCGCCCGCGAAGCCGGCAATTGCAAAGTGTTCCCCATCGGCGCCCTGAGCAAAGGCCTGGAAGGCGAACAACTGGCCGAACTGATCGCGCTGCGCGATGCCGGTTGCGTGGCCTTCGGCAACGGCCTGGAGAGCTTCCGCAGCACCCGCACGCTGTGCCGTGCCCTGGAATACGCGGCCACCTTCGACCTGACGGTGATCTTCCACTCCCAGGACCACGACCTGGCCGAAGGCGGCCTGGCCCATGAAGGCGCCGTGGCCAGCTTCCTCGGCCTGCCGGGCATCCCGGAGACCGCTGAAACCGTGGCCCTGGCCCGCGACCTGCTGCTGGTGGAACAAAGCGGCGTGCGTGCGCACTTCAGCCAACTGACCAGCGCCCGCGGTGTGGCCCTGATCGCCCAGGCCCAGGCCCGCGGTTTGCCGGTGACGGCAGACGTGGCGTTGTATCAGTTGATCCTGACGGACGAGGCACTGATCGACTTCTCCAGCCTGTATCACGTACAACCTCCGCTGCGCACCCGTGCCGACCGCGACGGCTTGCGTGCCGCGGTGAAGTCCGGCGTGGTGTCGGCGATCTCCAGCCATCACCAACCCCACGAGCGCGATGCCAAACTGGCACCGTTTGGCGCGACCGAGCCGGGTATCAGCAGCGTCGAGCTGTTGCTGCCGCTGGCAATGACGCTGGTAGAGGATGGCTTGTTGGACCTGCCAACGCTGCTGGCACGCCTGAGCACCGGCCCTGCCGAAGCCTTGCGCCTACCGGCGGGCAAGTTGACTGTGGGCGCCGCCGCGGATCTGGTGCTGTTCGATCCAGCCAGCTCGACGATTGCCGGTGAGCACTGGCTGTCCAAGGGCGAGAACTGCCCGTTCATCGGCCATAGCCTGCCGGCGAGCGTGCGCTACACGCTGGTAGACGGACGCATCAGCTACCGGGCCTAAAGCGGGCTCGGTAAAAAATGTGGGAGGGGGCTTGCCCCCGATGGCGGTGGACCAGTCAGCTTATCTGTAGCTGACCCACTGCTATCGGGGGCAAGCCCCCTCCCACATTAGGTTCTCTATAGAGCTTGAGAGATCAGCGCCCGCCTCTTAGCTCGGCGTTACGGATCGAAATCTGCGTATTCAACGTCCAGAAGTCATACAGCACCCCCAGCAGAAACAGGCCGCCGGTCAGCAGGTAGAGCAGGCCAGTGATCCATTTGCCCTGGTACATCCGGTGTACACCGAACACCCCGAGAAACGCCAACAGGATCCAGGCCACGTTGTATTCGATCGGGCCGGCGGTAAAACGCAGGTCGGCTTCACGGTCCATGGCCGGAATCAGGAACAAGTCGATCAGCCAGCCAATCCCCAACAAGCCCAACGTAAAAAACCAGATCGTCCCGGTGACGGGCTTGCCGTAATAGAAGCGATGCGCTCCGGTAAAACCGAAAATCCAGAGCAGGTAACCGATCACCTTGCTGTGGGTGTCTTGCTGCGAAACATCCTGTCGATAGGTGTTCATGGAGTACCTCTTTGGCTGCGATAGATAAATTTTTTCACTTTCTTTGTGACTTTTTTACATGCGCCCGACGTATGGCCGATGGTATCTTCCCTCCCCTGAAAGCCTTATGCCACCTGACTTGTGTAGGACAATTGCGGCGATTCGTCGCGCATTTCCTGAGTTTGACCCCAAGGTTCAGTCGACAAACGGCCTGAGAACGACACAAAAAGCTGTTATAAAGTTGCGCGCAAACCCATAAGAGCCACGCCTAATGCGACCATTTTTCAAGACATGGCTAACCATTTGCCTATTAATGCCACTGGCCGCCCACGCCACCAATCGTGAGCAACGACTTCCTAACGTCAACGGTTTCACCCCTAAAGTTCACAGCACGCCCAGCACGGCCAAATCCGTAAAGCCCACCGTCAGCCGCCCGACTCAACTGAGCAAGGCCCACGGTAAGGCAGCACCCGGCCTGATGGCAGGCAACACCAAGCAAAGCGCCGTGCTCAGCCGCGCCGTTAATGTGCTCGGTACACCTTATCGTTGGGGCGGCAGCAGCCCAAGTAAAGGTTTTGACTGCAGCGGCCTGGTGAAATATGCGTTCAACAACGTTGCCGCCGTGGATTTACCGCGCACCTCCAACGCCATGGCCGCCGGCCACGGGCAGAAGGTTGATCGCAAGGACTTGAAACCGGGCGACCTGCTGTTCTTCAAATTGAAGAGCCGCCAGGTTAACCACGTTGCCATCTACCTGGGCAACGACCGCTTTATCCACGCACCGCGTCGTGGCAAGTCGGTCAGCATCGATACGCTGAAGAAGCCGTTCTGGGACAAGAACTACGTGATCGCCAAGCGGGTTCTGCCGAAAGAACAGAACAACCTGCGGATCGTCCAACGCTGATCTGAAGCTGGAATACAGTACCAATGTGGGAGGGGGCTTGCCCCCCTCCCACATTTGATTTCATTGCCCACAAGATCTCATATGTCTGTCGGCACCCTCGCCTTCTCCCGCGCCTCTTCCCGGCTGATCACGCCCTCCGTGACCAACGCCTTCAAACTCATATCCAGCGTCTTCATCCCCAACGCCCCGCCGGTCTGCATCGCCGAGACCATCTGCGCCACCTTGTCTTCGCGGATCAGGTTGCGAATGGCCGGCGTGCTCAGCATGACCTCATGGGCCGCCACGCGCCCACCGCCGATCTTCTTGACCAGCACCTGGGACACCACCGCCTGCAGCGACTCCGAGAGCATCGAGCGGACCATGGGCTTTTCCCCCGCCGGGAACACGTCCACCAGGCGATCCACGGTCTTGGCCGCCGACGCGGTGTGCAAGGTGCCGAAGACCAGATGCCCGGTCTCAGCCGCCGTCAGGGCCAGGCGGATGGTTTCCAGGTCACGCAGCTCCCCCACCAGAATCACATCCGGGTCTTGCCGCAGCGCTGAGCGCAAGGCTGCCGAAAAACTCTGGGTGTCGCGATGCACCTGGCGCTGGTTGATCAGAGACCGGTTGGGTTGGTGGATAAATTCGATGGGGTCTTCCAGCGTGAGGATGTGCTGGCGCCGATGTTGGTTGAGGTGATCGACCATCGCCGCCAGGGTGGTGGACTTGCCCGACCCGGTGGGCCCGGTCACCAGCACCAGGCCGCGCGGCAACTGGGCGATACGCTGGAACACCGCGCCCAACCCGAGGCTTTCCAGGCTCTGGACCTGCGCGGGGATGCTGCGAAACACCGCGCCTATGCCGCGCGCCTGCTGGAACACGTTCACCCGGAATCGCCCCACGCCGGGCAGTTCGAAGGCGAAATCGGTTTCAAGAGATGTTTCGAAATCCTTTTGTTGATAGCGGTTGAGCAAAGGGCTGAGCAAATCGGCCACGTGAGTGGCTGACAGCGCCGGCCCATCCAGGGGCCATACCTCGCCATCCACCCGCAGCATCGGCGCCAGGCCGGCCGACAGGTGCAGGTCGGAGGCGCCTCGGTGCACGCTTTGCGTGAGTAATTCAGTGATATCCATAGGGCTTTCCATTTCCAGTAGAATGCCGCGGACTCCATATCCACGGGCGCATCCTGAATGTCGACGATAGCAGACAACATTGGCCTGGTTAGCCAGCGCATCCGCGCCGCAGCCGACGCCGTGCAACGTGACGCAAACAGCATCCACCTGCTGGCCGTGAGCAAGACCAAGCCCGCGCAAGCCGTGCGCGAAGCCTATGCCGCCGGGATGTGTGATTTCGGCGAAAACTACCTGCAGGAAGCCTTGGGCAAACAGGCCGAATTAACCGACCTGCCCTTGAGTTGGCACTTCATCGGCCCCATTCAATCGAACAAGACTCGCGCGATCGCCGAGAACTTCGCTTGGGTGCACTCCGTGGACCGTCTGAAAATTGCACAACGCCTGTCTGAACAACGCCCGGCCGACCTGCCGCCGTTGAACATCTGCATCCAGGTCAACGTCAGCGGCGAAGCCAGCAAGTCCGGCTGCACACCCGCCGACCTGCCGGCCCTGGCCCAAGCGATCAGCGCCCTGCCGCGCGTAAAACTGCGTGGCCTGATGGCGATCCCTGAGCCGACGGAAGACCGCGCCGCACAGGACGCAGCCTTCGCCACCGTCCGCGACCTGCAGGCCAGCCTGAACCTGCCGCTCGACACACTTTCCATGGGCATGAGCCACGACCTTGAGTCGGCCATCGCCCAAGGCGCCACCTGGGTGCGGATCGGTACCGCCCTGTTTGGCGCCCGCGACTACGGCCAGCCGTGAAATGGCTGACCTCCCACTGAATAAGGACCTGTCATGAGCAACACGCGTATTGCCTTTATCGGCGCCGGCAACATGGCGGCCAGCCTGATCGGCGGCCTGCGGGCCAAGGGCCTGCAAGCCCAACAGATCCGTGCCAGCGACCCCGGCGCCGAAACCCGCGCCCGCGTCAGCGCCGAGCACGGTATCGACACCTTTGCCGACAACGCCGAGGCCATCCAGGGCGTCGACGTGATCGTGTTGGCGGTCAAGCCGCAAGCCATGAAGGCCGTGTGCGAAAGCCTGCGCCCGAGCCTGCAGCCGCACCAACTGGTGGTGTCCATTGCCGCCGGCATCACCTGCGCCAGCATGACCAACTGGCTCGGCGCCCAGCCCATCGTGCGCTGCATGCCCAACACCCCGGCGCTGCTGCGCAAAGGCGTGAGCGGTTTGTATGCAACCGCCGAAGTCAGCGCCGAACAGCGCGACCAGGCTCAGACGCTGCTGTCCGCCGTAGGCCTCGCCGTGTGGCTGGAACAGGAGCAGCAACTGGACGCAGTGACCGCCGTCTCCGGCAGCGGCCCGGCGTACTTCTTCCTGCTGATCGAAGCCATGACCGCCGCCGGCGTGAAACTGGGCCTGTCCCAGGACATCGCCGAGCAACTGGCCGCGCAAACCGCCCTGGGCGCCGCGCAGATGGCCGTGTCCAGCGATGTGGATGCCGCCGAGCTGCGCCGCCGCGTGACCTCCCCCGGCGGCACCACGCAAGCCGCCATCGAATCGTTCCAGGCCGGGGGCTTCGAAGCCCTGGTGGAAAAAGCACTGGGTGCCGCGGCACATCGTTCGGCCGAGATGGCCGAGCAACTGGGCAAATAGTCGTCCCCAACCTGCAACAGGACTAGATAGGAATCGAACATGCTCGGAATCAATGACGCTGCCATTTTCATCATCCAGACCCTAGGCAGCCTGTACCTGCTGATCGTGCTGATGCGCTTTATCCTGCAATTGGTGCGGGCGAACTTCTACAACCCGCTGTGCCAGTTCGTGGTGAAGGCCACCCAGCCGTTGCTCAAGCCCTTGCGCCGGGTGATCCCTAGCCTGTTTGGGCTGGACATGTCCTCGCTGGTACTGGCGCTGCTGCTGCAGATCCTGCTGTTCGCGGTGATCCTGACGCTCAGTGGCTACCAGGCCTTGACCCTCCTGCTGTTGCCATGGGCGCTGATCGGGGTTTTCTCGCTGTTTTTAAAGATCATCTTCTGGTCGATGATCATCAGCGTGATCCTCTCGTGGGTCGCACCCGGCAGCCGCAGCCCCGGGGCCGAACTGGTCGCCCAGATCACCGAACCCGTGCTGGCGCCGTTCCGCCGCTTGATCCCCAACCTGGGCGGCCTGGATATCTCGCCGATCTTCGCGTTTATCGCGATCCAGCTCCTGCAAAGCTGGGTGATCCCGCGCCTTGCGTTCTACGCGTTCATGCCCAAAGAGCTGTTCGGGCTGATCTGATTCAACCCCGCTGGTGTGTCAGGGCCGGATAACCTCCGGCCTTTGCTTGCCGCTAGGGGCAGCGGTCTTTAGACTTACGCCTCATTTAAACGAGAGCAGGGTCGATGCCAGCTGCCTTCCCCCCCGATTCTGTTGGACTGGTCGTACCCCAAGTGGCGCACTTCAGCGAACCGCTGGCCCTGGCCTGTGGCCGTTCGCTGCCAGCCTACGACCTGATCTATGAAACCTACGGCCAGTTGAACGCCACGGCGAGCAACGCCGTGCTGATCTGCCACGCCTTGTCCGGCCATCATCATGCCGCCGGCTTCCACAGCGTCGACGAGCGCAAGCCCGGCTGGTGGGACAGCTGCATCGGCCCCGGCAAACCCATCGATACCAACAAATTCTTTGTGGTCAGCCTGAACAACCTCGGCGGCTGCAACGGCTCGACCGGCCCCAGCAGCCTCAACCCGGAAACCGGCAAGCCCTTCGGCGCCGACTTCCCGGTGCTGACCGTGGAAGACTGGGTACACAGCCAGGCGCGTCTGGCTGACCGGCTGGGCATCCGGCAATGGGCCGCCGTGATCGGCGGCAGCCTCGGCGGCATGCAGGCCCTGCAGTGGACCATCACTTACCCCGATCGCGTGCGCCATTGCCTGGCCATCGCCTCGGCCCCCAAGTTGTCGGCGCAGAACATCGCCTTCAACGAAGTGGCGCGCCAGGCGATCCTGACCGACCCGGACTTTCACGGCGGTTCGTTCCAGGAAGCGGGCGTGATCCCCAAGCGCGGCTTGATGCTGGCGCGGATGGTCGGGCATATCACTTACCTGTCCGACGACTCCATGGGCGAGAAATTCGGCCGTGGCCTCAAGAGCGAGAAGCTCAACTACGACTTCCACAGCGTCGAGTTCCAGGTGGAAAGCTACCTGCGGTATCAGGGCGAAGAGTTCTCCGGGCGGTTTGACGCCAATACCTACCTGCTGATGACCAAGGCCCTGGACTACTTCGACCCGGCGGCCAACTTCGACGACGACCTGGCGAAAACCTTCGAGGGCGCGTCGGCCAAGTTCTGCGTGATGTCGTTCACCACCGACTGGCGCTTCTCGCCAGCCCGCTCGCGGGAACTGGTGGATGCCTTGATGGCGGCGAAGAAAGACGTCTGCTACCTGGAAATCGATGCTCCGCAAGGCCACGACGCCTTCCTGATCCCGATCCCTCGTTATCTGCAGGCGTTCAGTAACTACATGAACCGCATAATTTTGTGAGAACGCCATGAGAGCCGACCTGGAAATCATCCAAGACTGGATACCCGCCGGCAGCCGCGTGCTCGACCTTGGCTGCGGCGATGGCGAACTGCTGAGCTGGCTGCGCGACCACAAGCAAGTCACCGGCTACGGCCTGGAAAACGACCCGGACAACATCGCCCAGTGCGTGGCCAAGGGCATCAACGTGATCGAGCAGGACCTGGACAAGGGCCTGGGCAACTTTGCCAGCAACAGCTTCGACGTCGTGGTGATGACCCAGGCCTTGCAAGCGGTGCATTACCCGGACCGCATCCTCGACGAAATGCTGCGCGTCGGCCGCCAGTGCATCATCACCTTCCCCAACTTCGGTCACTGGCGCTGCCGCTGGTACCTGGCCACCAAGGGCCGCATGCCGGTCTCGGATTTCCTGCCGTACACGTGGTACAACACACCGAACATCCACTTTTGCACCTTCGAAGACTTCGAAGCCCTGTGTAGCGAGCGGGAAGCCAAGGTGATCAACCGCCTTGCCGTCGATCAACAGCACCGCCACGGCTGGGCGAGTAAACTATGGCCCAACCTGTTGGGTGAAATCGGGATTTACCGGGTCAGCAGCCCGGGCCTGACGGACCACAAGATCGCCGTCTAACTATTTTCGAGGAAGACGAATATGAGACGCCTGGCTGTATTTCTACTCACCGCGTGCCTGGGCGTCAGCGCCATGGCCGCCGATGCTATCGACAGTAAGCGCCAGAAAGAATTTGGCGATATCACCGTGCACTACAACACCTTCACTTCCAGCTTCCTGCAACCCGAAACGGCCCAGGCGGTTGGCGTGGTACGCAGCAAGAACAAGGGATTGATCAACGTGGCCGTGGTCAAGGGCGTGACGCCCGTGGCCGCGCAAGTGACCGGCACGATCAAGGACCTGAGCGGTAGGAGCGAAATCCTGACGTTCAAACAGATTACCGAGAAAGGTGCGATCTATTACCTCGCGCCCTACAACGTACCGCAACAGGAAGTACGAGTTTTCACCATCAATGTTGAAACCGGCGGCAAGGCCCATGGTTTCCAATTCAACCAGGAACTGTTTCCGGCAGAATGATGAACCTGACTCAACTCGTGCTGGCCAGCCATAACGCCGGCAAACTCAAAGAACTCCAGGCCATGCTCGGCGAGTCCGTGCAACTGCGCTCGATCGGCGAGTTCAGCGAAGTCGAGCCGGAAGAGACCGGCCTGTCGTTCGTCGAAAACGCGATCCTCAAAGCGCGCAACGCCGCACGCCTCTCCGGCCTGCCGGCGCTGGCGGACGACTCGGGCCTGGCGGTGGACTTCCTCGGCGGCGCCCCCGGCATCTACTCGGCGCGTTATGCCGACGGTAAAGGCGACGCGGCGAACAACGCCAAGCTGCTCGACGCCCTCAAGGACGTGCCGGATGCCGAGCGCGGCGCGCAGTTCGTCTGTGTGCTGGCCCTGGTGCGGCATGCCGATGATCCGCTGCCGATCCTCTGCGAAGGCCTGTGGCACGGGCGCATCCTGCATGCGGCCAGCGGCGCGCATGGGTTTGGCTACGACCCGCTGTTCTGGGTGCCGGAGCGCAATGTCTCCAGCGCCGAACTGAGCCCGGCCGACAAAAACCAGATCAGCCACCGCGCCCGCGCCATGGCTTTGCTGCGCCAGCGCCTGAGCTTGAAATGACCGAGAACACCTCTGCGCAGCCGCTGATCCACGGCGGCGCGCAAACACCCCGTGCGGCCCTGCCCCAATTGCCGCCCCTGGCGCTGTACATCCACATCCCGTGGTGTGTGCGCAAATGCCCTTATTGCGACTTCAACTCCCACACCGCCAGCCCGGTGTTGCCGGAAGAAGAGTACGTCGACGCGCTGCTGGCCGACCTCGATCAGGACCTACACGCCGTTTATGGTCGGGAGCTGAGCTCGATCTTCTTCGGTGGCGGCACGCCGAGCCTGTTCAGTGCCGCCGCGCTGGGCCGCCTGCTCAAGGGTGTACAAGCGCGCATCCCGTTTGCCGACGACATCGAGATCACCCTGGAAGCCAACCCGGGGACGTTCGAGCAAGAGAAATTCGTGGCTTACCGCAAGCTGGGAATCAATCGCCTGTCCATCGGCATCCAGAGCTTCCAGCAGGAAAAACTCGAAGCCCTGGGCCGCATCCACAATGGCGATGAAGCCGTGCGCGCCGCCGGTATGGCGCGCCAGGCCGGGTTCGACAACTTCAACCTGGACCTGATGCACGGTTTGCCCGATCAGTCCCTGGACGACGCTCTGAGCGACCTGCGCCAGGCCATCGCGCTCAAGCCGACGCATTTATCGTGGTACCAACTGACCCTGGAACCCAACACCGTCTTCTGGAACCAACCGCCGACGCTGCCGGAAGACGACACCCTGTGGGATATCCAGGAAGCCGGCCAGGCGCTGCTGGCCGAACACGGTTACGCGCAATATGAAGTCTCGGCTTATGCGCAACCGGGTCGTGCGGCGCGACATAACCTCAACTACTGGAGCTTTGGTGACTTCATCGGCATCGGCGCTGGCGCCCATGGCAAGCTCAGCCACCCGGACGGGCGCATCGTCCGTACCTGGAAGACCCGCGCACCGAAGGACTACCTAAACCCGGACAAAAGTTTCCTGGCCGGCGCGAAGGAGCTGACCAACGAAGAACTGCCGTTCGAGTTCCTGATGAACGCCCTGCGCCTCACCGAAGGCGTCGACGCCAGGCTCTACGCCGAACGCACCGGGCTGACCCCGACGAGCCTCGCGCAAGGCCGCACCGAAGCAGAACAAAGTGGCTTAATGCAGGTCGAACCGTCACGCCTGGCGGCGACCGACCGCGGGCAACTCTTTCTCAATGACCTGCTGCAGAAGTTTTTGAGCTGATCGCTCTTAAGGAAATCGAATGGATTTGGTACTCGACCTGCTCGCCACCGTGTCCCGCTGGAGCCGCAGCAACCTGTCGGAAATCTCCCTGGCCCTCGTCGGCTGCCTGTTGGTGCTGTTCGGCGCCGATATCAAAGGCTGGGTCGAAGCCCGCCTGGGCAGCATCGCCGGCGCCTTGCGCGTGCCGTTGATGGCCCTGCTGTGCATGATCGGCAGCGGCGCAGCGCTGATCTACGCCACCCCGTGGATTGTGCGGGGGTTGAGCCAGTTCAATAACTACAGCCTGGCGCCGGTATTGGTGGTGGTGCTGGTATTGATCGGCGTCGTCGCCGACCGCCGCTGATCCCAAACCCAACACAGATACAAATGTGGGAGGGGGCTTGCCCCCGATAGCGGTGGGTCAGCCATAGAGTGGTTGACTGACACTCTGCTATCGGGGGCAAGTCGAATCGTCGCACCGCCCCTCCCACATTTTTATCGCATTCCAAGCCAATGACTTGTCAGTCGACTTTCTCGAACTTCAAATCCCACACCCCATGCCCCAACCGCTCGCCGCGGCGTTCGAACTTGGTGATCGGGCGCTCCGTCGGGCGTGGCACGCATTTGCCGTCTTCGGCCAGGTTGCGGTAGCCGGGGGCGACGTTCATCACTTCCAGCATGTATTCCGCGTAGGGTTCCCAGTCGGTGGCCATGTGCAGGATGCCGCCGACTTTCAGCTTGCTACGCACCAACTCGGCGAAGGACGCCTGGACGATGCGGCGCTTGTGGTGACGGCTTTTGTGCCATGGGTCCGGGAAAAACAGCATCAGGCGGTCGAGGCTGTTGTCGGCGATGCAGCGGTTGAGCACTTCAATCGCGTCGCAGTCGTACACCCGCAGGTTGGTCAACCCCTGAGTCAGTACGCCATTGAGCAGCGCGCCGACACCCGGGCGGTGGACTTCCACACCGATGAAATCCTGTTCCGGCGCGGCTGCGGCCATTTCCAGCAGGGAGTGGCCCATGCCGAAGCCGATTTCCAGGGAGCGCGGGGCCGAACGGCCGAACACTTGGTCATAGTCCACCGGCGCATCGGCCAGGGGCAGGACGAACAGCGGCGTGCCTTGCTCCAAGCCCTTTTGCTGGCCTTCGGTCATGCGACCGGCGCGCATCACAAAACTCTTGATGCGGCGGTGCTTGGACTCGTCGCCCTGTTCCACGGTGTTCGGCGTTTCGTTTGATTCAGTCATCAATGGCTCTTACTTGATCAGACCATCCAGCGGCGAGGAGGCGCTGGCGTAGAGTTTTTTCGGCATGCGCCCGGCGAGGTAGGCCAGGCGGCCCGCGACGATGGCGTGTTTCATGGCTTCGGCCATCATGATCGGCTGTTGGGCATTGGCGATGGCCGAATTCATCAGCACCGCTTCGCAGCCCAGTTCCATGGCGATGGTGGCGTCGGAGGCAGTCCCCACGCCAGCATCCACCAGCACCGGGATCTTGGCTTCTTCGAGGATGATCTGCAGGTTGTATGGGTTGCAGATCCCAAGGCCAGTGCCGATCAGCCCGGCCAGCGGCATCACGGCAATGCAGCCGATTTCGGCCAGTTGGCGAGCGATGATCGGGTCATCGCTGGTGTAGACCATCACGTCGAAGCCTTCCTTGACCAGGGTTTCGGCGGCCTTGAGGGTTTCGATCACGTTGGGGAACAGGGTTTTCTGGTCGGCCAGCACTTCCAGCTTCACCAGGTTGTGGCCGTCGAGCAGCTCACGGGCCAGGCGGCAGGTGCGCACGGCTTCGATGGCGTCGTAGCAACCAGCGGTGTTCGGCAGGATGGTGTAGCGGTCCGGCGGCAAGATATCCAGCAGGTTCGGTTCGCCCGGGTTCTGGCCGATGTTGGTGCGGCGCACGGCCACGGTCACGATCTCGGCGCCCGAGGCTTCGATGGCCAGGCGGGTTTCTTCCATATCGCGATACTTGCCGGTGCCGACCAGCAGACGGGACTGGTAGGTACGACCGGCCAGGACGAAGGGCTTGTCGCTACGAACGATGCTCATGGGAAATCCTCGATAGGGGGATGAGGTTCTGCAGAATTCAGACGGGCGACTAGCCGCCGCCGATGGCTTGGACCACTTCGACCCGATCACCCTCGGTGAGCGCGGTCTCGGCGTGTTGGCTACGCGGGACGATATCCTGGTTGAGTTCCACTGCGACGCGACGCCCGGTCAGGTCCAGACGGGTCAGCAGGGCCGCGACGGTGCCGCCGTCGGGCAGTTCATAGGGTTCGCCGTTCAACTGAATGTGCATGCCATGGGCCGCCATCGTTTTTAGGGGCAAGCATTCTAGCCCGATTGGGGCCGGAGGTCAGCTCCAAGCGTCAGGCGGCCTGTTGCAAACGCCAGGCGGCCAGCCCCAACAAGAACCAGCCCAGCAGGAAGGCCAGGCCGCCAAATGGCGTGATGATACCGAGCTTGCTGATGCCGGTCATCGTCAGCACGTACAGGCTGCCGGAGAACAGCAGGATGCCGACGACAAACGACACACCCGCCCACGTGACCAGGCGCCCAGGCAGGTGCGCGGCGAGCAGCGCCACGCCGAACAGCGCCAGGGTGTGGACCAATTGGTAGGTCACGCCGGTATGGAAAATCGCCAGGTACTCGGCGCTCAGGCGGTTTTTCAGGCCGTGGGCGGCGAACGCACCGAGAGCGACACCGGTGAAGCCGAAAAAGGCAGCCAACATCAGAAAGCCACGCAGCATGAGGAACTCCAGTCAGACTCATTGGGCAGGGTCTGTATAATGGCCC
The DNA here is from genome assembly GCF_963681955.1 of Pseudomonas paraveronii. Taxonomy (NCBI): domain Bacteria; kingdom Pseudomonadati; phylum Pseudomonadota; class Gammaproteobacteria; order Pseudomonadales; family Pseudomonadaceae; genus Pseudomonas; species Pseudomonas paraveronii. The sequence goes on from NZ_OY817130.1 coordinate 5,998,003, forward strand.
GCTCAACGGGTTCGGCCAAGCCATCTCTATGCTGCGTGTCCTCTTCAATCGTTTTCTCAAAGCCGTGAAATGGTTTGCCATCGGCAGCGTGCTGCTGGTGCTGCTGTTTCGTGTCGTACCGCCGCCGTTCACCGCGCTGATGGTGGAGCGCAAGATCGAGTCCTGGTTTGACGGCGAGCCGATTGACCTGCAGCGCACCTGGGTGCCGTGGGATGAGATCTCCGACGACCTCAAAGTGGCGGTGATGGCGGGTGAAGACCAGCGCTTTCCCCAGCATTGGGGCTTCGATTTCGGCGCGATCCAGGCGGCGATCCTGCATAACGAGCGCGGCGGCTCGATCCGTGGCGCCAGTACGCTGAGCCAGCAGGTGTCGAAGAACCTGTTCCTGTGGGCCGGCCGCAGTTATCTGCGCAAAGGCCTGGAGGCCTGGTTTACCGGGCTGATCGAAGTACTGTGGCCCAAGCAGCGGATTCTTGAGGTGTACCTCAACAGCGTGGAATGGGATGAAGGGGTGTTCGGTGCGCAAGCGGCGGCGCAGCATCACTTTGGGGTGAGTGCCAAGGGACTTTCTCGGCAGCAGGCCAGCTACCTGGCGGCGGTGTTGCCCAATCCGCGAGTGTGGAGCGCTAGCCATCCGACGGCCTATGTGGCGCGGCGGGCAGCGTGGATTCGCCAGCAGATGGGCCAGCTAGGTGGGGATGGTTACTTGATGGAGCTGAACAACTCGCGCAAGGCGCCCTGGTCCAACTGACACAACACAGAAATAAATGTGGGAGGGCGCTTGCCCCCGATAGCTGAGTGTCAGTCGACATCAAGGTGACTGATCCATTGCTATCGGGGGCAAGCCCCCTCCCACAGTTTTAAGCGGCGATCGACAGCTTCAGCTTGTTCATCGCGCTTTTCTCAAGCTGACGAATCCGCTCGGCCGACACGTTGTACTTCTGCGCCAAGTCGTGCAGCGTGGCTTTTTCTTCGGCCAGCCAGCGCTGGTAGAGGATGTCACGGCTGCGGTCGTCCAGCACTTCCAGCGCTTCGTGCAGGTTGTGGTTGGAGTTGTCGCTCCAATCGGCATCTTCGAGTTGACGCGCCGGGTCGTACCGGTGGTCTTCCAGATAGTTGGCCGGCGATTGGAAGGCGCTGTCGTCGTCCGCTTCAGCGGCCGGGTCGAAGGCCATGTCATGGCCGGTCAGGCGGCTTTCCATCTCGCGCACTTCACGCGGTTCCACACCGAGGCTTTCGGCCACGCGGTGGACTTCCTCGTTGTTCAGCCACGCCAGGCGTTTTTTCTGGCTGCGCAGGTTGAAGAACAGCTTGCGCTGGGCCTTGGTGGTCGCGACTTTCACGATGCGCCAGTTGCGCAGGATGAACTCGTGGATTTCCGCCTTGATCCAATGCACGGCGAACGACACCAGGCGCACACCCATTTCCGGGTTGAAGCGCTTCACAGCCTTCATCAGGCCGACGTTGCCTTCCTGGATCAGGTCTGCCTGGGCCAGGCCGTAGCCGCTATAGCTACGGGCGATATGTACGACAAAACGCAGGTGGGCGAGCACCATCTGCCGAGCCGCCCCCAAATCCTGCTCATAATAGAGACTCTCGGCCAGTTCACGCTCCTGCTCCGGCGTCAGCAATGGAATGCTGTTAACCGTATGCACATAAGCCTCAAGGTTCGCACCCGGGGCCAAGGCATAGACAGGTTGCAAAGAAGTGGTCATACGAAAAAACCTCCGACTCACATAACTCGTGCAGTTCAGCACTGCGAAAATTGACCGGGAACCGTAAGACAAGTTCCCTAAACCACTGATACGGTCAATACAAACGAAACCACATTAATCTGACATTAACTACTTCGGTGCCAGCTCACGTAAATGCCGTGCGACCGCAATCCAAGCACCGATATACCCCAACAAGACCGCGCCAAGCAAGAGCGACAGACCATCTGCGACCGGCACTCCGGCCAGGGCGAAATCACTGCCGTACAAGCCGGCCAGCCCGATGACTGCGTCGTTCAGCCAGTCCAGGCCGAACGCCAATAAACCCCAGGACAAAATCCCCGCACCGAAGCCATAAAGCGCGCCCATGTACAGAAAAGGCCGACGCACATAGCTGTCCGTGCCGCCGACCAGTTTAATCACTTCTATCTCGGTGCGGCGGTTTTCAATATGAAGACGAATGGTATTACCTATCACCAAAAGTAATGCAGACACCAACAATACCGTCAGGCCGAACACAAAGCGGTCACCCAGCTTGAGAATCGCCGCCAGGCGCTCCACCCAGACTAGATCAAGTTGCGCCTGTTGCACCTTGGGCATCTCTGCGAGTTTTTGTCGCAGGGCTTCCAGGGCTGGCTTGTCGACTTCATTGGGCGTCACCAGCACCACGCCCGGCAGTGGGTTCTGCGGCAGCTCTTTGAGCGCCTCACCCAAGCCCGACTGTTGCTGGAATTCCTCAAGGGCCTGATCGCGGCTGATGTACTCGGCATCCGCCACGCCCGGCAGGTTCTTGATCTCTTCGCGCAAGGCCTCGCCATCTTTGGCGCTGGCATCCAGGTTCAGGTACAGCGAAATCTGCGCTGCGCGCTGCCAGGAACCGCCAAGGCGCTCCACATTATTAAGCAGCAGTGACAAGCCCATCGGCAGGCTCAAGGCCACTGCCATCACCATGCAGGTGAAAAAGCTGCCGATTGGCTGCTTGCCCAGGCGGCGCAGGCTGTCGAGCAGGCTGGCACGGTGGTTTTCAACCCAGGCGCGCAGCAGCGTAGCGAAGTCCGGGCCATCGTCTTCGTCGTGTTTTTTCTTTTTCGGTTGCGGGTCGGCCGGTTTCGGCGCCACGCGCTCGGAAACCTTGGGGCTGCGTGTCGCACTCATACGCCGGCCTCCCCGTCGCCGATCAGGCGACCGCGTTGCAGGGTCAGCATGCGATGGCGCATACGCGCGATCAGTGCCAGGTCGTGACTGGCGATCAGCACGCTGGTGCCCAGACGATTGATGTCTTCGAACACGCCCATGATCTCGGCCGCCAGGCGCGGGTCGAGGTTACCGGTGGGTTCGTCCGCCAGCAGCAAGGCCGGGCGGTGGACGATGGCGCGGGCAATGCCGACGCGCTGTTGCTGGCCGGTGGACAGGTCGCCGGGATAGAGGTCGGTCTTGTCCGACAGCGCCACGCGCTCCAGGGCCGAGTCCACACGCTTGATGATTTCGGCCTTGGACAGCCCGAGGATCTGCAACGGCAACGCAATGTTATTGAACACCGTGCGATCGAACAGCAACTGGTGGTTCTGGAACACCACGCCGATCTGGCGGCGCAGGAACGGAATCTGCGAATTGCTGATGGTGGCCAGGTCCTGGCCGGCCAGCAGCAGTTTGCCGGTGGTCGGGCGTTCCATGGCCAGCAGCAGGCGCAACAGGGTACTTTTGCCGGCACCCGAATGGCCGGTGACAAACAAGAATTCGCCGCGACGCACTCGAAAGCTCAGCTCATGCAAGCCGACATGCCCGTTGGCGTAGCGTTTACCGACCTGTTCGAATCGAATCATGAACGCTCCCGCTCGGCAAACAGTGCCTGGACAAAGGGTTCGGCTTCAAAGGTGCGCAGGTCGTCGATACCTTCACCGACGCCGATATACCGAATCGGCAACCCGAACTGCTTGGCCAGGGCGAAGATCACGCCGCCCTTGGCCGTGCCGTCGAGCTTAGTCAATGCCAGGCCGGTCAGTTGCACCGTCTGGTGGAATTGTTTGGCCTGGCTGATGGCGTTCTGGCCCGTACCGGCGTCGAGCACCAGCAAGACTTCGTGCGGAGCCTCGCCGTCGAGCTTGCCGATCACGCGGCGCACTTTCTTCAGTTCTTCCATCAGGTTGTCTTTGGTGTGCAGGCGACCGGCGGTATCGGCGATCAGCACATCAATGTTACGGGCCTTGGCGGCTTGCACGGCATCGAAGATCACCGAAGCGGAATCGGCGCCGGTGTGCTGGGCGATGACCGGGATCTTGTTGCGCTCGCCCCAGACCTGCAACTGCTCGACGGCGGCGGCACGGAAGGTGTCGCCGGCGGCGAGCATGACTTTCTTGCCTTCCAGTTGCAGCTTCTTGGCCAGTTTGCCGATGGTCGTGGTCTTGCCGGCGCCGTTGACGCCGACTACCAGGATCACGAACGGTTTTTTCGGAGTGATCACCAGCGGCGCTTCGACCGGCTTGAGCATCGCGGCCAGCTCGGCCTGCAGGGATTTGTACAGCGCATCGGCGTCGGTCAACTGCTTGCGCGCGACCTTCTGGGTCAGGCTCTGGATGATCACGGCGGTGGCTTCGACGCCCACGTCGGCGGTCAGCAGGCGAGTCTCGATGTCTTCCAGCAGTTCGTCATCGATGGTCTTTTTGCCCAGGAACAGGCTGGCCATGCCTTCGCCGATGGTCGCGCTGGTTTTGCTCAGGCCTTGCTTGAGGCGGGCGAAGAACCCGGTTTTGCTCGGTTCGGCGGCAACAACGGGCTCGGCAGGCGGCTCGATCACGGTGGGCGCGGCGACCACAACAGGCGCGGGAGTCGGCTCGACCGCCACCGGTTCAACCAGCGGAATCGGCGGCGTCACATGCTCGGCCTGCACATCGTCGACCAGTGCCACGGGCTCTTCGGCCACCGGCAGTTCCAGCCACGGCTTGTGCTCGGGCTCGGCTTGCACCACCGGCGCCGGCGGTGCGGCGTCTACGACGGGCTCAGGGATCGGCTCAGATTGAACCTGCGGCTGTTCGACGACGGTTTCCTGCGGCTTTTTGCGCAGCCATCCGAACAGGCCTTTTTTCTCGCCAGCCGCAGCTGGGCTCTTCTTGTCGTCGTTGGAACCAAACATGGAGGACGGCTATCTCAAGGTAGCGACGCGCCAAGGGCGCCTCGGTAAATAAAAATTCGATGCAGAACAGACTGTTTTAACGCCCGCTCGTTCATGCGCAACATTTTGTAAGGCGTAAATAAGCGCCTCAACAAATCGATTCAATATGGAATTGAAGCGATAAAATCGGCGAAAAGCTGAAGATTGTCGGGGAAAATCACCCTCTACTTCAACATTCCTACGACTGTGACCGGAACAAGATGACGACCGCAGTGGCCGTCCCCAAATCGGATCAGTATCCTAGCACCTCCTCGCCCGCCGACGCTAAGACCAAGCGGGCAGCCCAACAGGTTTAAAAACGAATGAATGCTCTAGCCCGCCGCGCCGCAGGCCTGCTGCTCAGCACAGTTTGTCTGCCCCTCTCAGCCTTGGCTGCCGACCCACAACCCACCCATGAATTCACCCTGGATAACGGCCTCAAAGTGGTCGTGCGCGAAGATCATCGCGCGCCGGTGGTGGTTTCCCAGGTCTGGTACAAAGTCGGTTCGAGCTACGAAACCCCGGGCCAGACCGGCTTGTCCCACGCCCTGGAACACATGATGTTCAAGGGCAGCGCCAAGGTCGGCCCCGGCGAAGCCTCGCTGATCCTGCGCGACCTGGGCGCCGAAGAAAACGCCTTCACCAGCGACGACTACACCGCCTATTACCAGGTGCTGGCGCGCGACCGCCTGGGTGTCGCCTTCGAACTCGAAGCCGACCGCATGGCCAGCCTGCGCCTGCCGGCCGACGAGTTCAGCCGCGAGATCGAGGTGATCAAGGAAGAACGCCGCCTGCGCACCGACGACAACCCGATGTCCAAGGCCTTCGAGCGCTTCAAGGCCATGGCCTTCCCGGCCAGCGGCTACCACACGCCGACCATCGGCTGGATGGCCGACCTGGAACGCATGAAGGTCGAAGAGCTGCGCCACTGGTACCAGTCCTGGTATGTGCCGAACAACGCCACCCTGGTGGTGGTCGGCGACGTGACCCCGGACGAGGTGAAGAACCTGGCCCAGCGCTACTTCGGCCCAATCCCCAAGCGTGATGTGCCGCCGGCCAAGATCCCGCTGGAACTGGCCGAGCCCGGCGAGCGCTTGCTGACCATGCATGTGCAAACCCAACTGCCGAGCGTGATCCTGGGCTTCAACGTGCCCGGCCTGGCCACCGCGCCAGACAAACGCTCGGTACAAGCCCTGCGCCTGATCTCGGCCCTGCTCGATGGCGGCTACAGCGCCCGTATTTCGGAACAGTTGGAACGCGGTGAAGAGCTGGTATCCGCCGCCTCCACCCACTACGACGCCTACACCCGCGGTGACAGCCTGTTCACCCTGAGCGCCACGCCGAACCAGCAGAAGAAAAAGACCATCGCCCAAGCCGAAGCCGGCCTGTGGCGGCTGCTGGAGGAACTCAAAGCCAAGCCGCCGACCGCCGAAGAGCTGGAGCGTATCCGCGCTCAGGTCATCGCCGGCTTGGTCTACCAGCGTGATTCCATTACCAGCCAGGCCACCGCCATCGGCTCCCTGGAAACCGTCGGCCTGTCCTGGAAACTGATGGACACCGAACTGGCCGACCTGCAAAGCGTGACCCCGGACGATATCCAGAAGGCCGCACGTACTTACTTCACCCGCGAACGTCTCAGCGTCGCCCATGTCCTGCCTGAGGAGACCGCTCATGAGTGATCGCAAACGCAGCCTGATCCTGCCCGGCCTGATCGCCGTCACCTTGATCGCGGCGAGCGCCGTGTACTTCCTGCGCCCCAGTGAATCCGTCGCCAGCCCGGCCCTGGAAAAAGCCCAGTCGGCCAACACGCTGCAATCCCTGGCGGAACTGGACGGCAAGGCGCCGACCAACCGCAAGCTCGACGTGCAAACCTGGAACACCGCCGAAGGCGCCAAGGTGCTGTTCGTCGAAGCCCACGAATTGCCGATGTTCGACATGCGCATCCTGTTCGCCGCTGGCAGCAGCCAGGACGGCGACGTCCCGGGCGTGGCGCTGATGACCAACGCCATGCTCAACGAAGGCGTGCCAGGCAAGAATGTGAGCCAGATCGCCAGCGGCTTTGAAGGCCTCGGTGCAGACTTTGGCAATGGCGCTTTCCGCGACATGGCGCTGGTCTCCCTGCGCGGTCTGAGCGACAGCGACAAGCGCGACGCCGCCCTGGCGCTGTTTGACCAGGTGATCGGCAAACCGACCTTCCCCGCCGACTCCCTGGCGCGCATCAAGAACCAGATCCTCGCCGGCTTTGAGTACCAGAAGCAGAACCCCGGCAAACTGGCGAGCCTGGAGCTGTTCAAGCGCCTGTACGGCGACCACCCGTATGCTCACCCGAGCGAAGGCACGGCCGAGAGCGTTCCGAAGATCACCCAGGCACAGTTGCAGGCATTCCACGCCAAGGCATATGCCGCGGGTAACGCGGTGATTGCTGTGGTGGGCGACCTGACCCGCGCCGAGGCCGAAGCCATGACCGCCAAGGTCTCTGCATCACTGCCCAAAGGCCCGGCGCTGGCGAAGATCGCCCAGCCGACCGAGCCCAAGGCCGGCTTGAGCCATATCGAGTTCCCATCCAAGCAGACGCACCTGCTGTTCGCCCAACTGGGCATCGATCGCGCCGACCCGGACTACGCCGCCCTGTCCCTGGGCAACCAGATCCTCGGCGGCGGTGGCTTCGGCACCCGCTTGATGAGTGAAGTCCGCGAGAAGCGCGGCCTGACCTACGGCGTCTACTCCGGCTTCTCACCGATGCAGGTGCGCGGCCCGTTCATGATCAACCTGCAGACCCGCGCAGAAATGAGCGGCGGCACCCTGCGCCTGGTGGAAGAGGTGCTGGCCGACTACCTCAAGACCGGCCCGACGCAAAAGGAGCTGGATGACGCCAAGCGCGAGCTGAGCGGCAGCTTCCCGCTGTCCACCGCAAGCAACGCCGATATCGTCGGGCAACTGGGCGCCATGGGTTTCTACAACCTGCCGCTGAGCTATCTCGAAGATTTCATGAAACAATCCCAGGCCCTGACCGTAGAACAGGTCAAAGCGGCTTTGAACAAACACCTGAGCGCCGACAAGATGGTCATCGTGACCGCCGGCCCGACGACTGCGCAAAAGCCACTACCGCCCCCCACTGATAAACCTGCCGAGCAGCCGCTCGGGGTTCCGGAGCATTAATGGCCAGTTCATCTCGCCCGAAAAAACCTGTCCACAACGTGCATAACGGTGTGGGCCAACTGCGCATCATTGGCGGTGAATGGGGCAGCCGCAAGCTCAGCTTCCCCGACGTCGTGGGCCTGCGCCCGACACCGGATCGCGTGCGCGAAACCCTGTTCAACTGGCTCGCGCCGTACATCGCCGGGGCCAAGGTACTCGACCCGTTTGCCGGCAGCGGCGCACTGTTCCTCGAGGCGTTGTCCCGTGGCGCGGCCCAGGCACAGGCGCTGGATGCCAGCAATGTGGCGGTGTCCAGCCTCAAGGAACACCTGGGCACCCTGCGCTGCACCAACGGCCAGGTGCAGACCGCCGACGCGCTGCGCTACCTGGAAACCCAGGCCGCCAGCGAATACGACGTGGTGTTCCTCGACCCGCCGTTCAACCAGAACCTGTTGCCGACCGTGTGCGCATTGCTGGAAGAGCGCCAATGGCTGGCACCGGACGCGTGGATCTACACCGAAAGCGAAAGCGCGCCATCCAGCCTGGGCCTGCCCGGGAGCTGGCGCCTGCACCGGGAACAGAAATCCGGGCGGGTGTATTACGCGCTGTGGCAGCGCTCGGTACAGCCAGCGGCCTAAACCTGTGGCGAGCGGGCTTGCTCGCTCGCCACAGTGTGTTCGCGTGCCACAGAGAGTGTCATGACCCCTTCTTCAGACCTGTTCAAACCCGCCTTCGGCCTCGGCAATCCACACCTGCAAACGCTGTGGGGCCCGCTGTGGCGCCCCACGACGCACCTTGAGCGCCCACGCGAACGCCTATGGCTGGACGACGGTGACTTTCTCGACCTCGACTGGCATGGCCCCCATGACGCACTTGCGCCGCTGGTACTGGTGCTGCATGGGCTGACCGGCTCGTCCAATTCGCCTTACGTGGCCGGCCTGCAAAAAGCCCTCGCCGCCCAAGGCTGGGCCAGTGCAGCCTTGAACTGGCGCGGTTGCTCAGGCGAGCCAAACCTGCTGGCGCGCAGCTACCACTCGGGCGCCAGCGAAGATTTGGCGGCAGCGATTGCCCATCTGCGCGCCACGCGGCCGTTGGCGCCGCTGTATGCGGTGGGTTATTCCCTCGGCGGCAATGTGCTGCTCAAGCATTTGGGCGAAACCGGCGCGAATTCGGGGCTGCAAGGTGCGGCGGCGGTGTCGGTGCCGTTTCGCCTGGATCAGTGCGCCGATCGCATCGGCCTGGGCTTTTCGCGGGTGTATCAGAAGCACTTCATGCGCGAGATGGTCGCGTATATCCGCGTCAAACAAAGCCGTTTTTTACAGGATGGTCGTGCTGAAGGGCTTAAAACCCTGGAGTCACTCGGGTCTCTGGAGAAGATGCGCACGTTCTGGGACTTCGACGGCCGGGTCACCGCGCCGCTGCATGGTTTCCTGAGTGCCGAAGACTATTACCGCCGCGCGTCGAGCCGTTACTACCTGGGCGATATCCGCACGCCAACCCTGATCATCCACGCGGCCGATGACCCGTTTGTCTTCGCCCATAGCCTGCCCGAAGCCAGCGAGTTGTCGGATTGCACCGAGTTCGAATTGCTGGCCAAGGGTGGGCATGTGGGGTTTGTCGACGGCTCCCTGAAGCGCCCCGGCTACTACCTGGAGCGGCGGATTCCGCAATGGTTGCTGACACAACCCCGTTAAACCATGTGGGTTTACACGCCGAACAACTTAGTCGCCGGTCGCGATTTCCCGCGCCGGATCGGTAATCCACTCGCTCCACGATCCCGCATACAACTTGCCCAACGGGTAACCCGCCAGGCTCAGGGCGAACAGGTTATGGCACGCCGTCACGCCCGAACCGCAATACGCCACCAATTCATCCGGCGAACGGCCTTGCAACTGGGCGGCGAAGCGCTGCCTGAGCTGCTCGGCCGGCAGGAAACGCCCGTCGCTGCCGAGGTTTTCGGTGAACGCCGCACATTGCGCACCGGGAATGTGCCCGGCAATCGGATCGATAGGCTCGACATCGCCGCGAAAGCGCGGCTGGGCGCGGGCGTCGATCAAGGTCAGGCCCGGTTGGCCCAGGCGTTTTTGCAACTGCTCGGCATCCAGCAGCAGGCGATTGTCCGGCGCGCCGACCAAGGTGCCGCGCTCGATCACCGGCGCATCCAGACTTAACGGGAAACCGGCTGAATGCCAGGCCTTCAAGCCACCGTCCAGGATAAACACGCCGTCGCGCTTGCCCAGCCAGGCCAGCAACCACCAGGCGCGGGCGGCATAGGCACCGGGGCCGTCGTCGTAGAGCACCACATCGGTATCGGCATTCACGCCCCAGGCGCGCAATTGCTCGGCCAACGCCTGCGCCTGCGGCAACGGGTGACGCCCGGTCACACCCTTGGTCACCGGCCCGCTGAGATGACGCTCCAGGTCGGCATATTGCGCGCCCTCGATATGCCCTTCGGCATAGCTGCACAGCCCGTAGTCCGGGTCTTCCAGGGCAAAGCGGCAGTCAAGTAGCACCAGAGCCCCACGCTGTTGGCGCTCGGCCAGTTGCTGGGGGCTGATCAGTTGGGCAAGCGGCATGACGGACTCCTGTGAACAGATTCGGGAAAGGCCCTACTTCACTTCTTCCAGTGCCTGGTTCAACGGCACATAAAACTCTTTGAACAGCGCATCCACCTCTTTTTTTGCCTGCGGCGTGACAAACCCCGCCTCCAGCACCAGCACCTGATACACCCCGCGCTTGATCGCTTCGGCGCTCAAATGCGTGGACTTTTCATTGGTGGTACACAAAAACCGCACCCAGGAGGTGAGGATGATCCAGGCATTGAGGGTCAGCGCCTCGGTTTGCACCGGGTCCATATTGAGAATGCCGGCATCGACAAACCCTTGGTAGATAGCACCACCCTGAATCAGGCAACGCTGGGAAAAACGCCGGTAGCCGGTGGCCAATTCCGGGTCGCTTTCCAGCAGGTGTTCGAGGTCACGGTGCAGGAAACGGTAGCGCCACATGCCGGCCAGGACCGCCTGCAGGTAGAAGCGCTTGTCATCCACCACCATGGCGCGACCTGGGGGCGGGCGCAGGAAACTGTCCACCAGGGCTTCGTATTCGCGAAACAGCATGGCGATGATCGCCTGCTTGTTGGGGAAGTGGTAGTACAGGTTGCCCGGCGAAATTTCCATATGGGCGGCAATATGGTTGGTGCTGACACTGCGCTCGCCCTGCTGGTTAAAAAGCTCCAGGCTGGTTTGCACAATGCGCTCGCTGGTCTTTACTCGTGGTGCCATAGGGGATCAGCTTCTGTACACGTGATCGGCCATCTTACGGCCTAACCTTGTCGGGATAAATCCAGTTGTTGCTGCAATGTTATTTGACAATTTAGAGCAATGACTCTAAAAACTCAGGCAGACCAATAACAATCTGGAACTGCGCCATGTCTGCCAACGTTGCTTACCTGCAAAATTCCCAGACACTGGATCAACTCCAGAGCCTGTTCGACGCCCAACGCCGCGCCTATGCCGCCAACCCGATGCCGCCGGCCGCGCAGCGCCAGCAATGGCTCAAGGCCTTGCGCGAAGTGCTCAGCGACGAACGCCAGGCGCTGATCAACGCGATCAGCCAGGACTTCAGCCACCGCAGCCCCGACGAAACCCTGTTCGCCGAACTGATGCCCAGCCTGCATGGCATTCACTATGCGAGCAAACACCTCAAGGGCTGGATGAAACCTTCCCGCCGCGCTGTAGGCATTGCCTTCCAGCCAGCCTCGGCCAAAGTCATCTACCAACCACTGGGCGTGGTCGGGGTGATCGTGCCCTGGAACTATCCACTGTACCTGGCCATCGGGCCGCTGGTGGGCGCGTTGGCCGCCGGCAATCGGGTGATGCTCAAGCTCAGCGAGTCGACCCCGGCCACCGGCGAACTGCTCAAGACCCTGCTGGCGAAGGTTTTCCCCGAAGACCTGGTGTGCGTGGTGCTGGGCGAGGCCGAAGTCGGTATCGCGTTTTCCAGCCTGCGCTTCGACCACCTGCTGTTCACCGGCGCCACCAGCGTCGGTAAACATGTGATGCGCGCGGCCGCCGAGCATCTGACCCCGGTCACCCTGGAGCTGGGCGGCAAATCGCCAGCTATTGTTTCCGCCGATGTACCCCTCAAGGACGCCGCCGAACGCATCGCCTTCGGCAAAGCCTTGAACGCCGGGCAAACCTGTGTGGCGCCAGACTACGTGCTGGTGCCGGAAGATCGCGTCGAGGGTTTCGTCGAGGCCTACAGCAAAGCGCTTCGCGGGTTTTACCCGACGCTGGCCGACAACCCGGACTACACCGCCATCATCAACGAGCGGCAACTGGCCCGACTCAATGCCTACGTAAAAGACGCCACCGACAAGGGCGCCACCCTGATCCCCCTGTACGACCAGGGCCAGGCACGCCGCATGGCCCACAGCCTGCTGTTGAATGTCAGCGATGAAATGACGGTGATGCAGGACGAAATCTTCGGCCCGGTGCTGCCGATCGTGCCTTATCGCGGCATCAACCAAGCCTTTGCCTACATCAATCAGCGGCCTCGCCCACTGGCCCTGTACTACTTCGGCTACAACAAGCGCGAACAGAACCGCGTGCTCCACGAAACCCACTCCGGCGGCGTATGCCTGAACGACACGTTGCTGCATGTGGCTCAGGACGACATGCCGTTCGGCGGCATCGGCCCGTCGGGCATGGGCCACTACCACGGCCATGAAGGGTTCCTCACGTTCAGCAAGGCCAAGGGCGTGCTGGTCAAGCAACGCCTGAACGCCGCGAAGTTGATCTACCCGCCCTACGGCAAAGCAATCCAGAAGTTGATCCAGAAGCTGTTTATCCGCTGATACCGCCACCCTCGGGATAACCATAACAATGAACCCAAGCCTGACTGATTCACCCGCGCTGTCGCGGCGCGGCGTCCTGAAAATCGGCCTGTGCGCCAGCGCCTTCCTGGCCACCGCCGGGCTGGGCGCCAGCCTCAGCGGCTGCTCCAGCAGCACCCCGGCCAGCGGCTTTGCCCTGTTGCGCAGCAGCGACTTGCCGTTTCTGCGCGCGGTGATCCCGGTGCTGCTGGAAGGCGTGGCCAGCGCCCAGGAAGTCGCCAGCGGGATTGAAGACACCCTGAAAAAACTCGACTACAGCCTGCAGCACCTGTCGCCGGAGATGTTCAAGCTCACCCAGCAACTGTTCGACGTGCTGGGCATGGGCATCACCCGCGGCCCACTGACCGGGATCTGGGGCAGTTGGGAAAACGCCAGCGCTGAACAAATCCGCAACTTCCTGCACCGCTGGGAAAACAGCTACCTGAACCTGCTGCGCATGGGCCAGGGCTCGCTGCTCAAACTGGTGATCATGGCCTGGTACTTCCGGCCGGCGTCCTGGGCCCATTGCGGCTACCCCGGACCACCGAAGATCTGATTCGCATCCCCCCAATAAAAACAAGAGACGACCCTGATGCCCGTACCCGATCTGTTCCGCGACGGCCTGGCCCGTGGCTGGAAAACCCACAACGGCGCCGCCCTCGACCGCGACCTGACGCTGGAAGCCGACGTAGCGATCATCGGCAGCGGCGCCGGCGGCGGCACCACCGCCGAAATCCTCAGCGCCGCCGGCTACAAAGTGCTGCTGATCGAAGAAGGCCCGCTCAAGACCAGCAGCGATTTCAAGCTGCTCGAAGACGAGGCCTACGCCAGCCTGTATCAAGAAGGCATCGGCCGCATGAGCAAGGACGGCGCCATCACCATCCTGCAGGGCCGGGCGGTGGGCGGCACCACGCTGATCAACTGGACCTCCAGCTTCCGCACCCCGGACGCCACCCTCAGCCACTGGGCCAGCGAGTACGCGGTTAAGGGCCACAGCAGCGCGGACATGGCGCCGTGGTTCGAAAAAATGGAACAGCGCCTGGGCATCGCCCCCTGGGCCATGCCGCCCAATGCCAACAACGACGTGATCCGCAAAGGCTGCGAACAGCTTGGCTACAGCTGGCATGTGATCCCGCGCAACGTGCGCGGCTGCTTCAACCTGGGCTATTGCGGCATGGGTTGCCCGGTCAACGCCAAGCAGTCGATGCTCGTGACCACCATCCCCTCCACCCTGGAGAAAGGCGGCGAGTTGTTGTACCTGGCCCGCGCCGAACGCCTGAAATACAGCGGCGACCGCATCAGCAGCCTGGAATGCGTAGCGATGGACGAACGCTGCGTCGCCCCTACCGGGCGCACCATCACGGTCAAAGCCAAACACTATGTGCTGGCTGGTGGCGGCATCAACAGCCCGGCGCTGCTGATGCGCTCGGACGCCCCCGACCCGCATTCGCGGCTGGGCAAGCGCACCTTTTTGCATTTGGTGAATTTCTCCGCGGCGCTGTTCGACGAGGTGATCAACCCGTTCTATGGTGCGCCGCAGTCGATCTATTCCGATCACTTCCAATGGCAGGACGGCACCACCGGCAGAATGTCGTACAAGCTGGAGGCACCGCCGCTGCACCCGGCGCTCGCCAGTACGTTGCTCGGCGGCTACGGCACACAAAACGCCCTGGACATGAGCCAATTGCCGCATACCCACGCGATGCTCGCCCTGCTGCGCGACGGTTTCCACCCCGACAGCCCGGGCGGCAGCGTTGAGTTGCGCGGCGACGGCACGCCGGTGCTCGATTATCAGGTTTCGCCTTACGCCTGGGACGGCCTGCGCCGCGCGTTCCACAGCATGGCCGAGATCCAGTTCGCGGCGGGCGCCAAGTCGGTCAAGCCGCTGCACCACGATGCGCGCTACGTGAAGACCCTGGCCGAAGCGCGCAGCCTGATCGACGGCCTTAACCTGGAATTGCACCGCACCTGCCTGGGCAGCGCCCACGTGATGGGCGGCTGCGCCATGGGCGAAGAGCCGAAAAACGCCGTGGCCGACAGCCTCGGCCGCCATCATCAACTGCGCAATCTGTCGATTCATGACGGCTCGCTGTTCCCCACCAGCATTGGCGCCAACCCGCAATTGTCGGTGTACGGATTGACCGCGCAACTGGCGAGCGCATTGGCCGAACGTCTGAAAACAGCATGAAAAAACCGGGTATTTCGCGCGTCTATTCGTATAAGTCGACTTGGCCGACCGGGATGGCTGCGATACCATCCGGTTCCCCAACGGACTCCGCCAGGACGACGCGATGAACCGAGTGTTGTACCCAGGTACCTTCGACCCGATTACCAAAGGCCATGGCGATCTGGTCGAACGCGCCTCGCGCTTGTTCGACCATGTGATCATCGCGGTCGCGGCCAGCCCCAAGAAAAACCCGCTGTTTCCCCTGGAACAGCGCGTGGAGCTGGCGCGTGAGGTCACCAAGCACCTGCCCAACGTAGAAGTGGTGGGTTTCTCGACGCTGCTGGCGCATTTCGCCAAAGAGCAGAACGCCAATGTATTCCTGCGTGGCCTGCGCGCGGTGTCGGACTTCGAATACGAATTCCAACTGGCCAACATGAACCGCCAACTGGCGCCGGACGTGGAAAGCCTGTTCCTCACGCCGTCGGAACGTTATTCGTTCATTTCCTCGACGTTGGTCCGTGAAATCGCCGCTTTGGGCGGAGATATCACCAAGTTCGTGCACCCGGCCGTGGCCGAGGCGCTGACCCTGCGCTTCAAGAAGTAAGACCGCTCACTCGGCGCCCGCTCGCACTGCGGGCGCCAATGCGGCACAATTGCGCGCATTAGTTTTTCAGATGCCTTGGCTGACTGCCCTGGCAGGAGTTTCCATGTCCCTGATCATCACCGACGATTGCATCAACTGCGACGTCTGCGAACCCGAGTGCCCGAACGCCGCGATTTCCCAAGGCGAAGAGATCTACGTGATCGACCCCAACCTCTGCACCCAGTGCGTCGGTCACTACGACGAACCGCAGTGCCAGCAGGTGTGCCCGGTGGATTGCATTCCACTGGATGAAGCGCATCCGGAAACGCAAGAGCAATTGATGGTGAAGTACCGGAAGATTACCGGTAAGGCTTGAGTCTGGTGGCGTCTGTAAGGGCCTCATCGGGGGCAAGCCCCCTCCCACATTTGAATGTATTCACACATCAAAGTGTGGGAGGGGGCTTGCCCCCGATGGCGATATCCGCCATCACACAACAATCAGCTCTGACACTTCGGGCAAAACACACTCGCCCGCTGCCCCAGCACCACACTGCGCAACTCGCTCCCGCAGACCTTGCACGCCTCGCCCCCTCGGCCGTAGACGAACAGCTCCTGCTGGAAATACCCCGGCTGCCCATCGCCACCGATAAAGTCGCGCAACGTGGTGCCGCCGCGTTCGATGGCGGCCGCCAGAATGCGTTTGATCTCGATCGCCAGCTTCAAATAGCGCCCGCGTGAAATGCCACCCGCCTCGCGGCGTGGATCGATCCCCGCCGCGAACAACGCTTCCGTCGCGTAGATATTGCCCACGCCCACCACCACCGCGTTGTCCATGATGAACGGCTTCACCGCCATCGAACGCCCACGGGACAGTTTGAACAGGCGCTCGCCATCGAACAGCTCGGTCAACGGCTCCGGCCCCAGGCGAATCAGCAATTCGTGGTTGTGCGGGTCCAGGCTCCAGAGCATCGCGCCGAAACGCCGAGGGTCGGTGTAGCGCAGGGCCAGGCCCGACTCCAACTCGATGTCCACATGCTCGTGCTTCGCCGCCGGCAGGCCGACTTCCACCAGGCGCAGGTTGCCCGACATACCCAGGTGACTGATCAGGGTGCCCACTTCGGCATTGATCAACAGGTACTTGGCCCGCCGCTCCACCAGCACGATGCGCTGCCCGGACAGGCGCACATCGAGGTCTTCCGGGATCGGCCAGCGCAGGCGCCGCTCACGCACTACGACGCGGCTGACCCGCTGGCCTTCCAGGTGCGGCGCAATCCCGCGTCGAGTGGTTTCGACTTCTGGTAACTCGGGCATGTGTACCTCGTGAGAAAAGGGTCAGTGCGCGCCCAGTTCGCGGATCGACAACTTCATGCTTTGGAAGTCGTAATCCGACAGGCCCACGTAGTCCAGCACCAGATGGCCAATCGCATCCCACTCATGGTCAACCGCCTGGTTGCCCAGCACCCGGTACGACGAGCAGATGTGCTCGGCCATTTTCAGGATCGCCAGCAGGTTCTTGAGTTGCGAATTGCGCGACGACTCATCGCTGAAAATCGCCAGGGCGTTGTGGTGGTTGGCAATGGCGTCGGTCACATGCTCCGGCAGGCGCCAGGACTTGGCGGTGTAATAGCCGACCACCGCATGGTTGGTGTTGAACGCGTTGTTTTCGGTGTCGACCACACGGCAGTCGGCGCCGGCATTGGCATAGGCCTCCTCGAGCACCTCCATGTAATTGGGGAAGCGCTTGAGCATCAGCGGTACGCCGCAATCGTGGAACAGCCCCAGGGCATAGGCTTCGTCTACCGCCTGGGCGCCGGTGCGCTTGGCCAGGGTCAGGCAGGTCATGGCCACATCCTGGGCGGTGTCCCAGAAACGGTTGAGGGTGACGATGGTGTCGTCGCTCATCTCGCCTTTGATCGACAGGGCGTTGATCAGGTTGATGATCGAGCGGCTGCCCAATAGGTTCACCGCGCGCTGGATCGAGGCGATCTTGTTACTCAGGCCGTAATACGACGAGTTGACGATCTTCAACAGCGCGCCGGACAGGCCCGGGTCCTGGGAGATCAAGCGCGCGATCACTTCCAGGTCCGGGTCGGGCATGTACTGCTCCATCTGCAAATCCACCATGATTTGCGGCTGGGGCGGCACGCTGATGCCTTGCAGGGCCTGCTGGATCTGTTCGGCGGAAAGCTCTTGGGACATAAGTACACACTCTGGGCGAGAAAGGGATTCTAACCCCGATGGGAAGCTGACCGACACCTCAAAAAGCCAATGGCACGCCCATCAAATGGGCACTGCTTGCTATGGCGAGGACGCTTGCTCCCGCTGACCCCTACAGCCCATCAGGCCAAGCCGCGAAATTTCATGTAACACGGTATACTCCCGCTCTTTTTTCCGGAGCGACGTCATGTCCCTGCCAAGCCTGCGTCTCAAAGCCAATGCCGATCGTCGTTTGCGCAACGGCCACCTGTGGGTCTACAGCAACGAAATCGACGTGGCCGCCACCCCACTTCACGGCTTCCAGGCAGGCGACCAAGCCATCCTGGAAGCGGCCGGCGGCAAGACCCTGGGCATCGTGGCCATGAGCCCGAACAACCTGATCTGCGCGCGCCTGCTGTCGCGCGACATCAAGTTGCCTTTGGACAAGTCGCTGCTGGTACACCGCCTGAACGTCGCCCTGTCCCTGCGTGATCGCCTGTTCGACAAGCCGTTCTACCGCCTGGTCTACGGCGACTCCGACCTGCTGCCGGGCCTGGTGGTCGACCGTTTCGGCGACATCCTGGTGGTACAGATCGCCTCGGCGACCATGGAAGCGCATAAAGAAGACGTGATCGCCGCCCTGACCCAAGTGCTCAAGCCAAGCGGCATTCTGTTCAAGAATGACTCCGCCGCGCGTGACGCCGAAGGCCTCAACCGCTACGTCGAAACCGTGTTCGGCCTGGTGCCGGAGTGGGTCGCGCTGGAAGAAAACGGCGTGAAATTCGAAGCCCCGGTGATCCAGGGCCAGAAAACCGGCTGGTTCTACGACCACCGCATGAACCGCGCACGCCTGGCCCCGTATGCCAAAGGCAAGCGCGTCCTCGACCTGTACAGCTACATCGGCGGCTGGGGCGTGCAAGCGGCGGCCTTCGGCGCAACTGAAGTGTTCTGCGTCGACGCCTCGGCCTTCGCCCTCGACGGCGTCGAGCGCAACGCCGCGCTGAATGGCGTCGCCGAGAAAATGACCTGCATCGAAGGCGACGTCTTCGAAGCCCTGAAAGAACTGAAAGCCAGCGAAGAACGCTTCGACGTGATCGTCGCCGACCCACCGGCCTTCATCAAACGCAAAAAAGACATGAAAAACGGCGAAGGCGCCTACCGCCGCCTCAACGAGCAAGCCATGCGCCTGCTCAGCAAGGACGGCATCCTGGTCAGCGCCTCGTGCTCGATGCACCTGCCGGAAGACGACCTGCAAAACATCCTGCTGACCAGCGCCCGTCACCTGGACCGCAACATCCAGATGCTCGAACGCGGCGGCCAAGGGCCGGATCATCCGGTACACCCGGCGATTGCCGAGACGCGCTACATCAAGAGCATTACGTGCCGGTTGTTGCCAAATAGCTAAAGACCAAAACCGTCCCCCTGTAGGAGCGAGCTTGCTCGCGAAAAACGCATAGACGACGCGGGCTACCTGATAGCGCTGCGTCAGCGTTGACGTGCTTCGCGAGCAAGCTCGCTCCTACAGGGGCGGCGTACACCATTACGGGACGCTTCGCACAATAGATTTGATTGAATTCCATTTTTCGCAGACTAGTATCGGTTTCTGGTTTTACTCCGGAAATGACCACTCATGTCTGAGCCCTTCTGCTCTCCCGCCCTCAGTGGCGAGGTAAAACGCCAACAACTTTCCCGCTTCATCCTGATCACCTGCATTGCCCTGATCAGCTTCTTCCCGATCAATATTCTCCTGCCGTCGTTCCCCGCCCTGGCCGCCCAATTCGACACTCCGACGGCCGACGTCGCGCTCTCCATCAGCCTGTTCACACTGGTCTTCTCCATCTCCCAACTGATCGCCGGCCCGTTGTCGGACAAATGGGGGCGCAAGGAAGTGCTGCTCGGCTGCATCACGCTGTCGATTCTTGGCGCAATAGGCTGTGCACTGGCGTCAGACTACCTGACCTTCCTGCTGTTTCGCACGGTGCAGGCCACGGGCTGCGGCTTCTTCGTCCTGGGTCACGCCCTGGTGGAAGACCTGTTCGACGCACAGGACCGGGCCCGGGTGCGCCTGTACTACATGACCCTGAGCGGTTCGTTTGTCGCGCTATCCCCGCTGATAGGCTCCTGGCTGCAAACCACATTCGACTGGCAAGGCAGCTTCTATGGATTCGCGGCGATGGCGCTGGGCATGTTGATCCATGCGTTCTGCATCCTGCCGTCCAAATCCGCCAGCCCCCATCGCGCGCCAGTATCCATCATCGCCACGCTGAAAGCCGTCGCCGGCAATCGCGATTTCCTGCGCTACTGGTGGATCGCCGCGCAGGTGTTCGCCTGCTACTTCGCCTTGATCAGCGTGACGCCGCTGATTTTCATGGACGCGTTGAAGCTTTCCGAATATCAGTACGCGCTGGTGCTGATGGTGTACGGCACGGCTTATCTCCTCGGCGGGGTGGCAGCCTCGTACCTGCAAAAACGTATCGCGCTGTCCCGGCAAATCAATATCGGTCTTGGGTTGTTGCTGGTCGCGGGTGTGCTGCTGGCGCTGATTATCATCTTTGACGCCATTACCACGGTGACCCTGCTCATCCCGATGCTGATCAGCGCACTGGCGGTCACCCTGGTTCGTCCCGCCGCAATTTCGGCGGCGATGCTGTTGTTTTCAAGCAGCGCGGGCACAGCAGCGTCAGCAGGAAATAGCATCATGTTCTTCACCGCCGCCGTCAGCAGCGCAGCGCTTGCACAAACCGGCAGTCATTTGCTGATGACGATTGCCGTGAGCTTTATCATTTTCAGCCTGTGGGGTTGGCTGACCAATGCGCGGGGCGGACACTGACCCTTCCCCCCTTGTAGGAGCGAGCTTGCTCGCGAAAAACGCATAGACGACGCGGGCTACCTGATAGCGCTGCGTCATCGTTGACGTTCTTCGCGAGCAAGCTCGCTCCTACAAGGGAGAAGAGGTCACAACCAGATGGCGTCCCATAGCGGGTACTGGCCGATATGCTCGACCAGCCCTGCACGCAAGGGATTGGCCACGATATAGCGGGCCATTGCTTTCAAATCTTCCTCCCGACGCAGCGCGCGGTCGAAGTAGCCTTTTTGCCATAGGGTCCCGAACGAACACCTGGCCTGGTTGATGGCACGGGCACTTCGCGACTTGGTGATTCGCATCAGCCTTGGCAAGTCGCCGTTATGCAACTCGACCAGCCAATGGAAATGGTCAGGCATGACCACCCAGGCCAGTGAAGTCGCCTCACCCTCGTCCTGAGCCTGCCTGAACTCACTGACAAGCAGGCGGCCGATGCGCCAGTCCTGAAAGACCGATTGCCGTTGATGGGTAACCGCAGTGATCAGGTAAATACGGCCCGACTCCGAACAGCGCCCGATGCGCAGCCGATGTGCATGTTGCTGGGTGGACATTCCTTCGTCCTCTTCTGTGAATGGAAGAGAAACGGTAGGCGCAGCGACGTCAACCGGCCTCTAAACAGTGGTTCTGAATATGTCCCCCCTGTAGGAGCAAGCTTGCTCGCGAAAAGCGTCAACGATAACGCCGTACAATCAGGAGGCCCGTGTCGCCTGTTCGTTTTTCGCGAGCAAACTCGCTCCTACATCAGATTGGTTGATCCGGGCGTGCGTCGCCACGGCGCTTTTCGCCATTCCCTCCAGCCGCCAGCGGTGTAGAATCGGCCTATTCATCGCCAGTCATCCCCCGGCGGGTTTATGAGCTCAAGGCCACTGCGCACGGCGATCCCGTAACGTTTGCGGCAACTTCCGGACACCAGTGCCATTTTTCGGGTGTTCCAGACGTCCATAGAAGCTCACTCCCCTTTGACATCTGATTAGCCGCCCGGAGTGCTCCAATGCCTGATTACCGCTCGAAAACATCCACCCACGGCCGCAACATGGCCGGCGCCCGCGCACTGTGGCGTGCCACGGGGATGAAAGATGACGACTTCAAGAAGCCGATCATCGCGATTGCCAACTCGTTCACCCAGTTCGTCCCCGGCCACGTCCACCTCAAGGACCTGGGCCAACTGGTCGCCCGCGAGATCGAACGCGCCGGCGGTGTCGCCAAAGAATTCAACACCATTGCCGTGGACGACGGCATCGCCATGGGCCATGACGGCATGCTGTATTCCCTGCCGAGCCGCGAGATCATCGCCGATTCCGTGGAGTACATGGTCAACGCCCACTGCGCCGACGCCATCGTCTGCATCTCGAACTGCGACAAGATCACCCCCGGCATGCTGATGGCCGCCCTGCGCCTGAATGTCCCGGTGATCTTCGTCTCCGGCGGCCCGATGGAAGCCGGCAAGACCAAACTCGCCTCCCATGGCCTGGACCTGGTCGACGCCATGGTCATCGCCGCCGATTCCAGCGCTTCTGACGAGAAGGTTGCGGAATACGAGCGCAGCGCCTGCCCGACCTGCGGTTCGTGCTCCGGCATGTTCACCGCCAACTCGATGAACTGCCTGGTGGAAGCCCTGGGCCTGGCCTTGCCGGGCAACGGTTCGACGCTGGCCACCCACAGCGACCGCGAGCAGTTGTTCCTGCAGGCCGGCCGCACCATCGTCGAGCTGTGCAAGCGCTACTACGGCGAGAACGACGAGTCGGTGTTGCCGCGCAACATCGCCAACTTCAAGGCGTTCGAAAACGCCATGACCCTGGACATCGCCATGGGCGGTTCCACCAACACCATCCTGCACTTGCTGGCCGCCGCCCAGGAAGCCGAGATCGATTTCGACCTGCGCGACATCGACCGTCTGTCCCGTCATGTGCCGCAACTGTGCAAAGTCGCGCCGAACATCCAGAAGTACCACATGGAAGACGTCCACCGCGCCGGCGGGATCTTCTCGATCTTAGGTTCCCTGGCCCGTGGCGGCCTGCTGCACACCGACCTGCCGACCGTACACAGCAAGTCCCTCGCCGAAGGCATCGCCAAGTGGGACATCACCCAGACTGACGACGAAGCCGTGCACACCTTCTTCAAGGCCGGCCCGGCGGGCATCCCGACCCAGACCGCATTCAGCCAGTCGACCCGTTGGGACACCCTCGACGCCGACCGTGAAAACGGCTGCATCCGCAGTGTCGAGCACGCCTATTCGAAAGAAGGCGGCCTGGCCGTGCTGTACGGCAACATCGCCCTCGACGGCTGCGTGGTGAAAACCGCCGGTGTGGATGAGTCGATCCACGTGTTCGAAGGTCGCGCCAAGATCTACGAAAGCCAGGACAGCTCGGTACGCGGCATCCTCGCCGACGAAGTCAAAGAAGGCGACATCGTGATCATCCGCTACGAAGGCCCGAAAGGCGGCCCGGGTATGCAGGAGATGCTCTACCCAACTTCGTACCTGAAATCCAAGGGCCTGGGCAAAGCCTGCGCCCTGCTGACCGACGGCCGTTTCTCCGGCGGCACCTCGGGCCTGTCCATCGGCCACGCTTCGCCTGAAGCCGCTGCCGGCGGCGCGATCGGCCTGGTACAGGACGGCGACAAGGTGCTGATCGACATTCCGAACCGTTCGATCAACCTGTTGATCAGCGATGAAGAACTGGCTGCACGCCGGGTCGAGCAGGACAAGAAGGGCTGGAAGCCGGTGGAGAAGCGTCCACGCAAGGTGACGACTGCGTTGAAGGCTTATGCGTTGCTGGCGACCAGCGCCGACAAGGGTGCCGTGCGTAACAAGGCAATGCTCGACGGCCTTTAAGGCTTAGCACTTCCGTGTAAAGCCCGCTCCATAAAAATGCCCCGCCACGTGCGGGGCATTTTTATGGGCCTTGGAAGCTATTGCCTTTTATCCTGCGGCCGATAAAGTGCCCGACTGATCTATCAAGGACCCACTCCACATGGACGCCCGCTCGACCACTCTTCGCCCCGCTGCTTCGTTTTTTTTGCTGCTGGCCCTCGCAGGTTGCAGTTCCGCACCAAAGCCCCAGGTAAACCTTGGCCCTACACTTTTCAACGAGGCGCTGACGCTGCCGGCACTCGACCACTCCATCGTGCGCGAAGGTGATAGGGTCATGTACGCCGTGGAATTGAAGCAAAACCCGCTGACCCTGCGATTCGACGCATCATGCACACAAGGTCCGGGGAGGATGTTCTATCCCACCCGAAACAGTCTGAGGCCGTTTACCGACCCTCAGGGCACAGGCTCCGATCTACCAGCGGTGCAGGCCCAGCAGTTACAACAAAGCGCGCAATTACAAGATGTCTGCAAAGCGCGCCCTGCGCCAGACTGGCGGACACTAGCCGCCCCAACGGATCAAGATTGGTTACTCATTGATCGCAACAGCCTGGAGCAGCGCGGCAACCTGATGCTTATCTGGGCCGCTACAGATTTTCGGCACTACCACATCGCCACAGGCGGCTCATTGTTCATTCAACAGCAGCAGCGGCTGGCCCTCGATTGCACACAGCAGACCGTCACGCTGCTGAGCCAATTCAACATTGATGACGCCCATCAAGCGATCAACGGCGAAATCCAGCGGCAACCCAAGCCCCTAACGCAGAATCAGGCTTCGGCCGACCAAGTGCGTCTCTTCAATGCCGTCTGCCCGTCGCCAGAGGCACTGGCCAAGCTGCCCACATTCAAACCACGCCAAGCACTACCACCGGTCATTCGTACACCGACTGCCGCTCCAGCAGTCGTGGCCGCTATTCGCGAACTTGACCTGCCTCAGCCGGCGCGTACCCTGAACCAACTGACCTACGACTATGAAGCCGTGCTTTTCAACAAAACCCGGATAGGCGATCAGACCAAAAAGACCGCGATCAGCATCGACGCTACCTCCGGGCAAACGCTGGTGCAAACCCAGGATTCGGCGCTTGGGTACGCCCTCGACCTGACATTCAGGGGCCTGTTCGATCTCGCCAGCGAGAGCATCGATCCCGACACCGGCAATGAGAAGGCGCAGACACGTGCTCTGGTGGGTTTGAGCTTTCAAGGTGACTGGCACACCCTGAGGCCAGGCAGCGAAGTCAGTTACACCCAGACTTGGTCAAAGTCGGTCAACCCGGATGGCAGCCCTTCGGCAGACACGCAGCCGCCCAGGACCGTGACCTGCAAGGTCGTCCGGGAACTGCCTGCCAGCGCCTTGCATTCTGACTTGCAAGGACCTGCCAAGGTGCTCGACTGCCTGACGATGAATACCAGCAAACCGCTTTGGACTGTCCAGTCGGTGTACCTAGCTGACTACGGACTGTTCATCAAGGTGCGGGAGAACGACATCGTGATGCTCAGGACCTGGTTCCCGAAGTCAGTGAAGTGAGGCGCTGCTGAGTCGTTCCGCATAAAAAAGCGCCCGCTATGTGCGGGGGCTTTTTTTGGCCTTGTGTTTCGGTCTTACTGGATCTCATCCGGCTTGACGATCACCCAGTTCTTGTCCGCCGTCACCGGCAAGCCTTCCTTGGCCTGGGCGGCCGCGTGCTTGACCATCATGCCGTTGAGTTGGGTCATGTATTTGTCCTTGCGGTTGATCCACAGGTGGATGCCGCCCTTGGCCACGTCCACATCGTGGAACAGCATGTAGCCGTCGCTGGTGGGCGTATCGCCGCCGACGATCACCGGCTTTTTCCATTCGTCGATGTAGGTCAGGATCGCGGCGTGCTTGCCGGCCATCCAGGTCGCCGGGGTCCACAGGTAGGGGGTCAATTCCAAACCGAGGTTGGCTTTTTCGTCGTATTTACCGGCCGTGATCTGCTTGCGCGCGGTGGTCAACTCGCCGGTCTTGCGGTCCTTGAGCAGGGTGCTCACGCCGATGACGTTCTGCGGTTTGACGTTGTAGCCGTACTTCGGATCGGCGGCGACCATACGCACCAGCTCTTCCGACGCGGCGGTCATCACATACACCTCGATGCCGTTTTCCATCAGCTTGTTGTACAGCTCGGCCTGGCCGGTGAAGACCTTCGGCGGTTGCACCTCGGAGTTCTTCACCACGTCGCCTTCGAAATAGCTGACCGGCACCGGCTTGCCGGACGCCATCAACTCATCGACCTGGACCTTGAGCTCCTTGAGGGTAAAACCTGCAAACACCTGGGCCACCCACGGGTAGCAGACCATGTCGTCCACTTCGCACAGGCGATAGTAGTAACTGAACAGGCTTTCCTTATGGTCGGCGGTGTCTTTGAAGGGCATCAGTTTGAGCGACGGGTCGAGGCTGTCGCGGGTGATCAGGCCCTTGTTTTCCATGTAGGGCAGCAGGGATTCTTCGAGGTCGTAGCGGTAGCTGGTGTTGTCCATGTCGAACACCGCGAAGTTACCCTTGTTGGCGTTGGCGGTGATCATTTCGTTCAGTTGCTTGGCGGCCGGCGCCGGCCAGTGTTTCAACTCGGTGGCGGCGAACACCTGGCTGGCGAGCCCGAGGCAGAATGCGGCGGATACGAGTAGTTTCGGCGCGAGCTTCATAGGCGTTGTCTCCCTGAGTGAAAGACATCGACGCTAACAAATCCCTGTGACAGTTTTCGCCCGGTCGCGACCGCTTGCGTTCTGATTCCGCCATTGCCATGCGCCAGAGCGCCAACCACTTATTCCAAAAACGACAGACACCATTCCATATCGGTATTAAATCAATATATATCAAGCTGTTAGGCTTTCCGGTTCGCAATCGCAGGCTCACGCGATTGGCAGCACTCTCAACGGAGCCAGACACGCCGCCTGGGCATCCCGCACGCCATCGCCGGTTTCGCTGCCTCGTTCGGCGCGACCATCGGCCAGAACGGTTGCGCCGGTCTCTATCCGGCAATGCTCGCGGTGATGGTCGCGCCGACGGTCGGCATCAACCCGTTGGACCCGCTGTGGATCGCGACCCTGGTGGCGATTGTGACCTTGAGTTCGGCGGGCGTTGCCGGCGTGGGCGGCGGTGCGACGTTTGCCGCGCTGATCGTGCTACCGGCGATGGGCTTGCCGGTGTCACTGGTGGCGCTGCTGATTTCCGTGGAGCCGCTGATCGACATGGGCCGTACCGCGTTGAACGTGAACGGTTCGATGACGGCGGGGGCGATTACCAGCCAGATCATGCGGCAGACGGATAAAGAACGGCTGAATGCGGATGAGCGTGCTGAGTTGGCGCAGGCCTGATAGACCGCTATCGGGGGCAAGCCCCCTCCCACATTTGACCGAGTGAACGCGGTCAGTGTGGGAGGGGGCTTGCCCCCGATGCTTTTAGGCTTTTTCCCAGACTTCAAAGTTGTAGGCCGGCTTGTCACCTTCGGCCGGGTTCTGCAGATTGGAAACCAACTTCCACTGGTTCGCATCAAACGCCGGAAACCACGCATCCCCTTCCGGGCTCAGCGCCACCCGCGTCAGGTACAGGCGATCGGCCTGCTCCAGACCCTGTGCATACAGCTGCGCGCCGCCGATCAGCATCAGCTCATCCACGCCCTGCTCCAGCGCCCAGGCTTCAGCCCGCGCCACGGCGGCATCGAGCGACGGAAAAACTTCCGCACCTTCCAGCGCAAGATCGGTCTGACGGCTAACCACAATGTTCAAGCGCCCCGGCAGCGGTCGGCCCAGGGAGTCCCAGGTCTTGCGCCCCATGATGATCGGCTTGCCGAGCGTGGTGGCCTTGAAATATTTGAAATCCCCCGGCAAATGCCAGGGCATGCTGTTGTCGACGCCGATCACACGGTTTTCACCGAGGGCTGCGATCAGGCTTAAAGGGAGAGTTTTTTTCATGGCGACGAGAATACCAGAGCCACGCGAAGCGTACCCCAACCGGCTGCACAGCGGTTATGCTCCAGGCTCACTGACACAACAGGACAGCGCGTGACCGCACTGAACCCACTGCACAAACTCTGGCTGACGGAAACCGTGCGCCTGCGCGAAGAACACGCCGGCCCGCTGGAAGACCTGGAAGCCAATCGCCTGGCCCGCACGGCCGGCGGCGACCTGCCGACGCGCATTCAACAGCGCGCCCTGCACCTGGCCGAGCGCGATGGGCTGACAACCGCCCTCATCCGCTGGCTGCAAGGTGCGCGTTTGGCCCTGATACTGCTGGCGATAGTCGCGGTGATCAGTGGCGCAGGCCTGGCCTTTGCTGCACTGGGTAACGGCTTGACCCCGGTGAATGTGTTCTGGGCGCTGGGCAGCCTGCTCGGCTTGAACCTGATCCTGCTGATCAGTTGGGCATTGGGCCTGCTGTTTGCCGGAGAACACAGCGCCAGCCTCGGCCGGCTGTGGTTGTGGCTCAGCGAAAAACTCGCGCGTGACGCCAAGGCCGCGCAACTGGCGCCGGCGTTGCTGCTGCTATTGCAGCGCCAGAAGCTCAATCGCTGGGCCGTCGGGGTGCTGGTCAACAGCCTGTGGTTACTCGCATTGCTCAGCGCGCTGGCGATCCTGCTGACACTGCTCGCCACCCGGCGCTACGGTTTTGTGTGGGAAACCACCATCCTCGGCGCCGACACCTTCGTCGCCGTGACCCAAGCCCTCGGCGCCCTGCCCGCCCTGTTTGGTTTCAACGTCCCCACGGTGGAGATGATCCGCGCCAGCGGCGATTCCGCCCTGAACATCGACAGCGCCCGCCAGGCCTGGGCTGCCTGGCTGGTGGGCGTGCTGCTGATCTACGGCCTGTTGCCGCGGTTGATCCTCGCCCTGCTGTGCCTGTGGCGCTGGAAACGCGGACGCGCCGCCCTGCGCCTGGACCTCAACCTGCCCGGCTACAGCCAACTGCGCGAACGCCTGATGCCGAGCAGCGAGCGGCTTGGCGTCAACGATGCCGCACCGCAACAGTTGCACGCCGTCAGCGGCGGCGTCAGCGAACAGCACAGCGACGGCGCGCTGTTGGTCGCCATCGAACTCGACGACCAGCACCCGTGGCCGCCGAAACTGCCGGGCAACGTGAAGAACGCTGGCATCCTCGACAGCCGCGAATCGCGCCACAAACTGCTGGAACAACTGACCCGCTTCCCGCCCGCACGCCTGGCCATCGCCTGCGACCCACGCCGCTCACCCGACCGTGGCAGCCTGGCGCTGATCGCCGAACTGGCGCGCAGCGCCAGCGCCACCCGCGTGTGGCTGCTGCAAGCGCCGCCCGGCCAGGCGCTGGACGCCGAGCGCCTGGGCGATTGGCACGCGGCGCTGCAACAACTGGAGCTGCCCTTCGCCGATTGCGCGCCGTTGAACTGGCTGGAGAGCGGTCATGACTAAACCCCTGAAACTCGCCGTGGTCGGCCACACCAACGTCGGCAAAACCTCGCTGCTGCGCACGTTGACCCGCGATGTCGGTTTCGGCGAAGTCTCCCATCGCCCCAGCACCACGCGGCATGTCGAAGGCGCACGCTTGTCGGTCGAGGGCGAAGCCCTGCTGGAACTCTACGACACCCCCGGCCTGGAAGACGCCATCGCCCTGCTCGACTACCTGGAACGCCTGGATCGCCCCGGCGAACGCCTCGACGGCCCGGCACGCCTGGCGCGTTTTCTGGAGGGCAGCGAAGCCCGCCAGCGTTTCGAACAGGAAGCCAAGGTGCTGCGCCAACTGCTGGCCTCCGACGCCGGCCTGTATGTGATCGACGCCCGCGAGCCGGTGCTGGCCAAATACCGCGACGAACTGCAAGTGCTGGCCAGTTGCGGCAAACCGTTATTGCCCGTGCTCAACTTCGTCAGCAGCAACGATCATCGCGAACCAGACTGGCGCGAAGCCCTGGCCCGCCTCGGCCTGCACGCACTGGTACGGTTCGACAGCGTCGCGCCGCCGGAAGACGGCGAACGCCGCTTATATGAAAGCCTCGCCCTGCTGCTGGAAAATGCCCGGCCGCAACTGGAACGGCTGATCCTCGACCAGCACGCCCAACGCCAGGCCCGCCAGCAAAGCGCTGCGCGGCTGATCGCCGAACTGCTGATCGACTGCGCCGCGTGCCGGCGCAGCGTGGTCACTGAAGAGGAACCGCAAGCCATCGGCGATTTGCGCAAGGCCGTGCGCCAGCGCGAGCAGCGTTGCGTGGAAGCCTTGCTCAAGCTGTTCGGCTTCCGCCCGCAGGACGCCGCCGCCAGCGACTTGCCATTGCTCGACGGGCGCTGGGGCGATGACCTGTTCAACCCGGAAACCCTCAAGCAACTCGGCGTGCGCGTCGGCGGCGGGATTGCCGCCGGCGCGGCCGCCGGTGCCGGGGTCGACCTGCTGGTGGGTGGGTTGACCCTTGGCGCCGCCGCGCTGGCGGGCGCCATTGCCGGTGGCGCGCTGCAAACCGCGCGCAGCTATGGCAGCCGCCTGCTGGGCAAGATCAAGGGCCAGCGCGAGCTGACCGTCGACGACAGCGTGCTGCGCCTGCTGGCCCTGCGCCAACGCCAATTGCTCAAAGCCCTGAACCTGCGCGGTCATGCGGCGATGCACAGCATCAAGGTCGACACGCCCCAGGACAAGACCTGGCGCGAAGGCAAGCTGCCCGATGCCCTGCACAAGGCCCGCGCCCATCCGCAATGGTCGTCCCTCAACCCCCACGCCAAATTGAGCCAGGCCGAGCGCCAGGAACAGGTCGAAGCCTTGGCCGCCCGGCTCGACGAAGCGTGACCGCGCTTATTAGTGTGCGTACCACTCAAAGCCCAGAAAGGTCGTACACAACGTGCGGATCAGCTCTTTATCGGCCTTGTCCGCGATACCGTCGCGGTCGATGTCACTGTTGGTAAACGATTCCAGCACCCCGTCGCCATCGCCGTCATAGGCGGCCGCCTTGTAGATCAGCGAACCCTTGCACTGCGGCGCCGTGCGCTCATGGAAGTCCAGCTTGACCGCGTTGGGCGTGCCTGTTTTGCCGTAATGATCGACGTACATCGTCAGCGTGCGCTGCCAGTGGCTGCGCCGATTGAACCAGTTCAACTTCAAAAAGCTGTCGGCGAAGGTGTCCACCCGGTGTTTTTCCAGCATGCCGGGCCGGGTGGCCGGGCTCAGATCGTCCGCCCATTGCAGGTCGACCTTGCCATCCGCGCTCATGTCCACGGCGAAAATCTCGTGGATCAGTTCATCGGGACAGCCAGCCCGCTGCTCATAGAAGTGCAGGATGACCGTGTCCGCCCGACCGTTGCCGCTCATGTCCTGGGCCGTCACTTTTAAGTAGCGCATCAGCGTTGCTCCTTGGATTGAAGAAGCAAGCACCTTAGTGATCCGAGCACCCAGGCTCTAGGCGGCGCATCTGCGTTTGGCGTAAGGCCAATCTACGCAGCCAGTAGCCGTGCGGCCTTGGCCTTGAGTGCCTGCAGATCGAGCACCGGCACATGTGGTTGCTTGGCCTGTTCGTCCCAGTGACGCAGACGCAGGCTGACCGCGTAGAGCGGGTCTTGCTCGAAAGCCCGTGCTTCGTCAGGCGTCATCACCCCACCTTGATAGGCCAGCGTGCGGCGGCTGGCTTCGCTCAACCGGGCGTAGTAGTCCGGCTGGCTGAAGGTCAGGTAGCGCTTGGCCTGGACGTGATATTCCACCAGCCTGGCCAGGCGCTCGCCGAAGCCGGCGCGGCGCAGGTAATCGGCGCCCAGCCGCTCATGGCTGACCACGCCATAACCCCCCATGCTCGCCCCGCCCTGGCCGCAGAGATGGCCGATATCGTGGAAAAACGCCGCCAGCACCACTTCATCGTCGAAGCCTTCGGCCATGGCCCACTGCGCGGCCTGGGACATGTGTTCGAGCTGCGATATCGCCTCGCCGATGTAATCCGTCGTGCCGTGCTGCTCGTACAGGCCGAAGACCTCGGCAATCACCTGTTCCGGGTTCTTCATGCCTCACCCCAGAGTGCGCTGATATTGCGCTCGGCCAACGCCGGGCCGACGCTCATGCCCACGCCGGTGTGCATCAAGGCGGCGCTGACGCCGGGCGCCACGCGCAGGAACGAGAACGGCGCCGGCCCGCGTGCGCCATAGACGCCCTGCCAACGCTCGACCACCTGGACCTTGCAACCCAGGGTCTGCTCGGCCAGTTCGAGCATCCAGTCATCGACCTGCTCGGCATTGAACGGCGACGCCTCGCGGCCGTAGTCGTGGGAGTCGCCGATGATCAGTTCGCCATGGGGCGTCGGGCTGATCAGCAGGTGAATCCCGTGCTCATGCAGGTGCGGTGCCTCGTGCAGGATCTGCGCCTGCACCGCCACCGCTTCCGGCAGGTCGGCAAAGGCGCCGTAATGCACGCAACTGAGGCCGGTGAGCAAGGCGTGTTGCAGGTTCAGGTTAACCGCCGGCCGCGCGCGCAGCATTTGCAGGCGGCAGACATGCGGGTTGAGTTCGGCAATCGCCTCGGCCAGCAGGGTTTGGTAGTCGTGGCCCGAGCAGACGATGATCTGCGCGCCCCGGAAACTGCCCGCCGTGCTGTGCAACTGGCCGGGCTCGACGTCGCGCACCAGGGTGGAAAAGTGAAACTCCACCTGCAATTCCTCGCGCAGGTAGTGGATCAGCGCCGGGATCGCCTCGCGCGAATACAGTTGCTGATCGTCCTTGCCGTGCAACGCCGCACGGTGATGACGGAACTGGCCGCCGTACAGATCCCTCAACGCCGCGCCTTGCAGCAGCTCGACGTTGTAGCCGTGCTCCAACGCGCGGCTGGCGCAGAAGGCTTCCAGTAGATGTTCTTCGGCTTCGCTGCGGGCGAACAGGTACGAGCCGTTGCGCTTGAGCTGCAAGCCGGCCAGCCGCGCCCATTCGCCCCAGATATCGCGGCTTTGCCGCGCCAGGTCGAGCATCGGGCCTGGCGGTTGGCCGGTGACCAGGGCCTGGCCGAAGTTGCGTACCGAGGCGCCCAGGGGCGTGGCGCTGCGCTCGAACACCTTGACCTTGAGCCCGCGCCTGGCTGCTGCGTAGGCGTGGGACAGGCCGAGGATGCCGGCGCCGATGATCAATAAATCTGTCATGACATACGTAACCCTCTGTAGGAGCGAGCTTGCTCGCGAAGCACGTCAACGATAACGCAGCGCTATCAGGTAGCCCGCGTCGTCTATGGGTTCTTCGCGAGCAAGCTCGCTCCTACAGGTAGAGGTGAAATTTATTGTTTCTCCGACTTACCGTCATAGCGCTTGCGCCATTCAGTCAGAATGCTGTCGCGGTTTTTCGAGGCCCAGGTGAAGTCGTTCTTGATCAGCCGCTGCTCGTAGTCCGCCGGCAATTCGGTCTGCGGCTTGGCGATGCCCGGCTGGGCGAGTACGGCGAAGTTGTCCTTGTACAGGTCCATCGCCGCGGTGCTGGCGGAGAAGTCGGCGAGTTTCTTCGCCGCGTCGGCGTGGGCGCTGCCCTTGATCACGGCGGTCGCTTCGATGTCCCAGCCCTGGCCTTCTTTTGGCAGGATGATGTCCAGCGGCGCGCCCTGGCGCTTCAACTGCACGGCCGGGTATTCGAAGGAAATACCGATCGGGAATTCACCCGAAGCCGCCAGCTTGCATGGCTTGGAACCGGAGTGAACGTACTGGCCGATGTTCTGGTGCAGGTCGTCCATGTACTGCCAGCCCTGCTTCTCGCCGAAGGTCTGCAGCCAGGCGCTCACATCCAGGAAACCTGTGCCCGACGACGCCGGGTTAGGCATCACGATCTTGCCCTTGTACTCAGGCTTGGTCAGGTCCTGCCAGCTCACCGGCTTGGTCAGCCCCTGCTTCTCGGCTTCGACGGTGTTGAAGCAAATGGTCGCGGCCCAAACGTCCATGCCGACCCAGGCGGGTGGGTTGGCGGCGTCGCGGTAGTGTTTGCCGATCTTATCCAGGTCCTTGGGCGCGTAACTCTCAAGCATGCCCTGCTGGTCGAGGATCGCCAGGCTCGAAGCCGCCAGGCCCCAGACCACGTCGGCTTGCGGGCGGTCTTTTTCCGCGAGCAGCTTGGCGGTGATGATGCCGGTGGAGTCACGTACCCATTTGATTTCGATATCGGGGTTGGCTTGTTCGAAGGCTTTTTTGTAGGTCTTCAATTGCTCGGCTTCGAGGGCCGTGTACACGGTCAGTTCGGTCTTGGCGAAGGCATTCAGGCTGAATGCAGTGAGTACGGCAGCGACCAGCGCCAGGGGCTTGAACATGGAATACCTCCTTCAGGGTTATTGGCCCGGCGCGGTCTGGCGCCAGGCTTGGGAGCGGCGCAACACGCCACGTGAGGCCCACGCCAGCAGCAGCGAGACGCTGGCCGAAGTGAACAGGATCAAGGTGGACATGGCCGCCGCACCGCCCACATTGCCGGCGTCGTCCATGTTCAACACGGCGACGGCGGCGAGGATGGTGTCGGGGCTGTAGAGGAAGATCGCGGCCGAGACGGTGGTCATCGCCGACACAAACAGGTAGCGCACGATGTCCAGCAGCGCCGGCAGGCAGATCGGCACGGTCACGCGCAGGTAGTGGCGGTACAGCGGCGCCTTCAGCGACAGCGCTGCGGCTTCGAACTCGGCGTCCAGTTGGCGCAGCGCGGTGGTGGCGGTCATCTGCGCGGTGGTCAAATAGTGCGCAATGGTGCACACCACCAACAACGTCATGGTGCCGTAGAACACATGCAGCGGGTTGCTGCGGAGGTTGAAGAAGAAGACGTAGCCCAGGCCCAACACCAGGCCCGGCACGGCCATTGGCACAAAGCTGAGCATGTGCAGCGCCAGGTTGAGGCCCTTCTGGCCCTGGGTCTTTTCCATCAGGTAGGCGCCGGTGAAGATCAATACGCTGCCGATCAAGGCTGTAAACAGTGCCAGGGTCAGGCTGTTGCGGTACGCCAGCCAGCCGCCGCCGGCCGTGTCTTCGAACTGGTAGTGGTTGAGCGACAGCGACAGGTTGTAAGGCCAGAACTTCACCAGCGACGAGTACACCGCCATGCCGAACACCAGCAACAACACCGCGCAGATCAGCAGCACGATGGCCAGGTAACAGGCATCGCGCCGCCGCGATGGGGCCGGCTGGAACACCTGGGCACGGCCGCCCATGGCATCGCCCTGACGCCGACGCAACCAGGCGTCGACACCAAAGCTGAACAGCGCCGGTAGCAGCAACACCATGCCGATCAACGCCCCGCGCCCGAACTGTTGCTGGCCGACCACGGCCTTGTAGGCTTCCAGCGCCAGCACCTGATAATCGCCGCCGACCACCACCGGTACGCCAAAGTCAGTGATGGTCAGGGTGAACACCAGGCAAAACGCGGCGAACACTGCCTGGCGCGTGGCAGGCCAAGTGATGCTGCGGAATGCCCGGGCCGGGCTGGCGCCCATGCTTGAGGCGGCATCGAACAAGCGCGCATCCGCCAGGGAAAGCGCCGACAACAGGATCATCAAGGCGTGTGGGAAGGTGTAGATCACTTCGCCGAGGACAATGCCCCAGAAGCCGTAGATGTTGTCCGACAGCAAACCGCGCAACAGGCCCTGGTTGCCGAACAGATAGACCAGCGCGATCCCCGGCAGCATCGACGGCGCCATCAGGGGCAGCAACGACAGCCCGCGCCAGATCGCCTTGGCCGGGATCAGCGTGCGTTGCAGTGCGTAGGCAAACAGATACGCCAGCGGTACGACGATGGTCGCCACGCTGAGGGAAACTTTCAGGCTGTTACCGAGCAGCCAGTGGAAGTTGGCGCTGCTGACCAGTTCCCGTGCCGCCACCAGCCCGCCGCCCTGCCCGGCTTCGCTGCTGAAGCCACGCCAGAAGATCGCCAGCAGCGGCAGCAACACCGCGACGCCCAGCAAGCACAGCCACAGCCATTTGCCGCCCAGCACTAAAAGGCGGTCGCCCAGCTCGGCACGGGATGCCCGGCGCGCCATCGGCAGTGTCATGACCGCCGCCATCTCAGGCAAACACCTGCAGGCTGCGCGGCGGCAACGCGACCCAGATGTCCTGGGCGCCCAGGCGCGGCATGGCTTCCGGGGCCAGTTCGGCCAGCAGCGGATGACCGGGCAGTTGCGCCAGTTCAAAGCTCATGCGGCAACGGTTGCCGAGAAAGGTGATCTCGCGGACCTTGGCCGCAAACAGGTTCTCTTCATGCACCGGCGGGTTGACGCTGATCGCTTCCGGGCGGCAGAACAAGCGCCCGGAGGTGGCCGCGCCGGCATCCTCGGCCAGGCGCATGTGCATCCCGCCGACCTGGGCGTGGCTCGCGCTGCTGCGGCTGAACGGCAGCCAGTTGCCCTGGCCGACAAACTCCGCCACGAACGGCGTGGCCGGGCGGTCGTAAATCTCTTGGGGCGTGGCGTATTGCTCGACCTTGCCGTTGTTCATCACGGCAATGCGGTCGGCCATCAACATGGCTTCGTCCTGATTGTGGGTGACCATCAGCGTGGTGACACCCAGGCGCCGTTGCAGTTGGCGCAGTTCGGTACACAGGTGCTCACGGACGCGGGCGTCGAGGGCCGACATCGGCTCATCGAGCAGCAACAGCGAGGGTGCCGGCGCCAGGGCGCGGGCCAGCGCGACCCGTTGTTGCTGGCCGCCGGAGAGTTGGCCGGGGTATTTCTTTTCGCTGCCGAGCAAGCCGACCAGTTCAAGCATCTGGCCGACGCGCTTGCGCACTTCATCGCGACCGCTGCCGGTGAGGCCGTAGCCGATATTCGCTTCAACGGTGAGATTGGGGAACAGCGCGTAGGACTGGAACAAAATGCCGTAGTCCCGCGCCTGGGGCGGCAGCAGGGAAACATCCCGTTCGCCCAGGTAAAGCTCACCGCTGTCCTGGCGCTCCAGGCCGGCGATGCAACGCAGCAGCGTGGTCTTGCCGCAACCGGACGGGCCCAGCAGGCACACCAGCTCGCCGGCGGCGACGTCCAGGGACACGTTGTCCAGCGCGGTAAAGGCGCCGAAACGTTTCTGGATACCGCGCACCTTCATTGGCGCGCCGGGTTGGGTCAGGGCTGTGTTCATGAAGGCACCTCATCAAACGAATGAGGGCCATGCTAGGCAGGCAATGCGTCCCTGGTGTGGCAGAAAGGCAAAACGTGGCGATAGTGGTATTGGTGGATTTGGGTAGTGGGGTGCCAGGTCTGGCGCTATCGGGGGCAAGCCCCCTCCCACATTTTGACCGCATTCTCATGTTGGAACTCGGTCAAGTGTGGGAGGGGGCTTGCCCCCGATAGCGCCCTCAAGGTCACCACCAGAT
The DNA here is from genome assembly GCF_963681955.1 of Pseudomonas paraveronii. NCBI lineage: Bacteria > Pseudomonadati > Pseudomonadota > Gammaproteobacteria > Pseudomonadales > Pseudomonadaceae > Pseudomonas > Pseudomonas paraveronii. The sequence goes on from NZ_OY817130.1 coordinate 6,034,809, forward strand.
TTCAGATCGGCGACATTTCCTGCGCCAACCCAAGAAAAGCAGCCGGCAGGCGCGCGCCTTTTCTTTCCTTGAGGCAGTAGAGGTACTCAGCAATCTGCGGCGCATTCTCGATGCTCAGCACCCGCAACTGCGGATCATGGGGCACTTCCTGGCGGGCGATGATGCTGATGCCGATATTGCGCAGCACCGCTTCACGAATCGACTCGCGGCTGCCGATTTCCAGCAGCGGCCCGTAACTCACGCCGGCGCCCTGCAGCATCTGTTCGGTCAGGCGTCGTGTGGTGGAGCCGGCTTCACGCATCAACAGCGTATGCCCGGCAAGCGCGGTCAACGGCACATGATCGAGCGTCGCCAGCGGGTGGTTGCGATGCACCGCCAGCACCAGCGGATCGGTGCCCAGCACACGGCGAATCAGGCGTGGGTCTTCCAGCAACTGCGAGGACGCCGCGACGTCGACGCGGTAATCATCCAGGGCTTCGAGCACCTGTTGGGAGTTGCCGATTTCCACCGACACCTCCACCTGGGGCAGGCGCTCGCGGAAGGCTTTGACCAGGTCGAGGATGTAATACGGCGCCGTCGCGGCAATCCGCAATGCGCCCTGGACTTGACCACTGTTACGCAGGAAAAACTCAATGTCCGCTTCCTGCTGCAACAGCGTCTTGACCATCGGCAGCAGGCGCGCGCCTTCGTCACTGACCGTCAAGCGGCGGCCACCGCGATAGAACAACTCGACGCCGTACTGGCTTTCCAGGTTGCGAATCTGCGTGGTGACGGTGGGCTGGCTCAGGCCGAGTTTTTTCGCCGCCTGGGTGATGCTGCCCAGGCGGGCGACCATAAAAAACGCCTTCAACTCGGCACTCAGCACACCACCCTCACATCATCTATTTGCGCAGCAGGCGCAGGCCATTGAACACCACCAGCAGGCTCACGCCCATGTCGGCGAACACCGCCATCCACATGGTGGCCATGCCCAGGAAGGTGACCGCGAGGAAGATCGCCTTGATCACCAGCGCCAGGGCGATGTTCTGCTTGAGGATACTCGAGGTTTGCCGCGACAACCGAATGAAAGCCGGAATCTTGCGCAAATCATCGTCCATCAAGGCCACGTCGGCGGTTTCGATGGCGGTGTCGGTGCCTGCGGCGGCCATGGCAAAACCGATCTCGGCGCGGGCCAACGCCGGGGCGTCGTTGATGCCGTCGCCGACCATGCCCACGCGCCGGCCTTGGCCGTAGAGCGCTTCAATGGCTTGCAGTTTGTCGGTGGGCAACAGGTCGCCCTGGGCCTGGTCGATACCGACCTGAGCCGCAATCGCCTGGGCGGTGTGGGTGTTGTCGCCGGTGAGCATCAGGGTCTTGATGCCCAGCTCGTGCAACTGCTGGATGGCTTCGCGGCTGCTGTCCTTGACCGTGTCGGCCACGGCGAACAGCGCCAGCGGGCCGGACTTGTCGAGCAGCAGCACCACGGATTTGCCTTGTTTCTCCAGGGCGAAGAGTTTGTCTTCGAGCGCGGGCGAGCACAGGCCGAGTTCTTCCACCAAGCGGTGGTTGCCCAGGTGGTAGGTTGCGCCGTTGATATCACCGCGCACACCGCGACCGGTCAGGGCGGTGAAATTATCCACAGCGTGGCGCGCCAGGTTTTTATCCACCGCCGCGTTGGCGATGGCCAGCGATACCGGGTGGTCGGAACGCCCGGCGAGGGCAGCGGCCAGGGCCGGTGCATGCTCTTCGATATTCGGGAACAGCGCCAGGTAATCGGTTTGCACCGGCTTGCCATGGGTGATGGTGCCGGTCTTGTCGAGCGCCAGGTAGTCGAGTTTGTAACCGCCCTCCAGGTACACGCCGCCCTTGATCAGGATGCCTTTGCGCGCCGCCGCCGCCAGGCCGCTGACGATGGTCACCGGGGTGGAAATCACCAAGGCGCAGGGGCATGCGACCACCAGCAGCACCAGGGCTCGGTAGATCCAGTCGAACCAGACGCCAGCCATGAACAGCGGCGGGATCAGCGCCACGCCCAGGGCAAACAGGAACACCGCCGGGGTGTAGATCTTCGCGAAACGGTCGACAAAGCGCTGGGTCGGCGCGCGTGCGCCCTGGGCCTGTTCCACGGCGTGAATGATCCGCGCCAGGGTGGAATTGTTGGCGGCCGCCGTGACTGTGTATTCCAGGGAGCCGGCCTGGTTGATGGTGCCGGCGAAGACTTTATCGCCCACGGTTTTTTCGATCGGCAGGCTTTCACCGGTGATCGGCGCTTGGTCGATGGTCGACTGACCAGCGGTGACTTCGCCGTCCAGGCCGATGCGCTCGCCGGGACGAACCCGCACGATGGCGCCCAATTCGACACTTTTCACTTCTCGTTCGATCCAACTTCCGTCGGCCTGCTGCACCGTGGCCTGTTCCGGGGTCATCTGCATCAAGCCGCTGATGGCATTGCGCGCACGGTCGAGGGACTTGGCTTCGATCAATTCGGCCACGGTGAACAGGAACATCACCATCGCCGCTTCCGGCCATTGGCCAATCAGGATCGCGCCGGTCACGGCGATGCTCATCAGCGCATTGATGTTCAGGTTGAGGTTTTTCAGGGCGATCCAGCCCTTTTTATAAGTGGTCAGGCCGCCGCTGAGGATCGAAACCAGCGCCACCAGGGCAATCACCCAGGTCGGGGCCGCGTTGGTGAAGTGGATCACTTCAGCCGCCAGGGCGCCGACGCCGGACAACGCCAGCGGCCACCAGTGTTTCTTAGCGGGCGGCGCGGCGGCCGGGGTGCCCTCTTCGATCGGATCGGCCTGCATGCCCAGGGACTTGATGGCGTCGATGATCGGCGCGGTGCTCGGCAGGTCATGGGTGACACCGAGGATGCGGTTGATCAGGTTGAATTCCAGCTGCTGCACACCGGCAAGCTTGCCCAGTTTGTTCTGGATCAGGGTCTGCTCGGTGGGGCAGTCCATGGCTTCGATGCGGAAGGTGCTCAGGCGCGAATCGGCGCTGGGCGCGGCGCTCAGTTGCACCAACGCCGGGGCTGGCGTGCCGGAGCAGCAGGAACCGGCGTGGCCGTGGTCATGCACCGGCGTCAGTTTTTTCGGCGCATGATCGTGGTCATGCGTGTGCGGGGTGTGATGGGAGTCGCTCATCGGGTTGCGTCCGTAAAGGTGCCTGTTGCCAAGTAAAGACCCTGTAGCCACTATAGGGTCAAGCACCCTTTTGGAGATTGCTGCAATGAAGATCGGCGAATTGGCCAAACTGACCGACTGCCCGGTGGAAACCATCCGTTATTACGAGAAGGAAGGCCTGCTGCCGCCACCGGCACGCACCGAGGCCAACTACCGCGTGTACACCCAGGCGCACACCGAGCGGCTGGTGTTTATCCGCAACTGCCGCAGCCTGGACATGACCCTGGAAGAAATCCGCAGCCTGCTCGACCTGCGCGACAGCCCGCAGGACCAATGCGAAAACGTCAACGCGTTGATTGATGAGCATATCCACCATGTCAAAGCGCGGATCGACGGGCTGTTGGCCTTGCAGGAACAGTTGATCGACCTGCGCCAGCGCTGTGGCAGCGGGCCGGAGCTGGATCAGTGCGGGATATTGCAGCGGCTGGAGGTCAGCGGCAGTGTTGCCGCCAGCGAGGCTGAGCCTTCGCATGTGGGCAGAAGCCATGGTCATTGATTCAGCCCCCTCCCACACAAGCCCACACATTGGGACCGAGACCGACTTTAGATGGCGACGTCGGCCTTGATGCTTGGGTCGGCGTCGTAGCCCACGATTTCAAAGTCTTCGAACTTGTAGTCGTAGATCGACGCGGGCTTACGCTTGATCAGCAATTCCGGCAGCTTCTTCGGCGTGCGCGCCAACTGGGTCTGGATCTGTTCCATGTGGTTGCTGTAGGCGTGGGTGTCGCCGGTGGTGACGATGATCTCGTGGGGGATCAGGTCACACTGTTGGGCCAGCATATGGGTCAGCAACGCCAGCGCGGCGGTGTTGTATGGCAGGCCGAGGAACACGTCGGAGCTGCGGATATACAACTGCATCGACAGATGGCCGTCATGCACGAACGCCTGGTACAGCAGGTGGCACGGCGGCAGGGCCTGCTTGCCGTTGCGCGCATTTTCCTGGGGGCTCTTGGTCTCGTCCGGCAGGTACTCGACGTTCCAGCCGTGGAACAGGATGCGGCGGCTGTTGGGGTTGGTCTTCAGCGTCTGGACCATATAGTCGATCTGATTGATCTTGCCGCCGTCCTTGGTCGGCCAGGCGGTCCACTGCTCGCCGTACACCGGGCCCAGATCACCGTCTTCGGTGGCCCACTCGTCCCAGATGCGCACGCCGTTCTCGTTCAGCCACTTGATGTTGGTGTTGCCGCTCAACATCCAGATCAATTCGTTGGCGATGCTTTTGAAGTGAAGCTTCTTGGTGGTCAGCAGCGGGAAGCCGTCGGCCAAGTTATGCCGATACTGACGGGCAAACACGGCCTTGGTGCCGGTGCCGGTGCGATCGCCCTTGGTCAGGCCATTGGTCACGACGTCGTTCAGTAGTTCGAGATATTGCTTCATGTCATTACCCGTATCGTTGCAGCCGAGACCTTGCAGGCCTCGGCATTCGAATTTAAAGCGCGGTGTTCTTCAACGGTTGCGGACGGTTGTACGCCCACCACAGCAGGCCCAGGCCGGCGACGATCATCGGCAGGCTGAGGATCTGGCCCATGGTCACCCAACCGAACGCCAGGTAGCCCAGTTGCGCATCCGGTACGCGCACGAACTCGACGACAAAACGGAAGATCCCGTAGAACAACGCGAACATACCCGACACCGCCATGGTCGGCCGCGGTTTGCGCGAGAAGAGGTACAGAATGAGGAACAGTGCCACACCTTCCAGGGCGAACTGGTAGAGCTGCGACGGATGGCGCGGCAATTGCGCCGGGTCGCTGAACGGCGGGAACACCATCGCCCACGGCACGTCAGTCGGCTTGCCCCACAGTTCGGCGTTGATGAAGTTACCGATACGCCCGGCGCCGAGGCCGATCGGCACGAACGGCGCAACGAAGTCCATCAGTTGGAAGAATGACTTGCCGTTGCGGCGGCCAAACCACCAGGCGGCAATCATTACGCCGACAAAGCCACCGTGGAACGCCATGCCGCCCTTCCACACCTCGAAGATCAGCGTCGGGTTGGCGATGTAGGCCGACAGGTCGTAAAACAGCACATACCCCAGGCGCCCACCGACGATGACCCCCATCGACAACCAGAAAATCAGGTCGGAGAGCTTTTCCTTGGTCCAGGTCGGGTCGAAACGGTTCAGGCGCCGGGACGCCATAAACCAGGCACCGCCGATGCCGATCAGGTACATCAACCCGTACCAGTGGATTTTCAGCGGACCGATGGCCAGGGCCACCGGGTCGATCTGCGGGTAAGGCAGCATTGCGACTCCTCGTTAAATCATTCGTTATGGCGACCGGACCTTGCCCGGGCGCGATTAAGCCTTCGTTACAGCAAGAAATTCACACCCACGCAAAACAGCAGCGCGGCAAACAGCCGTTTCAGCAAACGCGGCGACAAGCGGTGCGCCAGGCGTGCGCCGAAACGGGCAAACACCATGCTGGTCAGGGCAATGCCCAGCAGCGCCGGCAAATACACGAACCCTAGACTATGAGCGGGCAGCAGCGGGTCATGCCAGCCCAGAATCATGAAACTTAATGCACTGGCCAGCGCAATCGGCAGCCCGCAGGCCGACGAGGTGGCCACCGCTTGCTGCATCGGCACGCTGCGCCAGGTCAAAAACGGTACGGTCAGCGAACCGCCGCCTATCCCGAAAATCGCCGAGGCCCAACCGATCAGCGTGCCGGCCACGGTCAAACCGACCTTACCCGGCACCGTTCGACTGGCCTTGGGCTTGACCTCCAGCGCCAGTTGCACAGAGATGATCAGCGCGAACACGCCGATGATCTTCTGCAAGTGGGGGCCGGAAATCGCCTCGGCGGTCAGCGCGCCAAAGCCGGCGCCGATCAGGATGCCCACGGTCATCCACACAAAGATCGGCCAGCGCACCGCGCCTAGTCGGTGGTGCTCACGCACGGCATTGATCGAGGTAAAGATAATCGTCGCCAGGGACGTACCCACGGCCAGATGGGTCAGCACCTGCGGGTCGAAACCCTGCAAGGTGAAGCTGAACACCAGCACCGGCACGATAATGATCCCGCCACCCACGCCAAACAGCCCGGCGAGCACGCCAGCACAGGCGCCCAGCAGCAAATACAGCAGAAATTCCATGGGAGCCCCCAAACCAAGTCCGGCATGTTAACGGATGGAAGGCATGCGACCCAACTGGATACGATGGAACGCCCGCGCCAGTGTCGGTAGAGTGGCCAAACACACAAAAGGGGATCGCCTTATGTGCTTGATAGTTTTCGCCTGGCGGCCGGGCCATGCCCAACCGCTGATCGTCGCGGCCAACCGTGATGAGTTCTACGCCCGCCCCAGCCTGCCGCTGGCCCAGTGGCCGGATGCGCCTGCCGTCTATGCCGGCCGCGATCAGGAAGCGGGCGGCACCTGGCTGGGGGTGAACGCCGACGGGCGGTTTGCCGCCCTGACCAATATCCGCGACCCGCACCAGCCGCCGGCACGCAAGTCGCGCGGGGAACTGGTGGCGCGCTTTCTCAGCGGTTCGCTGCCGCTTGAGCAGTATTTGGCGGAGATCAACGGCCGTTCGCTTGAATATGCCGGGTTCAACCTGTTGGTGGGCACGCGGGAGCAGCTGTGGCACTACAACGCCCGCGACAGCGTGCCTACGCAACTGGCCGCCGGTGTGTATGGCCTGTCCAATGCTGGGCTGGATACGCCATGGCCGAAGCTGGTGAAGGCCAAGACGGCCTTGAGCGCGGTGCTGGAGAACCCGCAGCCGGAGGCGTTACTGGAGATTTTGAGCGACCCGCAGACGGCGCCGTTTGCCGAGTTGCCGGATACCGGCGTGGGCTTGGCGACCGAGAGTTTGCTATCAAGCGTATTTATCGCCAGCCCCAGTTATGGCACGCGGGCGAGTACGGCGCTGATTGTGAATGCCGATGGGACGCGGCGGATGGTGGAGCGCAGTTTTGGGCCGCATGGTGGGCGGCTCGGCGAAGTCGAACTCAACCTGTAGGAGCGAGCTTGCTCGCGAAAAACGTCAACAATGACGCGCCCCCCCTGAATGCACGCAGTACCCTCAGGTTTTTCGCGAGCAAGCTCGTGTGCTGACTGACACTCCGTAATCGGGGGCAAGTCGAATCGTCGCACCGCCCCTCCCACATTTTTGATCAGCGCCAGGCTTTAGAGGGTTTTGGCTGAGGCCGGATTGATCATCCGCGTCAACCCCAGGTTCTTCAGCGCCAGTTGCAGCGAGCTGTGGATAACTTGCGGGTTGTCGATGGTCATCAGCTCGGCCAGCAGTTCCTTGGCCATGCTCAGGTTGACCTGGCGCAGCAGCCACTTCACCTTCGGCAAGTTGGTGGCGTTCATCGACAAGCTGTCAAAGCCCATCGCCATCAGCAGCACCGCCGCCGCCGGGTCGCCGGCCATTTCACCGCAGATGCTCACCGGCTTGCCTTCGGCATGGGCGTCGCGCACCACATGTTGCAGCGCTTGCAGCACCGCCGGGTGCAGGTAGTCGTAGAGGTCGGCCACCCGTGGGTTGTTGCGGTCCACGGCCAGCAGGTATTGGGTCAGGTCGTTGGAGCCCACCGACAGGAAGTCCACCTGCCGCGCCAGTTCCTTGGCCTGGTACACCGCCGCCGGGATTTCGATCATCACGCCGATCGGCGGCATCGGTACGTCGGCGCCTTCGTCGCGCACTTCGCCCCAGGCGCGGTGGATCAGGTGCAGGGCTTCTTCCAGCTCATGAGTGCCGGAGATCATCGGCAGCAGGATGCGCAGGTTGTTCAGGCCTTCGCTGGCCTTGAGCATGGCGCGGGTTTGTACGAGGAAAATTTCCGGGTGGTCGAGGGTCACGCGAATGCCACGCCAGCCGAGGAAGGGGTTGTCTTCCTTGATCGGGAAATACGACAGTGACTTATCGCCGCCAATGTCCAGGCTGCGCATCGTCACCGGCAACGGGTGGAAGGCGGACAGTTGCTCGCGATAAATCGCCAGTTGCTCCTTCTCACTCGGAAAACGCTGGTTGATCATGAACGGCACTTCGGTGCGGTACAGCCCGACCCCTTCGGCGCCGCGTTGTTGCGCGCGGGCCACATCGGCGAGCAGGCCGGTGTTGACCAGCAGTGGCACGCGATGCCCGTCGAGGGTCACGCAGGGCAGTTCGCGCAGGGCGTCGAGGCCCTGGGACAGCTGGCGCTCTTCTTCCACCACCTCGGCGTATTGCTTGCGCAGAATTTCACTGGGGTTGGTGAACACCTCACCACGGTTGCCGTCGACGATCATGGCGATGCCGTCGACCTTGGAGTACGGCAGGTCCACCAGGCCCATCACCGTCGGAATACCCATGGCCCGGGCCAGGATCGCGACGTGGGAGTTGCCCGAACCGAGCACCGAGATCAGGCCCACCAGTTTACCTTCCGGCACTTCGCCGAGCATGGTGGCGGTCAGTTCTTCACTGATCAGGATGGTGTTGTCGGGGTAGACCAGGTTGGTGGAGCGGTCTTCCTGCAAGTAGGCGAGCAGACGGCGACCAAGGTCGCGCACATCCGAGGCCCGCTCACGCAGGTAGGCGTCGTCCATCAATTCGAAACGGTTGACGTGATCGGAAACCACCTGGCGCAGCGCGCCCTGGGCCCACTGGCCGGTCTTGATCACGGTCTTGACTTCGTTACCCAGCGACGCGTCATCCAGCATCATCTGGTACACCTCGAACAGCGCTCGCTCTTCGGGGCGCAGTTGGGTGGCGAGCTTGTTCGACAGGTTGCGCATGTCGGCGCGCACGCCTTCCAGGGCAGTCTTGAACAGTTTGATTTCGGCGTCGATGTCGCTGACCGTCTTGTCCGGCACCACATCGAGGTCGGCCGGCGGCAACATGACCACGGCCGTACCGACGGCAGCACCCGGCGAACCCGGTACGCCGACGAACTTGGCCTCCTGGATGCCTTTGCCCTGGCGCCCCAGGCCGCGAATCGAGCCGGTGGCTTCAGCGTGGGCGATAACCCCGGCCAACTGCGCGCTCATGGTCACGAGGAAGGCTTCTTCACCTTCGTCGAACTGGCGGCGTTCTTTCTGTTGGATGACCAACACGCCGACAACGCGGCGGTGGTGAATGATCGGTGCGCCGAGGAACGAGGCGTAGCGCTCTTCGCCGGTTTCGGCAAAGTAGCGATAACGCGGGTGATCAGCCGCGTGCTCAAGGTTCAGGGGTTCTTCACGCGTCCCTACCAAGCCCACCAGACCTTCATTGGGCGCCATGCTGACCTTGCCGATGGAGCGCTTGTTCAAGCCCTCGGTCGCCATCAGCACAAAACGGTTGGTCTCGGGGTCCAGCAGGTAAACCGAGCAGACCTGGCTGCCCATGGCTTCCTTGACGCGCAACACAATAATCCCCAACGCCGCCTTGAGATCCTTGGCGGAGTTAACTTCCTGGACGATCTTGCGCAGCGTATTGAGCATGGCTCGGGGTCGAACTCCGTCGTCAGTCGCGCGTTAAAAGGCGCGGGGCAAGCTCTTTGAGAGCGCGACGATAAACTTCGCGCTTGAATGTCACCACCTGGCCCAACGGATACCAATAACTGACCCAGCGCCAGCCATCGAACTCCGGTTTACCGGTCAAATCCATCCGCACCCGCTGCTCGTTGGAGATCAGGCGCAGGAGAAACCATTTCTGCTTCTGGCCGATACACAGCGGTTGGCTGTGGGTACGCACCAGGCGTTGCGGCAAACGATAACGCAACCAGCCACGGGTACAGGCCAGAATTTGTACATCTTCGCGCTCAAGTCCGACTTCTTCGTTCAACTCGCGGTACAAGGCGTCTTCAGGGGTTTCGTCAGGGTTGATGCCACCTTGAGGAAACTGCCAGGCGTCTTGGTTGATTCGGCGAGCCCATAGGACCTGTCCAGAATCATTCGTAAGAATAATCCCGACATTAGGACGGAAACCATCGGGGTCGATCACGGCAACAACCTCGCAAACGCATGTCGTCGCATTGTTCCACAAAGGTTGTTCCAGCGGCAACGAGGCTTCTTAGCTTATGTGCACTCTTGTGAAAAGACCGTATTCTGGACGCCTTTTTACAGACTTTTCAGCGGGTAACTGTAATGCGCCTGGCTTTATTCGACTTGGACAACACGCTTCTTGGGGGTGACAGCGATCACGCCTGGGGTGATTACCTCTGTGAACGCGGGATTCTCGACCCGGTGGCCTACAAGGCTCGCAACGACGAGTTCTACCAAGACTACCTGGCCGGCCGGCTGGATAACGCGGCCTACCTGAATTTTTGCCTGGAAATCCTCGGCCGCACCGAGATGGCCCAACTGGACGCGTGGCACAACGACTATATGCGCGACTGCATCGAGCCGATCATGCTGCCGCAGGCCGCGGAATTGCTGGCCAAGCACCGCGCCGCCGGCGACAAGCTGGTGATCATCACCGCGACCAACCGTTTCGTCACCGCGCCAATTGCCGCACGTCTGGGGGTGGATGCCTTGATCGCCACCGAATGCGAGATGGAAAACGGCCGCTACACCGGGCGCAGTACGGATGTACCGTGCTTTCGCGAGGGCAAGGTAACGCGCCTGAACCGCTGGCTGGAAGAAACCGGGCATAGCCTGGAAGACAGCTACTTCTATAGCGATTCGATGAATGACTTGTCGCTGTTGGAGCAGGTGACGCATGCGATCGCGGTAGATCCGGACCCGAATCTGCGGGCTGAGGCTGAAAAACGCGGCTGGCCGGTGATTACGCTGCGTGGCTGATGGCCCTATCGGGGGCAAGCCCCCTCCCACCAATGTGGGAGGGGGCTTGCCCCCGATGCAGACAACTCGGTGTAACGCCTTAAACCGGCTTGGCCCCCATCAACCCCGCAATCGCCACAAACCCCACCAGGCTGACCACCGCCAATGCCAAGGTGAAATTCAGGCTACCGCCCTCGCCCTTGCGCAGGCGATTGAGCCGCGCCACCAGCCAGAACCAGCACAGCGCCGCGACGGTGTAGAGCAGGCTGGAACCCAGGATCCAGGCTTGCCCCAGCGGCCAGCCGACCAGATGCACCAGCCACCAGCCGGTAAACGGCATGCTGATCAGGCAGATCCCCATCAACAACCACACGAACACCCACGGGCGCTGCACGGTGATCGCCGGGCCGACGCTGCGTTTGCGCCAGGCCAGCAGCGCCAGGCCGAGGCCACTGAGCAGCAACAATACAGTGGCCGCCATGTGGATAACTTTGAGGGTGGTCAGGGTTTCCATGTGTCGTCTTCCTTAAAGGTCGCCCAATCAGCGTAGTCGCTCAACCGAGGAACAGTTTGTAAGCCGGGTTATCGCTTTCATCCCAGTACGGGTAGCCAATGGCTTCAAGGGCTGCCGACACCAGGTGACGCTCGTCCGCCGGAACCTGCAGGCCGGCGACCACACGGCCGTCGGCTGCGCCGTGGTTGCGATAGTGGAACATCGAGATGTTCCAGCGCCCGCCTAATTTGTTAAGAAAGTTGAACAAAGCGCCTGGCCGCTCCGGGAATTCGAAGCGAAACACCACTTCATCGCTGACCTTCGCCGCGTGCCCGCCGACCATGTGGCGGATGTGCAACTTGGCCAGTTCGTTCTCGGTCAGGTCGAGCACCGGGAAACCCTGGCTGGTCAGGCTGGCGATCAACGCGCTGCGCGGATCGTTTTCCGGATGGGTCTGCACGCCAACGAAAATGTGCGCCTCCCGGCCGGAGTGGTAGCGGTAGTTGAATTCGGTGATCTGACGCTTGCCCACAGCCTCGCAGAACGCCTTGAAGCTGCCCGGTTTCTCGGGGATGGTCACGGCGATGATGGCTTCGCGCCCTTCACCCAGCTCGGCGCGCTCGGCCACATGGCGCAGACGGTCGAAGTTGACGTTGGCGCCCGAGTCGATGGCCACCAGGGTTTGCCCGGTAACACCACGGGTTTCGACGTATTTCTTGATGCCCGCCACACCCAAGGCGCCCGCAGGCTCGGTGATGGAGCGGGTGTCGTCATAGATGTCCTTGATCGCCGCACAGATTTCATCGGTGCTGACGGTAATCACTTCGTCCACATAGTCTTTGCAGATGTCGAAGGTGTACTGGCCGATCTGCGCGACCGCCACGCCATCGGCAAAAAGGCCCACGGTCGGCAGCACCACGCGCTCGCCAGCGGCCATGGCGGCCTGCAGGCAGTTGGAGTCGTCCGGCTCGACACCGATGATCTTGATCTCCGGGCGCAGGTACTTCACATAGGCGGCGATGCCGGCGATCAGCCCGCCGCCGCCGACCGGCACGAAAATCGCGTCCAGCGGCCCCGGATGCTGGCGCAGGATCTCCATCGCCACGGTGCCCTGCCCGGCAATGGTGTGCGGATCATCGTAGGGGTGAATGTAGACGTAGCCTTTTTCGTCGACCAGTTTCAGCGAATAGGCCAGGGCTTCCGGGAAAGAATCACCGTGTAGCACCACTTTGCCGCCACGGGAACGCACGCCTTCGACCTTGATCTCCGGAGTGGTCTTGGGCATCACGATAGTGGCCTTGACCCCGAGCACCTTGGCCGCCAGGGCCAGGCCCTGGGCATGGTTGCCCGCCGAAGCGGTGACCACGCCGCACGCGCGCTCTTGCGCCGTCAACTGGGTCAGCTTGTTATACGCACCGCGAATCTTGAACGAGAACACCGGCTGCAAGTCTTCCCGCTTGAGCAAGACCTTGTTGCCCAGCCGCTCGGAGAGCTGGCGGGCGGGCTGCAATGGGGTTTCTACGGCAACGTCGTAAACGCGCGAGGTGAGGATCTTTTTGACGTACTGTTCAAGCATCGGCAGGCATCACTGGGCGGGTTGGGCAGGGCCAACGAGTCTAACTCAGCGTTTGGCCGGGCGACCACACGAATCCAAAGGTTTTGATGGGTTATACTCGCGCCCTCTCTACTCCCCGCCCGTTCCGGAGCCCGCATGACCCAGGATCAACTCAAACAGGCAGTGGCCCAGGCCGCCGTCGATTTAATCCTTCCTAAACTCGATGACAAGAGCATCGTCGGCGTCGGCACCGGCTCCACCGCCAACTGCTTCATCGATGCGCTGGCCAAGCACAAGGGCGCATTCGACGGCGCCGTGGCCAGCTCCGAAGCCACCGCTGCGCGCCTCAAGGGCCATGGCATTCCGGTGTACGAGCTCAATACCGTGAGCGACCTGGAGTTCTACGTCGACGGCGCCGATGAAAGCGACGCGCACCTGAACCTGATCAAAGGCGGTGGCGCCGCCCTGACCCGCGAGAAGATCGTCGCGGCCGTGGCCAAGACCTTTATCTGCATCGCCGACGCCAGCAAGTTGGTGCCAGTACTCGGCACCTTCCCGCTGCCGGTGGAAGTGATCCCGATGGCCCGTAGCCACGTGGCCCGCGAGCTGGTGAAACTGGGCGGCGACCCGGTGTACCGCGAAGGTGTGCTGACCGACAACGGCAACATCATCCTCGACGTGTACAACATGCAGATCACCAACCCGGTGGAGCTTGAAACCCGGATCAACGCCATCGTCGGCGTGGTCACCAACGGCCTGTTCGCCGCGCGCCCGGCTGACGTGTTGCTGCTGGGCACCCCGGAAGGCGTGAAAACCCTCAAGGCCTGATGCACAACCAAATGTGGGAGGGGCGGCGTTTTCAGGATTCTGCTTTCTTGAACACGTAGAACAGGTTCGGCTCACTGACCAGGTACAAGTTGCCCGCGTCATCCATGGCAACTCCCTCGGCCTGAGGCACACGCCTGCTCAGGCCATGGCGCCCGCCCAGCAGGGACAGACTGCTCAGCGGGCGACCGTCGATATCCAGTTCCAACACCAGGAACGACTCATCCGACAACGCCAGTAAATGGCCGCTGCGCTCGTCGTATTGCAGGCTCGACAGGTCGCGCACGAATAGCCCGGCATCGCGCTTGGGGTTGTTGATGACGTGGACCGAGTAGGTTTTTTCCGGTTTGAAATGGGGAAAGCCGTGGACCTCGTAGATCACCATCGGGTCGCGTTCCTTCGCCACGAACAGGCGCTTGCCCACCGAGTCGTAGGCAAGGCCTTCAAACCCCTTGTTGCCCCCCACATGCACACCCAGGGTCATCTGCTCCGCATCGGCGGCGTCGAGGAATTGGGTATCGTCATCCACATGCACCTTGATCAGGCGCTGTTGGCGTTCATCGCTGATGACGTAGATGTTGTCGCTGATGAACTCCACAGCCTCGGCGTCACCGAAGCCGACCAGGGAAATCCGTCGCAGGATCTTGCCTTCAAGGGACAGCTCGACCAGCTCGGCGTTTTTGTTGGTGACGGTAAACAGGCTTTTACGCACCGGGTCGTAGGTCAGCGCGGAAACGTCATCATCCAGCCCTTCGATCACCCGGCCCTCCACGCTGACCCGGTAATCCGCCAGGCCAATGGAGCGTTCGTCGGCAGGCTGGCCCCACGCCTGCCAGTTGAACCAGGCACGTTCGAACAGGCGAAACTGTTGCGCGACAACGCCCGCGCCGATCAAGGCGATCAGCACCAGTATGAAAAAAGCAGGCTTGGGGCGGGCAAGTCGACGCATCGGGCGGGCTCAAAGTCAAAAGTGGCGAATAAATATCACGCCCATCTGAATCTAAACTTAAACGCGCCCGGTGTGTGGCGTATGCCGCGGATAGCAACGTATCCGACGTTATCGGTCTGCTATGGCTGTTTTTTCGAAACGATAGAACAGGTTCGGCTCACTGACCATGTACAGGTTGCCGTTCTCGTCCAGGGTCACGCCTTCGGCACGGGGGATCGTGTTCTTGAGGCCGTTAAAGCCGCCGAGCAAGGTCATGAAGCTGACTTGTTCGCCATTTTCATCCAGTTCCAGCAGCAGGTGGGAGTCGGCCGACAGCGCCAACAGGTGCCCGGTACGCGGGTCGATGGCCAGGGCCGAGAGGTTGCGCATGTCCAGCCTGGTATCGGCGAGCTTTTGCTTGTCACCGACCAGGGTCTGGCTGCCGTCGCTTTTCCAGGTGAACAGCGCCGCCGGGCGTTCTTCGCCGAGCACGAGCTGCTGGTTGCGCTTGTCCCAGGTGATGGCTTCAAAGGCTTTGTTCTGGTCTTTGGACGGGCCCAGGTCGTAACTCGGGAAGTCGGCCTTGTTCAACGCGGTGGTGCCGGCATCGATCTTGATGAGGGTCAGGCTGTGCAGGCGCTCGTCGACCACGGCCATCAGGCCGTTTTCCATCACCGTCACACCTTCCGGGTTGCTCCAACCGTTAAGGGGCATCTTGCGCAGCACATCGCCTTGCAGGCTCAACTCGACGAGGAAGGCATTTTTGCCCATGACGGAAAACAGGGTTTTCGTCTGTGGGTTGTAGGACAGGTCCGAGGCCTCGTCCTTCTCCATGCCGGGCAGCAACTTGGCATCAATGACCACGAGATAGTCCGGCAGCCAGACGCTCTCCTGGCGTTCGACCGGGCTTTCAAAGCGCTCCGCCACCCACAACACAGCGCGGTCGTCCCAGTGCATGGCCCAGGCAACGCCATACACAATCGCCCCGACCAGAAACAACCAGGAATACCAGCGCAGAGCAAAACGAGAGCGTGGCTTGGGCGTGTGGGCAGGCAGGGGGAGGGCCATTGGGCACGTTTTTCCGAGAAGTCAGCATTGGGTGATAGCGCAGGAATAACCGGCCCGTGCGCTGGAGGCTGAAGATTATCCGGATGGAGTGTGAAAAAAATGCAAACAACCGAGACCTGTGGCGAGGGCGTTTGCTCCCGCTGGGCCGCGAAGCAGCCCTGAAAATCGGACTGCTACGCTGTCCAGCGGGAGCAAGCTCACTCGCCACAGGGTTCTGCTGACGTTAGCGGACGCTGCTTTCGAAACGGTTCACACCGGACAATTCCAGCACCAGCTCGTCACCGACATTCAGCGGGCCCACGCCGGCAGGGGTGCCGGTGAGGATCACGTCGCCGGCTTGCAGCGAGAAGCAGCCGGCCATGTACTGGATCATCGGGATGATCGGGTTGAGCATGACCGCGCTGTTGCCATCCTGGCGCACTTCGCCGTTGATGGTCAGGCGAATGCCGATATCGGTCAGGTCCGGGAAGGTGCTGCCGACCACGAACGGCGCGATCACCGCTGCGCCGTCGAAGGACTTGGCGATTTCCCACGGCAAGCCCTTGGCTTTCAACTCGGCCTGTTTGTCGCGCAGGGTCAGGTCGAGGGCCGGGGCGAAGCCGGAGATGGCGTCGAGTACTTCTTCACGGCTGGGCTTGGTCGACAGGGGTTTGCCGATCAGCACCGCGATTTCCGCTTCGTAATGCACCGAACCGCGTTCGGTCGGAATGCTGAAACCGCCTTCCAGCGCCACCACGCAGCTGCCCGGCTTGATGAACAGCAACGGTTCGGTCGGTACCGGGTTATCCAGTTCCTTGGCATGTTCGGCGTAGTTACGCCCGATACACACCACTTTTCCCACAGGGAAGTGGATGTTGGTGCCGTCGACATACTTGTGCTGGTAGCTCATGGAACGACTCCTTCAGGGGCGGTTAAACAGCGAAGATCTTGCCGGGGTTCATGATCCCGTTCGGGTCGAACACCGCTTTGACGGCCTTCATGTATTCGATTTCAACCGGCGAGCGGCTATAGGTCAGGTAATCGCGCTTGGTCATGCCCACGCCGTGTTCGGCGGAGATCGAGCCGTTGTACTTCGCGACGGTTTCGAACACCCACTTGTTCACGGTGGAGCACTTGGCGAAGAACTCGTCCTTGCTCAGGTTTTCCGGCTTGAGGATGTTCAGGTGCAGGTTGCCGTCGCCGATATGGCCGAACCAGACGATTTCGAAGTCGGGGTAGTGTTCGCCGACGATCGCGTCAATTTCCTTCAAGAATGCCGGCACTTTCGATACCGTCACCGAAATGTCGTTCTTGTACGGCGTCCAGTGGGAAATGGTCTCGGAGATGTACTCGCGCAGCTTCCACAGGTTGTGCAGCTGGGTTTCGCTCTGACTCATCACACCATCCAGCACCCAGCCCTGCTCGACGCAGTGCTCGAAGGTTTCCAGGGCGTGGTTGGCGACTTCTTCGGTGGTGGCTTCGAATTCCAGCAGTGCGTAGAACGGGCATTCGGTCTCGAACGGCGCCGGCACGTCACCACGGCCGAGGACTTTGGCCAGGGCCTTGTCGGAGAAAAACTCGAAAGCGGTCAGGTCCAGCTTGCTCTGGAACGCGTGCAGCACCGGCATGATCGAGTCGAAGTCGGTGGTGCCGAGCACCATGGCGGTGAGGTTTTTCGGCGCACGGTCCAGGCGCATGGTGGCTTCCACGACAAAACCCAGGGTGCCTTCGGCGCCGATGAACAACTGGCGCATGTCGTAGCCGGTGGCGTTCTTGATCAGGTCGCGGTTCAGTTCCAGCACGTCGCCTTTGCCGGTGACGACCTTCATGCCGGCGACCCAGTTACGCGTCATGCCGTAGCGAATTACCTTGATCCCGCCGGCATTGGTGCCGATATTGCCGCCAATCTGGCTCGAACCGGACGAAGCGAAGTCCACCGGGTAGTACAAACCGTGCTCTTCGGCGGCGTTCTGCAATTGCTTGGTGACCACGCCCGGCTGGCACTTGGCGGTGCGGTCGGTGAGGTTCACGTCCAGGATCTGGTTCATATAGTCGAACGAGACGACCACTTCACCATTGGCCGCAACGGCGGCGGCCGACAGGCCGGTACGCCCACCGGACGGCACCAGCGCGACCTTGCGCTCATTGGCCCAGCGCACGATCGCCTGCACTTGCTCAATCGTCTTGGGAAACACGATGGCAGTCGGGGCCGGCGCGAAGTGCTTGGTCCAATCCTTGCCGTAAGCCTCCAGGGAGTCGGCGTCGGTCAGCACTTTGCCGGGCTCAACCAGGGTCTTTAGCTCATCAATCAGGGCAGGATGGGTCATCGACAGAACTCTCGAACAATTCATGGTCATCCTGAGAACGCTTCACGTCGCAGGAATAGGTGTTTAGCGGGGCGCATATGCTAGCATACCGCCCCCGCAGGACAGAGCCCAAGGGCGTTCTGCGGTGACGGCTTTCCTGCCGTCCGGGTCAGCTTAAGCGATCCGATTCCCTGCCATTTTTCTCCGGGATACAGGTTTACGCAGATGAGCAAGACTTCTCTCGATAAGAGCAAGATCAAGTTCCTTCTTCTGGAAGGCGTCCACCCATCGGCCGTCGAGGTTCTGAAGGCCGCCGGGTATACCAGCATTGAGTACATCACCAGCTCTCTGCCAGACGCCCAGCTCAAGGAAAAGATCGCCGACGCGCACTTCATCGGCATTCGCTCCCGCACTCAGTTGACCGAAGAGGTCTTCGATCACGCCAAGAAACTCGTGGCGGTCGGCTGTTTCTGCATCGGCACCAACCAGGTCGACCTTAATGCAGCGCGCGAGCGCGGCATCGCGGTGTTCAACGCACCGTACTCCAACACCCGTTCCGTCGCGGAGTTGGTGCTGGCCGAGGCCATCCTGCTGCTGCGCGGCATTCCGGAGAAAAACGCCTCCTGCCACCGTGGCGGCTGGATCAAGAGCGCGGCCAACTCCTTCGAAATCCGCGGCAAGAAGCTGGGTATCGTCGGTTACGGCTCGATCGGCACTCAACTGTCGGTCCTGGCCGAAAGCCTGGGCATGCAGGTGTTCTTCTACGACACCCTGACCAAGCTGCCACTGGGCAACGCCACGCAAGTGTCGAGCCTGACCGAGCTGCTGGGCATGTCCGACATCGTCACCCTGCACGTGCCGGAAACCGCTGAAACCCAGTGGATGATCGGCGAGAAGGAAATCCGCTCGATCAAGAAAGGCGGCATCCTGATCAACGCCGCACGCGGCACCGTGGTCGAGCTGGACGCCCTGGCTGACGCGATCAAGGACAAACACCTGATCGGCGCCGCCATCGACGTGTTCCCGGTGGAGCCACGCTCCAACGACGACATCTTCGAAAGCCCGCTGCGTGGCCTGGACAACGTGATCCTGACCCCGCACATCGGCGGCTCCACCGCTGAAGCCCAGGCCAACATTGGCCTGGAAGTCTCGGAAAAGCTGGTCAAGTACAGCGACAACGGTACGTCGGTGTCCTCGGTCAACTTCCCGGAAGTGGCCCTGCCGGCTCACCCTGGCAAGCACCGCCTGCTGCACATCCACCAGAACATCCCGGGTGTGATGATGGAGATCAACAAGGTCTTCGCGGAAAACGGCATCAACATCTCCGGTCAGTTCCTGCAGACCAACGAGAAGGTCGGCTACGTGGTAATCGACGTCGACGCCGAGTACTCGGACCTGGCGCAACAGAAGCTGCAGCACATCAACGGCACGATTCGTTGCCGCGTGTTGTTCTAACGCTTCAAACGCCCTACGAAAAATGGGAGACCCACAGGGGTCTCCCATTTTTTTGTCTGAACAAATCTTACTTGACGTTAACCGTGATCACTTTCGAGGCTACAGTCGGGTTGAACTGCATGTGCAACTTGTCGCCGGCGACCAGTTGCAAGGTGTGCTTGCCAGGGGTGAGGGTCAGTTCGGTTTCGGTCTGGGCCTTGCCGTAGTGGATCACGGTGTCAGTGGCCGGGATCGGCACGCTGGCGTCCGGCAACGCTTTCTGGTCGACCAGCAGGTGATGGTGGCCGGTGCCTGGGGCCTGTTCGGTGGCCGGAGCCAGCTTCAGGCCTTCCATGCCGAATTTGACGGTGAAGGTTTTATCGACGGTGGCGCCGTCTTTCGGCGAAACGATAAACACTTTCGCACCTTCAGGTGGCGCGCTGCGCGGGATGCCGTCTGCGGCAGTCACCAACATCGAAGCACCCAGCAGCACGCTGGCAATCGTTGCACGAGACAAAAGGGCTTTCATTCGTTTCTCCACTTATCTATGAAATGTGTAGGGTTATGACAACTTAGCGACAAATTGCTGTCCAAGGCACTCAACACCATAACAAAGCGATGCTGAACCGCGCCTCGCACATTCGAATTCTTTAGGAGTGACCATGCGCTTTTCGCCTGGCCTGTTACTGCTGCTTCCCCTGATCAGCCCTATGGCTCACGCCGAACTGATCGATGACGTGTTTGATCGCGGCGAGCTGCGCATCGCCCTCGAGGCCAACACCCCGCCCTTCAACTTCAAGGACGGCGAGAAACTCAGCGGTTTTGAAGTTGAGCTGGGTGAACAACTGGCCAAAGAGATGGATGTGCGCCCCTCGTTCATCACCACCGACGACAGCGACATGCTACCCGGCGTGGCAACCGGCAAGTACGACGTGGCCATCAACCATATCGCTATGACTGCCGAGTTGCAGGATCGGTTCGATTTCAGTGAACCTTATCGCGACAATCCGGAGTTGGCCATTCCGTTCCAGAAGGGCAACCCGGCGTTCAAGGCGAGCCTGGACAAGGCGCTGCAACGGGTGAAGGCCGATGGACGGTTGAAGGCGCTGGCGCAGAAGTGGTTCGAAAGCGACACGGCGGAAGTCAAAGCACAGTAAATCAAAATGTGGGAGGGCTTGGGAGACGGGCCAGGGCTTGCGCCGCCTCAAGCAACTCCAGCTCACTGAACACCAACACCCCATGGCGCTTGAGCAGCGCCGCCGTGACGCCCTCGCCGCTCACCTTCACACCGCTGAAGCTGCCGTCATAGGTCAGCACATTGCCGCAGGACGGGCTATTGGCCTTGAGCACGGCAACGCGGATATTGTGGCGCTGCACCAGCGCCAACGCCTGGCGGGCGCCGTCAAGGAAGGCGGCGCCGAAGTCCTCGCCCGCTGCGGTCAGCACCTGGGCGCGGCCCTCCCACACGTCGATACCCTGCCCGCCTGGAATCTCGGCGGAAGGCCTGGGCGTGGGCAAACCGCCCGACACTTCCGGGCAAATCGCAACCACACGGCCTTCGGCCTGCCACGCCGCCAGTTGATCGAACGGCCCGCTGGCGCCGCCGTCGTAGCGTACTTTGTGCCCGAGCAGGCAGCGGCTGACGAGCATTTTTTGCATGCTTAAAACGGCTCGTTACCGCGCCGACGAAACCAGCCGGTCAGCGACAGGCGCTCGCGGGTGGCGGGCAGGACTTCGTGGGGCACTTCTCCAGACAGGAACACCACCAGGCAACCGCCGCTGGGCACCACGTCATGTTCGACGCCGTCCTTGAGGTACATGCGCAACTGGCCGCCGTGTTCCGGCAGCCACTCGTCGTTCAGGTAGATCACCGCCGAGACCGAGCGCCGGTCATCGTCGCGAAACCGGTCCAGGTGCCTGAGGTAAAACGCCCCCGGCGGGTACATCGCGAAGTGGCCTTCAAAATCTTCCAGGCCGAGGAACAAGCTGCGGTTTATCGCCAGGCGCAAGCTATCCAATACCGCCATATAGCGGTCACAGACGGCGGAGTCGCCCTCCTCCAACCACTGGATATGGTCGCCGCGAATGCCCTCGCGAATCTCCTGGGCCGGCCCGCGCCCGACCGCCGCCGGCGCCAGCTCACCTTCAGCCGCACGTTTACGGCACTCAGCCGCCAGTTCCAGGGTCAGAGCCTGGGGCAGGAAGCCGTTCTGCTGCGACCAGCCCTTTTCGGCCAGGTCGTCGACAATGCGTTGCAGCGATGGGTGTTCGAGGGGTATTTGCATGGCCCGCATAGTATCCATACGCCTGTGAATCCAACAGGGCCGTTGAGCATCTGAACGCACTTTAGTCAGGTGACTGATAGGATTTCTCGACAAATCCTACGCCCGACACGGACAATAGTGGCCGACTGACAGGAGTCCATATGCGTCGTTTGTTTTTTTCCTTGCTGATGTTCTGCGTTTTGCCCGCCTGGGCAGACGGCCATGACCAGTTGTACAAGGTCGCCGGCTGGGCCGAACAACGTGCGCATTTCAATGACGCCCTCAGTGCCGCCCAGCAACGCTACCGCAATAGCCTGCCGCCGGCGGTGTACCAGGCGCTGGTCGACAACAGCAACAAACGCTTCGCCGCCCAGGCCATGGACCGGCGCGCCGAAGCCCAATTGCGCAAGCGCCTGGCGGACCCAGCGCCAGCCCTGGCGTTTTTTCAATCGCCGCTGGGGCGCAAGATCGTCGCCGCCGAATTGCTGGCCACCCGCCGCGACCAGTTGGCAAAAAATGCCCAAGGCCTGCCGCACATCGAAGCCGACGCCACCCGCAGCCTGATCATCGGCCACCTGGCCCAGGCCCTGCCTGCCCGTGAAGCCGGCGCCGAAGTCAGCCTGGCAATCGCCGGCGTGGCGGCCGACAGCTTGAGCCAGATGATCCCCGGCCTGTTGGGCGGCGGCCAGGCCCAGGGCATGTTGGATGGGCAACGCGAGCGGCTGATGCAACAGATCGGCAATGACCTGAACAACACGCTGCTGTACGTCTATCGGGATTTGTCCGACCCGGAGCTGGAAGAATTCGCTACGTTTGCCGAGTCGCCGCAGGGGAAGGCGTATTACCAGGCGGCGTTGGCAGCGGTCCGCGCAGGCTTGGCGGTCGGCCAAAGCACCTCAAGCCTGGCGCAGTAACAAAATGTGGGAGGGGGCTTGCCCCCGATGGCGGTGGGTCAGTATCAGATGTGCTGACTGACACCCTGCTATCGGGGGCAAGCCCCCTCCCACATTTGGTCTGTGTTATTTCAGGTGGTCGGTGAGGTACTTGAAGTATTCCTGGCGAATCTCCGGGATCTCATTGGCCAGATGATGCCGACCACGCTTGAGCATCAACACCTCAGGCTGATCGAATTTGCCCCGCAGCATCTTCAGGTTGTGCTGCCAATCCACCGTCATATCCTCTTCGCCCTGCACAATCAGCGGCCGCCGCGGGCTGCGCGGTGCGGCTTCGATTTGCTTGATCCAGCGCGCCAGAGCCCCGACCCAGGCGGTCGGCAGTTGGCGCGGCTGCAAGGGGTCGGCTTCGAGGAACGGCTTGAAGGCCGGGTCATTGGTGTTTTCGCTGAACCGCCGGGCGATGCCTTTGACGAACGGCCGCAGCAGGTAATAGCTGACCTGCGACCAGCCCCACCCACGCGGGCGCACCAAGGGTGAAAGCAGAAACGTCTTACCCTGGGCCGGGCTGTCGACGCCATGGTTGAGCAAGTGATCCACCACCACCGCGCCGCCGGTGCTTTGCCCGAACAGGTGCCAGGGCCGGGGCAGGTGCAGCGCTTCGGCCTGCACGAACAGCGCCTGCACCACGTCCTGGTACACCGCAAAATCATCGATGCTGGCCCGCGCGCCGCTGGACAAACCATGACCCGGAAGATCGCAGGCGATCACCACAAACCCTTGGTCCAGCGCCCAGTCGACCACGTGGCGGTACAGCCCCATATGGTCGTAGAACCCGTGGAACATAAACATCGTCGCCACCGGCACGGGCGGCCACCACACCTGGGCGACCACCTCGAACCCATCAACCCCGAAACGGCCAAGGCGGCTCACCGCCGGCACCTGGCGCGCGCTCAGGTCCAGCCCATAAAAACGCTGGTAGACCCGCGCCTCGGCGCTGAGCGGCTGCGCATCCACCAGGGGCCGCAAGCTATCGCGCAGATGATCGGGGTCAAAGGTAACGGGCATAAGAGGTTCCAGACTTGGGGGCTTCACGCGCTGCGCAGATGAATATCGAGCTGCGATATTCATCTGTCGGGGCAAGCATGGCAAGCTACGCGTCCTTCGAGGATTGATCTGAATGCGACAGCCCTACCGCACCACCTTGTTCGCCAGCCTGGTGCTGCTCCTCTGCGCCGGCGTGTTATGGGCCGCGTATGACTGGTTCCAGGGCCGCTACCTGCGCGCCTTCAGCGAACACACGGCGGTGTTTTCCGGCGACGCCCTGCGCCTGCCCGACGACCTCGCCGGCCCCGGCCCGATCCGTCTCGTGCATTTCTGGGACCCGGCCTGCCCGTGCAACGTCGGCAACCAGCAACACCTGGGCGAGTTGATCGAGCACTACGCGCCCCAGGGCGTCGAGTTCTACGCCCTGCAAAAACCCGGCAGCCACGGCCAGTTGCCCGACAACCTGCGCCAGATGAAAATCCTCAGCAGCCTGCCCGGCGCCGATCAAATACCCGCGACCCCGGCCGTGGCGATCTGGGATCGCACAGGCAAGCTCGCGTATTTCGGGCCGTACAGCGAAGGGCTGACGTGCAACGCCAGCAACAGTTTTATCGAGCCGATCCTCAAAGCCCTTGAAGCGGGACGCGCGGTGAATGCCACTCACACCCTGGCGGTGGGCTGCTATTGTTCGTGGCCAACCGGTTCGTAGCCCGCCGCCCCACTCTTGGTAAGGAATGTTCATGAAGCGCGTCTTGCAGGTTCTCGCGGTGCTGCTGGCGCTGATTGCCGTCGGTGCCGGCTGGTACGTCTACAGCAAGCAACCCACCCGCCAGGGCGCAGTGACGCTGGCGAACCTGCAAGGTTCGGTCACGGTGCGCTACGACGACCGTGGCGTGCCGCATATCCGCGCCGAGAACGAGACCGACCTGTACCGTGCCTTGGGCTACGTGCATGCCCAGGACCGGTTGTTCCAGATGGAAATCATGCGGCGCCTGGCGCGCGGCGAATTGGCCGAAGTGCTCGGCCCCAAGCTGCTGGACACCGACAAACTGTTCCGCAGCCTGCGCATTCGCGAACGGTCCGCCACTTACGTCGCGCAGCTGGACCATGAGTCGGCGCACTGGAAGGCCCTGCAAGCCTATCTGGACGGGATCAACCAGTATCAGGACGCCCACGCCAGCCCGATGGAGTTCGATGTGCTGGGCATCCCCAAGCGGCCGTTTACTGCCGAGGACACCATCAGCGTCGCCGGGTATATGGCCTACAGCTTTGCTGCGGCGTTTCGTACCGAACCATTGCTGACGTATGTGCGCGACCAGTTGGGCAGCGACTACCTGAACGTGTTCGACCTCGCCTGGCAACCCAAGGGCGCGCTCAACCTGGCCGCCAGCGACTGGCAGCGCCTCGGCGCCATTGCATCCCTGAGCGAACAGGCCCTGGCCGATAACGGCTTGCCGCAGTTCGAGGGCAGTAACGCCTGGGCCGTCAGCGGCAGCCGCACCATGAGCGGCAAACCGTTGCTGGCGGGTGACCCGCATATCCGCTTCTCGGTGCCGTCGGTGTGGTACGAAGCGCAGCTGTCGGCGCCGGGCTTTGAACTGTATGGCTATCACAACGCGCTGGTGCCGGTGGCGTTCCTGGGGCACAACCTGGATTTCGGCTGGAGCCTGACGATGTTCCAGAACGACGACCTCGACCTGATCGCCGAGAAGGTCAATCCGCAAAACCCCAACCAGGTCTGGTACCACGGCCAATGGGTCGACATGAGCAGCAGCGAGCAACAGATCGCGATCAAAGGCCAGGCACCGGTCACCTTGACCCTGCGCCAGTCGCCCCATGGCCCGATCATCAATGACGTGCTCGGCGAGAACGCCGGCAAGACGCCGATCGCCATGTGGTGGGCGTTCCTCGACACCCAGAACCCGATCCTCGAAGGTTTCTACCAGCTCAACCGCGCCGACACCCTGGCCAAGGCCCGCGCCGCAGCAGCCAAGGTCTCGGCACCGGGCCTGAACATCGTGTGGGCGAATGCCAAGGGCGATATCGGCTGGTGGGCGGCGGCGCAGTTACCGATCCGTCCGGCGGGCGTCAACCCCGGGTTTATCCTCGACGGCAGCACGGCCCAGGCCGACAAGCTGGGCTTCTACCCGTTCAGCGCCAACCCCCAGGAAGAAAACCCGGCGCGTGGCTATGTGGTATCGGCCAATGCGCAGCCGGTGTCGCCCAGCGGCATGGAAATCCCCGGCTATTACAACCTGGCCGACCGCGGCCAGCAGTTGAATGCGCAGTTGAGCGACAAAAGCGTGAAGTGGGATGTGAACAACAGCCAGGCCCTGCAACTGGGCACCGCCACCGCCTTCGCCCCGCGCCTGCTGGCGCCGCTGTTGCCGGTGCTGCGCGAAGTGGTCAAGGACCCGGCGCAATTGCAACTGGTGGAACAACTGGCGGCCTGGAAAGGCGATTACCCGCTGGACTCCACCAGCGCCACGCTGTTCAACCAGTTCCTGTTCAACCTCGCCGACGCGGCCTTCCACCCGAAACTCGGCGACGCCATGTTCAAGACTCTGCTCAGCACGCGGGTGATCGACGCCGCGTTGCCACGCCTGGCCGCAACCGCGGATTCGCCCTGGTGGAACGGCAAGCGCGCCGACACCGTCAAGCTCGCCTGGGACAATAGCCTCGCGCACCTCAAGGCCACCCTCGGCGATGACCCGGGCCAATGGCAGTGGGGCAAGGCCCATACGCTGACCCATGGCCACCCGCTGGGCTCGCAGAAACCGTTGGACCGGATCCTCAACGTCGGCCCCTTCCCCGCGCCCGGCACCCACGAAGTGCCGAACAACCAGTCGGCCAATATCGGCCCGGCGCCATGGCCGGTGACCTACGGCCCGTCGACCCGACGCCTGATCGACTTCGCCGACGTGCCCCACGCGCTGACCATCAACCCGGTGGGGCAAAGCGGTGTGCCGTTCGACAAGCACTATGGGGACCAGGCGGAGACGTATATCGAGGGTGGCTATGAGCAGGCGCATTTCAGCGATGAGGAAGTCACGGCCAATACGCGCGGCACGCTGAAGCTGCTGCCAGCCCGCTGACCGCCTGGAACGCGGTCAAAATGTGGGAGGGGGCTTGTATCTGCGGTGTTGCGCCTACACCGGCGCGGCGAAGTTGAGTCGGAACTGTTGCGGCGTCACCCCCAGCCGGCGGTTGAATACGCTGCGCATGTGCTGGGCATCGCGAAACCCGCATTGATAGGCCACGGTCTTGAGCGGCGCGTGGCTGCTTTCGAGCATCACCCGCGCCGCGTCCACCCGCGCCCGCTCGACAAACTCCGCCGGGGTGATCCGCGCTTCACGGGCGAACACCCGGGAGAAGTTACGCGCACTCATATTGGCCGCCTTGGCCAGGTCCGCGATGGTCAAATCGCCGGTCAGGTTGGCCAGCACATACAACTGCACCAGCGCCACCGCCGAGGTGGCTTCGGCATGGGGCGTGAGGAACGGGCTGAACTGCGACTGCCCGCCCGAGCGCTGGGTGAACACCACCAGGCGCTTGGCCACGCTCAGCGCCACTTCCGGCCCGTGGTCCTGGGCCAGCAAGTACAGCGACAGGTCGATACCTGCCGTGACCCCGGCCGAGGTGTAGAGGTTGCCGTCCTGCACGTAAAGGCGGTCGGCCTCGACCCAAGTGGTGGGGCACAGGCGCGCCAGGTCGGCGGCATCGCCCCAGTGCGTGGTGACCGTGCGGGCGTCGAGCAAACCGGCGCGAGCGAGTATGAAGGCGCCGTTGCAGATCGAGCCGAAGCGCCGCGCCCTGGCGGCGGCACTGCGTAGCCAGTCATCGAAGTCGGGGCCGAAATCCTCGAACGGCAGCTGCGGACCACCCGCCACCAGCAGCAGGTCATAGGCTTGCAGGGCTTCGCGGTAATGCCGATGAGCTTGCAACGACAAGCCGTTGGAGGCCGCCATCGTGCCGTGGCCGATACCGATCACTTCCAGTTGGTAGTGATCTTCAGGCGCGAGAAAACGGTTCGCCTCGCAGAACACATCCATCGGCCCGGTCACGTCCAGTGACTGGACGCCGGGGAAGATCAGGATGGCGACGGTTTTGCTCATGAACAGGCACACCTTTACCTAACTGGATAAACACAGAACCCCTCCCTCCTTTGGATTTTCGCAGGCTGGGAGGGTGATATTGCCTGCAACACCCTAGCCGATTTTCACTTGGCACGATGTAGCGGCACATTGGCCGACATCGCACCCTCGCTGCGATAGCCCCTCCCCAGTCACGCGACCAGACTGGCTTCCTCGGCGCCACCCCGGCGCTTTCTTGCGGAGAACGACCATGAGCACCACCATCGCCGGCATCAAGATCCCGGACAGCGCCCTGGCCAAGGCCGCCACCGACTATATCCGCGACGTCGAGTCCGACCTGCTCTACCACCACTCGCGCCGGGTGTTTCTGTTCGGCGCGTTGAGCGGTGAGCGCAGGCAACTGGCCTACAACCCGGAGCTGCTCTACGTCGGCGCGATGTTCCATGACCTGGGCCTGGTGCAAGGCCACCGCAGCGATGACCAGCGTTTCGAAGTCGACGGCGCCAACGCGGCGGCGGACTTCCTCAAGCCGTATGGGCTGAGCGACGACGATATCGAACAGGTGTGGCTGTCCATCGCGCTGCACACCACGCCGGGTGTGCCGCAACATCTGCGCCCGACCGTGGCGCTGGTCACCGCCGGCGTCGAGATGGACGTGCTGGGCATGGACTACGCCGCGTTTACCCCCGTGCAGCGCGAAGCCGTGGTGCATGCGCATCCACGCGGTGAAGGGTTCAAGGAGTGCATCATCTGCGCCTTCGCCGACGGCTTGCGCCATCGCCCGCAGACCACGTTTGGCAACGTGAAGACCGATGTGCTGGTGGATCAGGAGCCGGGGTTCAAGCCGATGAACTTTGTCGAGGTGATTCGCCAGTCGCCGTGGGCTGCGTAATCAACCTGGAATGCGGTCCAAATGTGGGAGGGGCGGTGCGACGATTCGACTTGCCCCCGATAGCAGAGTGTCAGTCACTGAAACTGTGACTGATCCACCGCCATCGGGGGCAAGCCCCCTCCCACACTTTGACCTCTCAGGCTGTTAGACCGGCGCAGGCGCCCGACGCTTGTCCGGCTGCTGCCAGCCATCGGCGGCCGCTTCTTCGATCGCTTGCTGGATGGCTTTCTTGCGCAGGTCTTCGGCACGACGGCTGAAGAACCACACCAGGAAGGTCACCAGCGACACCGCCAGCAAAATCAGGCTGGCCACGGCGTTGATCTCGGGTTTAACCCCAAGGCGCACGGCCGAGAAGACTTCCATCGGCAAGGTGGTCGAGCCCGGGCCGGAGACGAAGCTGGCGAGTACCAAGTCATCGAGGGACAACGCGAAGGACATCATCCCACCCGCCGCCAACGACGGCGCGATCATCGGGATGGTGATCAGGAAGAACACCTTCCACGGCCGCGCGCCCAAGTCCATCGCCGCTTCTTCGATCGACAGGTCCAGCTCACGCAAACGCGCCGACACCACCACCGCCACATACGCCGCACAGAACGTGGTGTGAGCGATCCAGATGGTGACGATGCCACGCTCCTGGGGCCAACCGATCATCTGCGCCATGGCCACGAACAGCAGCAACAACGACAGACCGGTGATCACTTCCGGCATGACCAGCGGCGCGGTCACCAGGCCGCCGAACAGCGTGCGGCCCTTGAACTGGCTGATGCGCGTCAGCACGAACGCCGCCAATGTACCCAGCGCCACGGCCGCGACGGCCGTGTAGCAGGCGATTTCCAGGGAACGTGCCACCGAGCCCATCAACTGGGTGTTGTCCAGCAGGCCCACGTACCACTTGATCGACCAACCGCCCCACACCGTCACCAGCTTGGATTCGTTGAACGAGTAGATCACCAGGATCAGCATCGGCAGGTAGATGAACAACAACCCCGCCACCAGCATGAAGCTTGAGAAACTGACGCGCTTCATATCTTGCCCTCCATCTCTTTGGCTTGGCTGCGGTTGAACAGGATGATCGGCACGATCAGGATCGCCAGCATCACCACCGCCAGAGCAGAAGCCACCGGCCAGTCACGGTTATTGAAGAATTCTTGCCACAACACTTTACCGATCATCAGGGTTTCCGGGCCGCCCAGCAGTTCCGGGATCACGAACTCGCCCACCACCGGAATGAAGACCAGCATGCAACCGGCGATGATGCCGTTCTTGGACAGCGGCACGGTGATCTTCCAGAAGCTGTTGAAGGTGCTCGAACCCAGGTCCGAGGCGGCTTCCAGCAGGCTCTGGTCGTGCTTCACCAGGTTGGCGTACAGCGGCAGGATCATGAACGGCAGGTACGAATAGACCACACCGATATACACCGCGATGTTGGTGTTAAGGATCTGCAGCGGCTCGTTGATCAGCCCGATGGACATCAGGAAGCTGTTGAGCAAGCCGTTGTTGCTGAGGATGCCCATCCACGCATACACGCGGATCAGGATCGCGGTCCAGGTCGGCATCATGATCAGCAGCACCAGCACGGTCTGCATCTCTTTGCGCGCACTGGCAATGGCGTAGGCCATCGGGTAGCCGATCAGCAGGCACAGCAAAGTACTGAAGAACGCCATCTTCAGCGAACCCAGGTACGCGGCGATGTACAACTCATCGTCGCCGAGCATCGCGTAGTTGGCCAGGTTCAGCACCAGTTGCAGCTTCTGCTCAACGAAGGTGTAGATCTCGGTGTAAGGCGGGATCGCCACGTCGGCTTCGGCAAAGCTGATCTTCAGGACGATGAAGAACGGCAGCATGAAGAACAGGAACAGCCAGAGGAAAGGGATCCCGATGACCACATGCCGGCCACCGGGGGTTATTCGTTGCAGCTGGCGCTTGAATTTTTTCATGTTCATGAGCGAAGTACCACGCCGCTGTCGTCTTCCCACCACACGTATACCTGGTCACCCCAGGTTGGGCGCTGGCCACGGCGTTCGGCGTTGGCGACGAAGGACTGCACCAGTTTGCCGCTCGGCAGCTCCACGTAGAACACCGAGTGCCCGCCGAGGTAGGCGATGTCGTGGACCTTGCCGCTGGACCAGTTGTGCTCGCAGGTCGGCATTTCGGTGGTGACCAGCAGTTTTTCCGGGCGGATGGCGTAGGTCACCGACTTGTCTTCCACCGCAGTGGCGATGCCGTAGCCCACGTAGATGTCGCGGTCCAGGTCCGGGCACTTGAGCACCGCGTGACCTTCGGCGTCGTCGACCACCTGGGTGTCGAAGATGTTGACGTTGCCGATGAATTCGCACACCAGGCGGCTGGTCGGCGTCTCGTAGATGTCGACCGGGCTGCCGATCTGCGCGATCCAGCCCAGGTGCATGATCGCGATACGCTCGGCCATGGTCATGGCCTCTTCCTGGTCGTGGGTCACCATCACGCAGGTCACGCCGACGCGCTCGATGATTTCCACCAGTTCCAGTTGCATCTGCGAACGCAGTTTTTTGTCCAGCGCCCCCATCGGTTCATCGAGCAGCAGCAGTTTCGGGCGTTTGGCCAGCGAACGGGCCAGGGCCACACGCTGGCGCTGGCCACCGGACAACTGGTGCGGCTTGCGCTTGGCGTACTGGCTCATCTGCACCAGCTTGAGCATCTCGGCCACGCGGGCGTCGACTTCGGCCTTGGGGATCTTGTCCTGTTGCAGACCAAACGCGATGTTCTGCGCCACGGTCATGTGCGGGAACAGGGCGTAGGACTGGAACATCATGTTGATCGGCCGCTCGTAGGGCGGCATGTCGGTGATGTCCACACCGTCGAGGTAGATGCGACCCTCGGTTGGACGCTCAAAACCTGCGAGCATGCGCAACAAGGTGGATTTGCCCGAACCCGAACCGCCGAGCAAGGCGAAGATCTCGCCTTTCTTGATTTCCAGGGACACATCGTCCACGGCAATCGTCTCGTCGAACTTCTTCGTGACCCGGTCGATTTTGACCAGCACCTTTTTCGGTGTCTGGTCGCCCTCGAGGGCTTTCTTATAGGCGCCGGAGGCAACTGCCATTTACGAAACTCCCGAAAAAAAAGGGTGCAGTTCGCCCGAGGCGGGCGAACCCAGGATAGTTTGAGCCTTACTTGCCCGTCTTGACCTTGGTCCAGCTACGGGTCATCAAACGCTGCACGTTCGGGGGTAGCTCGACGTTGACAAATGTCCGGTCGAGAACCGCCTGCGGTGGGTAAACCGCTTCGTCGGTGCGTATCGATTGCTCCATCAGTGTGTCCGCCCCTGGGTTAGGGTTGGCATAACCGACGTAATCACTGACCTGAGCGATAACCTCAGGTTGCAGTAAATAGTTGATGAAGGCGTGGGCCTCTTTGACGTTGGTCGCGTCCTTGGGGATCGCCAGCACGTCAAACCACAGGTTGCCGCCTTCTTTCGGAATCGCGTAGGCGATATTCACGCCCTTGCCCGCCTCGCTTGCGCGGGCCTTGGCCTGGAACACATCGCCGGAGAACCCGGCCGCCACGCAGATGTTGCCGTTGGCCAGGTCGGAGATGTATTTGGAAGAATGGAAGTAGGTCACATAAGGCCGCACTTTCAGCAGTTTCGCTTCGGCCTTCTTGTAGTCTTCGGGGTTCTCACTGTTGGGGTTCAGGCCCATGTAGTTGAGCACCGCCGGGAGCATTTCATCTGCCGAGTCCATGAAGGACACGCCGCACGTCGCGAGCTTCTTCATATTTTCCGGCTCGAATAGCACGGCCCAGGAGTCGATCTTGTCGACGCCCAGCACTTCTTTGACTTTATCGACGTTGTAACCGATGCCGTTGGTGCCCCACAGGTACGGCACGGCGTATTGGTTGCCCGGGTCGTTCTTTTCCAGACGCTTGAGCAGCGCCGGGTCGAGGTTGGCGTAGTGAGTCAGCAACGACTTGTCGAGCTTCTGGAACGCCCCGGCCTTGATCTGTTTGCCGAGGAAGTGATTGGACGGCACCACCACGTCGTAACCGGTACGCCCGGCCAGCAACTTGCCTTCCAGGGTTTCGTTGGAATCAAACACGTCATACACCGGCTTGATACCGGAGGCCTTTTCAAAGTTGGCCAGGGTGTCGGGGCCGATGTAGTCCGACCAGTTATAAACATGCACCGTCGATGCGGCCTGCACGCTGATGGCCAGCGTGACACCTGCACCTACCAGCAAGGCTTTGCGAAATAAAGAAAATGGCAAGTGGAGGTCCTCTTAAATAGTTGGGCCAAAAGTTGTTGCCCGGCAACAAAACCGGCGCGCAACTTACCCTCGATAAACCGATCCGGCAAAACTTTCTGTCATTTAGTTACTGTACGGTTGCCGCTCTTTGTAGGAGCGGGCTTGCTCGCGAAGAACTCACAGGCAACGCGGGCGACCAGAGGCGCTGCGTTATCGTTGACGATTTTCGCGAGCAAGCTCGCTCCTACAGGTTTCCTCGCTTACTTACCCGATTTGATTTTGGTCCAGCTACGGGTCATTTCACGCTGCGTCGTCGCCGGCAAGTCGGCAATGGCATACAGCTTGGCTTGCACATCCGCTGGCGGGTAGATGCCTGGGTCGCTGGTGATGTCTTTGTCGACCAATGCGGTGGCTTTCTCGTTACCGTTCGGGAAACGCACGCTGTTGGTGATCGCAGCCATGACTTTCGGCTCGAGCAGGTAGTTCATGAACTTGTAGGCGGCTTCGACGTTTTCGGCATCTTTAGGGATGGCGACCATGTCATAGAAACTACCGGCGCCTTCCTTCGGAATGTCATACGCCACTTTGACCTTGCCACCGGCTTCAGCCGCGCGGGACTTGGCCTGCTGGATGTCACCCGAGTAACCCACGGCCACGCAGATGTTGCCGTTGGCCAGGTCGGAGATGTACTTGGAGGAGTGGAAGTAGCCGATCGAAGGACGGATCTTCAGGAACAGGTCTTCGGCTTGCTTGAGGTCAGCCTTCTTCTGGCTGTCGGTCGGCAGGCCCAGGTAATGCAACGCGATCGGCAACATTTCGGTTGGCGAATCGAGGAAGCTCACGCCGCAGCTCTTGAGCTTGGCGATGTTTTCCGGCTTGAGCAGGATGTCCCACGAATCGATCTTGTCGATGCCCAGCGCAGCCTTGACCTTCTCCGGGTTGTAACCGATGCCGATCGAACCCCACATGTACGGGAACGCGTGCTTGTTGTCCGGGTCGCTGACCGACACGGCCTTGAGCAGCGACGTGTTCAGGTTTTCGTAGTTGGACAGCTTGGATTTGTCCAGCTCCTGGTAGACGCCGGCCTTGATCTGCTTGGCGAGGAAGTTGTTCGACGGTACAACGATGTCGTAACCGGACTTGCCTGCCAGCAACTTGGCTTCGAGGGTCTCGTTGCTGTCGAATACGTCGTACACCACTTTGATGCCCGACTCTTTTTCAAAGTTGGCGATGGTGTCCGGAGCGATATAGTCGGACCAGTTGTAGACGTGCAGCACTTTATCGTCTGCCTGGGCCGCGCCCGCCATTGCACCCATCAGGGACAACGCGAGGAGGGTCTTGCCAGCGTTCTTCAAACCTAATGCCTTCATTTGGTGATGCTCCGATTTTCTTTTTTGGACCGCAACATACTTCATCGATCTACAGCTGTTTGGCCGCCCGTCGAAGGGCAGCAAAACAGGACAACAGTCTGGCAAGTTAGGGGGCCGGCTTTCAACTAACCCCCACATTTATAACTGCCCGAACGCAGCGCCCAAGAGCCACTGCGTTCTGAGCCTAGCACTTAGCCCTGCAATGCCGCCAAAGTCAGGTCCAGGCAATGACGAGCCTTGGTCACCAGCTCGTCAATTTCGGTCTTGCTGATTACCAGCGGCGGCGAAATGATCATGGTGTCACCCACGGCGCGCATGATCAGGCCATTCTCGAAGCAGAAGGTTCGGCAAATCATGCCAACACCACGGCCTTCGTAACGCTTGCGCGTCGCTTTGTCCTGAACCAGTTCAATCGCACCGAGCATGCCAACACCGCGCACTTCACCCACCAATGGATGATCAGCCAGCTCCCTCAGACGTTTCTGCAAATAGGGTGCCGTTTCGTCATGCACACGCTTAATAATTTGCTCATCGCGCATGATGCGGATGTTTTCCAGGGCCACCGCTGCTGCCACCGGGTGACCGGAGTAGGTGAAGCCGTGGTTGAAATCGCCGCCTTCATTCAGCACCGCAACCACCTCGTCGCGCACGATCAGGCCACCCATCGGGATGTAACCCGAGGTCAGGCCCTTGGCGATGGTCATCATGTCGGGCTTGAGGTCGTAGAAATCGCTGCCGAACCACTCGCCGGTACGGCCGAAACCGCAGATCACCTCATCGGCGACGAACAGAATGTCGTACTTGGCGAGGATTTCCTTGATGCGCGGCCAGTAGCTGTCAGGCGGCACGATCACACCACCGGCGCCCTGGATCGGCTCGGCAATGAAGGCACCGACGTTGTCCACGCCCAGTTCCAGGATCTTCTCTTCGAGCTGGTTGGCGGCCCACACACCGAACTCTTCGGGGCTCATGTCGCCGCCTTCGCCAAACCAGTAAGGCTGGGCGATGTGGACGATACCCGGGATCGGCAAGTCGCCCTGCTCATGCATATAGGTCATGCCGCCGAGGCTGGCGCCGGCCACGGTGGAGCCGTGGTAGCCATTCTTGCGGCTGATGATGACTTTCTTGTTCGGCTGGCCCTTGATCGCCCAATAGTGGCGGACCATGCGCAGCATGGTGTCGTTGCCTTCGGAGCCGGAGCCGGTGAAGAACACGTGGTTCATGCCGGCCGGTGCGACGTCGGAGATCGCCTTGGCCAGTTCCAGCACCGGCGGGTGAGCGGTCTGGAAGAACAGGTTGTAGTACGGCAGTTCTTTCATCTGCTTGGCGGCGGCATCAGCCAGTTCATCGCGACCGTAACCGATCGCCACGCACCACAGGCCGGCCATGCCGTCGAGGATCTTGTTGCCTTCGCTGTCCCACAGGTAAACGCCGCGGGCTTTAGTGATGATCCGCGGGCCTTTCTCTTTCAACTGCTTGAAGTCGCTGAACGGCGCCAGGTGGTGATCATTGCTCAAGGCTTGCCATTCACGGGTTTGCGGGTTGTTGCTGGACATACCAATCTCCTAGACTTTTCGGTGAAGGGCGCACCGTTTAAAGGGCGCGCCCGGCGCATCAGACGGCGAAGAGCAGAAATTCCCGCTCCCAAGAACTGATCACGCGCTTGAAGTTTTCATGCTCGGCCCGCTTGACCGCGACGTAGCCAGTGATGAATTTGTGACCCAGGTATTTCTCAACGGTCTTGCTGTTTTCCATGCGTTCCAGGGCGTCTTCGATGGTCAACGGCAGGCGCAGGTTGCGCCGTTCGTAACCACGGCCGACGACCGGCGCGCTCGGGTTATGCCCTTCGACCATGCCGATGTAGCCGCACAACAGGCTGGCGGCAATCGCCAGGTACGGGTTGGCGTCAGCGCCCGGCAGGCGGTTTTCCACACGACGGTTCTGCGGGCCGGCATCCGGTACGCGCAGGCCGACGGTGCGGTTTTCTTCGCCCCACTCCACGTTCACCGGCGCGGAAGTGTCCGGCAGGAAGCGGCGGAACGAGTTCACGTTGGGGGCGAACAGCGGCAGCAATTCGGGGATGAATTTCTGCAGGCCGCCAATGTGGTTGAGGAACAACTGGCTCATGGTCCCGTCTTCATTGGAGAAGACGTTCTTGCCGGTGGCGATGTCGATGATGCTCTGGTGCAGGTGCATCGCGCTGCCGGGCTCGCCGGTCATCGGCTTGGCCATGAAGGTGGCGGCCACGTCGTGCTTGAGCGCGGCTTCACGCATGGTGCGCTTGAACACCAGGATCTGGTCGGCCAGGGACAGCGCGTCGCCGTGACGGAAGTTGATTTCCATCTGCGCCGTGCCGTCCTCGTGGATCAGGGTGTCGAGGTCCAGCTCCTGCAGTTCGCACCAGTCGTAGACATCTTCGAACAGCGGGTCGAATTCGTTGGCTGCTTCTATAGAGAAGGACTGCCGGCCGGTTTCCGGACGGCCGGAACGGCCAATCGGCGGTTGCAGCGGGAAGTCCGGGTCTTCGCAGCGTTTGGTCAGGTAGAACTCCATCTCCGGCGCCACGATGGGCTGCCAGCCTTTGTCGGCGTAGAGCTTGAGGACTTTCTTGAGCACGTTGCGCGGCGACAGCTCGATCGGGTTGCCTTGCTTGTCGTAGGTGTCGTGGATCACCTGGGCGGTGGGCTCGATGGCCCACGGCACCAGGAACACCGCGTTCTGGTCGGGGCGGCAGATCATGTCGATGTCGGCCGGGTCGAGCAATTCGTAATAGATGTCGTCTTCGACATAGTCGCCGGTCACGGTCTGCAACAGAACGCTCTCGGGCAGGCGCATGCCTTTCTCGGCGATGAACTTGTTGGTCGGCGAGATCTTGCCCCGGGTGATGCCGGTGAGGTCGCCAATCATGCATTCGACTTCTGTGATCTTGTGGTTTTTCAACCAATCGGTGAGCTGGTCGAGGTTGTTACTCATAAATGCCTCTGGGCTGGGTTTCCTGACGTCCATTAAAGGTCAGGCTTTGGTTGACGCATCGGCGTCGCTGGTTCATCAGAGTGGGAGCTTAACCGCCATTTGGGGTGCCGTTGCACTCCTTAAGCAAAAGGCTTGCCTCCCGTGCAGGATAATGAGCGGCAACCGCAAAAAAGGCCGGACCGGCGTCATGGAAAGCGCGGGTATAAAAAAATGAACGGGGAACGCGAACAGCATCCTGGCCGTCAAGAATAATGACCGGATCGAGGGGATTTATCGGGGATTGAATAGTCAACGGGAATGCGCGTTCGCAACATTCGAGATAGCGGTGAAAAGCATGCAGACCGACCTGTTTCGAGCAGGTGGTGATGCCGATTATCGGCAGGCCAGACATGAAGCACCCCGGTATTATTGCTGTTATGGGTTTTAATCGAGCTTAGCCTTGTTCATTTTTTTACACAACACCCCCGTAAAAAATACAACACGGCCCGCTCAAGCCTGCTAGTCCCGAGCCGGTCAAACCGACAAAACCGCCCCAAAAAGCCCCAAAAAAGCCCACCAGGCGCTTTTTTGGGGCAAAAAAGGCCTCGCTTGACTTCGGCATGCGGTTCGGGTTGACTGAAACCAGAAAAGATCAATGATTGATATTTTTAACAACAAAGGTGTTGCATCATGTCGGTACCCCCGCGTGCCGTTCAGCTTAACGAAGCGAACGCGTTCCTTAAGGATCATCCTGAGGTTCTGTACGTAGACCTTCTAATTGCGGATATGAATGGTGTGGTGCGCGGTAAGCGCATCGAACGCACCAGCCTCCACAAGGTTTACGAGAAAGGCATTAACCTGCCTGCCTCTTTATTTGCCCTGGATATCAACGGCTCAACGGTGGAAAGCACCGGCCTGGGTCTGGACATCGGTGATGCTGACCGAATCTGTTATCCAATCCCCGACACCCTGTGCAATGAACCTTGGCAAAAGCGCCCCACCGCGCAACTGCTGATGACCATGCACGAAATTGAAGGTGAACCTTTCTTCGCCGATCCGCGCGAAGTGCTCCGACAAGTTGTGAGCAAATTCGACGAACTCGGTCTGACCATCTGCGCTGCCTTCGAGCTTGAGTTCTACCTGATCGACCAGGAGAACGTGAACGGTCGCCCACAACCGCCCCGCTCGCCAATTTCCGGCAAACGCCCGCACTCGACACAGGTCTACCTGATCGACGACCTCGACGAATACGTCGACTGCCTCCAGGACATCCTGGAAGGTGCCAAAGAGCAAGGCATCCCGGCTGACGCCATCGTCAAGGAAAGTGCCCCGGCGCAGTTCGAAGTGAACCTGCACCACGTGGCCGACCCGATCAAGGCCTGCGACTACGCGGTACTGCTCAAGCGCCTGATCAAGAACATCGCCTACGACCATGAGATGGACACCACCTTCATGGCCAAGCCTTACCCAGGCCAGGCAGGCAACGGTTTGCACGTACACATTTCGATCCTGGACAAGGACGGCAAGAATATCTTTGCCAGTGAGGATCCCGAGCAGAACGCCGCATTACGTCACGCGATCGGCGGTGTGCTGGAGACCCTACCCGCCCAAATGGCGTTCCTGTGCCCTAACGTCAACTCCTACCGTCGTTTCGGCGCACAGTTCTACGTGCCGAACTCGCCGTGCTGGGGCCTGGACAACCGCACCGTCGCCATCCGCGTGCCGACCGGCGCGGCTGACTCCGTGCGTATCGAACACCGCGTAGCCGGTGCCGATGCCAACCCCTACCTGCTGATGGCTTCGGTCCTGGCAGGCGTACACCACGGTCTGACCAACAAGATCGAACCGGGTGCGCCAGTGGAAGGCAACAGCTACGAGCAGAACGAACAAAGCCTGCCGAACAACCTGCGCGATGCCCTGCGCGAGTTGGACGACAGCGAGGTGATGGCCAAGTACATCGATCCTAAATACATCGATATCTTCGTCGCCTGTAAGGAAAGTGAGCTGGAAGAGTTCGAACACTCCATCTCCGACCTTGAGTACAACTGGTACCTGCATACCGTGTAAGCGCTGGTTGCACTGAAAAAACGTCGCAGGCCTTTGGTCTGTGGCGTTTTTTTATGGGTTGCTTTTGGTAGACCGAGTTGGCCGCCATCGGGAGCAAGCTCCCTCCCACAGTTGAACGAGTTTTCCTGAAGAAACCGGTTCGAGTGTGAGAGTTGGCTTGCCCCCGATGGCGGCTTGGCAGACAACACCAGTTCCTGCTCATACAATGCCCGCTGCCTTGTAGGAGACTTCCATGACCACCCGCCCCGCCGCCCCTCGCAAACCCCGCGCCCGCAGCCAGGCCCGGATCGACGCGATCCTCGACGCCGCCCGCACGTTGCTGGCGTCCGAAGGCGTGGCCGGTTTGTCGATCTACAGCGTGGCCGAGCGCGCACAGATTCCGCCGTCGTCGGTGTATCACTTCTTCGCCAGTGTGCCAGCACTGCTGGAAGCGTTGACCGCGGACGTCCATGCGGCATTCCGCGCCGCAATCCTGGCGCCCATCGAGCATGATTCACTCAAGTATTGGCGCGACCTGTCTTACATCGTCGAACAACGCATGCTCACCATCTACAGCAACGACGCCGCCGCCCGCCAGTTGATCCTGACCCAGCACGGGTTGACCGAAGTGAATCAGGCCGACCGCCAGCACGATCTGGAGTTGGGTGACTTGATGCTGGCCGTATTCAACCGGCATTTCGAAGTGCCGACCCTGCCCACCGATGTGGACGTGTTCGCGCTGGCGCTGGAATTGAGTGATCGCGTGTATGCGCGTTCGGTGCATCAGCATGGGCTGATCACGCCGCGTATGGCTGAGGAAGGCATGCGGGTGTTCGATGCGTATGTGGGGCTGTATTTGCCGGCGTATTTGCCCAAGCGCGGCGTCACTGTCTGATGGATGTGTTGTCTGGCAGGGCCTCATCGGGAGCAAGCTCCCTCCCACATTCTGATCTGTGAATACATTCAAAATGTGGGAGGGAGCTTGCTCCCGATAGCGGCCTCAAGCGATCACAACTTGGCGATCGACACCTCGGTGGATTTCACAAAGGCAATCACCTCGCTGCCGATCACCAGCTCCAGCTCCTTGACCGAACGGGTGGTGATCACCGATGTCACGATGCCGGACGCGGTCTGCACGTCGATTTCCGAGAGCACGTCGCCTTCGACGATTTCCTTGATGGTGCCTTTGAACTGGTTACGCACGTTGATGGCTTTAATAGTCATGTCGTTTTTCCTTCAGGGGACAAGTGAGTTATTGCGCCCAACGCAATTGCGTAGGCAGCGGTGAAACAGGTTCGGGTTCCGGCGGGCTACCGGGCAGCGACAGCACACGGTTGAGCACTTGTGCTTCGAGCGCGGCCAGGCGATGCGAGCCGCGGGCGCGTGGACGCGGCAGGTCGACGATCAGGTCGAGGCCGATTTCGCCGTCTTCGATCAGGATCACCCGGTCGGCAATGGCCACGGCTTCGCTGACGTCATGGGTCACCAGCAACACGGTGAAACCGTGCTTCTGCCAGAGGTTTTCGATCAGTTGCTGCATCTCGATGCGAGTCAACGCATCCAGCGCGCCCAACGGCTCATCGAGCAACAGCAGACGCGGCTGGTGAATCAGCGCACGCGCCAGGGCCACACGCTGCTTCTGGCCACCGGACAAGGCCGCCGGCCACTCATTGGCACGCTCGGCCAGGCCGACCGCTTCCAGCGCCTCCAGCGCCTTGGGGCGCCAGTTACCCTTGAGGCCGAGGCCGACGTTGTCGATGACCTTTTTCCACGGCAGCAGGCGCGCTTCCTGGAACATCAATCGCGTGTCCTCAATCGCCTCGCTCAGCGGCGCGGCGCCGGCCAGCAGCTCACCGCTACTGGCTTTGTCCAGGCCGGCCAGCAGGCGCAGCAAGGTACTTTTACCGCAGCCACTGCGGCCGACCACAGCGACAAACTGGCCCGCCGGAATGTGCAGGTCGATGCCCTTGAGCACTTCCCGCGACCCAAAGGCCTTGCGCAACTGGCGCACCGCCAGCGGAATGCCCTTCAGCAGGCGCGGAGGTTGTTGAGCGGTCATACCGCACCTCCTTTATTCACTTGATAGGCCGGATGCCAGCGCAGCCACACACGCTCCAGGCCACGCGCCGCCAGGTCGGCCAGCTTGCCGAGGACCGCGTACATAACGATGGCCAGCACCACCACGTCGGTTTGCAGAAATTCACGGGCGTTCATCGCCAGGTAACCGATGCCGGAACTGGCCGAGATGGTTTCCGCCACGATCAACGTCAGCCACATAAAGCCCAGGGCAAAACGCACACCCACCAGAATCGACGGCAGCGCGCCGGGCAGGATCACCTGGCGGAACAGACTGAAGCCGGACAAGCCGTAGCTGCGCGCCATTTCCACCAGCGCCGGGTCGACGTTGCGGATGCCGTGATACGTGTTGAGGTAGATCGGGAACAGCGTGCCAAGGGCGACCAGAAAAATCTTCGCGGTCTCGTCAATGCCGAACCACAGGATCACCAACGGAATCAGCGCCAGGTGCGGCACGTTGCGGATCATCTGCACCGA
Organism: Pseudomonas paraveronii; assembly: GCF_963681955.1. NCBI lineage: Bacteria > Pseudomonadati > Pseudomonadota > Gammaproteobacteria > Pseudomonadales > Pseudomonadaceae > Pseudomonas > Pseudomonas paraveronii. The sequence continues at coordinate 6,076,587 of NZ_OY817130.1, forward strand.
GCTGTCCAGCAGGCGCTCGCCCCACGCCGACAACCCGGTGATAAAGCCCAGGGCCAGACCGATGCTGCCACCGATCACAAAGCCCAGGCCCGCACGCCAGCCACTGATAGCCAGGTGCGTCCAGATTTCGCCGCTGCGCACCAGGCTGACCCCGGCCTCAATCACCGCACTCGGCGCCGGCAAAATGCGCGTCGACAACCACCCCGCCGACACCGACAACTGCCACACCGCCAGCAGCAACACCGGCAGCACCCAAGGCGCCACGCGGTGGCTCAGTTTTTCCAGATTCATGGCGCCGCCTCAGCTCTGTGACGCAGCTTTGGGAAGGATATCGTTGGCGACCATTTCGCCGAACGGGCTGACGTACCCAGCGCTTTTCGGCAACTCGGGACGTTCGATATCCAGGTGCGGGAACAGCAACTCGGCGACGCGATACGACTCTTCCAGGTGCGGATAACCGGAGAAAATAAACGTGTCGATGCCCAGCGCCGCGTACTCCTTGACCCGCGCCGCAACCGTCGGGCCATCGCCCACCAGCGCGGTGCCGGCACCGCCACGCACCAGGCCGACGCCGGCCCACAGGTTGGGGCTGACTTCGAGGTTGTCGCGGTTGCCGCCATGCAAGGCCGCCATGCGCTGCTGGCCGACCGAATCAAAGCGCGCCAGGGAGGCCTGGGCGCGGGCGATGGTGTCGTCGTCCAGGTGCGAGATCAGCTTGTCGGCGGCTTTCCAGGCTTCATCGTTGGTTTCGCGCACGATCACATGCAGACGAATGCCGAAGCGCACGGTACGCCCGAGTTTCGCGGCCTTGGCCCGCACCTGTTCGATCTTTTCCGCGACCGCGGCCGGTGGCTCGCCCCAGGTCAGCACCATGTCCACCTGTTCGGCCGCCAGGTCCTGGGCGGCTTCGGAGGAACCGCCGAAGTACAGCGGCGGACGCGGTTGCTGGATCGGCGGGTAAAGCAATTTGGCGCCTTTGACGCTGATGTGTTCGCCGTCGTAATCCACGGTTTCGCCTTCCAGCACGCGACGCCAGATGCGGGTGAACTCCACCGAGGCCTGGTAGCGCTCCTCGTGACTGAGGAACAAACCGTCGCCGGCCAGTTCTTCCGGGTCGCCGCCGGTCACCAGGTTGAACAGCGCACGGCCGCCGGACAGGCGATCGAGGGTCGCGGCCTGACGCGCGGCCACCGTCGGCGAAATGATCCCAGGGCGCAGCGCGACCAGGAATTTCAGACGCTGGGTCACCGGGATCAGCGAAGCGGCCACCAGCCACGAGTCTTCGCAGGAACGCCCGGTGGGGATCAACACCCCGCCGAAGCCAAGGCGGTCGGCCGCCTGGGCCACTTGCTGCAGATAACCGTGGTCGACGGCGCGAGCGCCTTCGGCGGTGCCAAGGTAATGGCCGTCGCCGTGGGTAGGCAGGAACCAGAAAATAGTGAGGCTCATGGAGTTGTCTCCTGAAGAAGTCGGATTACGGCGCTTTGGCCACAGCAGCGGGTGGCGTCCAGATCACGTCCTTGATGCTCAAGGGTTTGGGGATCAATTTGAGTTGGTAGAAGCTGTCGGCAATCTTCTGCTGCGCGGCGACCACGGCCGGGGTCAGGAACAGCGCGCCGTAGCCCTGGCGTTTCACCGAGGTCAGGGTGATGTCCGCCGGCAGGCCGAGCAGCGGCGCGACTTGTTCGGTGACTTCCTGCGGGTTGGCCTTGGACCACTCGCCCACCGCGCGCACTTCTTCCACCAACGCCTTGATCACTTCGGGATGTTTTTCCGCGTAGGGCTTGGTGGCCAGGTAGAACTGATGGTTGTCGGCAATCCCGCTGCCGTCACGCAGGGTGCGGGCTTGCAGTTGTTTCTCGGCGGCGGCCTGGTACGGGTCCCAGATGACCCAGGCGTCTACGCTGCCACGCTCGAACGCGGCACGCGCATCGGCGGGCGGCAGGAACACGGTCTGCACGTCGGTGTATTTCAGGCCGGCATCTTCCAGGGCGCGCACCAGCAGGTAGTGAACGTTGGAGCCTTTGTTGAGCACGACTTTCTTGCCCTTAAGCTCGGCCACCGATGTGATCGGCGAGTCTTTCGGCACCAGGATCGCTTCACTGGTCGGCGCCGGCGGCTCGTAGGCCACGTAGAGCAGATCGGCGCCGGCGGCCTGGGCGAATACCGGCGGGGTTTCGCCGGTGACGCCGAAGTCGATCGAGCCGACGTTCAGGCCTTCGAGCAATTGCGGGCCGCCCGGGAACTCGGTCCACTGCACCTGCACACCGTCGGCGGCCAGGCGCTTTTCCAGGGTGCCCTTGGCCTTGAGCAGCACCAGGGTGCCGTATTTCTGATAGCCGATCCGTAGGGTTTCGGCGGCGTGGGCTTGAACAATGGCGCCGAAGGACACAGCCGCAGCAAACAGTGCGACCAGACCACGACGCAAGATGACAGTGCGCATGGCGCTCTCTCCAAAAATGCGATGGGGGGGTTGGCTGCACCTGCTTGGCCGTTGGCGGCTGAGTAAGGTGAGTACTTCTTGAATCGGTAAGGCTTAAATGCTCCAGCGAGCACTCAACAAACGTTCATTCAACACATGCGGGTCCAGCGGTTTCGGGCGACGGGCCATGGCGGCGTAAAACGTTTCCAGGGCCTCGTTCAAGCGTTGTTCGAGGATCGGCACCAGTTGCGCCTGGGCACTGCCTTCGCCGTAGGCGATCTGGCTGTCTTCGGCAAAGATCCCGTGGAGCAATTCCTGGGCTTTCAACGCCGACAGTACCGGCTTCAACGCGTAGTCCACCGCCAGCATGTGGGCGATGCTGCCGCCGGTGGCGATGGGCAATACCACCTTGTGGGCCAGGGCGCGTTCGGGCAGCAGGTCGAGCACGGTTTTCAGCGCGCCCGAGAACGAGGCCTTGTACACCGGCGTGGCGATCACCAGGCCGTCGGCATTGGCCACTTGTTGCAACAAGTCGATGACTTTGGGGCTGTCGAAGCGCGCATGCAGCAAGTCTTCGGCCGGGAAGTCCCGTATCTGATAACTCACCACTTCCACGCCCTGCTGTTGCAGCCACTGACGGGTTTTATCCAGCAAGACCCCGGAGCGGGAACGCTGGCTGGGACTGCCTCCAAGTGTTACGACCAGCATGTAGGAAATTCCTTTAGCAAGTGTCGGCGGTTCGCTGTGTGGCGATGGCGCCAAGATGGAACAGACCTTATCAGTAGATTTATATATCTATAAATCTTATTTATTCATTTGTTTATTCCTTAAAAGAATATAAGACCAATCAATCGCCAGGCGAAAAAAAAGGCCGTCGAAACGGCCTCAAAACCCCTGCCATGTAAGTACACAGCGTCTATCTGTAGGAGCGGGCCTGCTCGCGAAAACCGTCAACGATGACGCAGGCTTTCTGGATGTCCGCAGTAACCGCGCATGCTTCGCGAGCACGCTCGCTCCTACAGGTAATTCAGCGATTGGGTTGCGGTGTCAGCCGCAGATACGGCTTCACCGCCCGATACCCTTTGGGAAAGCGTTTCTTGATTTCTTCCTCGTCCTTGAGCGACGGCACGATCACCACTTCATCACCGTCCTGCCAGTTGGCGGGTGTGGCGACTTTGTAGTTGTCGGTCAGTTGCAACGAGTCGATGACCCGCAGGATTTCGTGAAAGTTGCGCCCGGTGCTGGCCGGGTAGGTGATGGTCAGGCGGATCTTCTTGTTCGGGTCGATCACGAACAAGGAGCGCACGGTGAGGGTGTCACTGGCGTTCGGGTGGATCAGGTCGTAGAGGTCCGAGACCTTGCGGTCGGCGTCGGCCAGGATCGGAAAGTTGACGATCGTGCTCTGGGTTTCGTTGATGTCTTCGATCCACTTGTGGTGCGAGTCCACCGGGTCTACCGACAGGGCGATGGCCTTGACGCCGCGCTTGGCGAATTCGTCCTTGAGCTTGGCGGTGAAGCCCAGTTCGGTGGTGCACACCGGCGTGAAGTCCGCCGGGTGGGAAAACAGCACCCCCCAGCTATCGCCCAGCCACTCGTGGAAACGAATCTTGCCGACGCTGGAGTCTTGTTCGAAATCGGGGGCGATGTCGCCCAGTCTTAGGCTCATGGTGTGGCTCCTGATGAGTGCTTATGGAGCCCACTGTGCATGGATTACAGATTATTTAAAAAGAATAAATATCGATTTATTTAGATGATATAGGAATATTAAAAATGTGTTCACTGGACCTTGAAACAGGCGAGAGTCAACATTCCGTCCAAGGTTCGAGAAGGCCTTGAGACGCTGTAAAAAGAGGGATTCAGGAAGGGCTTGCGGGGGTTGAGCCCGACTTGAAAAGCAAGACACCTTGCCCGGCATTGCGCCGGGCAAGGTTTTACGCTGTTACTTGAACGCGTAGCTGTAGCTGACGATTACACGGTTTTCGTCTTGATCGCGCGCGGCAGCGATATCGTTGCGCCACATAGCGTTTTTCCAGGCAACGCCCAGGTTCTTGAGCGGACCTTGTGGAATCACGTAGGCAACGCTGATGTCGCGTTCCCACTCGGATTGACCGGTGAACTCGGCACGAGAGGCGTTGACGGTGTCGATGTCAGTACCTTTGAGGTACACAACACCAGCGGTCAGGCCAGGAACGCCAACCGCGGCGAAGTCGTAAGCGTAGCGAGCCTGCCAGGTACGCTCGCCGGCACGGGCGAACTTAGCGATCTGCATGTCAGTGGTCAGGTAAGCCGACGAACCGTCGCCTTGGTTCAACCAAGGGAAGTCGCTGCTACCGTTGCTGACTTGGTAACCGCCACCGAAGGTGTGACCGGCAACGCTATACAGGAACAGGCCGCTGTACAGGTTGTTATCGACCTTGCCGCGACCGGAGTTGACGCCGCTGTAGTTGCCCGACGAGAAGTAAGCGGACTGGTTACCGTTGTTACCGTCATCGGAGCTGTTGAAGTAACGCAGGTCAGATTTCAGTACGCCAGGACCGATGGCCCAGTTGTGGGTCAGGCCCAGGAAGTGCTGCTTGTAGAAATCTTCCAGGTTGCCGTAGTAGTACTGGGCAGTCAGATCCTTGGTGATCTTGTAGTCACCACCAGCGAAGTAGAACTTGTTGCTGTCACGCCAGTTCGCGCCACGGCTGTTGGCACCCGCGATGGACAGGTTGTCTACGTTACTGGAGTTACGACCTTTGGCCTTTTCGATCTGACCGGCAACCAACGTCAGGTCCTTGATATCGTTAGACGTGATCTGGCCACCCTGGAAGGTCTGCGGCAACAGACGACCATCGTTGGTCACGATAACCGGCAGTTTAGGTTGCAGCGTACCCAGCTTCAGTTCGGTCTGGGAGATCTTGGCCTTGGCGGTCAGGCCCAGGCTCGAGAAGTTATCAACGGCTTCGCCATTGGACTTGCTCGGGAACAGAGTGCCGCCGTAGGACGACGAAGTGGCGCCGTTGGTTCCGCCGCCGGAATCCAGCCGAACACCCAACAGGCCGATGGCGTCGAGACCGAAACCTACGGTGCCTTGGGTGAAACCGGAGATGAAGCGCAGGTCAAAGCCTTGGCCCCATTCTTCGTTCTTGCTCTGAACACCAGATGCGGTGCGAGCAGCCGAGTCGCGGTTGTCGGTGTTGATGTAAAAGTTACGCAGACCCAGGGTGACTTTGCTGTCATCGATAAAACCGGCGGCGCCTGCTTGCTGGGCGATTGCCCCCAAAGCGACAGCCAATGCCAAGGTAGACTTCTTCATGTACCGCTCCTCTCATTTCTAATTTTTGTATTTCTTTGGTCTCGGGTCTAACGCCCGAGATCCACAGATGCGCGATTAGCGCCAGATAGTGACCGCCAAGTCAATCGTAACCTTGTATGTCTACTACCTTCGTCTAATCGCAGTTTATTTGGTCCCTGCAGGGTAATGAGTTTTTCATACACCCAAAAAGAATTATTTCATTCTTTTTCATACTATTTTGGAATAAGCCTTTGCATGAAGCGGGGCACGTCAGAATAGACGAACCGCCACATAAGCTAATTCCTAAAGGGTATTTGTTGGCCGCTTTTCAGATCTTTTAGGCTGAACGCACCGTTACATACGTCACCCAGGATCAAAAAGGCGACGCCACCATGGCCAAACGCCCATCTTCCCGTCAATTTGTTACAGTTTTTGTATCGCTAATATTTCATGGCGCTGTCAGAGCCGCCGACCGTGCCGTCTGACAGCGGCAATTTCATACAATTTACCCATTGCCGCCCTGATCATATCGGCTGAGATCAAGATTTCTAAAACTTTAGTAGGGGGGGGGGGTGGCAGGCACATTGACGCACCCTTCGCCCGTGGGGCGTAGCGATATTCGAAGTGGGGGGCTGGTTTGGCTGCGATAGCGTTACGTCTGTATCGCAGGCAAGCCAGCGCCCACAGGAGTCAGCTCAGTGGCTGGGAGGGCGGGGTTTTACAGGGCTTTCTCGAAAATCTTCGAATTACGCTGATAGTTGTACAGCGATGCCCGCGCCGATGGCAGGCGCTCCACACTGCTGGGCACAAAGCCGCGCTCGCGGAACCAGTGCGCCGTGCGTGTGGTTAGCACGAAGAGCGTCTTCAACCCCTGCGCCCTGGCGCGGGTCTCGATGCGCTCCAGCAGCTCATCGCCGCGTCTGCCGTGGCGGTACTCCGGGTTGACCGCCAGACACGCCAGCTCCCCCGCATCCGAATCGGCGATCTGATACAGCGCCGCGCAGGCGATGATCATGCCTTCGCGTTCGACCACGCTGAACTGCTCGATCTCACGCTCCAGCACTTCCCGCGAACGGCGCACCAGAATGCCCTGTTCCTCCAGCGGGCTGATCAGGTCGAGCAAGCCGCCAACGTCCTCGATCGCCGCCTCGCGCACCAGCTCGAATTGTTCCTGGGCCACCAGCGTACCGCCACCGTCCCGGGTGAACAGTTCGGTGAGCAAGGCGCCGTCTTCGGCGTAGCTGACGATATGGCTACGCGCTACGCCGCCACGGCACGCCTCGGCGGCTGCATCGAGCAATTCCGCCTGGTAGTTGCTGCCCAGGCGTTGCAGGTGCGCCGGCACTTGTTGCGGACGCAGTTCGCGCACCAGGCGACCATTTTCATCGATAAGGCCAGGATCAGCGCCGAACAGCAGCAGTTTGTCGGCGGCCAGGTCGATGGCGGCGCGGGTGGCGACGTCTTCGCAGGCCAGGTTGAAGATCTCGCCGGTGGGCGAATAACCCAGGGGCGACAGCAGCACGATGGAGCGCTCGTCCAGCAGGCGATTGATGCCTTTGCGGTCGACCCGACGCACTTCGCCGGTGTGGTGGAAGTCCACGCCTTCGAGCACGCCGATCGGGCGCGCCGTCACCAGGTTGCCGCTGGCCACGCGCAGGCGCGAGCCCTGCATCGGCGACGAGGCCATGTCCATCGACAGGCGCGCTTCAATGGCGATACGCAGATGGCCGACCGCGTCGATCACGCACTCCAGCGTGGCGGCATCGGTGATGCGCAGGCCGTCGTGGTAAACCGGGTTGAGCCCGCGCGCTTCAAGGCGCGCTTCAATCTGTGGGCGCGAACCGTGGACCAGCACCAGTCGCACGCCCAGGCTGTGGAGCAGCACCAGGTCGTGGACGATATTGCCGAAGTTCGGATGATCCACACCATCGCCGGGCAGCATGACCACAAAGGTGCAGTCGCGGTGGGCGTTGATGTAGGGCGAAGCGTGACGAAGCCAATTGACGTAGTCGGGCATGGAACCTGGGCCTGTAATAAAAAGCAGCCAAAAAAGGATGAGTCGTGAAAACGCACAGCAGGCTGATGGTTATCGTCGGAACAGGCTTGGCAACACGCTCGCTCTCCTTATGTACGCATGGGCAGGGATTAATTTATGCAGGTGTCAGGCAGTAATGCTCGATCAGTTCCCGCAATAGACGCACTGTAGGCGTCAAGCGTGACATTTCGAGGTATTCGCCCGGCTGGTGGGCGCAGGCGATATCGCCAGGGCCAAGCACCAGGGTTTCACAACCAAGGCGCTGAAGATAAGGCGCTTCGGTGCCGAACGCTACTGCTTCGGCGCGATGACCGGTCAATCGTTCCGCGACCCGCACCAGCTCCGCGTCTTCGGCCTGCTCGAACGGCGGCACTTCGGCGAACAGCGGCGCATAGTCGATCTTCACCTTATGGCGCTCGGCCACCGGTTCGAGCTTCTGCCGGATCGCCGCGCGCAGCACCTGCGGATCCATGCCGGGCAAGGGCCGCAGGTCGAACTCCAGGGAACACTGGCCGCAGATGCGGTTGGGGTTATCGCCGCCGTGGATGCAGCCGAAATTCAGGGTCGGTTGCGGCACGCTGAACTGCGGGTTGCGGTACTCGCGCTGCCAGGCCAGGCGCAGGCCGCGCAGTTCGCCGATGGCGTCGTGCATGGCTTCCAGCGCGCTGTGGCCCAGGCTCGGGTCCGACGAGTGGCCGCTGCGACCCAGGATGTCGATGCGTTCCATCATCACGCCTTTATGCAGGCGGATCGGCTTGAGGCCCGTCGGCTCACCAATCACGGCCGCACGCCCCAGCGGGCGCCCGGCCGCCGCCAATGCACGGGCGCCGGACATGGAGCTTTCTTCATCACAGGTGGCGAGAATCAGCAGCGGCTGCTTGAACGGCTGGTCGAGCAGTGGCAATACCGCTTCGATGGCCAGCGCGAAAAAACCCTTCATGTCGCAGCTGCCCAATCCTACCCAGCGACCGTCGACCTCCGTCAGCTTGAGAGGATCGGTCTTCCACAGCGCGGCGTCATACGGCACGGTATCGCTATGGCCGGCCAACACCAGACCACCGGGGCCCGTGCCGAAACTGGCGAGCAGGTTGAACTTGCCGGGGCTGACAGGCTGGATGTCGATGGCGAAGCCCAGGTCGCCCAGCCAGCCGGCGAGCAGGTCGATCACCGGACGGTTGCTCTGGTCGAGAGACGCCTGGGTGCAACTGACCGACGGCGTGGCAATCAAGGCGGCGAATTGCTCTTTCATGGACGGTAACGGCATGCGCGGTCTCCCTACTTCCCGGATGAATCTCACTATAGAGGCATCTGCACGACACAATAAACCGTTGCGGCGCGTTGCCGGGCTCAGTCCTGTACACTGCACGACCTTGGCAGCCACTCTTTTTCCCGGCTGCGCTCCCGATCCTGGATTTTCCGGCCATGCAGAAAGAAACCGAAATCAAGCTCCGCGTCAGCCGCGAAACACTCGCCGCGCTACGTGAGCACCCGCTACTGAAAAAACGCAACAAAAGTGGCTGGGAACACCTTGAGTTGATGAACCAGTACTTCGACACCCCCGAGCGCGACCTGGCCCAGGCCAAAGTCGCCCTGCGTTTACGCAAGGACGGTGACACCGTGATCCAGACCCTCAAGACCCGCGGCCAAAGCGTCGCCGGTTTGTCGGAGCGTAACGAGTACAACTGGGAACTGCCCAAAGCCAAGCTCGACGTGAAAAAACTCGACGGCGAATGCTGGCCCGAGGAACTCGCCGAGCTGGACAAAAAGACCCTCAAGCCGATCTTCACCACCGACTTCGTGCGCGAACGCGCCGAAATCGCCTGGGGCCGGGGCAAGACCAAGGTGGTGATCGAAGCCGCACTGGACCTGGGCCATGTGGTGGTCGGCAAGCAGAAAGAAGAAATCTGCGAGCTGGAACTGGAACTGCGCGAAGGTGAACCGGCCGCCCTGCTGGAACTGGCCGCCGAGCTGGCCGCGACCCTGGCGCTGATGCCATGTGACATCAGCAAGGCCGAACGCGGCTACCGCCTGTATGACGCCAGCAGCTATTCCCTGAGCCTGCCAGCGCCGCAATTGCACGCCGAAATGCCACTGGACGATGCCTTCGCCGCGATCATGTGGCACCTGCTCGGCAGCAGCCAGCGCCTGGCCGAGCAATACCGTTTCAATGGCCACTGGCGCCTGCTGCAGGACTGGGTCGACAACCTCGGCGAACTGCGCGCCCTGCTCGGCAGCCTCGGCCAGGCCGCGCCGCGTCAATCCACCAGCGAACTGCGCAGCGCACTCGATGCTCTGCTGGAAGACTGGCGCCCGCTGGTCCAGGCCGGTGACGACGATGAAGACATTCGCAAAGCCGCGCCGGAGCAATTCGCCGAGGAATTGACCGACGTGCGTTGGGGCCTGTTCTCGCTGAACACCTCCCGCTGGTTGCTGAACCGCACCTGGACCGCCGACCGCAACGTGCGCGGCAACCGCCAGGGCGCTGCGCAAATCACCAACTGGCTGCCACGCCTGCTGGCCGAAGATGCCGTCGCCCTGCAACTGCCGCGCTATCAGCAGCAACCGGAAGACCTGGCCGAGCAACTGCCGCGCATCGAACGCATCCAGGCCTGGCTGCACCACGCACGCCAGGTGGTAGACATCCCGGAACTCGACCGCCTGTATGGTGAATTGAACAAGCTGGTGCAACTGGCCAACCAGCCGATCACCGATGAATCGCTGGATGCGCGCATGCACCAGGCGATTGCGGTGTATCAGAACCGTGCCTGGAAGACCCTGCTGCGTCTGTAATATCGCCATCGGGAGCAAGCCACTTCCCACTCCAATGTGGGAGGGGGCTTGCCCCCGATGAGGCCAGCCCTGTCAGCCCAATACTGGCAGGCTAGTGGTGGACTTGATCTCCGACAACGCCACGATCGAATTGACCTCCTGAATCCCCGGCACCATCGACAACTTCTCGAAGAAAAACCGCTCATACGCCTCGATATCCGACGTGACGATGCGCAGCAGAAAATCCACCGCCCCCATCAGCACATAACACTCCAAGACTTCGGGAAACCCACGGATCGCCTCGGTGAACTCGGTGAAGTTGGAGCGCCCGTGGGCATTGAGTTTGACCTCGGCAAAAATCTGCGTATTGAGGCCGATCTTCTTGCGGTCCAGCAGCGTGACCTGGCCGCGGATCACGCCCTCCTCCTTCAGCCGCTGGATTCGCCGCCAGCATGGCGATTGAGACAGGCCGACCTGCTCGGCGATCTGCGCGCTGGAGAGCGAGGCGTCCTCTTGCAGCAGGGCCAGGATACGGCGGTCGTAGACGTCCAGCTCGCTGTGCATAGAAATACCTATTACTGTGGTTATCTTGAATTAATTTGTGCATTTTTCGACGAATCAGGCTCATCTTAGATAAGAAATCTCCGCTGGCGAATGTAAAAATTTCTTCAGTCAAATCTGGAGAGTCAGCATGCACGCCGTCGAAACCACCTACCCCGCTACCCGCGTCGATGCGTGGGCCGTCAATAGCGCCCATTGCCAGGCCCATTACCAGATCGTCGCCGAGGCCGAACCCGATGTGCTGTGCCGGGTGCTCAACTATTTCGCGCTGCAGTTCCTGACGCCCCGGCAGGTGGTTGTGAATCGCCAGGAAGACTTGCTGACCCTCGATATCGTGATCGATGGCGTGAGCTGGCACCGCGCCCAGGTGATCGGTGAAAAGATTCGAAACCTGATCAGCGTGTGCTCGCTGGAGATGTGGGCGCCTGATTCCGTGCGGCCTCAGGCGGTGGTCGCAGGCGCCCGGTAAAAGCCTGCAATACACACTGGGAGGCAGCGGGTCAGAGGCTGACTAGCCTGGGAATACACCCGGCGCCCCCAGGAAAACCTCGATGCCTGTTGATCAGCGATTGGAATTGCACACGTTGTTACCGGCCCTGGTCAAACAAGGCATGGTCACATTCGATGTGGCTCAGCGCTTGTCGACGCTGGCGCCCGCACCTAACCAGCATCCCCTGGAGTGCATCGCGGCCCAGGGGCCTTGCCTGGAAACCCTGACGCAATGGCTGGCGCAGCGTAGCGGGCAACCTTACCTGCGTATCGACCCGCTGAAGATCGATGTGGCGACGCTGGTGCCACTGATGTCCCACGCGTTCGCCCAGCGCCACGGCATTCTTGCGGTGGCCGTGGATGCGCAGAGCGTCACGGTCGCCAGCGCCGAGCCTTATGTCTGCGCCTGGGAAGCCGGGCTAGCGCAGGTGCTCAAACGCTCGATCAAGCGCGTGGTCGCCAACCCCCAGGCCATCCAGCGCTGCATAGGGGAGTTTTACCGATTGGCGAAGTCGGTCAGCGGCGCCGATCAAACAACGCCGGCGCCGGGCCATTTCGACCTGCTCAACCTCGGCACCGGCGACCAGGCGCCGGATGCCAACGACGCGCATATCGTCAATATCGTCGACTGGCTGTTGCAGTACGCGTTCGGCCAGCGGGCCAGCGATATCCACATCGAGCCGTGTCGCGACCAGGGCCGCGTGCGTTTTCGCATCGATGGGCTGCTGCATGACGTCTATCAGTTTCCGCCCCAGGTCACGATGGCGGTGGTCAGCCGCCTGAAAAGCCTGGGCCGGATGAACGTGGCGGAAAAACGCAAGCCGCAGGACGGGCGGGTCAAGACCAAAACCCCGGCGGGCGCGGAGGTTGAATTGCGCCTTTCAACTTTGCCCACGGTGTTTGGCGAGAAACTGGTGATGCGGATTTTCGACCCCCAGGTACTGCTCAGGGACTTCGACCAGCTTGGCCTCTCGGCCCAGGACCAGGAGCGCTGGCACAGCCTGACCCGCCAGCCCCACGGCATCATCCTGGTCACCGGCCCCACCGGCTCCGGCAAGACCAGCACCCTCTACGCCACCCTCAAGCGCCTGGCGAGCCGTGAGCTCAACCTGTGTACGGTGGAAGATCCGATCGAGATGATCGAACCGGCGTTCAACCAGATGCAGGTGCAGCACAATATCGACCTGACCTTCGCCAGTGGCATCCGCGCACTGCTGCGCCAGGACCCGGACATCATCATGATCGGCGAGATTCGCGACCAGGAAACCGCCGAGATGGCGATCCAGGCCGCGTTGACCGGGCACCTGGTGCTGTCGACCCTGCACACCAACGATGCGCCGAGTGCGATCAGCCGTTTGCAGGAACTTGGAATTGCTCATTATTTGATCAAGGCCACATTATTGGGCGTGATGGCGCAGCGCCTGGTGCGACTCTTGTGTCCCGACTGCAAACGCACGACGAGCGGCAAGCACACCACAGCGACCGGCTGCGCGGAGTGTCGTGACAGCGGTTATCGCGGGCGCGCCGGAGTCTACGAAATCATGGTGCTGGACGACGCGCTCAAGTCGCTGATCACCCCTGGTACCGACGTGCAGGCCTTGCGCCAGGCGGCGCGCCGACAAGGTATGGGCAGCCTGCGAATGGCCGGTATGCACAGGGTTGAAGCCGGGCAGACCAGCCTGGTGGAAGTCTTACGGGTCACGCCTGGGGATTCAGAAACAAATCCGTTGGCGGTCGGGCGGTGAAATCCTTCTTATCGCAGACAACCCCGCTACAATCGGCCGAACGTCGTTTTACTGACATCTTCAGATAGGGAATCGCTATGCAGATCGGAACCGTACTGCTTCTTTTCGTGGGATTGGCCATCGCCATCCTCTTCATGGGCTTCAAAGTCGTGCCCCAGGGCTATCAGTGGACGGTCGAGCGCTTTGGCCGCTACACCAACACGCTCAAGCCCGGTCTCAACATCATCATCCCGGTCATGGACCGCATCGGTCGCAAGATCAACGTGATGGAAAGCGTGCTGGATATCCCGCCCCAGGAAGTGATCACCGCCGACAACGCCACCGTGCAGATCGACGCCGTGTGCTTCTTCCAGGTGGTCAACACCGCCCAGGCCGCTTATGAGGTGAACAACCTCGAACATGCCATCCGCAACCTGTTGCAGACCAATATCCGTACCGTACTCGGCTCCATGGAACTGGATGCGATGCTCAGCCAGCGTGACGGCATCAACGAAAAACTGCTGCGCACCGTCGACGAAGCCACGGCGCCGTGGGGTATCAAGATCACCCGGATCGAGATCAAGGACATCAGCCCACCTGCGGACCTGATGGCCGCCATGTCGGGCCAGATGAAAGCCGAGCGGATCAAGCGTGCACAGATCCTCGAAGCCGAAGGCCTGCGGGCGTCGGCGATCCTGACCGCCGAAGGCAAAAAGCAGGCGCAGATCCTCGAAGCCGAAGGCGGACGCCAAGCTGCGTTCCTGGAGTCCGAAGCCCGCGAGCGTCAAGCCGAGGCAGAAGCCCGCGCTACCCAAGTCGTGTCCGAAGCGATCGCCACCGGTAACGTGCAGGCCATCAACTACTTCGTCGCACAGAAATACATCGACGCGCTGGGCAAACTGGCTTCCGCCAACAACAGCAAGGTGATCCTCATGCCGCTGGAAGCCAGCCAGGTGATCGGCGCTGTGGGCGGTATCGGCGAAATCGTCAAAGCGACTTTCGACAACAAGAAAGGCTGAGGCCATCGCCATGTGGGATTTCCTGCAGCATTTATCGTTTTGGGATTGGCTGGCGCTGGGGACGGTGCTGCTGATTCTGGAGGTGTTCGGCGCAGGTGGTTACCTGTTGTGGATGGGGATTGCCGCCGCTGCCGTGGGCGTGATCAAGTTCCTGGTGCCGCCGCTCGGGCTGGAATGGCAACTGCTGCTGTTCGCGGTATTGTCGATATTGACGGCGGTGTACTGGTGGAAGCGCCAGCGCAGCAGCGCCAAGGCCAGCGACCAACCGGGGCTCAACGAGCGGGGGTCGGAGCTGATCGGCCACACGTTTATCGTGCATCAGGCGATTGTGGATGGCCGCGGCAAAATAAAAGTCGGTGACGGCGTGTGGATGGTGACCGGACCGGACACCCCCGTAGGCGCTCATGTACGCGTGATTGCACAGGATGGAACGACTTTGCAGGTTGAAACTGTTTAGTCAGTGATGGAACTCGATTGGGCTAACTACAATCATAGAGTACAGATAACCCACCCGGAGTCACCCGCCATGCGTCTCAAATATGCTGTCGCCACCCTCGCCGTGCTTTCCCTACCTGTCGGTTCAGCCATGGCCGACAGCTTCTGGCGCAATGTCATCTCGTCGGGCGCCACGACCGGCTCGACGTACCTGACCTTCAAGGACCACAAGCTGGTGGTTGCCGCCCAAGACGACGCAGGCAGCTTTGTTGCCAGCGACGGCGGCATCCGCGGCCCGTACCTGGAAGCCGCCATGCAGAAAGTCCGCGCCGACAACCCTGGCCTCCAAGCCACGGACATGGAATTGGCCAACGCCATCCTCGCGAAAAACGCTGTCACCGAGTAATACTCGGCCCAAAAAGAATGCCGCTTCTCAGCGGCATTTTTTGGGGTCATTTCCTACAGTCATCACCCCTGGGCACTACGCAGATAGTCTATTTTTTCCAGCCGCGGGCGGAGAAGTCCTATCGAGCCCTCAAGGGCCAGGCAACAAGCTAAGGATTCCTTTTCCATCAAGCGAATTCCTTCCATGCAAAAACTCGCCTACGCGCTGCTGCTCTCTGCGTTCTTTGCCCCCTACACCCATGCAGAAAACTGGTACGGGTCGTTGAAGCTCAACCACGCCCGCCAGAATCTCTCCAGCGCTCTGCTAACCAGCCCACGCGTCACCGAACGGGTGGAGGCGCCCGATAGCAGCAAGTCCATCGTCGCCTCTTTCGCCACGGGTTATGCCTTTGCCGATGGCTGGCGCCTGGAAGGGGAATACACCATGCCGAAGAATTCGGCCTTCAAATCCTACTGGGCGCCCTTCAATGCCAACGTCAACAACCTGCAGGTCCATAGCCAGCGCTTGATGCTCAATGGCTACAAGGACATCCCGATCAATGATTGGCTGTCGTTTTACGGCATGACCGGGGTGGGGGTGGCGCGGATTAGCGCCGAGGGCTACCAAACCAACGAGACCCGGCGTTTTGCCAGCAACCGCCAGCACAATTTCGCCTACAGCGTCGGCATGGGGCTGGAGGCCAAGATCAGCGAACAACTCACCCTCGGCGCCGGCTATCGCTATATCGCCATGGGCGATGTGGAAACGGGCTACAACACCTTCGCCAACCGCGTGAACGCACGGGATGAGCAGCTCAAAGGCAAGCTCAAAGAGCAGAATATGTTTCTGGAGGCGCGCGTTTCCTTCTGACTCGCAGCAGAAAATGCCGCTCTCAACGCGGCATTTTCCCCGTTTGGGTGACGTTTCATTCACAGATGACAGGCTATATTCAGTCAAGCCGTGCAACCATGCCGGTACTGATATGCCTTCTCTCATCGTCTACCGAAACGGATGCCTTCGCCGTCATGAGCCAACAGCCTTTTCTGCCATTTTCCAAACCTACCATTGATGAAGCCACCATCTCGGCGGTCGGTGATGTACTGCGTTCGGGCTGGATCACCAGCGGGCCGAAAGTGCAGGCGTTCGAAGCGCAGTTGTCGGAATACTTTGGCGGGCGACCGGTACGCACCTTCAACTCGGGCACCTGCACCATGGAGATTGCCCTGCGCATCGCCGGTATCGGGCCGGGCGATGAAGTCATCACCACGCCGATCTCCTGGGTCGCCACGGCCAACGTGATTCTGGAAGTCGGCGCCACGCCGGTGTTTGCCGATATCGACCCGGTAACCCGCAATATCGACCTGGCCCAGGTCGAAGCGGCCATCACCCCGCGCACCAAAGCGATCATCCCGGTGTACCTGGCCGGCCTGCCCGTGGATATGCCGATGCTTTACGCACTGGCCAACAAGTACAACCTGCGTATCGTTGAGGACGCCGCCCAGGCCCTGGGTTCGAGCTGGGACGGTGAGCGGATCGGTGCCACCGGCGACTTCGTGTCGTTCAGCTTCCAGGCGAACAAGAACATCACCTCTTCCGAGGGCGGCTGCCTGGTGTTGAACAACGCCGACGAAGCACGCCTGGCAGAGAAGTACCGCTTGCAGGGCGTCACCCGCACCGGCTTCGACGGCCTGGACGTGGATGTGCTGGGCGGCAAGTTCAACATGACCGACATCGCCGCCGCCATCGGCCTGGGGCAATTTGCCCATATCCAGGAGATCACCGCCCATCGCCAGAACCTGGCGCGGCACTACTTCAAGTGCTTCGGCAGTGATTTTGAAGAGCAATACGGTGCACAACTGCCACCGGCAGATTTCGAAAACAGCAACTGGCACCTGTTCCAACTGGTCCTGCCGGAGCGCCAGGACGGGCTGCCCGCCCGTGCCACATTCATGGAGCAGATGCAGGCCCACGGCGTCGGCATTGGCTATCACTACCCGCCGATCCACCTGTTGAGCCTGTATCGGGCACGCGGGTTCAAGGAAGGCATGTTCCCGGTAGCGGAGCGTGTTGGGCGTTTGATCGTGTCGTTGCCGATGTTCACGGCGATGACAGAGACGGATGTGGAACGCTCGGTAGCGGCGGTGAAGGCCGTGCTGCAGCGCTGAAAGGCGGTTGCAGGAGCCGGATGACCGGCTCCTGCAGCGGGATCACTCGCCGATGTAGGCCTTGTAGCCGGCGGCATCGAGCAGTTTGGCCAGGTCGGCGTCAACGCTGCTTGGCTTGAGCTTGAAGATCCAGGCACCGTAAGGGTCGGTGTTCAGCAACTCAGGGCTGCCACCCAGTTCTTCGTTAACCGCAATCACTTCGCCAGCAACTGGCGAGTAGATATCAGAAGCCGCTTTAACCGACTCCACGACACCCGCCGTTTCACCCGCCGCAAACACTTTGCCGACTTCGGCCAACTCTACAAACACCACATCACCCAAGGCTTCCTGGGCATGGTCGGAGATCCCGACGGTGACGGTGCCGTCAGCTTCCAAACGGGCCCATTCGTGACTTTCGGCATAACGCAGGCCGGCAGGGATATCGCTCATAGTCTATGTCCTCAAGAAGAAATGTCAGCGGCCATTGGCCTGCCGGAATAGTTAGATCAAGGTTTTACCATGGCGCACGAAGGTCGGTTTGACCACTCGAACCGGATACCACTTGCCGCGGATTTCCACTTCGGCCCGATCGGCGGTTGCCGTCGGTACACGCGCCAAAGCAATGGATTTACTCAGCGTAGGAGAGAAACTACCACTGGTGATCTCCCCTTCGCCAACATTGGCGATACGAACCACCTGGTGAGCGCGTAAAACCCCACGTTCTTCCAGCACCAAACCGACCAATTTGGTCTGCACCCCGGCCGCCAGTTCGGCTTCCAGCGCGGCACGACCGATGAAACGGCGCTCGGCCGGTTCCCAGGCAATGCTCCAGGCCATGTTGGCCGCCAGGGGCGAAACGTCCTGGTGGATATCCTGGCCATACAGGTTCATGCCGGCTTCCAGGCGCAGGGTGTCGCGGGCGCCGAGGCCGATGGGTGAAATACCCGCACCTACCAAGTCGTTGAAAAAGCCCGGGGCCTGATCGGCCGGCAGGATAATTTCCAGGCCGTCTTCGCCGGTGTAGCCAGTGCGGGCGATAAACCAGTCACCGTCGGCCTGGCCTTCGAAGGGCTTGAGCTGGTGGATCAGGGTGCCGCGCGACTGGGTCACCAGTTCGGCGATTTTCTGCCGGGCGTGGGGGCCTTGGATAGCGAGCATGGACAGTTCGGAGCGCTCGTGCAGTTGCACCTGATAAGTGCCCAACTGCGCGTGCATCCAGGCCATGTCCTGGTCACGGGTGGCGGCGTTGACCACCAACCGATAACCGGCTTCGGTACGGTAGACGATCATGTCGTCCACCACCCCGCCGTGCTCGTTGAGCATGGCGCTGTACAACGCACGGCCGCAGCCGTGCAAACGGTCGACGTCATTGGCCAGCAGGTACTGCAGCCATTCCTTGGCCTGGGGGCCGGTGACATCGATCACGGTCATATGAGATACATCGAACACCCCGCAGTCGCGTCGCACCTGATGGTGTTCTTCCACTTGCGAGCCGTAGTGCAGAGGCATATCCCAACCGCCAAAATCGACCATTTTCGCGCCGAGGGCGAGATGCAGGTCATACAGAGGCGTACGCTGTCCCATGGGTTTCTCCTTCCGGGCTTGGCGAAGGTACGCAGGGCTGCGGGATGGGCTGAACACCTTGAATTAAAAGGCCTGCCGCCACATCCAACGAGCCGGTCCGAAACACGGAGCGTACCGAATGCCGCGCATTGTAGCCTCAAGCCGTAGGACTGGCACCTAACCGATTTGTCGTGCGGAGCGTCGTATCAGTCCAACCACCGGCAACAGGCCGACCAGCACCAAGGTCAAGGCCGGTAACGAAGCCCGTGCCCACTCCCCTTCACTGGTCATCTCAAAGATCCGCACCGCCAGGGTGTCCCAGCCAAACGGGCGCATCAGCAGGGTCGCCGGCATTTCCTTGAGCACGTCGACGAACACCAGCAACGCGGCGCTCAGGGTGCCCGGCAGCAACAACGGAAGATACACTTTGCAAAACAGTCGTGGGCCGCTCACCCCAAGGCTGCGCGCCGCTTCGGGCAACGATGGACGAATGCGCGCCAGGCTGTTTTCCAGCGGCCCGTAAGCCACTGCCAGGAAGCGCACCAGATACGCCAGCACCAAGGCCGACAAACTGCCCAGCAACAAGGGCTTGCCCGCGCCGCCGAGCCAGCCCGACAACGGCACCACCCACTCACGGTCCAGGTAACTGAACGCCAACATGATCGACACCGCCAGTACCGAGCCCGGCAAGGCATATCCGACGTTGGCCAGGCTGATGCCAGAGCGAATCGCCCGGGTCGGCGCCAGACGGTTGGCGAAGGCCAGGATCAAGGCGACGCTGACAGTGACCAGCGCCGCGATACCGCCCAGGTAGAGGGTGTGGATGATCAGACCCGTATAGCGCTCGTCCAGATCGAAGCGGCCGCGCTGCCAGAACCAGGCGATCAGTTGCAGCATCGGAATGACAAAGGCACAGGCAAACACCAGGGCGCACCAACCACTCGCCGCCACCGCCTTCCACCCGCGTAGGTGATACAACGCCTTGGCGCGCGGCCGCTCATTGCTCGGCCGACTGGCACCGCGGGCACGACGCTCGCCGTAGAGCACCAGCATCACCACCAGCAGCAACAGGCTGGCCAGTTGGGCCGCGCTGGACAGGCTGAAAAAGCCGTACCAGGTCTTGTAGATCGCGGTGGTGAAGGTATCGAAGTTGAACACCGAGACCGCACCGAAATCCGCCAGGGTCTCCATCAGTGCCAGGGCCACCCCGGCGCCAATCGCCGGCCGCGCCATGGGCAGGGCCACGCGCCAGAAGGCTTGCCAGGGCGATTGCCCGAGCACGCGCGCCGCCTCCATCAGGCCCTTGCCCTGGGCCAGGAATGCCGTGCGCGCCAGCAAGTAGACGTAGGGATAGAACACCAGCACCAACACGATGACCACCCCACCGGTGGAACGCACGCGGGGCAGGCGCAAGCCGCTGCCGAATGCTTCACGCAGCAGGGTTTGCACCGGCCCCGAGAAGTCCAGCAGGCCGACAAATACAAACGCCAGCACATACGCGGGGATCGCGAACGGCAACATCAGCGCCCAATCGAGCCAGCGCCGCCCGGGAAATTCGCAGAGGCTGGTCAGCCACGCCAGGCTTACACCCAACAGGGTCACACCGACGCCAACGCCGAGCACCAGGGTCAAGGTATTGCCCAACAGGCGCGGCATCTGGGTTTGCCACAGATGGGACCAGATCTGCGCATCGATGCTTTGCCAGGACAGCAACAGCACGCTCAGCGGCAGCAACACCAAGGCGGCGACGCTGAAGACCGGCAGGTACCAGCGGCGTTGGGCGGGGTGGGCCAAGAGCAAATTCCCTGGGAATGGATGATCTACAGACAGACACAAAACCGTGTGGGAGGGGGCTTGCCCCCTCCCTCATACACATTCAGTTCCAGCCGGCCCGATCCATCAAGCGAATCGCCTCGGCCTGACGCTTGCCCGCGATTTCCACCGGCAAGGTGTCTGCCACGAACTTGCCCCAACTGGCCACTTCAGCCGACGGCGCCACCGTGGGGTTGGCCGGGAACTCCTGGTTCACGTCGGCAAAAATCTTCTGCGCCTCGGGTGTGGTCATCCATTCCACCAGCGCCTTGGCCGCTTCGGGGTGCGGCGCGTATTTGGTCAGGCCGATGCCGGACAGGTTCACATGCACGCCACGGTCGCTCTGGTTCGGCCAGAACAACTTCACCGCCAGGTCCGGCTTCTGCTTGTGCAGGCGGCCGTAGTAGTAAGTGTTGACGATGCCCACGTCGCACTGCCCGGCGTTGATCGCTTCGAGCACGGCGATGTCGTCGGAGAACACATCGGTGGACAGGTTATTGACCCAACCCTTGACGATTGCTTCGGTCTTGGCCGCGCCATGGGTTTCGATCAGGGTGGCGGTCAGCGACTGGTTGTAGACCTTTTTCGCCGTGCGCAGGCACAGGCGGCCTTCCCATTGTTTGTCGGCCAGGGCTTCGTAGGTGGTCAGCTCGCCGGGCTTCACCCGGGCGGTGGAGTAGGCGAGGGTCCGCGCACGCAGGCTCAAACCGGTCCAGGCGTGGGTGGACGAGCGGTATTGCAGCGGAATATTGGCGTCGATCAGCTTGGAGGTGAACGGTTGCAGGATGCCCATCTGCTCGGCCTGCCAGAGGTTGCCGGCGTCGACGGTGAGCAGCAGGTCGGCGGTGGCGTTCTCGCCCTCGGCCTTGATGCGCTGCATCAGCGGGGCTTCCTTGTCGGTGATGAACTTCACCTGCACCCCGGTTTTCTGGGTGTAGGCATCGAACACCGGCTTGATCAGTTCGTCGATGCGCGAGGAGTAGACCACAACTTCATCGGCCGCCTGCGCGGTGGTGCTGCCGATGAGGGTGAGTGCCAGGGCAGTCAGGAGGCGCTTGGGTGCCGACATGGGTGCGGTCTCTCGTGGACAAAAGAGTACAAATGATAAGGACTCACATTTAGCATCTCAATCAATCACTCGAGTGAGGCGTTACGAGATGTTGCGAGGCCACCTTCGGCAGTGCGACGTATCGCCTCATCGCGGACAAGCCCGGACTGCCGGGTGTATCAGGGTTTGGCCAGTTCCGGTAGATCCCCGCTCAAGCCAAGGGCCTGGCGCACGAAGATCGCCTTGGCTTCCGGCATCTGGTCGACCACCTTCAAGCCGGCATTGCGCAGCCAACGCAGCGGCAGTTGGTCGGCCTGGAACAAGCGCTCGAAACCTTCCATCGCCGCCATCAGCGCCAGGTTATGCGGCATGCGCCGGCGCTCGTAACGGCTCAGCACTTTCACATCCGCCAGGCGCTCACCACGTTCGGTCGCCGATAACAGCACCTCGGCCAGCACGGCCGCGTCGAGAAAACCCAGGTTCACGCCCTGCCCCGCCAACGGGTGGATCACATGGGCCGCGTCACCGATCAACGCCAGGCCTTCGGCCACATAACGTTTGGCGTGGCGCTGGCGCAATGGCACGCACACGCGCGGGTCGGCGCTGAGCACCGTGCCCAGCCGCCCTTCGAAGGCGCGTTCCAGCTCGCGGCAGAAGTTTTCGTCATCCAGTGCCATCAGGCGTGCGGACTCAGCCGGCGTGGTCGACCAGACGATCGAACACCAGTCCTCCTGCCCATCGCGCACCAGCGGCAAAAACGCCAGCGGGCCGGTGTCGGTAAAGCGTTGCCAGGCTGTGCGCTGGTGCGGTTGGCTGCTGCGCACGCTGGTGACGATAGCGTTATGCAGGTAATCCCATTCGCGGGTCGCGGTGCCGGTCAAACGGCGCACGGCGGAGTTGGCGCCATCGGCGGCGACCACCAGCGGCGCACGCAACGTGCGGCCATCGGCCAGGGTCAGCAGCCAGTCATCGCCGGAGCGGCGCATCTGTTCCAGGCGCGCATTGGCCAGCAGGCCCAGGTCGCAGTCGTGCAGGCGATCGAGCAAGGCATCCTGGACCACGCGGTTTTCGACGATATGCCCGAGCACTTCGGCATGCACGCTGGCCGCCGAAAAATGGATCTGCCCGGTGCCGCTGCCGTCCCACACCTGCATCTCGCCATACGGGCTGGCGCGCCGTTCGACGATACCGTCCCACACGCCAAGGCGCTCAAGGATGCGCTGGCTGGCGGCCGACAAGGCGCTCACCCGTGGTTCAAAGGCGGCGTCACGCTCGAACGGCTTGACGCTCAGCGGGCCGCCATCCAGCAGCAGCACCTGCAGGCCACTGCCCTGCAACGCCAGCGCCAGGGCGCTCCCGACCATTCCGGCCCCGACAATCAGCACATCTGCGCGCATGTCCATGCTTTAAGCCTGTCTCGCTGGCGGCTTGCGCCGCACGTAAAGGGTTTTGTCGACCCGCGCCACCAGGGTGCCGGAGCCGTCATGAATCTGGACCTTGAGGTGGGGCAAGTACTTCTCGCCGCCCTCGGTCTGTCGACGAATCTCATCCAGCAAGGCGTCGTCGATGGAAAATTCGGCATACACCGGGCCTTTGCCCGGCGAGATGAAGTCGATGCTGGCGGACTTGTCCCAGACGATGTAGTCGCGGCCCAGGTTCTCCATCAGCATCAACATGTAGAACGGGTCGACCATCGAATACAGGCTGCCGCCGAATTGCGTACCGACGTAGTTACGGTTGTACCAGCCCAGGCCCATGCGCACTTTGACATGCCGGAAATCCGCGCTCATCTGCCGCACGCGGACCCCAGCGCCCAAATACGGTGGGTACACACTCATGACCCAACGCAACAAGCGCGCTTTGCCCAGACGGGCGATCAGCCACTTACGCATCCGGACGCGTGCCCAGGCCCATGGCTTGACGGGCGAACCAGCGTTTGGCCGGCGGTAGCAAATCCAGGCCCAGCAAGCCCATGTTGCGCCCCAGCGCGACCAACGGCTGAGCGCTGCCGAACAGGCGCGTGACCTGATCGGAGAAGCCCACGGTCAGCTTCTGATCCATGCGCTGACGCTCGCGATACGCCTGCAGGGTCGCCAGGTCACCCGGCACCGCTGGCCCGGCCAGCAAGGCCTCGGCCAGGGCACTCGCATCGCGCAGGGACAGGTTGAAACCCTGCCCGGCAATCGGGTGCAGGCTGTGGGCGGCATTGCCGAGGATCGCCAGGTGCGAGCGTACTTGTTCTTCGGCTTCCACCAGGGTCAACGGGTACAGATGCCGCGCGCCGACTTGCTTCAAGGTGCCCAGGCGGTAGCCGAACACGCCCTGCAATTCACTGAGGAAACTGCGTTCATCCAGGTTGGCCAGGCGCTGCGCGTCCATGCCGGCACGGGTCCAGACCAGCGCGCAGCGGTTGTCCGGCAGCGGCAGCAGGGCCATCGGGCCTTCGTCGGTGAAACGCTCGAAGGCTTCGCCGTTGTGGGCTTCGCTCGGGGTGATATTGGCGATCAGCGCGCTCTGGTTGTACGGGCGGGCTTTCACGGCGATACCCAATTGCTCACGCAGGCCGGAGCGACCGCCGTCGGCCAGCACGGCAAGGTCACACTCGAGCACGGTTTCGTCGTTTAGGGTCAGGCGATAGCCGTCGGGCAGCGGCTCCATGCGCGTGACTTCAGCCGGGCAGCGCCAACTGACCACGTCCTTATCCAGGCCTTGCCACAGGCATTGGCCGAGCCAGGCGTTTTCCACCACGTAGCCGAGGGCCGGCACGCCCTCTTCCATGGCGGATAAACGGGCGGTGGAAAAGCGCCCACGGTCCGACACATGAATCTGCTTGATCGGCTCGGCGCGGCGGGAGATGGCCTGCCACAGGCCCAAACGCTGATAAATCTGCCGTGCGCCATAGGACAGCGCCGAGGAGCGCGCGTCGTAGCTCGGCTGGTAGCTGTCGCCCGGCGCGAAGGGTTCGATCAGTAGGATCTTCCAGCCCCGCGCCTTGGCCCCGGCCTGCAACGCCAACGCCAGGCTGGCGCCCACCAGGCCGCCGCCGATAATGGCCAGGTTGACCCGGCTCATCGGGCGGCAGCCATCAATGCTTCGATGTCGACGACGGTCTTGGGCACGCCGCCGGTCAGAATCTCACAGCCTTGTTTGGTCACTACCACGTCGTCCTCGATGCGCACGCCAATGCCACGCCATTTCTTTGCCACGTTCTGGTTGTCCGGCGAAATATAGATCCCCGGCTCTACGGTCAACGCCATGCCGACTTCCAGCACACGCCATTCACCGCCGACTTTGTACTCGCCGACATCATGCACATCCATCCCCAGCCAGTGGCCGGCGCGGTGCATATAGAAAGACTTGTAGGCCTCGCTGGCGATCAGTTCGTCAACGTCACCTTGCAGCAACCCCAGTTTCACCAGCCCGGCGGTGATGACCCGCACGGTGGCCTCATGGGCCTGGTTCCAATGCTTGTTCGGTGCAATCTCGGCGAAGGCGGCTTCCTGGGAGGCCAGCACGACTTCATAGATCGCCTTTTGCTCGGGCGAAAACGTGCCGTTGACCGGCCAGGTGCGGGTGATGTCGCTGGCGTAGCAGTCGATCTCGCAACCGGCGTCGATCAGCACCAGATCACCGTCCTTGAGCAGCGCGTCATTCTGCTGGTAATGCAGGATGCAGCTGTTGCGCCCGGCGGCGACGATGGAGCCATAGGCCGGCATCTTCGCGCCGCCTTTGCGGAACGCGTAATCCAGCTCGGCTTCGAGGCTGAACTCATGCAAGCCAGCGCGGCTGGCCTGCATGGCCCGCACGTGGGCCGCGCAGGAAATTCGCGCAGCTTCGCGCATCACCTTCACTTCCGCCGCCGATTTATACAGGCGCATGTCGTGGAGCAGATGATCCAGGGCAACGAATTCGTTCGGCGGCTGGGCGCCCAGGTGCGCTTTAGAGCGGATGACGTTGATCCACTCCATCAGGTGCCGGTCGAACTCGGCATTGCTGCCCATGGCCGAATACACCCGGTCGCGGCCTTCGATCAGGCCGGGGAGGATGTCGTCGATATCGGTGATGGGGAAGGCATCGTCGGCGCCGAAATCACGCACCGCGCCTTCGGTGCCGGCGCGCAGGCCGTCCCACAGTTCGCGCTCGGCATTGCGTTCGCGACAGAACAGCACGTACTCGCCGTGCTGGCGACCGGGCATCAGCACGATCACCGCCTGGGGCTCGGGGAAGCCGCTCAGGTACTGGAAATCGCTGTCCTGGCGGTAGACATGTTCGACATCGCGGTTGCGGATGGCCACGGCAGCGGCCGGTAGAATCGCGATGCTGTTAGGCACCATCTGCGCCATGAGCGCCTTGCGGCGACGGGTGTATTCCGCTTTCGGGATATGGATCATGGGCAGATGGGTTTCCTTTCTTGGTGCAGTGACAGCCTTAGTGCAACGACGGCTTGGCCGCGACCGGTTCAGCGGGCTTGCGGGTCTCGGTGAACAGCAGCAACGGCGCGACGCGCAGGTACTCCATGACTTCCATGTAGTCGCCTTCACCGTCTTCGGATTCTTCCAGGGCATCTTGCACCTGGGCGATGGCGGCCAGGTCCTGCAGCACTTCCTTGGCGTCGGTGCTCAGCTCCAGGCCGCCGGCGTTCACGCCAAAACCATGGAGGAAGCCCTGGCACCATTGGCCCAGCGCGGCAGCGCGCTCGGTGAGCGGTGCATCGTCGGTCGGCAGCAGCAGGACCACGGTGACGTCATCACCGGTCAGCTCGCCCTTGACCATTTCCTGCAGGCCGATCAGCGCGTTGCGCACGTTATCGTTGGGTTCTGTTTCCAGCAGTTCGGCCACATCGGCCAGCCAGTTGTCGGCGTCAAAGCCGACACCGGTGCAACTGCGGCCCAGCAACACGCCGTGCAGTTCGGCAGGCGAGCAAGGATGACCGCTGGTGCTCAGCAGTTTGGTAAAAGCATCATACGGGGAGTTCTGAATGGGCATGGTGAGCTAGGCGCCAGACGGCGCAATGTCTAGAATGGAGCGCTGTATCCTAGCACCGGCAGACGTACCAAGACTATCAAGGGCGTCAGATCGTTTATCCTGCAGTTGCCATTCATCAGACAAATCCAGTGGAACCCAATGGAAGACACCGACCTGCAAGCGCTGATGGCCAGATTCGAATTGCTAATTGATCGGGTCGAGCAACTAAAGAGGCAAAACGGACTCCTATTAGCTCAGGAAAAGACCTGGCGCGAGGAACGCGCTCACCTCATTGAAAAAAACGAAATCGCCCGGCGTAAGGTCGAATCGATGATTTCGCGCCTTAAGGCCCTGGAGCAAGACTCATGAGTTCAAGCAATAGCGTCACCGTGCAGATTCTCGACAAAGAATATTCGATCATTTGCCCCCAGGAAGAGCGCAGCAACCTGGTGAGCGCCGCCCGTTACCTGGATGGCAAAATGCGTGAAATCCGCAGCAGCGGCAAAGTGATCGGCGCCGACCGCATCGCCGTGATGGCCGCGCTGAATATCACCCACGATCTGCTGCATAAGCAGGAGCGGCCTGACGTACAGGCCAGCGGCTCGACGCGCGAGCAGGTGCGTGACCTGCTGGAGCGTGTGGACCTGGCACTGTCCAACGATTCCGAGGCACCCAAGGGCTGATTGCCGCGCCCGTTTAAGGTATACTCGCCCCACTCCCTGGCGTGCTTGCCAGTCGGCGATGTCCCGGAGCCGATTCGCACTACCCTGGAAGTTGCACGTTTGGCTGGTGTGCATGTCCGCTAGACGGAAAGCCTTAAAGCCTACTGCATCTTCCACCTTGAACTTTCGGGTTCAAGGGCTTAGTCGACAGCGGTTCTGTCGGGGAGCCTGAATCCCAAACTCAATGCCAGTCCCAGGACTGGCATTGTTTTATGAGCCGAAAAACCATGACCGAACCTGCGCCGCTTTCTCGTCCGCAACTTCGACGCATGTTGCGCAACGCCCGCCGCGCCCTCACGCCGAGCGAGCAACGCAAAGCCGCCCAAGGCGTGTATCGGCAACTGGCACAGCACCCGCTGTTTCGCCGGGCCAAGCATATTTCCCTGTATCTACCGACGGACGGTGAAATCGATCCGCGCTTGCTGCTGCGTGCGGCCCAGCGTCGGGGCAAGGCCACCTACCTGCCGGTGCTCAGCGCCTGGCCACGGACCAAGATGGCGTTCCAGCGTGTGCGGCCTGGGGAGAAGCTGCTGCCCAATCGCTTTCGCATTCTTGAACCACGGACGAATGTGCGCCGCCAGCGCAAGGTCTGGGCGCTGGATCTGGTGCTATTGCCGTTGGTTGGGTTCGATGACGCGGGGGGGCGCCTGGGCATGGGCGGCGGTTTTTATGACCGCAGCCTGGCTTACCTGGCACGCCGTCAGCACTGGCGCAAGCCGACGTTGTTGGGCCTGGCCCATGAATGTCAGAAAGTCGAACGACTGGTGCAGGCGAGCTGGGATGTGCCGTTGGCGGGCACCGTCACCGATAAGAAATGGTATATCGCGCAGGCGTCGCTGGAACCCGCGACGCCCTGAAGAAGGGTTAACGCTTGAACGGTTGAGTCTGCTGCTGAGTCAGCTCAATGGGCGCATCGGTCTTGTTCGACCACAAGCTCTGCGCATACCCGGTGGTCACGACGCCCAGACCAAACAAAATAACCAATATCCATAGTAAATCCGGTTTACGTTGCATCGATTGCCCCCCTTCAGGCACCTCGTACACGATGACAACAACGTTCCAAAGTAGTCCGTTGCAGCTGCGTCAAGCTTAAAATCCCGGCATTCTGCGTTAACGTGAACCAACACGCAAACCTTGACGCCAACCGACCGTCGGTTTGTCATGTAATTGCCCGACAACCTGTCCAACGCCTTTTTCAGGAGCCGCCCAATGGCCTACTGGCTGATGAAATCCGAGCCCGACGAACTTTCCATCACCGGCCTGGAACACCTCGGCGAAACGCGATGGGACGGGGTTCGCAACTATCAGGCGCGCAACTTTCTGCGCGCGATGGCGGTGGGCGATGAGTTTTTCTTCTACCACTCCAGTTGCCCGGAGCCTGGCATTGCCGGCATCGGCAAAATCGTCGCGGCGGCGTATCCAGACCCCACCGCGCTGGACCCTTCCAGCCACTATTTCGACGCCAAGGCCAGTCCGGACAAAAACCCGTGGAGCGCGATCAACGTGGCCCACGTCCAGACGTTTCCCAAGCTACTCGGCCTGGGCTATCTGAAGCAGCAAACCGCCCTGGCCGAACTGCCGCTGGTGCAAAAAGGCAGCCGTCTCTCGGTGATGCCGGTGACCGCCGAGCAATGGTCAGCGGTACTCGCGCTGCGCTGAACGGCAGAACCTTACAGTCACGCGCCCAATGCATGCATCTGCAACGCAACCGGGTTAGGCTTGCGCTTCATTTGACCCGCATCAAGCGCCCTCGGGCCGAACCCGTCAGACTAGGACGCTAACACCGCAGGAAGCATCTATGTCCACGAACCACCGCACCTCCCAGTTGTTTGCCACCCTCCTGATTGTGTTACTGCTCGCCGCCGGCGGTTTCGGTTACTGGAAATCCACCCAGGACCGCCTGCCCGAAGGCTTGAGCATGGGCAACGGCCGCCTGGAATCGACCGAAGTGCAGATTGCCGCCAAGATCGCCGGGCGGCTGGACGAAGTGCGGGTGGATGAAGGCGACAAGGTCCTCAAGGGCCAACTGCTGGCGCGCATGGACACGCGCACCCTGGAAGCCCAGCGCGCCCAGGCCGAAGCCGAAGTGCTGCGGGCCAGGGAAAACCTCGCCGCCGCCGAAGCCAATGTGCAATTGCGCCAGAGCGAACAACTGCTCGCCCACCAGGAACTCAAGCGAACCCAGGAGCTGTACAAGCGTGGCTTCGCCAGTGGCCAACTGATCGACCAACAACAGTCGCGCCAGAACACCGGGAATGCGGCCGTGGTCGCCGCCCAGGCCCAGGTCAATTCGGCCAAGGCCGCCATCGGCGCCGCCCAGGCCCAAGTGGCGCAGCTCACCAGCGAAATCGATGACAGCAGCCTGCGCGCGCCCATCGACGGCATTATCCAACTGCGCCTGGCCGAGCCGGGCGAAGTGCTCGGCGCGGGCGGCCGCGTCTTGCTGCTGATCGATCCCGAAGATCAATACATGAACCTCTACCTGCCAGCCTCGGTGACCGGCGCCCTGACCGTCGGCAGCGACGCACGCATCCTCCTCGACGCGCTCCCCGGCCAATCGCTGCCGGCCAAAATCAGCTTCGTCGCGGCCAAATCGCAGTTCACGCCCAAAGAGGTGGAAACCCGCGATGAACGCCAGAAACTGGTGTTTCGCGTCAAACTGCGCCTGACCCAACCCAGCGCCGTGCCGCAGGCCAAACCGGGCATGCCCGGCGCCGGCTACGTGCGCACGGCTGACATCGACTGGCCGGCTAACCTGCAATGACCGATCTGGCGCTGCACGCCACGGGCATCCAGCACCGCTACGGCAAGCAACAGGCGCTGGTCGATATCGCCTTCAGCCTGCCTGCGGGCACGCGCTGCGGGCTGATCGGCCCGGATGGCGCGGGCAAGTCGAGCCTGCTGGGCTTGATCGCCGGGGTCAAAAAACTCCAGGACGGCCAACTGGAGGTGCTCGGCGGCTCCATCGCCGACCGCCGCCACCGCAACAGCCTCTACCCGCGCATCGCCTTCATGCCCCAAGGCCTGGGCGGCAACCTGTACCCCGAACTGTCCATCAGCGAAAACATCCGCTTCTTCGCGACGCTGTTCGGCCTGACCAAAGCCGATTGCGACCAGCGCATGCACAGCCTGCTGCTGGCCACCGACCTTGAGCGCTTCGCCGACCGCCCGGCCGGCAAACTCTCCGGCGGGATGAAGCAGAAACTCGGCCTGTGCTGCGCGCTGATCCATGAACCGGACCTGCTGATCCTCGACGAACCCACCACCGGCGTCGACCCGCTGTCACGTCGGCGCTTCTGGGAACTGGTCGAAACCGTGCGCAGCGAGCGCCCACAACTGACGCTGCTGGTGGCCACGGCCTACATGGAAGAAGCCGAGCAGTTTGAACATTGCCTGATGCTCGACCGTGGCAAACTGATCGCCGACGGTTTGAGCAGTGAGCTCGCCGCAGCAACCCCAAGCGGCAAGCTGGATGAGGCCTTCACCCACTTCCAGGGCGACAGCGCCCATGACAACCAGCCGCTGGTCATCCCACCGCGCGCAAGCAACAGCGCCGATATCGCCATCGAAGCCCACGACCTGACCCTGCGCTTTGGCGACTTCACGGCAGTCGATAAAGTCAGCTTTGCCATCGGCCGCGGCGAGATTTTCGGTTTCCTCGGCTCCAACGGTTGCGGCAAGACCACCACCATGAAAGTCCTCACCGGCCTGATGCCGGCCACTGAGGGCACTGCCACGCTGCTGGGCAACCCGGTGAACGCCAAGGACCTGGCCACCCGCAAGCGCGTGGGCTTCATGTCGCAGAGTTTTTCGCTGTAC
This sequence comes from Pseudomonas paraveronii, assembly GCF_963681955.1. Lineage (NCBI taxonomy): Bacteria > Pseudomonadati > Pseudomonadota > Gammaproteobacteria > Pseudomonadales > Pseudomonadaceae > Pseudomonas > Pseudomonas paraveronii. The sequence continues at coordinate 6,107,776 of NZ_OY817130.1, forward strand.
GGCGAACTCAGCGTGCTGCAGAACCTGGTGCTGCACGCGCAGTTATTCGATTTGCCCAAGGCCGACAGCGGCAAGCGGATCGATGAGCTGATCCAGCGTTTCGACCTCGGCGAGGTGGCCGAGCAGCCATCGGGCGAGCTGCCCCTCGGCCTGCGTCAGCGCTTGTCGTTGGCCGTGGCGGTGCTGCATCGTCCCGAAGTGCTGATCCTCGATGAACCGACCTCGGGGGTCGACCCGGCGGCGCGGGATGACTTCTGGCGGCTGCTGATCGAACTGTCGCGCGAACAAGGGGTGACGATCTTTCTGTCCACCCACTTCATGAACGAAGCCCAGCGTTGTGACCGCATCTCCCTGATGCACGCGGGCAAGGTGCTGGCCTGCGACACCCCCGACGCGCTGCAGCAGCAATTCCACGGCGACACCCTCGAAGCCGCGTTCGTCACATGTCTGGAGCAAGCCCAGGGCGAAGCCGAACCCGCCGCGCCCAACGCGCCCACCGCTACCGTCAGCGAAACCAGCCCACCGCCCGTGAGCAGGCGCGGGTTCAGCCTGTCGCGCCTGTTGGCCGTGGCCAGCCGTGAAGGCAAGGAACTGCTGCGCGACAAGGTGCGCATGGCCTTCGCCCTGCTCGGGGCGATGTTCATGATGGTGATCTTCGGCTACGGCATTTCCCTGGATGTGGAAAACCTCGCCTTTGCCGTCTACGACCAGGACCAGACCCCACAAAGCCGCGCCTATCTGGAAGCGTTTCGCGGCTCGCGCTACTTCGCCGAACAAACGCCGATCCAGGATGCCAACGAACTGCACCGGCGCCTGCAACGCTCGGAAATCAAACTGGCCCTGGAAATCCCGCCCGGTTTTGGCCGTGACCTCTACGCCGGCCGCCAACCCAGCGTGGCCGCCTGGCTCGACGGCGGCATGCCGTTTCGCGCAGAAACCAGCCGTAACTATGTAGAGGCGGTCCACCAGGCCAACCTGCAGCAACTGTCCGAACTGAGCAGCCAGCCGCAGAGCAGCCAAAGCGCGGCCAAGCTCGAAACCCGCTTTCGCTACAACCAGGATGTGGTCAGCGTGAACGCCATCGGCCCAGGCGTGATGGCACTGATCCTCGCCTTTATCCCGGCGATGCTGACTGCGCTCGGTATCGTGCGCGAGAAAGAGCTGGGCTCGATCACCAACTTCTATGCCACGCCCCTGACCCGCCTCGAATTCCTGCTGGGCAAACAGACGCCGTACCTGGCCGTGAGCCTGATCAACCTGGCGGTGCTGGTCGCGATGAACCGCTGGCTGTTCGGCGTGCCGTTCAAGGGCAGCGCCCTGACCCTGGCGTTCGGCGGCCTGCTGTACGTGCTCGCCACCACCAGCATGGGCCTGCTGATTTCCGCGTTCACCCGCACCCAGATCGCGGCGATCCTCGGCACCATGATCATCACCAGCCTGCCGACCATTCAGTTCTCCGGGCTGATCGTGCCGCGTTCCTCCCTGGAAGGTGCTGCGGCGGTGATGGGCACACTGTTTCCGGCGGGGCACTTTCTCGATATTGCGGTGGGCACGTTCACCAAGGCCCTCGACCTGCGGCAACTGTGGCCGCAGTGCCTGGCGCTGTTCGGGTTTTTCCTCGGGTTTACCGGGCTTAGCCTGATCATGCTGAAGAAGCAGGAGGCTTGATGCATAAGTTCGCGCACATCCTGCGCCTGGGGATCAAGGAACTGACCAGCCTGCGCCACGACAGCGTGCTGCTGTTGTTTCTGTTCTACGCCTTCACCGTCGCGATCTATATGCCTGCGGCCGGCTCGGTGATTGGTGTGCATAACGCCAGCGTGGCGTTTGTCGACGAGGACCACAGCGCGATCTCGCGGCAGATGGCCGAGGCGTTGCAGCCGCCCGAGTTCCAGTCACCCGTGCCGTTGGCGTATGACCAGTTGGATAAGGTCATGGACAGCGGCCAGTACACGTTCGTGATCAACGTACCGGCGAATTTCCAGGCCGACCTGTTAGCCGGTCGCGAGCCGGATGTGCAGGTGAACGTCGATGCCACGGCGATGAGCCAGGCGTTCATGGGCGCCGGCTACATCTCACGGATTTTCCAACGCGAGCTGCTGACCTACAGCGGCCAGGCCGACTCCGCCAGCAAAGCGCCGGCGTTGCTGACAACGCGGGCGCTGTTCAATACCAATCTGGAAGGTGGCTGGTTCCTCGCGGTCATCCAGATCGTCAACAACATCACCATCCTCGCCATCGTGCTTACCGGCACCGCGCTGCTGCGCGAGCGCGAACACGGCACCCTCGACCATTTGCTGGTGCTGCCGCTGACGGCGCTGGAAATCATGCTGGCGAAAATCTGGAGCAACATGCTGGTGGTGGTGCTGTGTACCTGGCTGTCCCTGGAAGTGGTGGTCAAGGGCATGCTCGGCGTGCCGCTGGCCGGGTCGCTGAGCCTGTTTCTATTCGTGACCGCGCTGTACCTGTTTGCCAGCACCGCCCTGGGGATATTCCTCGCCACCCTCGCCCGCTCGACGCCGCAGTTCGGCTTGCTGGCAATCCCGGTGATCATCCCGATGCTGTTGCTCTCCGGCGGCAGTACGCCGCTGGACAGCATGCCCGAGTGGTTGCAATGGGTGATGCAGGGCTCGCCGTCGACGCACTTTGTGAGCCTGAGCGCGGCGATCCTGTTCCGCGATGCGGGCGTGAGTGTGGTGTGGCCGGATTTGCTGGCGCTGGCGGGGATTGGCTTGCTGTTCTTTTTGGTGGCGCTGGCGCGGTTCCGCAAGAGCCTGGCGTCTTGACACTGCCGCAGGCAAGCCCGCTCCCACAGGTGAAACGCATTCCCTGGTGGGAGCAGGCTTGCTCGTGATCGTCGCGCCGCGACTATTGGATGATCAGGTTGTTGAACAACAGGTCTTCCACCACCGGCTTGCCGGTTTCGTCGTTCATCACTTGCTGGGTCTGCTTCAGGGCTTCCTGGCGCAGTTTTTCCTTGCCTTCAACGGTGCTCATGCTCTCGTTGGTTTGCTGGGTGAACAGCGCCACCAGTTGATTACGAATCAACGCATCGTTGGCTTTGACGGCGGCAGCCGCTTCGGTGCCGGTCACGCGCAGGGCGATATCGGCCTTGTACACCTTGAGCTTGGCCGTGCCATCCAGGCCATAGTTGCCCACGAGCGGCGGGGCCAGGCTGATATAGCTGACCTTCGGCGCCTCGCCTTCTTTCGCCTCTTGGGCCTGGGCCGCCATCGGCAAGGTCAGGGCGAGCATCAACAAAATCCACGCTTTCACAGTTCATTCCTCACATTCTGTTGCCCAGTAGCATAACGCTAGCAGGGCAGAGCACAAGCTTATGGCGACTTATCAGGCCCGGGCATGCTTGTTGACCCACGGGCGCACCCTCCTACACTTATCGGCCACGACGCCAAAAGGAATAGTCCGATGAAAGCTGTGCTGTGCAAAGCCTTCGGCCCCGCCGAAACCCTGGTGCTGGAAGAGATCGCCAGCCCGGCGATCAAGAAGAACGAAATCCTGCTGGACGTGCATGCCGCCGGGGTCAACTTTCCGGACACGCTGATCATCGAGGGCAAGTACCAGTTCAAGCCGCCGTTCCCGTTCTCGCCGGGTGGCGAAGCGGCGGGCGTAGTCAGCGAAGTGGGGGAAAAGGTCAGCCACCTGAAGGTCGGCGACCGCGTGATGGCGCTGACCGGCTGGGGCAGTTTTGCCGAGCAGGTCGCGGTGCCCGGCTATAACGTACTGCCGATCCCGCCCAGCATGGGCTTCAACACCGCAGCCGCGTTCAGCATGACCTATGGCACCTCGATGCATGCCCTGAAACAAAGGGCCAACCTGCAACCCGGCGAAACCCTGCTGGTCCTCGGCGCCTCCGGCGGCGTGGGCCTGGCCGCCGTGGAAATCGGTAAGGCCATGGGCGCCCGCGTGATCGCCGCCGCCAGCAGCGCCGACAAGCTGGCAGTGGCCAAGGCCGCCGGCGCCGATGAGCTGATCAACTACAGCGAAGCCAGCCTGAAAGATGAGGTCAAACGCCTGACCGACGGCAACGGCGCCGATGTGATCTACGACCCGGTGGGCGGCGACCTGTTTGACCAGGCCATCCGCGCCATCGCCTGGAACGGCCGCCTGCTGGTGGTGGGTTTTGCCAGCGGGCGTATTCCAGAGCTGCCGGTGAACCTGGCACTGCTCAAAGGTGCGGCCGTGGTCGGGGTGTTCTGGGGCGCGTTCGCCCAGCGCCAGCCGCAGGACAATGCGGCGAACTTCCAGCAGCTGTTTGGTTGGTATGCCGAGGGCAAGTTGAAACCGCTGGTGTCGCGGGTGTATCCACTTGAGCAGGCTGCCAAGGCGATCAATGACCTGGGGCAGCGCAAGGCCGTGGGCAAGGTGGTCGTGCAAACCCGCTAACCAATATGAAATGCGCTCAAATGTGGGAGGGGCGGTGCGACGATTCGACTTGCCCCCGATGACAGTGGATCAGTTAATACATCTGTTGACTGAACCAGCGCCATCGGGGGCAAGCCCCCTCCCACATTTTGATATCCAGCGTCCTGCAGACGCCAACTGCGACCGACCGGTATCGTGTTCATGGCGCTGGTGACCGTAGCGACCCTGGTGTACTGGCTCAACCCGATGGGGCACACCAACAGTGTCAGCTCGGCGCGTCAATCGCCTGAGCAATCCTTGGCACAACGCTTGAGCCGCGCCTCCAGGTTTTTGTCTGGCATGGCGTGGCTACGCAGGGCGTTGACGGTCTGCTCGACATAATCGCGCGTCGTGCCGTAACGCCCGCAAGCGCTTTGCAGCACGTGGCTGAGCACGATGTCGGGCAGATTGCCGGCGTAGCTCGGCAGGTGCCGCTCCAATACAAACCCCAGCGCCTGCACCCGACTGCCATCTTCCAGACGGCAACTGAGCCAGTGCGGCCGATAGGAGGGGTAAGGCATTTCGCGCTGCCACAAGGCGTAAAGCGAGGCCTCCAACTGGTCTTCCGGCAGGCGGTAGGCAAAGCCGCTGCACGAACCACCGCGATCCAGGCCGAAGACCAATCCGGGTATTTCCGGCGTACCCCGATGCTCGTGGGACCACAGGTACAAGCCGCGGTGATACCCGTGGATTCGTGCCCGCACCCGCTCGGTCGATGAACACTCAGGCCGCCAGATCAGCGAACCGTAAGCGAATAGCCAGACCGGCCCACCCTTATGCCGGGCCATGGTGGCCTGCATTGAGCTCATCAACTGTTCGTGAGTGAGTTGCGGCCCCAGATCGAGCTGCGGAGGGTAAGCCAATTGCAAAAGATCGGATTCAATGGCGGTCATGGCGGATCGCTGAGGTCTCCTGTGCAGCTACGAAAATCTATTACCAATTGTAAGTAACTTTACCGTAATAGAACCCGCCGCTGTAACCGTATGACGAAAAAGTGCTAATCGGCCGAGTTGCCCCGGGGCTGGGGCGTGGTTCCATCCGTTCGTCAGGATTCAGGGCGCCAATCCCGCTACTGTCAGCCCCGGTTCAGCCTGGGTGCACACGTAACCTTCAAACTAGCGCGCACATCACGACCCACCTAGCCGCCCCTCATACCGACTAATCGAGGTCACCCCATGAAAAAAATTCGACTGTCTGGCCTGCTGTTCCTGGCCCAGGCCACCACTGCCCTCGCGGCCGAAGCCCCGCCTACCGACGATGACAAGGGCTTCTGGTATGCGCAGACCAGCGTCTACACCCGGCACTTCGCGCCGGACCCCGAGCATAACAACCATCAGGATTTGCTCGGCCTGGAGCGCAATGAGGCGTCAGGCCTGGTGTATGGCGCGGCGACGTTTCGCAACTCGTTCAGCCAGCGGTCCTACTACGTCTATGCGGGAAAACGCTATGACATGACCGACTATCCGGTCTATTTGAAGCTGACAGGCGGGGCGATTCAGGGCTATCGCGGCAAGTACCGCGACAAGATCCCGTTGAACCGTTTCGGCGTGGCGCCGGTGATCATTCCGTCCGTAGGCACCCATTACGGGCCAGTGGCGGCGGAGCTGGTGCTGCTGGGGTTCAATGCGGCGATGATCACGACCGGCGTGCGTTTCTGACCGCGACGCCAGCGCCCCCATTAGAAGCCAGCGTAGGGCTTCAGGGCCGTGGGGCGTAGGCGAATACGTCGGCACGCATCTGATGTGCATCCATGCCGGCATCCACCAGCGCATCCAATGTGCCGTAGATCATCGCCGGTGAACCGCTGGCGTAGACATACACGCCTTTGAGGTCGTGGATGTCTTCGCACACCGCTTCATGCAACAGCCCACAGCGCCCTTCCCAGCCGCACAGGTCGCTGACCACTTTGTGCAGGAACAGGTTGGGCAGTTGCAACCATTGATCCCAATGTTCGATCTCGTAGAAATCTTCCGGGCGTCGCACGCCCCAATACAGGTGCACCGGATGCTTGAAGCCGGACGCGCGGCAATGCTCGATCAGGCTGTGCATCTGCGCCATGCCGGTACCGGCGGCGATCAATACCAGCGGCCCATCGGGCAACTCGGCCAGGTGGGTATCGCCAAACGGCAGCTCGATGCGGGCCATCCGGTTGCGCTGCAACTGTTCGAGCAGGTTGCGCGCGCTGTCTTCGCGAGCCAGCACGTGCAGTTCCAGCTCACGTCCGGAGTGAGGCGCCGAGGCCAGGGAAAACGCCGACTTCTCGCCGTTTTCCCGTTCAATCATCAGGTATTGCCCGGCGTGGTAACGCACGGCCTTGCCGGCCGGGGCGAGCAAGCGCACGCGCCAGACATCGCCACCGACTTCCACACACTCACTCACTTGGCACGACAACTTGCGCAACGGCAACTCTCCCGGCGCCAGCACGCCATCCCACAACACCACACAATCTTCCAGCGGCTCGGCGATGCAGGTGTAGAACTCACCATGGTCGCGCACCTCACCGGCCTGCTGCACCCGGCCTTCCACCAACAGCGCCGCACACACATGGCACACGCCATTGCGGCAGGCTTGCGGGCATTCGTAGCCCAGGCGGCGCGCACCTTCGAGGATTCGCTCGCCAGGGTCCAGCGCCAATACGGCGCCGGAAGGTTGCAGGGTTACACGCATCAATCTATTCCCAACTCTTTCCAGATCGCATCGACACGCGCCGTCACGGCTTCGTCCTTGACGATCACCCTGCCCCACTCGCGGGTGGTCTCACCCGGCCATTTGTGCGTGGCATCCAGGCCCATCTTCGAGCCCAGGCCCGAGACCGGCGAGGCGAAGTCGAGGTAGTCGATCGGCGTGTTGTCGATCATCACCGTATCGCGCTTGGGGTCCATGCGCGTGGTGATGGCCCAGATCACGTCGTTCCAGTCGCGGGCATTGATGTCATCGTCGGTGACAATAACGAACTTGGTGTACATGAACTGTCGCAAAAACGACCACACGCCGAGCATGACCCGCTTGGCATGGCCTGGGTACGACTTCTTCATGGTCACGATGGCCATGCGGTACGAACAGCCTTCCGGCGGCAGGTAGAAGTCGGTGATTTCCGGGAACTGCTTCTGCAGGATCGGCACGAACACCTCGTTCAGCGCCACCCCGAGAATCGCTGGCTCATCCGGCGGACGGCCGGTGTAGGTGCTGTGGTAGATCGGCTTGATCCGATGAGTGATGCGCTCGACGGTGAACACCGGGAAGCTGTCGACTTCGTTGTAGTAGCCGGTGTGGTCGCCGTAGGGGCCTTCGTCGGCCATTTCGCCGGGGTGGATCACGCCTTCGAGGATGATTTCCGCCGTGGCCGGCACTTGCAGGTCGTTGCCACGGCACTTCACCAGCTCGGTGCGGTTGCCGCGCAGCAGGCCGGCGAAGGCGTATTCGGACAGGCTGTCAGGCACCGGGGTCACGGCGCCGAGGATGGTGGCCGGGTCGGCGCCCAGGGCCACGGAGACCGGGAACGGCTGGCCGGGGTGCTTTTCGCACCATTCACGGAAGTCCAGCGCGCCGCCACGGTGGCTCAGCCAACGCATGATCACCTTGTTGCGGCCGATCACTTGCTGACGGTAGATACCGAGGTTCTGGCGATCCTTGTTCGGGCCTTTGGTGACGGTCAGGCCCCAGGTGATCAGCGGGCCAACGTCGCCGGGCCAGCAGGTCTGCACCGGGAGCATGCCCAGGTCGACGTCATCGCCTTCGATGACGACTTCCTGGCACGCCGCGTCCTTGACCACCTTGGGCGCCATGGCAATGATCTTGCGGAAGATCGGCAGCTTCGACCAGGCGTCCTTCAAGCCCTTGGGTGGCTCGGGCTCCTTGAGGAACGCCAGCAACTTGCCGATCTCGCGCAGTTCGCTGACCGACTCGGCGCCCATGCCAAAGGCCACGCGGTCGGGGGTGCCGAACAGGTTGCCGAGCACCGGGATATCAAAACCGGTCGGGTTCTCGAACAGCAGCGCCGGGCCCTTGTTGCGCAGGGTACGGTCGCAAATCTCTGTCATTTCCAGCACCGGCGAAACCGGCACCTGGATACGTTTCAACTCTCCGCGCTGCTCAAGTTGCTGCACGAAATCCCGAAGATCCTTGAATTTCATTAACCATGCCACCCGTAAAATAGGCGTACATCCTACCTGCTATGAGGGCGGCTGGCAGCTTAATTGGCCGTCAGCCCCCGTGATTGCAGCGAACTGAACAGCGGCTCCAGGAAGGCTTCGATGTGCCGCGCGCCGACGTCGGAGAGGTGGTTATCGTCGGTATACAGCGCACGGCCATCGCGCTCGACCCGGCACAGACCGTCGGCGCCACACAGCAGGGGCGCGGGGTCGAGCACCACCACGCCGCTGTCGGCCGCCGCCAACGCGTTGAATAGCTGAGTAATGAAGGCCTGGCGCTGTTCATGCTCGGCCACGGGAAGCCCTTCCCCTTCAACCGGGCGGTGCATCATGGCCAGGCGACTGAGGCGGTAAGGCACGATGATTTTCTGCAGCGGGACCTCCTTGACCAGCCACACGCGATGCCCGGCGGCGCGCAACCCTCTGATGCGCTCACGCAGGCCCTCGGCGAAGCGCTGCTCCGCCACGGCGCGCGCGTACTCACCGGTACTCGGGTCCTTGAGCGCGAGCTCCTTATCGCCCGACATTTGCCCATAAAGGTACAGGCTCCAGCGCGCCGCCAGCACTACATCGCTGAACGACTGTTCGGCCAGGGCCTTCTCGACGCGCTGGTTGAAATGCGCGCACTGGGTGATGTTCTCGAGACCGTCCAACGGCATGCAGCCGGCAAAACTGGCCTGGACCAGACTGATATCGTGGCGTTTGGCCGCGTCCTTCAGCGCCGGAATCAAGACTGTGGCGTGGCTGTCGCCCCAGACCAGCGTGGACACCGAGCGGCTTTGTGGGCCGAAATGGCAAAACAGCCGCTCATCCGGGGTTTTCTGGTCCGCCAGGCAGGCCGTCAGTTCCGGGCTCCACTTCTTCGCCTGGGCATAACGCAATGCCTGCTCGGACAGACGCCACGGCACGCCATTGGTTTCACGTAATGCCAGGCCGGTGATGCCGAAGCACAGGATGCCGGCTGCGGCAGCAACCAGGATCGCCTTGCGCCCGGCCAGCAGACGTTTTTCCCGAAACGGCGCCTCCACGAAGCGCCAGGACAAATAACCCAACACCAGGCTCAGCAGTATCAACCCGCCCAATTGCGCCACGCTCAAGCCATCAACCGCGGCGTAGTTGGCGTACACGAACACCGGCCAATGCCACAGGTACCAGGAATAGGAAATAAGCCCCACGCCCACCATCAGCCGCGAACTGAGCAGCCGCCCGACCCAGGTGACTTGCTGCCCATTGGCCCAGATCAACCCGACCACGCCCAACACCGGCAGCAAAGCCGCCGCGCCTGGGAACGGTGTATGTCGGTCAAAACCGAATATGGCGGTCAGGATCAATCCCAGGGAGACCAGGCTGACCCCTTGCGCCAGGGGCGGTGAAGCGCGCCATTCATACCTGGGCATGACCGCCAGCACGGCGCCGGCCAGCAATTCCCAGCCACGCAAGTGCAGCAGGTAGAACGCTTTCTGCGGCTGATGGGAAACCGCCCAGACACTCATGCCAAATGACACCAGCAACACCGCGAACAACGCCAGACGCCAGTGTTTCAAACGGCTTGAAAGCAGGGTCAGCAGGAATGGAAAGAGGATGTAGAACTGCTCTTCTACCGCCAGCGACCAGGTGTGCAGCAAGGGTTTGATGTCGGAGGCCATATCGAAATAGCCGTGCTGGCGGGCAAACAAGAGGTTGGAGGTGAACGTCACCTGATAGTGCGCAGAGCGCCCCAGCGCTTCATAGTCCTTGGGCGCCAGCAAAAACCAGCCCACTGCCAGTGTCGCGGCCATCATCACAAACAATGCCGGCAAGATACGCCGCGCACGGCGCGCCCAGAAGTTCACGAAGCTGAAACGCCCGGCCTGGCGTTCGCGCCAGATAATCGAGGTGATCAAGAAGCCTGAAATCACAAAGAACACGTCGACGCCGACAAAGCCGCCGGTGACGCCCGGAACCCCAAAATGGAACAGCACGACAGCAAGGACAGCGATAGCACGCAGGCCATCAATGTCTCTTCGATAAGCAAGAGTGGTCATAAGAATGGTGGTCAATCTGATACGAATGGGAGCTGAAGTAAGCGCATGTTTACTTTTTGTTACTTAACCGACACTTATGACATAAAACGCACTTATTTTCGACGTAAAAAAAATGGCGCCCCGAAGGGCGCCATTTTTTTGGACCTGAAACGTCGTATTACTTACGCTTCATCGACAGGAAGAACTCGTCGTTGGTCTTGGTGGTTTTCAGCTTGTCGATCAGGAACTCGATGGCGGCGACTTCGTCCATCGGATGCAGCAGCTTGCGCAGGATCCACATGCGCTGCAGTTCGTCGTCGGCCGTCAGCAACTCTTCACGGCGGGTGCCGGAACGGTTGATGTTGATGGCCGGGAACACACGCTTTTCAGCGATACGACGGTCCAGGGGCAGTTCCATGTTGCCGGTACCCTTGAACTCTTCGTAGATCACTTCATCCATCTTCGAGCCGGTTTCAACCAGCGCGGTAGCGATGATGGTCAGCGAGCCGCCTTCTTCGATATTGCGCGCGGCGCCGAAGAAACGTTTCGGTTTCTCCAGGGCGTGGGCATCGACACCACCGGTCAATACCTTGCCGGAGCTCGGGATCACGGTGTTGTAGGCACGGGCCAGACGGGTGATGGAGTCGAGCAGGATCACCACGTCTTTCTTGTGTTCGACCAGGCGCTTGGCCTTCTCGATCACCATTTCGGCAACCTGCACGTGGCGGGTTGGCGGCTCATCGAACGTCGAGGCAACCACTTCGCCGCGCACGGTGCGCTGCATTTCGGTCACTTCTTCCGGACGTTCATCGATCAGCAGCACGATCAGGTGAACTTCAGGGTTGTTACGCGCGATGTTCGCTGCAATGTTCTGCAGCATGATGGTCTTACCGGCTTTCGGCGGTGCGACGATCAGGCCACGCTGGCCCTTGCCGATCGGGGCGCACAGGTCGATCACACGACCGGTCAAGTCTTCGGTGGAACCGTTGCCGGCTTCCATCTTCATGCGCACGGTCGGGAACAGCGGGGTCAGGTTCTCGAAGAGAATCTTGTTTTTCGCGTTCTCGGGACGATCGAAGTTGATCGTGTCGACCTTGAGCAGGGCGAAATAACGCTCGCCTTCCTTCGGAGGGCGGATCTTGCCAACGATGGTGTCACCGGTGCGCAAGTTGAAGCGACGGATCTGGCTCGGCGAGACATAGATATCGTCTGGGCCGGCGAGATAGGAAGCGTCCGCAGAGCGGAGGAAGCCGAAGCCGTCCTGGAGAATCTCCAGCACGCCATCACCGGAAATTTCCTCGCCGCTTTTCGCGTGCTTTTTGAGCAGGGAGAAAATCACGTCCTGCTTGCGCGAACGGGCCATATTTTCTATGCCCATCTCTTCGGCCAATTGGAGCAGGTCGGTAATCGGCTTTTGCTTGAGTTCAGTCAGATTCATATAGGAATGACGTAATCATTTATGGAGGGGGGAAATTAAGCTTTTGGCTTAATGAGGCCGCGCCGCAGAGAAGGCGACATGATCGCGTACTAATCGAAAAGGAATGCGTCGGCGACGGCTTGCAGGGGGCAGTGGAGAAACCAGTGCGGGGCCGAATGTACCACCTGAATTTCGGAGCGTCTAGCCCTGTTTCACGAAAAAGCCCCGCAAATTGCGGGGCTTTTTTGACGACGCTTAGATGTTCGCGTCGAGGAATGCCGCCAACTGGGACTTCGACAGCGCGCCCACTTTGGTCGCTTCCACGTTGCCGTCCTTGAACAGCATCAGCGTCGGAATACCACGCACGCCGTGCTTGGCCGGGGTTCCCTGGTTTTCGTCGATGTTCAACTTGGCAATGGTCAGCTTGCCAGCGTAGGTGGTTGCAATCTCGTCCAGAACCGGAGCGATCATTTTGCAAGGGCCACACCATTCAGCCCAGTAGTCAACCAGCACCGGGCCAGTTGCCTTGAGTACTTCGGCCTCAAAGGTCGCGTCAGTGACGTGCTTGATAAGATCGTTGCTCATGGATGTCTCCGGATTGTAAGCAAAAAAAACGTGGCCCATCATAGCTGCCCTTCCCCCGTTCAGGAAGCCGCCTCTGATTGAGTCTTGCTATGGTGTTGCATGAGTTTGGGTATCGCCCCGCTCACGGAGACACCGGCGTCACAAAGGCAATCCCCGTGCGCAACGCCGCATTGCGCACGTGCTCCTGCATGCTTTTCTGCGCCGCCGCACTGGCGCGACGGGCCAGCGCGCGCAGAATTCTGCGGTGCTCCTGCCAGGTTTCCATGGCCCGTTCCGGCCGGATGAACGGTAGCTTCTGGCTCTCCAGGAACACCTCGGCGCTGGCACTCAGGATGCTGACCATCGCCTGGTTGCCACTGGCCAGGAGGAGGCGCTGGTGGAATTCGAAGTCCAGCCGGGCGGCGGCTTCGAAGTCGCCGGCCTTGAGCACCTTGTGCATGGCTTCGACATTATCTTCCAGGCGGTCCAGCTCATCGATGGTCAGCGTGACGGCCGCCAACCCCGACGCAAACCCCTCCAGGGCATAGCGCAACTGGAAGATATCCAGCGGCGTCGCCTGGGCCGCGAAGGGCCACGCAAACCCAGGCGAGTCTTGCGCCTCTTGTACGAACACGCCTTTGCCCGGCTGCACGCTGACCACCCCCAAGGCACTGAGGGACGACAACGCCTCGCGCAATGACGCCCGGCTCACGCCCAACTGCAGCGCCAGGTCGCGCTGGGATGGCAGTGCGTCGCCCGGCCCGAAGCCTTGCTCCTTGATCAGTTTGCGGATGGCCTGCAAGGCCGCTTCCGGTACCGCTTGGGCGATGGAATTCATAAAAAACTCAAGGTTTCAGACAACTGAGCGCGTAGTTGTAAAGCTATTCGCGCCTGGCGGCAAGCCACGCCCCAAAGGGGCTCGCGCGGTTTTGCCGGCGCTCGAAAACGGTGCGAAAACCGCGCTCACTGTTCAGACCAGTAAGACCACCATAACGCAACAAATCCCGGCCTTGCGGACAATCCGAGCAGTCATGGCATGGGCTGTGCACTGGGCAAAAACAGAATGTCCCTTCGCCCTTCTCGGAGAGTTCCCATGACCAAGCGCTACAGCGCCCTGCTCACCGCCCTGTTTGCCAGCCTGATGCTGAGCCAGGCTCCCGCCCAGGCCAACGGTCTGGACGATATCGTTGCCCGCGGCACCTTGAAGGTCGCCGTGCCCCAGGACTTCCCGCCGTTCGGCTCGGTCGGCCCCGACATGAAACCACGCGGCCTGGACATCGACACCGCCAAGCTGCTGGCCGACCAGCTCAAGGTCAAACTGGAGCTGACCCCGGTCAACAGCACCAACCGCATCCCGTTCCTCACGACCGGCAAGGTCGACCTGGTGATCTCCAGCCTGGGCAAGAACCCCGAGCGGGAAAAGGTCATCGACTTCTCCAAGGCCTACGCGCCCTTTTACCTGGCCGTATTCGGCCCGCCTGATGCCGCCATCAGCAGCATCGACGACCTCAAGGGCAAGACCATCAGCGTGACCCGTGGCGCCATCGAAGACATCGAGCTGACGGCCGTTGCGCCCAAGGAAGCCACGATCAAGCGCTTCGAAGACAACAACTCGACCATCGCCGCCTACCTGGCCGGCCAGGTCGACCTGATCGCCAGCGGCAACGTGGTGATGGTTGCGATCAGCGAGCGCAGCCCGAAACGCGTGCCGGCGCTGAAAGTGAAGCTCAAGGATTCGCCGGTGTACGTGGGCGTGAACAAGAACGAGCCGGCGCTGCTGGAGAAGGTCAACCAGATCCTGGTCGCGGCCAAGGCCGACGGCAGCCTGGAAAAAAACGCGCTGCAGTGGCTGAAAGAACCCCTGCCTGCTGATCTCTGAAGCCTGCGACGGAGCTGATTCATGGCCTATCAATTCGACTTTGTGCCGGTGCTGGCCAATACCGACCTGCTGTTGCGCGGCGCCCTGTTCACCCTTGAACTGACGGCGATCGGTGCGATCCTGGGGGTCGCCCTGGGCACCGTCGGCGCAGTGGTGCGGGCGTGGAAAATCCAGCCGTTCGCCTGGTTCTTCGGGGTGTATGTCGAGTTGATCCGCAACACGCCATTTCTGGTGCAGTTGTTTTTCATCTTCTTCGGCCTGCCTTCCCTGGGGCTGAAAATCACCGAATGGCAAGCGGCGGTATTGGCAATGGTGATCAACCTGGGCGCCTATTCCACCGAAATCATCCGCGCCGGCATCCAGGCGATCCCCCGTGGCCAGCTAGAGGCCGCCGCCGCGTTGGCGATGACGCGCTTCGAGGCGTTCCGCCATGTGGTCCTGCTGCCGGCGCTGGGCAAGGTGTGGCCGGCCCTGAGCAGCCAGATCATCATTGTGATGCTCGGCTCGGCGGTGTGTTCGCAGATCGCCACCGAAGAGCTGAGTTTTGCCGCTAACTTCATCCAGTCGCGCAACTTCCGCGCCTTTGAGACCTATGCCCTGACCACCCTGGTGTACCTGTGCATGGCGCTGATGATTCGCCAGTTGCTCAACTGGATCGGTCGCCGGTTTGTGATGAGGAACAGCCGATGAGTGATTTTTCCTTCTGGGACATCGTGCGCAACCTGCTCATCGGCCTGCAATGGACGCTCTTGCTGTCGCTGGTGGCGTTTGTAGGCGGTGGCCTGATCGGCCTGCTGGTGATGACGATGCGCATCAGCCGCAAAGCCTTCCCGCGCAATGTCGCCCGCACCTATATCGAACTGTTCCAGGGCACGCCGCTGTTGATGCAGCTGTTCCTGGTGTTTTTCGGCATTGCCCTGCTTGGGGTGGATATCTCGCCCTGGCTGGCGGCGGCGATTGCCTTGACCTTGTTTACCAGCGCCTACCTCGCCGAGATCTGGCGCGGCTGCGTCGACTCCATCGCCCACGGGCAGTGGGAAGCCTCGGCCAGTCTGGCCCTGAATCCGCTTGAACAGCTGCGCTACGTGATCCTGCCCCAGGCCCTGCGGATTGCCGTAGCACCTACCGTGGGGTTCTCGGTGCAAGTGGTCAAAGGCACTGCCGTGACCTCGATCATCGGCTTCACCGAACTGACCAAGACCGGCGGCATGCTCGCCAACGCCACGTTCGAGCCTTTTATGGTCTACGGCCTGGTGGCCCTCGGTTACTTCCTGCTCTGTTACCCCTTGTCCCTCAGTGCGCGCTACCTGGAAAGGAGACTGCATGCCTCTGCTTAGAATTTCCGCCCTGCATAAGTATTACGGCGATCACCACGTGCTCAAGGGCATCGACTTGACCGTTGAAGAAGGCCAGGTCGTCGCGATCATCGGCCGCAGCGGCTCGGGCAAGTCGACCTTGCTGCGCACCCTCAATGGCCTGGAGTCGATCAACGACGGTGTGATCGAAGTCGACGGCGAATACCTCGACGCCGCCCGCGCCGACCTGCGCAGCCTGCGACAAAAAGTCGGCATGGTGTTCCAACAGTTCAACCTGTTCCCGCACCTGACGGTGGGCGAAAACGTCATGCTCGCGCCGCAGGTAGTGCAGAAAGTGCCCAAGGCCAAGGCCGCCCAATTGGCGCGGCAGATGCTGGAGCGGGTCGGCCTGGGCGAGAAGTTCGACGCCTTCCCCGATCGCCTGTCCGGCGGCCAGCAGCAACGCGTCGCCATAGCCCGCGCACTGGCCATGTCGCCCAAGGTGCTGCTGTGCGACGAGATCACCTCGGCGCTGGACCCGGAACTGGTCAATGAAGTACTCAGCGTGGTGCGCCAACTGGCCAAGGACGGCATGACCCTGATCATGGTGACCCACGAAATGCGTTTCGCCCGCGAAGTCGGGGACAAGCTGGTGTTCATGCACCAGGGCAAGGTGCATGAAGTAGGCCCACCCCAGGCGCTGTTCGCCAACCCCAGAACGCCCGAACTGGCCAACTTCATCGGCTCAGTGGGACAGCCGGGCTGACCAGCTCAAAGGTGCCCTGCCCCTCCAGCCGCGTCTGACTGCGGACCTGCAGAGCATCGGAAGGCAGGTCGATATCGACATCGACCTGGGCGGTCAGTCGCTGGCCGAGCATTGTTTGGCCTGCTGCCCGTGCCACCAGGACCTGGCCCGGTAACAACTGCCCGCTGACGGTTTCACCGGGCAGATGCGCCACTTCCCACTCCACGGCGCGCCCATCCACCTGAGCATGCCTGAGATGCATACGCATACGCCCCTGGCGATCAAACCGGAAACCTTGCCCGTCCGCCGCACCGATGAACCGCAACGCCATCACCGAAGGCTGCGCACACGCGACGTTCAGATGCAGCGTGCGGGTGCCAAGGGCCAAGGTGGTGCTTTCGACAAAGGCCTCCCGGCGAATGACCCCATAGTCGATGCGCGGCTGGCTCACGGACAACCGGCAGTTTTCAGCGCGCACGCCCTGGGCCATCAACACCGTGCAGAACAGGGCGACGCCCGTACTTTTCCACTTACCGGCCATGGCACACCGCCGTCGTGGTCTCATAGAACTTGTCATGATCAGGCTTGGTTCCGGGGTCAAGGCTTAGCAGGCAGGTGGAAGAGTCCGGCAACGAAACCCGCAGGCTTTGCGACTCATTGACGTCATTCAGGAAAATCATGCCCTCGCCCGCCACGCTGGTCAGGAAGCGGTCATCCTTGCCGAACACCGAAGCGCCCTGGGGCAACGGCCGACCGTGCTGATCACTGGCGGTGAGTAGCACGCGGCGCACTGTCACCACATCGAACGCGACGGTATTGAAGGACCCGCGACCGGCGGCGAGCACCTGGGTGCCGTTCCTCAGGTCAACCCGTCTGGGCAACGACTGCGTCTGCACTTCGACGCGGCTATTGGCATACGCGGGCAAGCCGGCAATCACCGCCTGCCCGGTGAAGTCAGTCCACACCGGACCCTGCGGGGTTTCGACTTTTGCAGAACCGATATCCCCCACCGAAACGATGCCAAACGTGTCCTGCACGGCATAGGGCGAAAATGTCAGGCCGTTTTCGTGCGCGACGATGCCGCCTTGCAACTGCCCCGTATAACCGGTGCCCAGCGCATCCCGGCTGACGCCCAGGCCGACGCGGGTGTAGCGTGGCAGCAAGTCCACATGGCCGTGAACCGACTGCTCGCGGGCGCTAAGGTCGCGTTCGACGCCCACCTCGTAATTCACATACTCATTGACCCGCTCACTGAGCGCCGTACCGACGCGGGACTGGTCGCCACGCCGACTGACGTAGCTGTTCACACGACGATCACCGCCCAGCGGCACGCTGATCTGCAGCCGTACCGACAGATCATTGTCCTCCGCGCTATCGCGCCGGTCGCCGGCAGCGGCGGCATCACGGCGAGGCCGTGTACCGCCCACCTGCGAATCGGCGATCAACGCGACATCGACGTAGCTGAACGACTTGTTCCACGAAGCAAACACGTGTTCGGCCGTGTGCCGGTCAAATTGCGCACTGCGCGAATAGCCCAGGGAGAACACGCCCAGGGTTGGGTCGGCCCAGCTCATGCCCGCCGTGTACTGGTTCTTGAAGCGCGAATCCAGCTCGTCGGCCTTGAACGAGCGGCCCGCTTCAAGGACCTCGCGATACCCTCGGGTCTGGGTGGTGGCGCTGAAGTTCACGTCCATATTGGCGTAGACCGGGCTGCTCGCGGACACGCTGCTACGCGAACCCGACACGGCGTTACGGCTGTCTCGGGACACATTGTGACGAGCGCCAACGGCTACCCGCTGGAAAAACACGCTGCTCAGGGTGCCGCCTGCCGACCAGTATTCTTCGGTACTCAATACGCCAAACCCCGCCGACGATTCACGCCCCAGGCCCCAGGTGCCACTGCCCATGGCGACCACCGGTGACGGAGCCTGCGCGTCGATATTTTCGCGCACCTTGCCGAGGGAAAAGTAATAACCGGGCGCCGCCGGGGCCGCTCCCGCGAATGACGCCGCCGGCACCACGAAACTGCGCTTGGCGCCGCGCACATCGATCACGCTGACGTCGAGGTCGCTGGTGCCATTGAGCAAAGGCAACCCCGTCAGCCGGAAGGGGCCTTCGGGCACCAGCGTGCTATGGATCAGCACGCCGGACTGGCGCACTTCAATCCGCGACTGACTCTGGGCCAGACCTTCGACGACTGCGTTGTTGCTGCCCGCCGGCGCCCGCGACTGACCATCGGGGGAAAACTGGATGCCGGACAACTGGATACCACCAAACAGCGGGTTGTTGCTGGAGAGCTGGCCCATCTGAAAAGTCGATTGCAACGCGGCGATATCCCGCTGGGCGTAGGCATACAGGTGTTCGGTACGGGCTTCACCATTGTCAGACACATAAAACTGGCGGCTGCGCACAATCCAGTCGCCCAGGTTGAAGCCCGCTTCGGTGTAGGCCGACACGAACCGGCTGGGCCCACTGCGCGAACGGCTGTCGAAACCCAGCACGTCATAGTTGAACATCGCCGCCGCGCCGCCCTGGGCAAAGTGCCCGGCCTCCCACTGGGGTTCATGCAATGCCTGGGTCGGCACCACCAGTGCCACCTCATCGATGCCGGGCCGGAGCCGAACCATCGTCGTCGGAAAGGCCCCCAGGAAGTCATGGCAGGCCTGGTCTGGTGAGGCGCCTTCGCGGACAACGGCGCGGGGCTGCACCAACCCGGCTTTCTCGAGCAAGCCCGGGGTGAAACACAATTGCCCTTGGGCGTCGAACCGCGCATCGACTGACCCGAGCGGGTTCCCGTTGACCCGCAGCCCCACCACCTGGACGCCTTCGCGAAAACGCGCCGCACTGCGGAAGTAGTCGGAGACCTTCGGGTCAATGCCGTGGGTGGTCAGTGCCGCGAGGTCGAAACCCTCGCCCAACTCCAGCGCCGGGGCCAGGCCGGGCAAGCTCCACAGCGTCGCAAACCCAATGAGCAGCGTGGGCCGGCGAGGCCGGATAAAAATCGTAGATTTGTTACTCGACAGGTTTGTCATGAGCCGCTCAATCCCCTTCGGCACTGATCGGGGCGCGGTAGCTGTCCACTGAAAACCCATAGACCGTGGCGGGCTGGATCTCGACTTCAGCCAAGCCGTCCAACGTTCCGTCAACCTTCGCCGTCAACGCCTCCCCCGGCAAAATGTAGGTACGCGGCAACGTCGCCAGGACCTGCTGCGGAAGTAGCTGCACCTGGGGCGCCAACCGCACCACGTAGGCGCTGTCGTTGTGAACCGTTAGACGCGACCCGGCCCGCTTCCAGGTGAGCAGCTCCCAGGGTGCTTGATGCCGCGGCAGGCTTTTGGGGTGCAGAATCAGCGGCAAATTCTGTCGCAGGGTGATACCGATCGTCGCACCGCCTGCGGCACGCGCCTGGGGAATCCCCTCGAAAGATACGCGCTTCAACCGCTGGGTCTTCAGCGGTTCCTTCAAGGTACTGATGAAGCGCACAAGCTGCGTTTCGCCCGCCTCCACGCGGGTGATGGGAGGAGTGACAATTAATAACGGTTCCGGGTCCTCGGGCACATTTTCCACTACCGAATGAAGTAACGCCGGCCCTGAATCGGTATTCCTGATATTTATTGTGGCCTCGCCATCTTCCTCATAAAGCACCACCACTGTGGTTTCCGGCTGCATGCCGTCCGCTACTGCAACAGTGGCAAAACAGAGACATGCACTTACACTCCATGACAGCACACTATTTATTATTGAAAGACTACGCACTCGGTATTCCCCGTGACCATGACGTTGAGCAAATGGCAACTGACCGCTCACATGAAAACAGCCGATAAGAAATAGTTAGTTTCTTGATCGGCTGCTGTTGGGTCGCTTAGATGTAACTCAGTTCAAGGGTGGCGCGCCCATCAAGGGTAATGTCGCGGCTCAGGTCCAGGTCCTGGCCTTTGTTGATCACTGCCTTCACCGCGATGGTGCCAGTCAGCTGAGAGATTGAAGCCGGTGTAACCGTGGTGCTGCTGCGCCAGGAATACTGGGTAGGGGCTTGAGTAACTTTGCCATCACTGTTCTGCCAGGCACCGGTGCCGACACGCATGATTGGAAACAGCGAGGTGCTCGACGACCGAAGGTCCCTGAGAGTGACCGAATAGCCACCGGTTCGCCGGCCCGAGACCAGACCCAAGCCATAGTTCTGTGCTTCAGTGAAACCCGCACCGAGAATGCCCGTCACCTTGCTGCCAGCCTGCAGATCGGTGAGTTTCAGCCCGAACTTGGCAGGGGTAGTGCCGCAACTGACGGACAGGGAGGTGGTTTTCTCCTCTCGCGGGTTGAACGCGGTCTGGGACAGTTCGCCGGAGCGGATGGTGCCGTAATCGATAGTGCCACTCCCGGTCAGGCTGAGGTTGCAGGCAGCGGGTGTAATCGTGCCCCTGACGGACAACTGGGCAACGGTAGATGCCTGTGCGCTGATGGCCGCAGCCAGGCAAGCGAGACCGAGAGTCAATCCAACAATTTTTTTCATATTTGACCTGTCACTGAAAGTTATCAGGCGTTCTTTATTTTCTTCTTAGCAAGCCCAGCGCCGAACGGCTTATTTCTCTGGACCTGCACGACTATAAATAAATAACACCCAGGCAATATTGCCGAGTGACAGTCTGTCGCTTTGGCCCCTCATTAAAGAATCAGATAACACATCAATTAGTGTGGGAGCTGTAAAAACAAAGAGTCGCCTTTACCCGAATACGAGGTAGTCCCAAACAAAAAAACCAAAGGTTTTCAAACAACAACCCTGTAGGGAAAATCACAAAAAGTTTTACAACGACAACTAGTTAAAAAATCCTACGAAACTAAAACTTCATTCAGGGCAAATTTAAAAACCCGCCCTACATTTCCCACAAGAGTTCCTCACAGACAGTCATAGGAAAATTAGCGAAGCGCTACGCGTTGGCTCCAGCGGTCGATCGTGGCACGATGGTCAGGTTATCGACCGAGACCCCCTAACCATGCCGCAATCCCAAGCCAAGAATCTGTCCCTGATCGCCGCCATCGACCTGGGCTCCAACAGCTTTCACATGGTCGTGGCCAAGGCCCAGAACGGCGAAATCCGCATCCTTGAGCGGCTAGGCGAGAAAGTCCAACTGGCTGCCGGAATCGACGACGCGCGCCAACTCAATGAAGAATCCATGCAGCGAGGGCTCGATTGCCTCAAACGTTTTGCCCAATTGATCAACGGCATGCCCCTGGGCGCTGTGCGAATCGTCGGCACCAACGCGTTGCGCGAAGCCCGTAACCGTGGCGAATTCATCCGCCGCGCCGAGGAAATCCTCGGGCACCCGGTGGAAGTCATCTCCGGACGCGAAGAAGCGCGCCTGATCTACCTCGGCGTGTCCCACACCCTGGCCGACACCCCTGGCAAGCGCCTGGTGGCGGACATCGGCGGCGGCAGTACCGAGTTCATCATCGGCCAGCGCTTTGAGCCGCTGCTGCGCGAAAGCCTGCAGATGGGCTGCGTCAGTTATACCCAGCGTTATTTCAAGGACGGCAAGATCACCCCGGCGCGCTATGCACAGGCCTATACGGCGGCGCGGCTGGAGATCATGAGCATCGAGCACGCGCTGCATCGCCTGACCTGGGATGAAGCCATCGGTTCGTCCGGCACCATCCGTGCCATCGGCCTGGCCTTGAAAGCCGGCGGCTATGGCACCGGCGAGGTCAACGCCGAAGGCCTGGCGTGGCTCAAGCGCAAGCTGTTCAAACTGGGCGATGCCGAGAAAATCGACTTCGACGGCATCAAGCCTGACCGCCGCACAATTTTCCCGGCGGGCCTGGCGATTCTCGAAGCGATCTTCGACGCCCTCGAACTGCAACGCATGGACCACTGCGACGGCGCCCTGCGCGAAGGCGTGCTCTACGACCTGCTCGGCCGTCATCACCACGAGGACGTGCGTGAGCGCACCCTCAGCTCGTTGATGGAGCGCTATCACGCCGATCTGGAACAAGCGGCCCGCGTGGAACGCAAAGCCCTGCATGCCTTCGACCAGGTGGCTGCGGACTGGGACCTGGAAGACGGCGTATGGCGCGAACTGCTGGGCTGGGCGGCCAAGGTGCATGAAGTGGGCCTGGATATCGCCCACTACCATTACCACAAGCACGGCGCCTACCTGATCGAGCACTCCGACCTGGCCGGTTTCTCCCGGGAAGACCAGCAGATGCTTGCACTGCTGGTACGCGGCCATCGCCGCAATATCCCCAAGGACAAGTTCGCCGAATTCGGTGACGAAGGCATCAAGCTGATCCGCCTGTGCGTGCTGCTGCGCTTTGCGATCCTGTTCCACCACATCCGTGGCACCCAGGAAATGCCCCAGGTGACCCTGCGCGCCAGCGGCGACAGCCTCGACGTGGTGTTCCCGGAAGGCTGGCTGGAAGAAAACCAGCTGACCCAGGCGGACTTCGCCCAGGAAGCGGAATGGCTGACGCGGGTGGGCTTCAGCCTGAATGTGCACTAACTCGATCTAGACAGCACCGAAAAACAAATGTGGGAGGGGGCTTGCCCCCGATGGCGGTGTGTCAGTCAAGGATGAGTTTGACTGAACCACCGCCATCGGGGGCAAGCCCCCTCCCACATTGGATCAGAGCCAGCCTGGGTTAATTCACCGCGAGAATCGGGCTACCCAGTTTCTCCAGCAGCGTCGCCTGGGCGCTGCGCGGGTTCTGGTTGCCGGTCGGCGTGTTGCGCACGTAGCGGCCGTCCGACTGCAGGCTCCAGCTGTGGGTGTTATCGGTGAGATAACTTTCCAGCTCTTTCTTGACCCGCATGATCAGCTTCTTGCCTTCCACCGGGAAGCACGTCTCCACGCGCTTATCGAGGTTGCGCTCCATCCAGTCGGCGCTGGAGAGGTACATCTGCTCTTCGCCGCCGTTGAGGAAGTAGAACACCCGCGTGTGCTCCAGGAAGCGCCCGATGATCGAGCGCACATGGATGTTGTGCGAGACCCCGACGATGCCCGGCCGCAGGCAGCACATGCCGCGCACCACCAGATCGATGCGCACGCCGGACTGGCTGGCCTTGTACAGCGCGCGGATGATCTTCGGATCGGTCAACGAGTTGAACTTGGCGATGATGTGCGCCGGTTTGCCGTCGAGGGCGAACTGGGTCTCGCGGGCGATCATGTCGAGCATGCCCTTCTTCAGGGTGAACGGCGCATGCAGCAGCTTCTTCATGCGCAACGTCTTACCCATGCCGATCAACTGGCTGAACAACTTGCCGACGTCTTCACACAAGGCGTCGTCGGAGGTCAGCAGGCTGTAGTCGGTGTAGAGCTTGGCGTTGCCGGCGTGGTAGTTGCCGGTGCCCAAGTGCGCGTAACGCACGATCTCACCGGCTTCGCGGCGCAGGATCAACATCATCTTGGCGTGGGTCTTGAACCCGACCACGCCGTAGATCACCACCGCGCCGGCCGCTTGCAGGCGGCTGGCCAGTTGCAGGTTGGATTCTTCGTCGAACCGCGCACGCAGTTCGATCACCGCGGTGACTTCCTTGCCGTTACGCGCGGCGTCGACCAGGGCATCGACGATTTCCGAGTTGGCGCCGCTGCGGTACAGGGTCTGGCGGACCGCCAATACATGCGGGTCCTTGGCGGCCTGGCGCAGCAGGTCGACCACCGGGGTGAAGGACTCGAACGGGTGCAGCAACAGGATGTCCTGTTTGCTGACCACGCTGAAGATGTTCTCGCTGTTTTGCAGCAGTTTCGGGATCTGCGGCGTGAACGGCGTGTATTGCAGCTCCGGGTGGCTGTCCAGGCCGGTGATGCTGAACAGGCGCGTCAGGTTGACCGGGCCGTTGACCTGGTACAGCTCGCTCTCGCCGAGGTTGAACTGCTTGAGCAGGTAGTCCGACAGGTGTTTCGGGCAGGTGTCGGCCACTTCCAGGCGCACCGCATCGCCGTAGCGCCGCGAGAACAGCTCACCGCGCAGGGCGCGGGCCAAGTCTTCGACGTCTTCGGAGTCCAGCGCCAGGTCGGCGTTACGGGTCAGGCGGAACTGGTAGCAGCCCTTGACCTTCATGCCCTGGAACAGGTCATCGGCGTGCGCGTGGATCATCGACGACAGGAATACATAGTTATCGCCAGCGCCCCCCACCTCTTCCGGTACCTTGATGATCCGTGGCAGCAGACGCGGTGCCGGGATGATCGCCAGGCCGGAATCGCGACCGAAGGCGTCGATACCCTCCAGCTCAACGATGAAGTTCAGGCTCTTGTTGACCAGCAACGGGAACGGGTGAGTCGGGTCGAGACCGATCGGCGTGATGATCGGCGCGATCTCGTCGCGGAAGTAGCGACGCACCCAGGTCTTGATCTTGGTGGTCCAGTGGCGGCGACGGATAAAGCGGACCTGATGTTTTTCCAGTTCTGGCAGCAGGATGTCGTTGAGGATTGCGTATTGGCGATCCACATGCCCGTGTACCAGATCGCTGATGCGTGCCAGGGCTTGATGCGGTTGCAGGCCATCGGCGCCGGCTTGTTCACGGGCGAAGGTGATTTGTTTCTTGAGACCGGCGACGCGGATCTCGAAGAACTCGTCCAGGTTGCTGGAGAAAATCAGCAGGAATTTCAGGCGTTCCAGCAACGGGTAGGACTCATCCAGCGCCTGCTCCAGCACGCGGATGTTGAATTGCAGCTGTGACAGCTCGCGGTGGATGTACAGGCTGCTGTCATCCAGGTTGGTCACCACGACGGGCGCGGGCGCCGGAGCAGGCGCTTCGGCGACCACCACAGGCGGTTCCAGCTCCGGCGGGGTCTCGGCGACTTGTTCAACCACCGGGTGGGCGTCTTTTACGGCAACTTCTGAGAGTCCTTCGGTATTCATCGAGTGTTCCTGTGAGGGCTATTGTTGCTCTCTAAGCAATTGGGCAGCGCGGGCGGCGAAGTAGGTCAGAATGCCATCAGCGCCGGCACGTTTAAAGGCTGTCAGGGATTCGAGGATCACCCCTTCACTCAACCAACCATTCTGGATCGCGGCCATGTGCATCGCGTATTCACCGCTGACCTGATAGACAAAGGTCGGCACCTTGAATTCTTCTTTGACCCGATAAAGGATGTCCAGGTAGGGCATCCCGGGCTTGACCATCACCATATCGGCACCTTCGGCCAGGTCGGCGGCCACTTCGTGCAGGGCTTCCTGGCTGTTGGCCGGGTCCATCTGGTACGAGGCCTTGTTGGCCTTGCCCAGGTTCAGCGCCGAGCCCACCGCATCGCGGAACGGGCCGTAGTAGGCGCTGGCGTATTTGGCCGAATAAGCCATGATTCGCACATTGACGTGGCCGGCCAGCTCCAGAGCTTCGCGGATCGCCTGGATGCGGCCGTCCATCATGTCCGACGGCGCGACCACCTGGGCCCCGGCTGCAGCATGGGACAGGGCCTGTTTGACCAGCGCGTCGACGGTGATGTCGTTTTGCACGTAGCCTTCTTCATCCAGAATGCCGTCCTGCCCGTGGGTGGTGAACGGGTCCAGGGCCACATCGGTGATTACCCCCAATTCCGTGAAGCGCTCACGCAAGGCGCGGGTGGCGCGTTGGGCGATCCCTTGCGGGTTCCAGGCTTGGGCAGCATCGAGGGACTTGAGTTCCGCAGGCGTCACCGGGAACAGCGCCAGCGCCGGAATCCCCAGTTCGACCCAGTTCGCCGCCTCTTCAAGCAGCAGATCAATGCTCAAGCGCTCTACACCCGGCATCGACGCCACGGCTTCCCGACGATTTTCCCCGTCCAGCACAAAGACCGGCAGGATCAGATCGTTCGTGGTGAGTACGTTTTCACGGACCAGACGGCGAGAAAAATCATCACGACGGTTGCGGCGCAGACGGGTGGCGGGGAACAGGCGATTGGCAGGGGTAAAGCTCACGACAGACTCCTGAGCCCGCATTTACGGACGAGTGTTGCAGTTATAAGCGGCCATTATGACGAAGGAATGACAGTTGTGCTTATCCATGCGACCTGTAGTCGCATTCGGCGTTTATGTAGGAAATGTTCACTTCGAGACACATTTCGATACTTTCATGAATGTTCACGAAGGCGTAGGCTGCGCGTTCATTTCGCCAGCACCCAGACCATGCTTCAACAATTTCTGCATGACTTCGGCTACTTTGCCCTCTTCCTAGGCACGTTCTTCGAAGGCGAAACCATACTGGTTCTCGCAGGCTTCCTGGCGTTCCGTGGGTATATGGATATCAACCTGGTGGTGGTCGTTGCCTTTTTCGGCAGCTACGCCGGCGACCAGCTTTGGTACTACATGGGGCGCAAACACGGCCGCAAACTGTTGGCGCGCAAGCCGCGCTGGCAATTGATGGGCGACAAGGCCCTGGAACATATCCGCAAGCACCCGGATATCTGGGTGCTGAGCTTCCGCTTCGTCTACGGATTACGCACAGTGATGCCCGTGGCGATTGGCCTGTCCGGCTATCCGCCCTTGCGCTACCTGGTGCTCAACGGCATTGGCGCGGCGGTGTGGGCGGCGGCGCTCGCCGCGGCGGCGTACCATTTTGGCGCGGTTCTGGAAGGCATGCTGGGCAGCATCAAGAAGTACGAGCTGTGGGTGCTGGGTGCTTTGTTACTGCTGGGCCTGGCTCTCTGGCTGCGGCGGCGGTTCAAGAACGCGCGCATCGCCCGTCAAGCCTGTGCCGATGCAAAGGCCCAACTGGCCGCCACACACACGGGCGAGACCAGCCCGGTCGAGCCGACTAAGACGCCAGCCGAGTAAGCCGGCCTCTGCAACAGTAGAGGCCCATCAGACTCAGCAAGCTGTAGCTCAAAAGGCCCAGCCAGCCCAGGTGGCTGGCCGGCCATAGCCCGGCCAGCGGCGCCAGCCATACCAGCGGCACATTCAGCCCCAGACGCACCAGCTCCGCCCTCAACGCCCACGGGCGGTTCTCCAGGGCGACGCCCAAGCTAAACAAGCCCAGCGCCATCGCACTCCAGCCCAGCACCAGTCCCGTCGTGGGCAGCCCGTCCCCGACATTCATCAGATAACTGCCAAACCCCACATACACCGCAAATTGCAGGGCGACGTACACCTGTTGCCGCGTATCCAGCGGCACCTCGAATTTGCGGAACTGGCTCAAATCCGGCTTGGCCAACGGGTAGTTGGCCTTCACATCGGCCGGCCGCCAACCGGTGCGCATGAACCAGATACGCAGCTTGTCCCAGCGGCTTTGCGTGCGTCGCGCATCACTCCACAACTGCGCATAGAACTGCAGGTTGGCCCACAGCGGGTTCCAACTGGCCAAGGGGGTGGTGACGCCAAAGATCACCGGCTCGTTAGCGTCCTCTTCCTGGAACGAACCAAACAGCCGGTCCCAAATAATGAACACCCCGCCGTAGTTGCGATCCATGTAGAGAGCGTTCTGTGCATGGTGAGCCCGATGATTGGACGGTGTGACGAAGAACCACTCGAACCAACCGAGCTTGGGCACGTGGCGGGTGTGGACCCAGAATTGATACAGCAGGTTGAGCGAGGCTACGCTGATAAACACCAGCAGCGGCACGCCGAGCACGGCCAGGGGCAGGTAGAAGATCCAGCTCAGCAGAAAGCCGGTGCTGGTCTGGCGCAAGGCGGTGGTGAGGTTGTAGTCCTCGCTCTGGTGATGCACCGAGTGCGCGGCCCACAGGATATTGCGCTCATGCCCGCAGCGATGCAGCCAGTAGTAGCAGAAGTCGTAGAACACAAAGGCGAACACCCAGGTCCAGACGCTCTGGGCCGACAGCTCAAGCAGCGCCAGGTGCTTGAGGGCGAACGCGTAGGTCAGCAGCCCCACGCCCTTGGTCAGCAGCCCGGTGGTGGTGGACAGCACGCCGGTGCTGAGGCTGTTGATGGCATCCGCCACCCGGTAATTGCGCTCCCCGCGCCAACGGTCGGCGAGCAGTTCAACCACGATCAAGGCGATGAAAAACGGCACCGCGTAAGGCACGAAGTCCATGGGCTAGTCCGGTCTGTTTTTATTGCATCAAGATTAGGTGCTGCGGCGGGAGTTCCCATTGGCAACAGATGACAAATTAGTAGACATTTAACGCCATGAATCAGGAGAAATGCCCATGAGCAAAAAGATTGCAGTGATCCTTTCCGGCTGTGGCGTGTACGACGGCGCAGAAATCCACGAAAGCGTGATCACGCTGCTGCGCCTGGATCAGCGCGGCGCTCAGGTCCAATGCTTTGCCCCCGACATTGCGCAGTTGCACGTGATCAACCACCTCACGGGCGAAGAAATGCCCGAGTCGCGCAATGTGCTGGTGGAGTCCGCCCGCATTGCTCGGGGCGAGGTGAAGGACATTGGTGAAGCCAACGCCGAGGACTTCGACGCGTTGATCGTGCCTGGCGGATTTGGCGCGGCGAAGAACCTGTCGAACTTTGCCAGTGAAGGTGCCGGTTGCAGCCTCAACCCGCAGGTATTGGCGCTGGCCGAAGCCTTTGTCGAAGCGGGCAAGCCGCTGGGGCTGATCTGCATCTCGCCGGCCCTGGCCGCGAAGATCTATGGCCCGGGCGTGACCTGCACCATCGGCAACGATACCGACACCGCCGCCGCCCTGGACAAGATGGGCGCCCACCACCAGGAATGTACGGTGGAGGATATCGTCGAAGACACGGCGCGCAAGCTGGTCAGCACGCCGGCCTATATGCTTGGCAAGAACATCAGTGAAGTCGCATCAGGCATCAACAAGCTGGTGGATCGGGTGCTTGAGCTGACCCATGAGAACGACTAATCGGCCCGCATCAAGCGCGTAAGGAGGCGGTCGAGTGAGTTGGCAAACGCTTGCTTGTCCTTTTCCCCATGGGGCGGTGGACCACCGCCCATCTGGCCTTGCTCACGCAGATCGGTGAACAGGTTGCGTACCGCCAACCGCTCACTCATGTTCTGCGGGCTGAACTCCTTGCCACGCGGATCGAGCGCCGTCACGCCGTTCTTCACCAGGCGGTCGGCCAAGGGTACATCGCTGCAGATCACCAACTCGCCGGGCACCGCGTGCTCCACCAGGTAGTCATCCGCTGCGTCCGGGCCGCTGGGCACCACGATCAGCTTCACGCAGGCAAAGCTCGGCTTGATCTGGCTCTGCCCGGCCACCAGCACCACCTCGAACTGACGCTTGAGGGCGAACTTCACCACCTGGTCCTTGGCCGCCCGCGGGCAGGCGTCGGCGTCGATCCACACGCGCATGCCTATGCCGCCAACCGGCGCTTGTCGGCGATCCGACTGCGGCCGTACATCACCACAATCGCCAGGATCGCCACGACCTGCGCACTCAACGAGTAGGCATCGGCGTGGATACCCAGCCAGTCGAAGTCAAAGAATGCCACCGGCCGCGTGCCGAAGATGCCGGCTTCCTGCAACGCCTTCACGCCGTGCCCGGCGAACACCACCGACAACGCACACAGCAGCGCCGCGTTGATCCCGAAGAACAGCGCCAATGGCAGCTTCGCCGAACCGCGCAGGATCACCCACGCCAGGCCCACCAGCAGCACCAGCGCCGTGGCGCCACCCGCCAGCACAGCGTTGTGCCCGGCCGGGCCGGCTTGCAGCCACAGGGTTTCGTAGAACAGGATCACTTCGAACAGCTCGCGGTACACCGAGAAGAACGCCAGCAGCGCGAAGCCGAAACGCCCACCGCCGCCCACCAGGCTGCTCTTGATGTAATCCTGCCAGGCCGCTGCGTGGCGGCGGTCGTGCATCCACACGCCGAGCCACAGCACCATCACACTGGCAAACAACGCCGTGCAGCCTTCGAGCAATTCGCGCTGGGCGCCACTCACATCGATCACATAGGCGGCCAACGCCCAGGTGGCCAAGCCGGCCACCAAGGCCAAGCCCCAGCCGGTGTTCACGCTGCGCACCGCCGATTCCTGGCCGGTGTTACGCAGGAAGGCGAGGATCGCCGCCAGCACCAGGATCGCTTCCAGACCTTCGCGCAGCAGGATCAGCAAGCCTGAGATAAAACTCAACGACCAGCTCAGGCCATCGCTGCCCAACAAGCTGGCAGATTCGCTGAGCTTGCCCTTGGCCGCGTCCAGGCGCTGCTGCACCTGTTCGAGCGGCAAGCCGTCCTGCAACGACTGCCGGTAGGCCATCAGGGCCTTCTCGGTGTCCTTGCGCACGTTGGCGTTGACGTTGTCCAGGGAGCTTTCCACCAGCTCGAAGCCTTCAAGATACGCCGCTACCGACAGGTCGTAGGCTTGCTCGTGATCGCCGTTGCGGAACGCCGCAAGGCTCTTGTCGAGGGTCGCGGCGGTGTAGTCGAGCAACTGCGCCGGGCCGCGCTTGACCTGCGGCGGCTGGGCACGCTGGGCGCGGAACGTCGCGGCAGCGGCTGGGCCGTTGGCGGCCAGCACTTCATTCGGGGTCTGACGGGCCAGGTCGGCGAGGTTGAAGGGCTGCGCGCTTTTCGCGGCAGCCGGGTCGGCCGTGAAGCTGGCGATATAGGTGGCCAGGTCCCAGCGCTGGCGGTCGTCGAGTTGGTCGGCGAAGGACGGCATGTCCGTGCCTTCGACGCCCAGGCCCAGCGTGTTGTAGATCGCATAAAGGCTCAGGCGGTCCAGGCGCTCAGCGTTCTGCAGGTTCGCCGGCGGCGGCGTCATCCCCACACCCGCCGGGCCATCACCGGCTCCGGCCGTGCCGTGGCAGACCGAGCAGTGCTGCGCATACAGCGGTGCGCCGCGTGTCGGGTCGGGCGTAATCGCCGGGGCCTGGCTGACTTCATATGCCGCCGCCAGCTTGGCGCCCAACTGCCGGGACTGGCGGGCCACACTGGCGCCGTCCTGACGAGCGGTCACGGCGGCGACCAGTTCATCGACCCCTTTGACCAGTTCTGCGCGCTCGGGCTTGGAAGGCAGCTCAGCCACCAGGCCCTGCAACACCCCCAGAAACTCCACCTGTTCACGGTATTCCGACTCATCGATGACCTTGCCCGCCGCTACCGTCGGCGGGTAATCCGCGCCGATGTAGTCCAGCAAATGCAGGGCTTTCGTGGCGCCCTCGGCAGGTGCAGCCAACAGGTTGAAGCTGCACGACATCAACGCCGGCAATAGCAGCCAGGCGAAAAAACGGAAGGGGGCAGTCATGAATGAATCTCAAAGAGAAATACGAAGTAACACATTGTTGAGCTTTATTAGGTTTGACTCAAGGTGTAAGTGATTTGTATTTGGAGTAACGGAGCCGATTCAGCGGCGGCAATGGCGCCAGGCCCGACGATTTTGCGCTGAACTCAACGCGCACAGACAACACAAAACAAATGTGGGAGCGGGCTTGCTCGCGATAGCGGTGGGTCAGCCGACTGACTCGGTGACTGACACTCCGCTATCGCGAGCAAGCCCGCTCCCACATTGTCGATTCGGTTTCTTCAGCCCGGTCCGGGTTCAAGCCGTTGCGCGATGCAAACTTGCCAGGAAACCCGCCGCGCCCACGAACAACCCGGCAAACGTGCGGTTCATGCGTTTTTGCTGCTTGGGCGTGCGCAACAGGCGCAAGACTTTCGACGCCAAGCCGGTATAGCCCGCCATCACGATCATATCGACGCTGATCATCGTCGCGCCGAGGATCAGGTACTGGGTCAGCAGCGGGGCCTGCGGGTTCACGAACTGCGGCAACACCGCGAGCATGAACACCAGCGCCTTGGGGTTGCTGGCGTTGACCAGAAAGCCACGGAACATCATCGCCATCGGCTTGCCGATCGGGCGCACGGCGCCGTCATCGGTCATGTCCATGGGCAGCGCGCGCCACTGCTTGACGGCCAGGTACACCAGGTACGCCACGCCAAACCATTTGATCGCATAGAACGCGGTGGACGACGCCGCCAGAATGGCCCCCAGCCCGCCCGCCACCACGGCAATCTGCATCGCCAGGCCGATTTGCAGGCCGATGGCGTTCCAGTAACCGCGCAGGAAACCGTATTGCAGGCCGCTGGACATCGAGGCGATGGCGCCTGCGCCAGGGGAAAGGGAAATGATCCAACTGGCGAGGAAAAAGGCCAGCCATGTGTCGAGTGCCATTGCACACCTCAGCAGCGAGTTTGCGGTTGTGCCTTAAGCTAACTCTGCCGACCGAATGCTGGCTATAGATTTTTACAAGATGTGAACGCTAGCGCTCGCCCGGCATCACCGCACTGTCGCGCCAGCGTCGCACCGAGCGTTGGAAGAACAGGCTATTGGGCACCTGCACCGTCACGCCGCCGGTGCCCGCCTCTTCCACTTCGATCAGCGTGGTGTAAAGCAGATTGATCGCCACGACGCGGCCCTTCACACCCGGCTTGTCGACGGTGTCCACCAACTCGACGAT
The DNA here is from genome assembly GCF_963681955.1 of Pseudomonas paraveronii. Lineage (NCBI taxonomy): Bacteria > Pseudomonadati > Pseudomonadota > Gammaproteobacteria > Pseudomonadales > Pseudomonadaceae > Pseudomonas > Pseudomonas paraveronii. Next base: position 6,140,552 of record NZ_OY817130.1, read on the forward strand.
GTCACCCAGGCGGAACGGCCCGACGGTGAAGATCAGGATCGCGCACAACAGGTTGGACAACACCGACCACATGGCGAAGAACGCCACCGCCGCCACCGCGACGAACCCCGACAGCGCGGTCCACAACACCGTGGCGGACACGCCCAGGCGGCCCAGCACGAAGATCAGCGCACTGCCCATGATCAGCCAGCGCAAGCCGCCGCGCAGCGGCATCAACAATTGCGGCGGGAAGGGGTAGCGCTCACCCAGTCGGGTCAGGCCCTTGGCGACAAACCGCTGGGTAAGGTAGCCCGCCAGCAGGATCAGCAGGACTTGCACGCTGATCCACACAGGCTCGACCCATTGCGCCGGCAGCGGCAGTTGCAGCGCCTCCATCAGGACAGCGCCTCCAGCTCCGCTTGCAGGCTTTCGAGCAGTTCGAGGGCTTCCATCCAGCTTTCCTCCAACTGGCCTTCACGGACCTTGAGCTTGGCCTGCTCGGCCAGCAGATCGCGCAGTTCATCCTTGCGTGCGGCTTCGTACACGGCACTGTCGCCCAGGCTGGTCTCGATCTTGGCCAGACGTTCGTGGACCTTGCCCAATTCGGCTTCCAGCTTGTCGGCGTCGCGCTTGTGCGGCGCCAACTGCTGGCGCAGGGCGGCAGCGGCCTGGCGCTGGGCCTTCTTGTCGGTTTTGTCCGGGTTGACCGGCGTGTTGCTGGTCGGCGCGTTGCGCAGGCGGTAATCCGTCAGCCAGCGTGCGTAGTCTTCGAGGTCGCCGTCGAACTCTTCGACTTTGCCATCGGCCACCAGCAGGAAGTTGTCGGTGGTGCTCTTGAGCAAGTGGCGATCGTGAGACACCACCAGTACCGCACCACTGAATTCCTGCAACGCCATGGTCAGCGCCAGGCGCATTTCCAGGTCGAGGTGGTTGGTCGGTTCGTCGAGCAGCAACAGGTTCGGCCGGCCCCAGGCGATCAGCGCCAGGGCCAGGCGGGCTTTTTCGCCGCCGGAGAAGTTCAGCACCGGCTCATCGATGCGCGCACCACGGAAGTCGAAACCGCCGAGGAAGTCGCGCAGAGTCTGCTCGCGCTCGGTCGGCGCCAGGCGCTGCAAGTGCAGCAACGGGCTGGCCTTGGCGTCCAGGGAGTCCAACTGATGCTGGGCGAAGTAGCCCACCACCAGGTTCTCGCCACGGGTCAGGCGACCGGCCAGGGGTTGCAGCTCGCCCGACAGGTTCTTGATCAGCGTCGACTTGCCCGCGCCGTTCGGTCCGAGCAGGCCAATACGCGCGCCCGGCGTGAGTTGCAGTTTGACCTTCTCGAGGATGGTTTTATCGCCATAGCCCAGGCGTGCATCGGACAGATCGAGCAACGGGCTGGAGATCTTCACCGACTCGCGGAACACGAAATCGAAAGGCGAATCGACGTGGGCCGCCGACAGTTCTTCCATGCGTTCCAGCGCCTTGATCCGGCTCTGGGCCTGGCGGGCCTTGGTGGCCTGGGCCTTGAACCGGGCGATGTAGCTTTCCATGTGCGCGCGCTGCGCCTGCTGCTTCTCGAACGCCTGCTGTTGCTGGGCCAGGCGTTCGGCGCGGGCGCGCTCGAACGCACTGTAGCCGCCGCGGTAGAGGGTGATTTTCTTCTGTTCGACGTGGGCGATGTTGTCGACCACGGCGTCGAGGAAATCCCGGTCGTGGGAAATCAGCAGCAAGGTGCCTTGATAGTTCTTGAGGAAATCCTCCAGCCACAGGATCGCATCGAGGTCCAAGTGGTTGGTCGGTTCGTCGAGCAACAGCAAGTCCGAGGGGCACATCAGTGCCTGGGCCAGGTTCAGGCGCATGCGCCAGCCGCCGGAGAAGTCGGCGACCGGGCGGTCCATCTGTTCGTTGGTAAAGCCAAGGCCGGCAAGCATCTTGCGCGCACGGGCGTCGGCGGTGTAGCCGTCGGCGCTGTCCAGTTCCGCGTGCAGGCGAGCCTGAGCGGCGCCGTCCTGGGCTTTCTCGGCCTCGGCCAGGTCGTGTTGCACCTGGCGCAGACGCAGGTCGCCATCGAGCACGTAGTCGATCGCGATGCGGTCCAGGGTGTCGATCTCCTGGCGCATATGGGCGATGCGCCAGTCGGCCGGCAGCAAGCAGTCCCCGGAGTCCGGGGTCAGCTCACCCAGCAACAGGGCGAACAACGTGGATTTGCCGGCGCCATTGGCACCGATCAGGCCGGCTTTGTGACCGGCGTGCAGGGTCAGCTCGGCGTCTTCAAGAAGACGTTGCGGGCCACGCTGTAATGTTAGGCTTTGAAGTCGGATCATAATGGCGGCGGAGTCTACCAGCTTCGTTGGCCGCTGGCTTGGGTGTGAATATGTGCGCTGACCTGTGGAGCTTTGCCCTCTCGACTTACGCCCGCCCGGGCGTCGAGGCCGCGTGCCTGCGTTTGCAGGAACAAGGCGCGGATGTGTGCCTGTTGCTCTGCGGGGCGTGGCTGGAACGGCGCGGCGTGGCGCTGACACTTGAACGCACGCAGGCGCTGAGGCAAATCGCCGAGCCGTGGCAATCGCAAGTCGTTGAACCGTTGCGACAGGTGCGTAGGCAATGGCGGGCCGTGGCGCAGCAGGATCAGCCCTTGGCGGCGTTACGGGAGCGGGTCAAGGCCCTGGAGCTGGAGGCGGAACGCGAGTTGCTGACACGCCTGGCAACGCTGGCGACAGCATGGCCGACAGGCGAAGTGATGGGTCAACGATGGCTGGAAGGACTGGCGGCCGAGGGAGCCGCCAACCTTGACCACGACGCGCTGCAGCAGATGCGCGTCGCAGTCACCGGCGCTTAGGAAGCGCTGGTTGGGGTGTTGCTTGGCGCGACCGGTGCAGGGGCGCTGCTGGCCGATGCGGTTGGAGCGACGGACGCTGCCGGGGTAGCAGCCGATGCTGCCGGAGTGGCTGGCTTGGCCGGTGCCGGTTTTGCAGCAGCCGGTTTAGCGACTGGCTTGGCGGCTGGTTTTGCAGCAGCGGCTTTGGCAACTGGCTTGGCGGCTGGTTTTGCAGCAGCGGCTTTAGCAACTGGCTTGGCGGCTGGTTTTGCAGCAGCGGCTTTAGCAACTGGCTTGGCGGCTGGTTTTGCAGCAGCGACTTTAGCAACTGGCTTGGCGGCTGGTTTTGCAGCAGCGACTTTAGCAACTGGCTTGGCGGCTGGTTTTGCGGCAGCAGCTTTAGCAACTGGCTTGGCGGCTGGTTTTGCGGCAGCAGCTTTAGCAACTGGCTTGGCGGCTGGTTTTGCGGCAGCAGCTTTAGCAACTGGCTTGGCGGCTGGTTTTGCAGCAGCGGCTTTAGCAACCGGCTTGGCGGCTGGTTTTGCAGCAGCGGCTTTAGCAACTGGCTTGGCGGCTGGTTTCGCAGCAGCAGTTTTGGCAGCTGGTTTGGCAGCTGGTTTGGCAGCGGCCTTAGCCGGCGTCTTCGCTGCAACGGCTTTTACCGGTGCACGAGCGCCCAGCACTTTCGATACAGCTTCCTTCACACGACCAACGCCCTGGGCCAGTTTCAGGCTTTCTTGAGCATCTTTTTTGAGTTGGGAAATGTAGGTGCGGGTTTCGGCTTGGCGATCCTTGAGGGCGTCCAGCAGGTCCTCAAGTTCTTTGACTGCGTCTTTGGCTTTGGCTTGAGCCTTGGCCTTGCCGGCAGTGGCGGCGTCTTGCAGTTTGATGCGGGATTTGTGCAGTTTTTCTTGCGCTTTACCGCGTTGTTTTTCCAACTTGGCGAGCAGTTTTTCTGCATCAGCCAAGGCTTGGGAACACGCGCTTTCCAAATGTTCGAGCAGGCTGCCCGAGAGTTGTTGGAGTAAGTGCAACGGGGTATTTACAGGCTTCTGTTTGGCCGACATGGTTTACCTCCTGGCTGACGTGGGTGCGGCTCATACTAGCCCTCTGCTCTTACCGCCGCTAGCGCATGTTGACAGTATCGTTTGCCTTGCGTTGCACCGTGCGAAAAATCTTATCGATATAACGAAAAACCACGCCACTTTTTACCCACTCACACTGGCATAATCCGTCGCACTTTCGGCTGGAGAAGACCCATGTCGCGTTACCTTTTTCTTGCGCTTGGTTTGGCGATTTCCGTGGCCAATGCAAGCGAGCCTACGCCGTCCAAAACCACTGCGCCAGACGCGCACGACCTCGCGTACAGCCTGGGCGCCAGCCTCGGTGAGCGGCTGCGACAGGAAGTCCCCGACTTGCAGCTCCAAGCCTTGATCGATGGCCTCAAGCAAGCCTATCAAGGTAAACCGCTGGCGCTGGATAACGCGCGCATCGAACAGATCCTGGCGCAGCATGAAGCGCAGGACGAAGCCGATATTCAGGCACCGCAAAGTGAAAAAGCCCTGACGGCCGAACAGCAGTTTTTGACCCAGGAAAAAGCCGCGAGCGGCGTGCGCGAATTGGCCGATGGCGTTCTGCTCACCGAGTTGACGCCCGGGACCGGCAATAAACCGTTGGCCAATGATGAGGTTCAGGTGAAATACGTGGGGCGATTGCCCGATGGGACGGTGTTCGATCAAAGCACCCAGGCGCAATGGTTTCGCCTAGACAGCGTGATCAGCGGCTGGAGCAGCGCGCTGCAACAGATGCCGGTGGGCGCGAAATGGCGCCTGGTGATTCCGTCAGCACAGGCCTATGGCGCCGACGGTGCCGGTGCGTTGATCCCGCCTTACACACCCCTGGTATTCGAGATCGAATTGCTCGGCACCCGGCATTGACCCAATAAAAAACGGTGCGTCATGCGCACCGTTTTTTTATCTCACACCAAGGGTCAGGCCTGAGCGACAGCCACATCCCGGTGAGCATTGTGCAGCACTTCGATCAGGCAATCCTCAAGCTCGAAACGCTCATGGAGCAGGCCACCCAGCTCCTTGAATTTTTCCGCAACACACTTGCCGGCATCACACAGGTCATTGAACGCCAGCAGCTTCTCGGTGATCACATCGATGCGTGGGTAGAGGGTATCGGCCAACTCAAGACCGCGTTGATCGTCGAAGGCTTCAGCCTCCTTGGTCAGTTGCTCGTAGATGCCGAAATGACCGGCAGACACGTAGTCCACCAACACACCGCAAAATGCCTGCAACGGCTTGCGATTCTTCGTCAATGCTTCGGGCTTCTCGCCGAGAGCATCAAACGCCCGAACCAGTTCGTGGCGTGCCTTCAGCCAGTTGTCGATCAGCTTGTGCACCCCACCCCAGCGTTCCTGAGCATTCTGACAACTTTCCAGCATGATGATCTCTCTTCCCTATAGGGGGCGCTGCCGCTGTGTGCCCGCGCAATACTTCAAAGATAAAGCGGCAGCCGGACAAAGCCGTATCTGACAACGGTTTCAATAACGCATGCGGGCCAGATTATGCCCGCATGACTATGGCTTCAAGGTACGCAGGAGAGAAAGTTCATACAAGTGTTTAATCCTGTCCTACAACCTGCGACCGGTTTTCAGCGTCTCGACAGGCGCAACGGTTGGCTGAATATCAGCCGTGAAAATTGCATGAAGCCCAGGATCAGCATCGCCACGAAAAACAACAGGCTCCACTCCGGAAGACTCAAATCGAACAGGGTCCAAGTGATTTCCACGCAGTCGACGGTGCCGTTGAAGATCGAGCGCAGCGCCTGCGAAAAAGACAGGTTTTCGAGCATGTACTGCAAGCTGGGCCAACAATCGCTGGCCTGATCCGACGTGGTGTTCTGCAATAACACCTGGCGCACGGCGGTAATTGCGCCAAGCGCGGCACAGCCTGTGCTCGCCAGCCCATACCCATAGACGCCGTAGCGTTTGGGGTTATGCACAGCCGCTACCAGGTTGATCAACGTAAAGGTGGCGAGGAATAGCCGTTGTACCTGGCACAGAAAGCAGGGCCGCAGCAGCGCGCCATATTCCAGGTAGAAAGACGCACCCAACGTCAGCGCACCGGCCATGAACGCCAGGAAAAACAAGGAGCGTGAGGGGGCCAAAGACATTGTTTATCCGTACCGCGAGAGATAGGCCGTTACGGTAGAGGAAAGGCCTGACCCCTTTCAATACGCGTTAGAGCAGACGATTCCGCGAAAACGTAGGGACATCCCGCCAGAACTTGGAGGACATAACCTGACGCAACGTAGGAATGTATTACACACCCAGTTAAACCGAGTCTTTACACAGAACCAAAAGGTTGGCTGTCGGACGCATCCGAGCCAACCCTCGCACCACTTCCTACTTCAACCCTGCGCCGGCACGGGTAACGGTGAGGCGAGCAAACGGTTGTCCAGCAGGCCCAAGCCTTCCTGGAATAGCTGGTTGCTGCGCTCGGTGTCACCCAACTGGGCTAGCAGGCGTGCCAGTTCGGCACACGCCTCGGGGTTGCGCTGCACCTGCAGGCTGCTTTCCAGGTAGTCCCGCGCCTTGCCCCACAGACTGTTTTGCAGACACAGGCGACCCAGGGTCAACAGCAAGCTGGCATCACCGGGATGATCCTTGAGCCAGCCCTCGGCAAACTTCAACTGGCGGGCCGGGTCACTGCCGCGCAACAGGCCATACAGGCGGATCAGATGGCTGTCATACGCCCGCTTGATCGCGCCACGCAACACTTCCTCGGCCTTGGCATCAGCGCCCAACTGGCGCAGTTGCTCGGCGTAGGCCACCACCAATTGCGGCTCCTGGCGTTGGGCGGACGTCAGTTGTTGCCAGGCGCGCTCAAGCGCCTGCAAACCCGCTTCGCCCTGCTCTTCACGCTGGACGGCCAGGCTCAGGTTTTCACCCCAGGCACGACGCTCCAGCTCGGCCAATTCGCCGGCCGGCAACACTTTGTCCTTACGCAGCTCAGGCAACAGACGAATCACTGACGACCAATCGCCCCGCTGCTGATGCAAGCGTTGCAACTGGCGCAGCACTTGGGCGTTATGGGGATGCCGCTCGTGCATGGCCTGCAAGGTGATCAGCGCGCCGTCGGTATCGCCACGGTCCATCTGCAATTGCGCATGGCTCAAGGCAACCGCCAGTTCGGCCTGGGGCTGACGCTCGAGGGCGCGCTCCAGCAAACCGTCGCACGCTTCATATCGCCCTTGCTCATTCGCCGCCCGGGCCGCGCCAAGGTAATACAGCAACGGCTGGCGTTCGGCTTCGGCGGCACGATGCAGGTGGCGTTCGGCACTGGCCCAGCGGCCTTCGGCGAGGTCCATCTGGCCCTGCTCGATCGCGATCTGCACGCGACGGCTGCGGTTACGCCGCGACCACGGGTTGACCACGCCGCCCGAGGTGCTCAGCAGGCTCAACAGGACACGAATCAGGTAGATCGCCAGGCCGATGACAAACACCGCCACCAGGGTGGCCCACAGACTCGACTCGTAATGCAGCAGATGGGGATAGGTAATCAGCACGTAGCCGGTGTGTTTCGAAATGCCCACAGCCAGCGCCAGGGCGATCGCAATCGCCAGCACCAGGATCACATAGAAACGCTTCATCGGCTCTACTCCTGGCTCGCCGGCGTGCCAGCCGAAGCCTTGGCTTCGTCGGCAGGCGAGTGACGACGTTCAAGGTATGCCTGCACGGCGGCCAGGCTGGCAGCCAGGTCCGGGGTCACGACCGAGACAGCCTTGGGCTCAAGCTCGGCGATACGCGCCAGCATCGCTTTGCTCTGTGGGTTGTCCTGGTTGAAGTTGTCCTGCAACACGCTGCGCGCCTCACCCAGCGAACGGCTGTACACCGCCGACTCACCATTGAGCGCAGCCCACTGCGCTTGCTCGAGGGCCAGGCTCAGGGCCAGGCGCACCTGGTTCAGGCCTTGGCCGGCGAGCAGCGGGCGAATGTTGTCATCCGGGTTGAAGTCGATACGGAAGTAACGCGAGAGCTGCTCCCACCATTGGCTCAAGCGGTTTTCCGTATCGGTCGTCGGACGCCCTTGGGGCGCCGGTTCCTGAAGCTGGTACTCCGGCGCGATCGCCGCCAGTTGCACGACTTGATCACGCAAGGCCGCAAGTTGCAGGTATAGCCCGGTACGGTCCGGTTGTTCGGTACTGCGCAACGCGGCAAGGCTCTTGGCCAATTGCTCGCGCGCGGCGTAGGAACCCGGATCGCTCTGCTCGCGAAGAATCTCGTCGGCGCCCTGGACCAGCGACTGCGCGCTGTTGATATCCTGCAGGGCAGACAAGCGCAAACTCGCTAGACGAATCAAGTGTTCGGCTTCAGCCAGGCGCCAGTCCTTGCGGCTGGCTCCCAGTACGGTTTCCAGGCGCTGGCCCAGACGCTGCTGATCGCCCTGCAACTGCGCCACCAGGCGGCGGCGCTCTTCCAGCTCGTCGGCACCCGGCAGTTGCGCCAGGCGTGCCGCCAACTGTTGCTGGCTTTGCTTGAGGGTCTGGGACTGGTCGTCGAGGGTCTGTACCTGGCTCAGCTGTTGCTGGCTGCTGGCTTGCAGGGCGCGGACCTGCCAGATCCCCCAGCCGCCGGCGGCAACGCCTGCGGCGCCCAGCAGCAAGGCGACGATTGCCAGGCCATTGCCACGGCGCGGCGCGGTGTCCGGTGTCTGGCCCGGCGCATCGAGCGCGGGCTGAGCTTCATCTTTAGGCAAGGCTGTTTCGCTCACGTATCCATCCTTTGCGTATCAGAGAGTGGGAACGGAATGGCTCCGTAACGCCACTAACAAAGCCGCGGCACTCGCGCCGCGACAATCCACAACTTTTTCTGCGCCAGCGGCCCGCGCCATCTCATAGACTCGCGGGCTGGGCACGAACAACGGCAGCCGCACCACCTGTGGCCAATCCGGGCCGGCCAGGGCTTGCAGGTGTAATAAACCCTGCCCACTGCTGACCACCAGGCCGTTCAAGCGTTCCAACTGGATGCGCTGCATCAGTACCCCCGGGTCGTAGGCCGGAAGGAAACGGCGATACAACTCCAGATAGTCGACACTAGCACCTTGCTCGCGCAAGCGCTCCGCCAGCAGCTCTCGCCCGCCCTCGCCGCGCAGGATCAACACCCGTGCATCGGCAGGTGCAATAGCCTCGCGCAAGGCGGGCAAGGCAAGCAAGGCCTCGCTGTCGTCGCCGCTGGGGGGATAATGAACGTCCAGGCCCTGATCGGCGAGGACCTGCGCGGTGGCGGCCCCCACGCTGAACCACGGCAACTGCGGCCAGCATCGATCCAAGCATTGCACGCCAAGGCGCGCCGCCGGTTTGCTCACCACAATGACCGCGCAATAGCGGCCCAGGTCAGCAAACACCGCCTGCTGCGCAGGCGTGACCGGCAAGGCTTCGATCTCCAGCAACGGCAGGCTGCTGCTGAAAATCCCGACCTCGGACAACGATGCCGCCAACAGCGCAGACTCCTCGGCAGGCCGCGTCAGCAGCACACGCCAATCGGTCACTGCGGGCCGGCCTCGCCGTAGACTTTTTGCAGAATGACACCGGCGCCCTTGTCCAGCAGCGCTTCGGCGACCTGAATACCCAGCGCCGTCGCATCACGCTGCGGCCCGCGCACTTGCGCGGTGATCAAGTTGCCGCCGTCAGGGTCACCCACCAGGCCACGCAGCCACAGGTTTTCCCCTTCAAGCACGGCGTAGCAGGCGATCGGCACCTGGCAGCCACCGTTGAGGTGTTTGTTCAGGGCGCGTTCGGCGGTGACACGGACGTCGGTGTCGTGGTGATCGAGCGGCTTGAGCAAGGCGTGGATTTCACAGTCGGCGGTGCGGCATTCGATGCCCACTGCGCCCTGCCCGCCGGCGGGCAAGCTGTCTTCGACGCTGATGACCGAGGTGATGCGGTCTTCGAAGCCGAGCCGGATCAAACCGGCCGCCGCGAGAATGATCGCGTCGTATTCACCGGCATCCAGCTTGGCCAGGCGGGTATTGACGTTGCCGCGCAGGAAGCGGATCTGCAAATCCGGGCGACGCGTCAGCAACTGGGCCTGACGCCGCAGGCTGGAAGTGCCGACGATACTGCCCAACGGCAGCTCATCCAGGGACGCGTAGGTATTGGACACGAAGGCGTCGCGCGGGTCTTCACGCTCGCAGATGCAAAACAGGCCCAGGCCTTCGGGGAAGTCCATGGGCACGTCTTTCATCGAATGCACGGCGATGTCGGCTTCGTTTTCCAGCAGCGCGGTTTCCAGTTCCTTGACGAACAAACCCTTGCCGCCGATCTTCGACAGCGGCGAGTCCAGCAGCTTGTCGCCGCGACTGACCATGGGCACCAGGGATACCTGGAGACCAGGGTGGGCCTGCTCGAGGCGTGCTTTGACGTATTCGGCCTGCCACAAGGCCAGGGCACTTTTACGGGTGGCGATGCGGATTTCGCGAGAGGACATGGATCAATCCGTACTGAATAGATACGGCAGATAATAACAGCTCAGGAAAATTCGCTTTGATTTGAATCAGCAAGTGCGGGGGCCTCCCTGGCCGCAGCGCACCGCGATCACCGCTACAGCCCTTGGGCTAAAGCTGCTGCATCATCTTGCGCACGCCGGCAACATGGCGCCGGCTGACGATCAAGGCATCGCCGTTAAGCCCTTTGAGGAACAACTGAAAGTGCCCAAGGGGCGTGCGTTGCAGGCGTTCGATGCGCTCACGGGCCACCAGCGCGTTGCGGTGGATGCGCACGAAACGGTCGCCGAATTCATCCTCAAGGGCCTTGAGCGGCTCATCGAGCAGCACTTCGCCAGCCTCGTGACGCAGGGTCACGTACTTGTGATCGGCGATGAAATAGACCACCTGGCTCAGGGGGATCAGCTCGATACCTTTACGGGTGCGCGCACTGATATGGCTGCGCGGCCCGTTACCGCTCTGGGCGGCGGGCTGGGTCAGGGCGGCAAGCTGGATGCGATTGGGGCGCTCGGCCTTTTTCAATGCCTTGAGCAACGCCTCGGCAGTCACTGGCTTGACCAGGAAGCTGACACCGCTGGCTTCCAGGGTTTCGGCCGGGAACTCTTCCTCGGCGGCACACAACACCACGGCCGGTGGCGATTCGCGCTCACTCAGGCGGGCGGCGACTTGCAGGCCATCCAGGCCCGGCATGCGGATATCGAGCAGCACCACATCCGGCTTGAGGCTGTCGATCAACGTCAACGCCTCCTCGCCCGTGGCGGCGCTCGGTTCAAGGACTGTATAACCCTCGAGTTCACTGACGAGACGGCTCAGTCGCTCGCGGGCTTGGGGTTCGTCATCAACGATCAGGACATTCATATTGCGCTGGATTCCTGCGTGAGTCTCGCACAAGGATAGCGTAGACAGGTGCGGTGACTTGCGTCACAGCGATCCACGCTAAGACTAGCGCGAGCGGCAAAAAGTGCCCCGAGAGCGACACTCATATTTATCCGGACCTGTTCAATAGCGCCCAAAACCTGCCGCCCTTGGGCATCGTCGTAGGGTTTGCTGATCACAATCCGAATACCCCCCTTGTTTAATGGTAGTCAGGGTTATGACCGCATCACCTGACTTTGGTGCATTCACACACTATCAGTCCAACTGTAGACGCTCGCCGAGACGACACTGCTCATTCGTCAAATATCGTTTCAATAAGCACCTTTGCCCAGTCTCTTCCCGGACGCGGTCGGCGGCAAGGCACTTAGCCATCCTTTACACAAATAAAAATGCCGACCACCCGCAGCACCGCCTCCACGGGCAACCCTGTTATTATCGGCGTCACACCTCCACGCCTCTTTTAAGCAGATCACGAGCGAATCCATGAGCACCGACAAGACCAACCAGTCCTGGGGCGGCCGCTTCAGTGAACCCGTCGACGCCTTCGTCGCCCGCTTCACCGCCTCCGTCACCTTCGACCAGCGCCTGTACCGCCACGACATCATGGGCTCGATCGCCCACGCCACGATGCTGGCCAAGGTCGGCGTGCTGACCGACGCCGAGCGCGACAGCATCATCGACGGCCTGACCACCATCCGTGGTGAGATCGAAGCCGGTACGTTCGACTGGCGCGTCGATCTGGAAGACGTGCACATGAACATCGAGGCGCGCCTCACCGATCGCATCGGTGTGACCGGCAAGAAACTGCACACCGGACGCAGCCGTAACGACCAGGTGGCCACCGATATCCGCCTGTGGTTGCGTGATGAAATCGACCTGATCCTGGCCGAAATCACCCGCCTGCAAAAAGGTTTGCTGGAACAGGCCGAGCGTGAATCGGACACCATCATGCCCGGCTTCACCCACCTGCAGACCGCACAGCCCGTGACCTTCGGCCACCACCTGCTGGCCTGGTTCGAAATGCTCAGCCGCGATTACGAGCGCCTGGTGGATTGCCGCAAGCGCGCCAACCGCATGCCGCTGGGCAGCGCCGCACTGGCCGGCACCACGTACCCGATCGACCGCGAGTACACCGCACAACTGCTGGGTTTTGACGCCGTGGGCGGCAACTCCCTGGACGGCGTGTCGGACCGCGACTTCGCTATCGAATTCTGCGCCGCCGCGAGTATCGCGATGATGCACCTGTCGCGTTTCTCCGAAGAACTGGTGCTGTGGACCAGCGCGCAATTCCAGTTCATCGACCTGCCCGACCGCTTCTGCACCGGCAGCTCGATCATGCCGCAAAAGAAAAACCCCGACGTGCCCGAGCTGGTACGTGGCAAGAGCGGCCGTGTATTCGGCGCGCTGATGGGCCTGTTGACCCTGATGAAAGGCCAACCCCTGGCCTACAACAAGGACAACCAGGAAGACAAGGAACCGCTGTTCGACGCTGCCGATACCCTGCGCGATTCGCTGCGTGCCTTTGCCGACATGATCCCCGCGATCAAGCCCAAGCACGCGATCATGCGGGAAGCGGCGCTGCGCGGGTTCTCCACTGCGACCGACCTGGCGGACTACCTGGTACGCCGTGGCCTGCCGTTCCGTGACTGCCACGAAATCGTCGGCCATGCCGTGAAATACGGCGTGGAAAGCGGCAAGGACCTGGCGGAAATGAGCCTGGAAGAACTGCGCAAATTCAGCGACCAGATCGAGCAGGACGTGTTTGCCGTGCTGACCCTGGAAGGCTCGGTGAATGCCCGCGACCACATCGGCGGCACTGCGCCGGCGCAGGTCAAGGCAGCCGTCGTGCGCGGCCAGGCCCTGCTCGCCAGCCGCTAAACGCATCAATGTGGGAGGAGCAAGCCCCCTCCCACATTGCTTACTTCTTCGCCGCAATCATCGCCATGAACGCCGGCATCGCCGCTTCCCTGTCCGCCGCCACCTTCAAGGCGTTAGGCATGGCGTGCAAGCGCTCCAGCAACGCCTTGGCCGCCGGCAATTCTGCCAGCAAATCCAGGCCAAACAGTTTCTCGCCCACGCCGCAGGCGAGGTTCAGGCTGTACATGAAATACAGATCGGCAATCGTAAAGCTCTCCCCCGCGACATAGGGCGCGAACTTGCCGTGCCGAGCTAAAGACCCCACCCCCAGCAGCAACTCGGCCCGGGCTTTGTCCTTGATCGCCTCCGGCACCGGCATGCCGAAAAACGCTTCGGCGAAACAGGCGCGTGCGGGTAGCTCGATGTACAGCTCGATTTCCCTGCACAATGCCAGCACCTGGGCGCGCTGAAACGGCTCCGCCGGCAACAGTGCAGGGCCTTCCTGGGTTTGCTCGATGTATTCGAGGATCACACTGGTTTCGTTGATAAAGCCCTGTTTGACACCCAGCACCGGCACCTTGCCCCGCGGGCTGATCGTCAGGGCTGCAGGCGTTTGCCCGGCAAAAAAAGGCACCTCTTCGAACGTCAGACCTTTCTCCAGGAGCGCCAGCTTGACCATGTTGTAGTAGTTACTGACCGAAAATCCGTACAGTTTGAGCATCGCAAAGCCTCCAGGCCGTGTGCGGGGTTGGCTGCATGAGTTATAGATCCGCCCGACCAACCTGGCTAGCAGCATCACCTGCCTGAATGGAGGTAGACTGGCGCCCTTTCCTTAAGGAGCCTGCCATGAGCGAGCCGACCGATATCGACAACGACGAAGAAGAGTTCACCGAAAGCACGCTGACCCAGGCCATCGAAAACCAGATCGAAAGCGACAATCCGCCTGCCGCCAAGGCCACGTTCAACAAGCTGACGCTGGTGGGTTACGAGCGCGAAGAGATTTTGAATCTGATGGCCCATGTGCTGGCCGTGGAAATCGACAAGATGCTCGACGAAGACCGCGCCTTCAATACCGACTGGTATGAAACAGCCTTGCGCGCGCTGCCCGAACTGCCGCCTGAAAACGCCTGAACCGGCCGCCTGCGTGGCCGGGAAGCCTGCTTCCTCGCCACAACACTGCGCCATATCAACACCCGCGAGTTTCCCACTGGACAGCCCGCCAAAGTGCGTTCACCTTAGGGCCTGCTAGCCTCTAACAAATTCTTAGAAAGTCTGGAGTCCCTATGTCGTATACCCCTGAGTTGGTTGCCGAACTGGAAATCCTTGCACTCTTCAACCTGGGCAGCTCCCAGGAAGGTCTGAAAGTCCATCAGACTGCCGCACCGACCGCTATCGCCGCCGCCAAACGCCTGTTCGAGAAAAAACTGATCGACCAACCGGACGGAGGTTACCTGACCAGCCTTGGCCGGGACGCCGCAGAACAAGCCCAATCCCTGCTGACCATCCTGACCACCACCACGACCAAAGAAGCTGCCTGATTCCGGATACTGCCCATGGGGTCCGCCTGCCGCGGATTCCTAGGGCGTTGCCGTGGACTGGATAAAATTCTGACGCCAAAAAGCGCTTCCCCTCTAAACCTCCTACGCTTCTGACTGTAAACTCCTACACGGCCGCCCATGTCGGGCCTTGCACGCCGCCGAGTTCGACATGACCCGCACCCATGAAATCCGCCCTGACCTGGACGAAGGCATCGACCGCAAGGTGCTGGCCCAGTTGCGCGCGCGCTTCATGGCACTTAACGAAGGGCGTATGGCCCGGGCCATCGAAGGGCTGACGCCACGCCAGCAAAGCGTATTGACCCTGCTGCCGCTGTTTTTTCACGTCAATCACCCGCTGTTGCCCGGTTACGTGTCAGGCAGCACCCCGGCCGGGCTGTCGAATTTCGAACCCGACGCCCAGGCCCTGAGCGAAGCCCAGCGCCTGACCCGTTCGTTTTCCTACAAGCCGCGCCACGGCAAACCGCCGCAGCCGATCCATGGCCTGTTCCTGATGGGCAGCCTCGGCACCCTGGCACAGGCCGATCAAAGCGACATGGACGTATGGGTATGTCACGCCCCCGACCTGGGCGAGAACGAACTGGTCGAGCTGCGCAAGAAATGCCAGTTGCTCGAAGCCTGGGCCCTGAGCATGGGTGCCGAAGCGCATTTTTTCCTGATCGAGCCGAGCCGTTTTGTATTGGGCGAGCGCGACACGCAACTGAGCTCCGACGACTGCGGCACAACCCAGCACTATTTGTTGCTGGATGAGTTCTATCGCACCGCGATCTGGCTCGCCGGCCGCACGCCGATCTGGTGGCTGGTGCCGGTGTACGAAGAAATCCGCTACGCCGAGTTCACCCATACGCTGATTTCCAAACGCTTTATCCGCGCCGATGAAACCCTCGACCTCGGCCATCTGGCGCGCATCCCGCCCGGCGAATTCATTGGTGCCGGGCTGTGGCAACTGTTCAAGGGCATCGAATCGCCCTACAAGTCCCTGCTCAAGCTGCTGCTGACCGAGGTCTACGCCAGCGAGCACCCGAACGTGCAGTGCCTGAGCCTGCGCTTCAAGCGGGCGGTGTTCGCCAACAAGATGGACCTGGACGAGCTGGACCCGTATGTCGTGGTCTATCGCCGCATCGAGGAATACCTCAACGCGCGCAACGAGCCGGAACGCCTGGAACTGGTACGGCGCGCACTGTATTTGAAAGTCAACCGCAAGCTCAGCGCCGGCCAGCGCACCCTCGGCTGGCAGCACCTGTTGCTGGAGCGTCTGGCCCGTGAATGGGGCTGGGACCCGCGTCAACTGGCCCTGCTCGACAGCCGCAGCCAGTGGAAAGTGCGCCAGGTGGCCTCCGAGCGCCGCGCCCTGGTCAATGAGCTGAACTACAGCTATCGCTTCCTGACCCAGTTCGCCCGCACCGAGCAGACCGTCAGCCTGATCAACAAGCGCGACCTCAATGTGCTTGGCCGCCGTCTCTACGCGGCGTTTGAACGCAAGGCGGGCAAGGTCGAATTCATCAACCCCGGCATCGCCCCGGACCTGGCCGAAGACACCCTGACCCTGGTGCAATCCCCCAACCGCAAGGAACCGGACCAGCATCATTGGGGGCTGTACAACGGCAGCCTCACCGCTCAGGAGTCGGAGCACTTCGCGCCGATCAAGCGCAGCCGCGACCTGCTGGAAATGCTCACCTGGTGCCACCGCAATGGCGTGATCGACAGCAGCACCCGCCTGGCGCTGCACCCGGGCGTCAGCGACATGACCGAATTCGAACTGTTCAACCTGCTGGGCAGCCTGCAACAGACCATCGCCCTGCCCCTGCCCAGCGTCGATGAAGATCGTCTGCTGCGCTCGGCGGTGCCGGAAGACGTGCTGCTGCTGATCAACGTCGGTGTCGACCCGCTCAAGCACCACCGCGACCTGAACATCCTGATGACCACCGAGCGCACCGACTCGCTGAGTTACGCCGGCGTGCGTGACAACCTGGTGCTGACCCTCGACCAGGTCACGCTCAACAGTTGGAACGAGGTGATGGTCAGCCGCTACGACGGCCCCCATGCCCTGCTCGATTGCCTGCGCGACTACCTCAACCAATTGCCGTCGGACCACCTGCCACGCCTGCGGGTACGCTGCTTCTGCCACAACCGCGCGCAGTTCATTGCCCGGCGCGTGGAAGAAATCTTCGACACCGCGCAGAACCTGCTGCTGGGCCAGGGCAACCACCGCTACCTGCTGCAGGTGCAGCAGCACTATCACGTGATGGAGCTGATGCCAGGCCAGGCGACCCACGTATCACTGGCGACCCAGGACGCACTGATCGCCTACCTCAGCGAAGAACTGGCCAGTTACAGCCCGTTGCACCTGGACGCGATGGCCCTGGAAGACCACGACCTGGCGTTGCTGCTACCGATGGGCATGGCCGATTGCGTGCAGGTGTTTTACCGGGTCAACGAAGGCTTCGCCGAGCTGTATGTGCTGGATGAGTTCAATGCGCTCTGGCAACAACGCTTGCCGTTCCACGATGAACAGAGCCTGTTGGCGCCGTTGCAGCGCTTTCTGCAGTCGATCATCTATCGCCGGGACGCGTTGTCGCCCGTGGACCCGCAAGAACCGCTGGGTGCGGTGCAAACCCTGTATTACCAACTGCTGCCATCGGGCAGCAACCGCGCACGCAGCATCGAGTCTCGGCCGGCGCCGCAAAACCCGGCCAACAAGCCGTTTTATGACGTGCAGGCGATTATCGGCAAGGCGACGCCGGGCCAGGTGGGGATTACCCTGTACTGCAATCAGCGGGAATTTTCCGAACTGGAATTTGGCGACCAGCTGTTTGCAGTGGTCGCCCAGGAGATCGTCGGGCAGCGCCGGGAAACCGAGCGCTACCGCTGCTATATCACTGATCTTGACCTGTCGGGTCTGCTCGGTGATGTGCAAAGCCCGAGCAATTTGTACCTGCGTTACAAGGCCGAGCTGGAACAGGCGCTCAATGAAGCGCTGAGCCGGACCTAAAGCGAGAAGGCACCGCCGTCTTTGGGCTGGTTTTCTACACTGAGCAGTTCGAGCTTGAGGGTCTTGCCGCCGGGCGCAGGCCAGTCGATGTGCTGGCCCACTTTCAGGCCGAGTAACGCGCTGCCCACCGGTGCCAGGATCGAAATCTTGCCTGCGTCGGCGTTCGCATCCTTGGGGTAAACCAGGGTCAGGTGATAGTCCTTGCCGCTGCCTTGCTCGCGGCAATGCACGCTGGAGTTCATGGTCACGACATCTGCAGGCACTTCATCGTGGCCAACCACTTCTTCGGCGCGGTCGAGTTCGTGCTGCAGGGCTTCTACGCCCGGCGAGTTCTCGCCGACACGGTCGATCAATTGCTCAAGACGCTGCACGTCGAGACGGGTAAGAATGATGGAAGGTGCGGTCATGATTCAGGCAGACTCCTTTTTTCTGCACAAAAAAGCAAAACCCCGCCAGGAAAAGGCGGGGTTCTCACGGACCTCGATGAGTTGAGGTGTACCCGGACACTACCACAGCACCGCAAATAAACAAGAAGGGCTCAAGGCGCGACTTTGCGTCGCTCGGCCTGGGCCACGATCACTCGCCGCCGATGATCGTCGGCGGAGCGCCATTCACGGATGTCTTCCACATGGCGAAAGCAGCCAAGGCAGACTTTTTGCTCGTCCAGCCGACACAAGCTGATACAAGGTGACGGCACCGCCGCGCTGACATTACTGAACAACGGCTTGGGCGGACGTACAGGCGCGGGCTGGTTCACGATCAGTTCTCGTCGGGGTTCAACTCATCGAAGCCCAACTCGACGCCGGCCTGTTCCTGAGTGATACGCGCGAGCATTTCGCTGAGCAGCTCATCGCTGGTATCGCACTGCCAATTGCGGTCTTCTTCGTTGTAATCGAAGTGAAAACCGCCGGAACGTGCTGCCAGCCACAGTTGGCGCAACGGCTCCTGGCGACTGAAGATCAGTTGAGTGCCGTTCTCGAACTTGACGGTCAGCACCCCGGCCGAGTTTTCCAGATCCACGTCCAGGCCGCTCTCGTCGAAAATATCTTCCAGCGCGTGCTGGGTCGAATCCACCAGGTCGTGAAAACGGGCTTCGGTCAAACTCATTGCGGCAACCTCAAAAGTGTCTGGTTTTGCTCAAGCGCCGCACGATACGGTCGCGCTCCGCCGATTGCAAAGGATACCGAGTTCGTTACCGATGACGGTAAGAAATATCCCCAGCTACCGTAAGCCGCTTCGCTACTATCTCGGCAAACCCCCGCCGGACGGGTATTCCGGCGCATAGGCAAGCTGGCGGGTGGTCGGTATACTCGGGCGCAATTAATGCATATTCAAGGATTTCGCCATGAAGCGCCTGATCTCTTCCCTTGCTGCGCTCGTCGCGGTCGCTTGCCTCGTTAGTGCCTGTGGTCAAAAAGGCCCGCTGTACCTGCCCGATGACAGCAAAGACCCAAATGAACAGGCGCAATCGTCGCAGAAACCGCAAAAAGCGCACAAGCACGACACTTACTAAGGGAAACCCATGGACGCTTTTAACTACCGGAACGGCGAGCTGTTCGCGGAAGGCGTGGCGCTGTCCGCAATTGCCGAGCGCTTTGGCACCCCGACCTATGTGTACTCGCGCGCGCATATCGAAGCCCAATATCGCTCTTTCACCGACCCGCTGAACGGCGTGCCGCACCTGGTGTGCTACGCGGTCAAGGCCAACTCCAACCTGGGCGTGCTCAATGTCCTGGCGCGTCTGGGCGCCGGTTTCGACATCGTCTCCCGTGGCGAGCTGGAACGGGTTCTGGCCGCTGGCGGCCAGGCTGACAAAATCGTCTTCTCCGGCGTCGGCAAGAGCCGCGAAGACATGCGCCGTGCCCTGGAAGTCGGCGTGCATTGCTTCAACGTCGAATCCACCGACGAGCTGGAGCGCCTGCAAATGGTCGCCGCCGAGATGGGCGTTCGTGCGCCGATCTCCCTGCGCGTCAACCCGGACGTCGACGCCGGTACCCACCCGTACATTTCCACCGGTCTCAAAGAGAACAAGTTCGGCATCGCCATCGCCGACGCCGAGGACGTGTACATCCGCGCCGCCCAACTGCCGAACCTGGAAGTGCTGGGTGTCGACTGCCATATCGGCTCGCAACTGACCACCCTGCCGCCGTTCCTGGATGCCCTCGACCGCCTGCTGGCGCTGACCGACCGCCTCGGCGAGTGCGGCATCTACCTGCAGCACATCGACCTCGGTGGCGGCGTGGGCGTGCAGTACCGCGATGAAGAGCCGCCGCTGATCGGCGACTACATCAAAGCCGTGCGCGAACGCCTGGAAGGCCGCGGCCTGACGCTGATGTTCGAGCCGGGCCGCTACATCGTCGCCAATGCCGGCGTGCTGCTGACCCAGGTCGAGTACCTCAAGCACACCGAGTACAAGGATTTCGCCATCGTCGATGCGGCGATGAACGACCTGATCCGCCCGGCGCTGTACCAGGCCTGGATGAATGTCACCGCCGTAACGCCTCGCGACAGCGCAGCGCGCGCCTATGACGTCGTCGGCCCGATCTGCGAAACCGGCGACTTCCTGGCCAAGGATCGTCAGCTGGCCCTGGAAGAAGGCGACCTGCTGGCCATTCATTCGGCCGGTGCCTACGGGTTTGTCATGAGTTCCAACTACAACACCCGCGGGCGTGCCGCCGAGGTGCTGGTGGACGGTGATCAAGCGTTTGAAGTGCGTCGCCGCGAGACGGTAGCCGAGTTGTATGCTGGCGAAAGCCTGCTGCCGGAGTAAGCCATGCTGTTGCGTTTTACCAAGATGCACGGGCTGGGCAATGACTTCATGGTCCTTGACCTGGTCAGCCAGCATGCGCACATTCTGCCCAAGCACGCTAAACAGTGGGGCGACCGCCATACCGGCATCGGTTTCGACCAGTTGCTGATCGTTGAGGCGCCCAGCAACCCGGAGGTGGATTTCCGTTACCGGATCTTCAACTCCGACGGTTCCGAAGTGGAACAGTGCGGCAACGGTGCGCGCTGCTTCGCCCGCTTTGTGCTGGACAAGCGCCTGACCGCCAAGCGGCAGATTCGCGTCGAGACCAAGAGCGGCGTGATCGAGCTGGATGTCCGCAGCGACGGCCAGATCAGCGTCAACATGGGCGCGCCACGCCTGGTGCCGGCGGATATTCCGTTCCAGGCCACCGAGCAGGCCACCTGCTACACCGTCGATGTCGACGGCCAGGCTGTCGAACTGGCGGCCGTGTCCATGGGCAACCCCCATGCGGTGCTGCGCGTCGACGACATCAATAGCGCGCCGGTGCATGAGCTAGGGCCGAAGATCGAACATCACCCGCGCTTTCCGGCACGGGTCAATGTGGGCTTCCTGCAGGTGATCGACCGCTCCCGCGCGCAATTGCGTGTATGGGAGCGCGGCGCCGGTGAAACCCAGGCCTGCGGCACCGGTGCTTGCGCCGCTGCCGTGGCCGCGATCAGCCAGGGGTGGATGGATTCGCCGCTGCTGATCGACCTGCCCGGCGGACGCTTGTCCATCGAATGGGCAGGCCCCGGCCACCCGGTGATGATGACCGGGCCGGCCATGCGCGTATACGAAGGACAGGTCCGTCTATGAGTGAGCCAAGCAAATGACCGATAAGCCTCAAGTACCCGCACAAGCATCCCCGAGCGACAGCCTGGAGGCCGCTGCTGTCGCGGCGTACCTTGAGGCTAATCCGGACTTCTTCGTCGAGCACGAAGAACTGCTGCCGGCCCTGCGCATCCCCCACCAGCGCGGCGATACCGTGTCGCTGGTGGAGCGGCAGATGAAGATCCTGCGCGAGCGCAACATCGAAATGCGCCATCGGCTCTCGCACTTGATGGACGTAGCCCGCGATAACGACCGCCTGTTCGACAAGACCCGGCGCCTGATTCTGACGCTGATGGACGCCACCAGCCTGGAAGAAACGGTGATCGCCGTGGAAGACAGCCTGCGCCAGGACTTCCAGGTGCCCTTCGTCAGCCTGATCCTGTTCAGCGACAACCCGATGCCGGTAGGCCGCTGGGTCAGCGGCGGCGAAGCGCAAACGGCGATTGGCGGCCTGCTTTCCGAAGGCAAGACCATCAGCGGCACCTTGCGCGAACACGAGTTGGACTTTTTGTTTGGCGCCGAGCAGCGCAAGCAGATCGGCTCTACGGCGGTGGTCGCCCTCAGCCATCAAGGCCTGCATGGGGTACTGGCCATCGCCAGCCGTGACCCTGCGCACTACAAAAGCTCGGTGGGCACGCTGTTCCTGACCTACATCGCCGAAGTGCTGGGCCGCGTACTACCGCGTTTCACCACCGCCCTGCGCGCGGTGCGCTAACCATGGAACGGCAACTGGACGCTTACTGCGCTCACCTGCGCAGCGAGCGCCAGGTGTCGCCCCACACCCTGGAAGCCTACCGGCGGGACTTGAACAAGGTCCTGGCCTACTGCCAAAAGCAGCAGATCCCCAGTTGGAAAGCCCTGGATATCCAGGGGCTGCGCAGCCTGATCGCGCGCCTGCACCAGCAGGGCCAATCTTCGCGCAGCCTCGCACGCCTGCTGTCGGCGGTGCGCGGCCTGTATCACTACCTCAACCGCGAAGGCCTGTGCGACCACGACCCGGCCAATGGCCTGGCCCCGCCCAAGGGCGAGCGGCGGCTGCCCAAGACTCTCGACACCGACCGCGCCCTGCAATTGCTCGATGGCGCCGTCGAGGATGATTTCCTGGCCCATCGCGACCAGGCGATCCTGGAGCTGTTCTATTCTTCGGGCCTGCGCCTGTCGGAACTGACCGGGCTGAACCTCGATCAACTCGACCTGGCCGACGGCCTGGTGCAAGTGCTCGGCAAGGGCAGCAAGACCCGCGTGCTGCCGGTGGGTAGAAAAGCCCGGGAAGCCTTGCAACTGTGGCTGCCCCTGCGCGCCCTGACCAACCCCGCGGACGACGCCGTGTTCGTCAGCCAGCAGGGCCGGCGCCTTGGCCCGCGGGCGATTCAGCTGCGAGTCAAGGCAGCCGGCGAGCGCGAGCTAGGGCAGAACCTGCATCCGCACATGCTGCGGCACTCGTTTGCCAGCCATTTGCTGGAGTCGTCCCAAGACCTGCGCGCGGTGCAGGAACTGCTCGGCCACTCCGATATCAAGACCACGCAGATCTACACCCACCTGGATTTCCAACACCTGGCAACGGTGTACGACAGCGCCCATCCACGGGCCAAACGCATCAAGGGCGGCGACTCATGAGTATCAAGCTGATCACCTTCGACCTGGACGACACCCTCTGGGACAACGTACCCGTCATCATCAGCGCCGAAGCGTCGATGCGCGAATGGCTGGCCACACATGCCGCCAAGGTCGGCGAACTGCCCCTGGAGCATTTCGCCAGCCTTCGCCAGCAGGTGCTGGAACGCCATCCCGAACTCAAACACCGCATCAGCGTGCTGCGCCACCGCGTATTGATGTACGCCTTCGAAGAAGCGGGCTACCCGCAGCCGCAAGCCGGGGAAATGGCCGACGTGTGCTTTGAAGCGTTCATTCATGCGCGCCACCAGCTCACCGTATTCCCCGAAGCCGTGCCGATGCTGCAAGCGCTGCGCGAGCACTTCTTGCTGGGGGTGATCACTAACGGCAACGCGGACGTGCAGCGTGTGGGCCTGGCGGACTACTTTCACTTTGCCCTGCGCGCTGAAGACCTCGGCATCGCCAAACCGGATGCGCGATTGTTTCAGGAAGCGCTGCAACGCGGTGGCGTGGACGCCAGCGCAGCGGTACATGTTGGCGATCATCCGGGGGATGACATCGCGGGAGCCCAACAAGCAGGACTGCGCGCGGTGTGGTTCAACCCGACGGGTAAGGTCTGGGAGGCGGATCAACGCCCGGATGCGCAGATTCGCAGCCTGACGGAGCTGCCACCGCTGCTCCGCAGTTGGCAGTAACGCTGTAGCGGCAACACCGCGGGTTCATAGACATTGTTTCAGACATGAAAAAGCCCGCAGCGACGGCGGGCTTTTTCAGCAAGCGGGAAGCTGACCTCAGATAGGTCGGCTGCCGTACTTGTTATCCGGTTTCTTGGGCGGGTCTGCCACCACGTTGGCCTCGACTTCCTGCACTTTGCCGCCTTTAGCGAGGAACTCTTCCATCGCACGGGCCAGCGCATCGCGCTCTTTGTTCTTGGCTTCAACGCTCGGCAGCTCATCGACCGAAACTGCGGCCTTGGCCTTGCCTTTGGCTGTTTTGGCAGGCGCATCATCGCCACCGTCATCGCCTTCGTCAGGAGCGTCTTCCGCTACCGCCTCCAGCTCTTCGGTATCGTCGTCCTCACCTACTTCCAGGTCGTCTTCCAGATCATCGTCGCTCATGTTCTACCTCATGACTTGCGAAAAGCAGATTAGTTATAGCCCAGCTTCACCCTCTGTCGAAGGTCGCCGGAAAAAAAATCAACATCCACCGGATAACCAATGGCTTATGCCCCATCACCGTGCAAAGTGGCGAGGACTTTACGAGCACCGCCATGATCACGGTGCTCGCCCAGATAAACACCTTGCCAGGTCCCCATCGCCAAGCGGCCGGCCTTGACCGGCAAACTCAGCTGGCAGCCCAGGAGACTGGCCTTGAAGTGCGCCGGCAGATCGTCCGGGCCTTCGTCGTTGTGTTCGAACCCGGCTCGGCCTTGCGGCACCAGCGAGTTGAAAAAACGCTCGAAGTCACGACGAACCGCCGGATCGGCATTCTCGTTGATGGTCAACGAGGCCGAGGTATGCTGCAACCACAGATGCAACAGGCCCACGCGACACGCCTTCAATTCAGGCAAGCCGGCAAGCAACTCGTCGGTTACCAGGTGAAAGCCCCGGGGCTTGGCCCGCAGGGTAATCAGGGTCTGTTGCCACATACAGTTCTCCGCCCATCGGCGCGCATTCTAGCGCGCTCAGGGAAAAAACAAAGTGCCGAATACGCCTACATGCCTGTAAGACATTCGCATCCGGAAAAGTGCCGTGTGCGCGCCATCACATACGCTGCGCAAAAAACCGGCACCACGCGTTATGACTGACAAACGCCAGACAAAAAAATGCCCGGCAAGCCGGGCATGTTTTTTCGCCTACTTACAAGTTGTAGCCGCGCTCGTTGTGTTGCGCCAGGTCGAGGCCGACAGCCTCTTCTTCGTCGGTAACCCGCAGCCCCATGACCATGTCCAGCACCTTGAGGATGATGAAGGTCACGATGGCGGTGTAGATCACAGTGAAGCCGACGCCTTTGCACTGAATCCAGACTTGAGCTGCCACGTCAGTCACGGTGCCGAAGCCGCCCAGTGCTGGGGCTGCAAACACACCGGTCAGGATTGCGCCGAGGATACCGCCGATACCGTGCACACCGAAGGCGTCCAGGGAGTCGTCATAGCCCAGTTTGCGTTTCAGGGTCGTGGCGCAGAAGAAGCACACCACACCGGCCGCCAGGCCGATGATCAGCGCGCCCATCGGGCCCACAGTGCCGGCTGCTGGCGTAATTGCCACAAGGCCCGCAACCACACCCGAGGCGATGCCCAGGGCACTTGGCTTGCCGTGGGTGACCCACTCGGCGAACATCCAGCCCAGTGCGGCGGCGGCAGTAGCGATCTGGGTCACCAGCATCGCCATACCGGCAGTACCGTTGGCCGCCGCTGCGGAACCGGCGTTGAAGCCGAACCAGCCGACCCACAGCATGGCCGCACCCACCAGGGTGTAACCCAGGTTGTGAGGCGCCATTGGCGTGGTCGGGAAGCCTTTACGCTTACCGAGGACCAGGCACGCTACCAGGCCGGCCACACCGGCGTTGATATGCACCACGGTACCGCCGGCAAAGTCCAGCACGCCCCAATCACCCAGCAACGAACCCGGACCGCCCCACACCATGTGGGCAATCGGCGCGTAGACCAGGGTGAACCAGACGCCCATGAAGATCAGCATCGCGGAGAACTTCATACGCTCGGCGAAGGCACCGACAATCAGCGCCGGGGTGATGATGGCGAAGGTCATCTGGTAGGTGACGAACACCGCCTCAGGGAACAGCGCCGCAGGGCCGGTGATGCTGGCCGGGGTCACACCCGACAGGAACAGCTTGGACAAGCCGCCCACGAACGAGTTGAAGTTGACGACACCCGCTTCCATACCGGTGGTGTCGAACGCCATGCTGTAGCCGTAGACGAACCACAGGATGGTAATCAAGCCGGTGATGGCGAAGCACTGCATCATCACCGACAGAATATTTTTGGAGCGAACCATACCGCCGTAGAACAGCGCCAGGCCGGGAATGGTCATGAACAGCACGAGCGCGGTGGATGTGAGCATCCACGCCGTGTCACCGGAATTGAGGACTGGAGCAGCCACTTCGTCTGCCGCCATGGCCAGGCTTGGCATTACGATGGACAACAGGGCTCCGAGCCCTGCGAATTTACGCAGAGTCATATTGTTTTCTCCTGGGGCGTTGGGTTTGGCGGCTTAGATTGCGTCGGTATCGGTTTCGCCGGTACGGATGCGAATAGCCTGTTCCAGATTGACCACAAAGATCTTGCCGTCACCGATCTTGCCGGTGTTGGCGGCCTTGGTTATCGCCTCGATAACCCGATCAAGATCCTTGTCGTCAATGGCGACATCAATCTTCACCTTCGGCAGGAAATCAACCACGTATTCCGCGCCGCGATACAGCTCGGTGTGACCCTTCTGCCGCCCGAAGCCTTTGACCTCAGTAACGGTAATGCCCTGCACGCCGATCTCGGACAACGACTCGCGTACATCGTCCAACTTGAACGGCTTGATGATGGCAGTGACTAGCTTCATGAAAACTCTCTCCCGAATTGGTGGACTTGCCCCAGGAAAACAAACCCGTCTCAAGTCTAAGCGCAGCGCCTGGCTTTGTAACGCGTCGTCGCAAGAGCAATTGCCATTACGACGCCAGCGAACCACTGGTGACGAAACCTGTACCCCTGATCCGTCGGCGCACTGCATTCGTCACAGCGACTGCATCAGTGCATGGGTCATGTTCGTCTAAGCAGAAACCTTGCCAGCTCCGTAAAAATCATTGAAATCAGTCCTTTGCCCACTTATGCCCACCTGCGGGGCTTTTTGGCGGGGTGATTGCGCACGAAAACGGTGCGCTACCGCCCGACACCCTGCGCGAAAAGCGTGCGCCCGAGGTCGTGGAAATGACTATAGACGCTGCGTGATACACTGCCCGCCAACAGTTTTCCGGAATATTTCCCATGCTCGCGCCCAAAGACCTCCTCGACGCCCTGAGCGGCCACGCCTCCCGCCTGTTCAGTGGCGAGACCCCGCTGCCCCGCAATGAAATCGAAAGCCAGTTCAAGGCCTTGCTGCAAAGCGGCTTCAGCAAGCTCGACCTGGTCAGCCGGGAAGAGTTCGACAGCCAAATGGTGGTGCTGGCCCGCACCCGAGCACGCCTGGAAAGCCTGGAGGCGAAGGTGGCGGAGCTGGAAGCGCGGTTGACCCCGGCAGCCTCTGAATAAACCCCGGTCAATGTAGGAGCTGGCTTGCCTGCGATGGGATCGACTCGATCCCTCTGACACACCGAACCGCCTATATCGCAGGCAAGCCAGCTCCCACACTCGTTCTGCGTCACTCCCCGGATACGTTCTGTAAAACCTCCCCCGCTTCGCTCTTCCCCACCTCGTCTACCCTTGAAAAACCGCAGGAAGCGGCCCGCCCTTTCAAGGAATGAGCATGTCCCTCGCCATCGTCCACAGCCGCGCCCAGATCGGCGTCGAAGCCCCCGCCGTCAGCGTCGAAGTGCATATGGCCAATGGTCTGCCATCGCTCACCCTGGTGGGTTTGCCGGAAACCGCCGTCAAGGAAAGCAAGGACCGCGTGCGCAGCGCCATCCTCAATTCAGCGCTGCAATACCCGGCCCGCCGCATCACCCTCAACCTCGCGCCCGCCGACCTGCCCAAGGACGGCGGGCGTTTTGACCTGGCGATTGCCCTCGGGATTCTCGCGGCGAGCGTGCAGGTGCCGGCGCTGATGCTCGATGACGTGGAGTGCCTGGGGGAATTGGCGCTCTCGGGCGAGGTACGCGCGGTGAAAGGCGTGTTGCCGGCGGCGCTGGCGGCGCGCAAGGCCGGGCGCAGCGTGATCGTGCCTCGGGCGAATGCCGAAGAGGCCTGCCTGGCGTCCGGGTTGAAGGTGATTGCGGTGGACCACCTGCTGCAGGTGGTGGCGCACCTGAATGGGCACGTGCCGATCGAGCCCTTCAAGTCTGACGGTTTGCTGTACTTGAACAAGCCCTACCCGGACCTCAGCGAAGTCCAGGGCCAACTCGCCGCCAAACGCGCGCTGCTGATCGCTGCGGCAGGCGCGCATAACCTATTGTTCAGCGGGCCGCCCGGCACCGGTAAGACCTTGCTCGCCAGCCGCCTGCCGGGTTTGCTGCCGCCACTGAGTGAACACGAAGCGCTGGAAGTCGCCGCGATTCAATCCGTGGTCAGCCTGGCGCCACTGAGCCATTGGCCCCACCGGCCGTTTCGCCAGCCGCACCATTCGGCCTCCGGCCCGGCGCTGGTGGGCGGCGGTGTAAATTCCATAAGTAATTGCAAATAGCCACCATAAAGCGCGAATATTCGCCATTATTTGTTAATGGCGACTTCTATGGATCCGTTCATTTGCGACCCACTTAAAGCGTTTCCTGAGCTTCTTCGAGTTGAAGGCATAGCCCCCATCAAAGAAAACGGGCAGCTTGGTGCCAAAGTTAAAATCTGCTTTTCGAAGCTCAACGAAAAAGGCCTTGACGCTCCGTACTCCGAGTCATCATTAGACGGTGCATGCTCAGTAACCGTTAGCACAAGATGGCTTCACATTCTCACCATCGGCTCAACCTGGCTACAAGGAAGGCGCATACACACCCCTGATATTTTCGACACGCCCTTTCTGATTGATGCAAGCCAAGCACGCACCGTATCTCTGAAAGAAAGCATAAAACTCAATAAATCATGGATAAACACCGCGGTACCAATTAAAGGCATAAACAGCGGAGAAAATGCTATTGAGCTTTTTTCTACTCTGTATGTAGTGGTACCGGTTATTAATGACCCAAAAACTCAATGGCTGGTAGTTCCCTCATCAGAGTTATTACGCTTTTATACAGCGGCCTCTAGCCGCATAATTCCTAAAACACTAAAAGGACAATTAGGCGATTACGTTGATTGGGATAAGAGCCGAGCGGTCGAAGATAAAGTTATATTGCATGGCAGAGAGGATCTAAGCCGCACTGAAAGAGCTATGTTTGCCAGAGCAGTTTCAGACCCTATATTTAGAGCTGCTCTATTTATGCCTCATCAATACCTCGCAAAAGTAAAAGCGAATAATTCTGTGCTTCCTAGCAATCGCAGAGGCCCTCTTACGATTAAAGCCGAGTTTCCTTTTAATGACATGAGCATGCTGAGAGTCGCAGGCGTGCGTATGAAATTCGATGAAAAGGACGATAACAGCAACGCTGTCTTCTCTATGGAAATAATACAATGCAATCACACATTGGGTTTCTCTAGCATTGAATTCCATAGCTTTACTGCTCAGCTAGGACAGGGGTCGTCAACTCTTAACGAGAGCAATCATAAGCCCCAATTTAATCCTGCCGAAAATGATGAAGACGATGACGTGCTGCTTGATACTCCCGCCGACTCTCGCCTGCGGCGCCAGACGCTTCTCGTTACGACTAATCCATTTCCTGATCTTCTGAACATAGACTTTTCAACCGTTCGCCCAGGCGTTAACGAGGGCAACCAGCCTAGCCCGGCAATCCAAGTTAGCATTGATGGCCGCTCAATGGCAGAAGGTGAAACTGGTGAGGAAAACCACAACATCCTTGGAATAAACAGCTCTACACAATTGGCGAACCAAACAAATCAAGCCTTAGTTTTCTTTTTAGACATGCTTCACTATCTACGCAAATCGACGACAAAACGCGGCTGGACGATAACGACTCGTAGGCTGAGT
The DNA here is from genome assembly GCF_963681955.1 of Pseudomonas paraveronii. Lineage (NCBI taxonomy): Bacteria > Pseudomonadati > Pseudomonadota > Gammaproteobacteria > Pseudomonadales > Pseudomonadaceae > Pseudomonas > Pseudomonas paraveronii. Next base: position 6,170,090 of record NZ_OY817130.1, read on the forward strand.
AGCTTCATAATTCACAACAAGGACTCAATAACCTTTTTTCCTCACAGAGTAGCGAAAAAACATAGTTGGCATAAGATAGTGGAACCCAATGGAAGCACACGTACTCGCCAAGTTGTATGGGCTGAAATAATTTCGGAAAAGAAAGATAAGTATTTTTACCTGCTTGAATTAGAGTCAAAATCCGATGACAAGCACTGTACCCTCTTGCTTCACAACAAAGATTTTTCGCTGCTATCTGACAGCAACTTTAACTTATTCTTGAAGTTGACAGCTATCCGGAACCGATGGCTACATGGAAAAAACAACTGGAAGACAGAAAAAATAAAACTTGTGGCAGACAAACTTTTATCGAGCATGAAACTACATGCAATCGACCATCCAAAAATCAACAAACAAAAATTCGACTCACAACAAAATTCAGAACTGATCAATTCCTATAATGGAAGTGCCAAGCTATGGAGTGAATTTTTAAAGACTGAGGTTGACCGATACTTCTCCTCGCTTCGAAAAACATAATGACATTGCATCAACCAGGCATACATAATAACTATCAGTCATGCAAATTCGATTACCATCCCCTATAGAGGGTCAAATCTTAAATTGTCGATGGCACTACATAAAGCGACCAAAAAGGTGATGGCACGTATAAAAGCATATCGCTTATACTGGCGAATAGCTCCCAGCATCGCGGGTGCCAGATGATTTTCATGAAAGAGTTTTGAACCATATTGTCAAGGTTATAAACTGAGCACGAAGCACCTAAGTTTACACAAGGAAGTTGGCATGAGCGACTTTGATAAAATGCTGACAACGATTTCAATTAATCTGGCCAGAATGTGATTTTTTATGAGTAAGCTTCCTGAGCGTCACTTTAAAACCCATGCAGATCTCAAAAACATTATTGGCCAGGATCTTATCAACGACGACGATATTGCAATCGTAGAGCTGGTCAAGAACGGTATAGATGCCGGAGCTGGTAAGGTTACGATTGAATTCTCTAAAGATAAGTCAGCTATTTTTATCGAAGATAACGGTTCCGGCATGTCGGAATTTGATATAGATAATAAATGGCTCAACATAGCTTATTCTGAAAAAAAACATAGTGTTCATACTGGCAGAGTATTGGCCGGGAATAAAGGAGTTGGGCGATTCGCATGCGACCGGCTTGGCCGCAAGCTTAATATGTTCACACGAACCGACAACGGAAAACTTCTTCACCTCGTAGTGGACTGGACTGCTTTCGAAGGACAAGTAGATTTAGAGTCAATAATTCAGAATGTAGATGTAGATCTTAGCGAGACCACCAACGCTATCGTAGAAAAAGAATTTCATAAAGTCCCGCCTAAACATGGCACTTTGCTTGTCATTACAGAACTTAGACAAAGCTGGGATCGCGATAAGCTTTTACATCTTAAGAGAAGCCTTGAGCGATTTGTTAACCCAATAGCAGTCTTTGATAAGCGCAGTGTCGAAATTGAGTTAATTTCAAATACCGAAATTGAAACCGATGCTACTGAACACTCGTACAACAAAATAAACGGCCGAGTGGAGAACCAAGTATTTTCAAAGCTAAAATTTAATACAACCTATATAGAGTCGATTATCGACGAAAGCGGGAAGACAATCACCACAGAGTTACACCATGATGGAAATCGTATTTACAAACTCGTGGAGGAAAACATAGCATTTCCCCTTCTTAAGAATGTACATGTAGTAGTTCACTACATGAACACATATAAAAAAGCATATTTCAAAAGACAAACGGGCCTTCATCTCATCGATTTTGGATCGATATTTTTATTTATTAATGGTTATCGTGTCCCGCCATACGGGGATAAGAATAATGACTGGCTACAGCTCGACGTGCGAAAAGGCCAGGGGACTTCCCGTTACCTCGGGACACGGGAAGTATTGGGGCGCATAGAGATTAGAGATACAGACAGTTCGTTTAGGATCGTCTCCAACCGGGAAGGTGTTGCAAGGAATGAGCATTTTTCTCAGCTCACAAATCGACCAGATGGATTGTTTATTCAAACGTTAGGTCGCTTTGAAAGATTTGTCGTAGATGGACTTAAATGGGACTCTGTGCCAGAGCATATCCGATCAAAACTGAAGACTGGAGTAGTTCCTGGTGACAAGGAGATGCCTGAGCTAGAAGTATATGATGAGTCTGTTGATAGTAAGCGTAGAAGAATTGCGATAGATGTTCTGCGGATAGTAGGAGCATCACCGGCTCATACATTAGAACTAGAGATTTCGCCCGATGTTCTTGATGCCCTCTCCAGAGAGAGAGAAGAACAAGTTAATACGATCCTGGATAAATTCGAAGCATATGGGAGCGCTGTTGGTCAGGATGTTAAGTTAGCGCTGAAAAAGGTACACGCGGAATTTTATCGCCAAAAATCCGAACTAGAAATAGCGAGAAAAGACGCTAGCCGAAAAGATCGACAGGTAGATCGAATAAAGAAAGTTGCGCGAGAAATCTCTCAAGAAAAAAAGGAACTTCAAATTGAGTTTAAAACTCAACAAACTGAACTTCTTTTCTCTCGTCTTGCGTCTGGGACTGACCAAGACCATCTGATGTTGCTTCACCACCAGTCCGGCATTTATGCAAACACCGTAAAAAACTTTTTGGACAAGGCGCTAGGTCAACTCCAGAGCGGAGGGGATCCAGAAAAGCTTTTTCAGGCTTTAGAGAAGGCATTAATTAGTACCAGAAAAATTATAGCAGTGACTAGCTTTGCGACTAAAGCAAATTTCAAGCTGAACACTGAGACTATAACCGCAGACATAGCAACATTCATTCAAGAGTACCTTGAAAATGTTGCAAGAGATAAAACAGCTCAAAATCTTATAGTGTCTGTAACCAGAAGCTTTGAAAAGCCTTTCGTAATGCGTTTCAAGCCAATCGATGTAGCCATTGTCTTTGACAACCTTGCGAGTAACAGCACAAGGGCGAGAGCCAAACGATTTTATGTCGACATGAAGTCTTTGACCGAGAACGAACTGACAATTCAGATTTGGGACGATGGCCCGGGTTTAACCTCTGAGGTCAAACCACCTGAAAAGGTGTTTGATAGAGGGATTACTACAACTAGGGGCTCGGGACTTGGCTTGTACCACGTAAGTCAAACAGTGAAAAATTTAAATGGAGATATTTCACTTGATAGCTCCGTTCCTAGCGGCTTTGGACTTTTGATACGGCTTATGAAATGAACCTAACATATAAAATCCTGTGGATTGATGACGCTGAAGACTGGATCGAAAGCATTGATCGAGACGTACTGGATGACTATATTAAAGCAGAGGGTTTTGATCCAGAGTTCGAGATAAGATCATCCCCAGACGATATAGCACTAGATGTCGACGGAAAATCTTTTGACTTAATGGTCATTGATTACAACATCACCGAAAATGGAAGTAAGTGCGGAGATGATATAATAAAGTCAGTACGAGATAATGACTGTCTAACGGAAGTTATTTTCTACTCTCAAAACTCATCAACAATTTTGCGTCAAAAAGCCGCCGAAAAAGAAATTGATGGTGTGTTTTATGCGAACCGAGACCAAGACTCACTCTTACGGAAAATTCAAGATGTATTTGACTTGACTGTCAGAAAAGTAGTCGACGTCAACAACATGAGAGGAATTGTCATGGCTGGAGTAGCAGACCTTGACCATCTCCTCGGAGATTTAATACGCGAAATTCATACTAAGCTCGACGTAGAAGGGCGGGTTTCACATCGAAAAAAACTTCTTGAGCGGATGTTGCCAGCAGCCAAGTCACTAAGGCGCTTAATGGCAGATGAGGATCATGTATCCTTGCAAGAGTTGCAGAAAGCAATCAATGTTTTGAAGGACCTCGAACCTAAATCATTTGATGATTTGGTGAAATACCGAGGCTTCGATAGTTATAAAAGAGTCGAAATAGCTACGGGACTATGCAAAGTGTATCTACACTTGGAACCACACAGGGTAAAAATTGAGGAAATAAAAACAGTCTTAAAATGGCGAAATGCATTAGCCCATCAACGACCAAAAATTGAAAATGGCGTCTATATTTTCGAACCCGATGATGGAGTTCCGCAAAATTTCGATGCTGCAATGACACGAGAACTAAGAAAAAAAATCAGAGAACATCGAGTATTTTTAGGAAGTCTGATGGACGCAGTAAGAAACGCGTAAACCAAAATTAATTGTACTTTCAAATCTAAATCAGGAAGCTCACATGGATGTGGCTTCCTCTAGATAATAATTATTTTGATCTGCAACTTCCTGTAGCACAGAGTAAGATTGTATTTCCGACATACGCTCTGCTAACAACTCACCAATGGCCTCACCGACTAATGGGGGAACAGCATTACCCACTTGGGTGTACCTTGGACACTCAAGCTTTCTTTGTTTACCACCTGTTGTATATTTTCCCTGAAACGCAAACCAATCAGGAAAGGATTGGAGTCGTGCATTCTCGCGCACGGTAAGAATTCTCGGCTCACTATAATGGAGAATATCATCGGGCAACGTAGTAATAGTTGGAGCAGGCCTAGTTCGATCAAGAACTGTTGTGGCATGCTTTTTAGTCCCAACTAACTGTCGCTCGGACTCTGAAAGACTATAACCTGGACGACAAATAGACTGAATATGCTTAAAATATTCTTTTGTTTCGACTTTGTGTCTTGCTAGCCGTCTACTGTTAGGAGCGCTATTCTTGCTTCCCTTCCTCATAAGTTTTTGAAAAGGAGTTGGTGCGGTTGGTGGAATATATTCGACCTCAAGAAACCCGCTTATTCCCGAGTCCTGATTGGGTATTAGTCTTTTTCCTTCAACTTCAAGATCAGAGATCGCTTCACGGGTCGTGACGTGGTGCCCTGCCTGCAACCCCTTTGAAGATAAAAATGCGTGTCGATTTTCATGGAGCATTTGCAAAAGGCTACTATGTTTAGGAAAGCTTCCTTTTTTCTCACAGATCATCAAGTAACGATGGCGAGTTTGAGGCACCCCAAAATCGGCGCAATTTACTAGCCCTGGATAAACGTGATAATCCAGCGCTTCAAGCTTTCCGGCTACAAATTTGGCATACGAGGTTTTTCCCGCACTGGCAAGCTCTTCCGCCACTCCCCCTGTACCTTCGAACCGCATGTTGAATCCAGCAACATTTTCGATAGCCAAGAATCGGGGCTGTAAGAGCCCGACGAGACTGAGGTACTGCTCTGTCATTTTATTACGGGGGTCCGCTGGATCACGTCTCCCAGCAGTTGAAAATCCTTGGCATGGTGGACCGCCAACGATTAAGTCGATTTGCCCCTTAAGCTCTGATATTTTTTCAGGATAGTTAGAAAGTAAATCCTCGCAAGTCATTGCTTGTTTTGGAAGCCAATCGGGCCATGCGAATTGATGCGTAGCGCCTTCGATTAAATTGAATCGCAGCGTTTCAAAAGCTAGAGGGCTTTTCTCTATGGCAAATATGCCTTCGTGGCCAGCCTCGAGAAGGCCTAGAGATAGGCCGCCGCATCCGGCAAACACGTCGCAAAATTTTAGCTTTTTCAGAGTAGTCATCGCTTCAGGCTGGAGGAATAGATGGCCTTAGGCCGCTCAGCATACTAACAATATAGATTGTCGCATAGCTTCGGGGCGTAGCACCAGGAGTGCTTTTGCTCGATAAAACTCCCTATGAAAAATCCAAATAGGTTCGGTCGCCCACCGCAAAAAACTGGTGAGATAATTGCTAGTCGCGCACTCAAAATTTTTCCTCAATTTCGTTGAGGATTAGAGCACCGCATGCCAACGAACACCGCTGTTGACTCTCAAAGCAAGGGTCGATTTTTTGAATGCGCTTGGCGATCGGCTCAAAAATCGCACGTCCCAATCCGGTTTTTGGGATTTACATGAATGGATCAACGGACTGCCACTGCCGAACAAGCCATGCTAGCATCAAAGCGTACGACGGCTGGAGACAGAGAAATGAGCCAATGCATCCAACCAGATAATGGTTTCGCTGAAATAATGGCCGGTAAGCAGAAAAGACGTGACGCGCTGCTGCGTGCCGTTAGTCAAGCATCACCCGATGATATTGAGGCAGCAGCTCAACGCATTAAAGAAGTGATGCGGGAATCGAAAGGAAATCAACGCCGTCAGCGTATAAGCCCCCCTGCGTTTTTCGCTCGCTGAACGCGTCGACACTGCGAATTTACTCGCATAGCGTGCTAATTTGCTGAAGGCATCCTTCGCAAGCAAACCGAGTTTCGATGCTACAAGACAGTCGCAGTTATAAACCCGAGTACTCACATTATTACCGATGCAGTAGACATCGATTACCGGGCTATGGAAGAAACAACAATCGCTGTAAATCCCCCTCTCCGTGAATATCTAATCGAAACAGAGGCAGCACTATTGCCGCCCCTTATCTTGAGCTCAACTAAAAATAGAGGATGAGCCGGTTCAAGCATCTCGATGCAGAGTACTCTTCAAGCACATCAAGTGACCTGATAGTTTCTTCCGCCCCACACTGAATCAATGGCTTTAAAGCATCCTCAGGAAACCATCGATCTCGAAGGGCTTCAAATATTACGTCCTTGAATGCCGGATTTAGCGCATACTTTTTGGAGGTCTGGCTTTTCTTCTGGATGAGTAGGTCGTGCTGATAAAAAATGTTAAGCACGTGTGGCACACGTGCCGCGTACTTCTCATCGCTGTTATCACGAATTACGTGACGTCCATATCTGCCAGGCAGCTTTAGCACTATCACGGGGCAAACCCAACGTAACTCCTAGTAACTGCCAAGTTACTGTTTGCTGCTTATTTTTCAAATAATAGCCTGCGGCGATAATTTCCTCAGAGCTGAGTACGTAAGATCGACTATCTAAATACTCATCCGCCATACAAGCGAGCCAAAACGGAAGGGCACGGAAATCCTCCGCTAATCGGGAGCGAGTGAATTTCGCCAACGAACATAAGTTCAAAAAGCGTTTCGGCCAATCATCAGTTAACCAAATTACTGCTAATAACAGTGTCAATCGTTCCTTTGCACCTAGACCTTCAAAATCAAAATGCTTCTTTGGATCATCATTTCCTATTTTAATACCAAAAATTTCCCCGAGTTGCTGACGCAATCCATGACCATTTCGACCATTGATGACACCGATCAGTACTCGTATTCCTTGGAAGAATGGCACTCCACAGGGCGAGAATACATGCCAAAGATTGCTTCCGGGTTGCTCCAGAGATTTTATCGTGGCGACCAATCTTGAGAAGGAGCGTGCTTCTGACCAAAAAAGATGGTCTGGAGGCGTCTGACTTAAATCTACGTCACAACGATGGCAAAATCTTAGTGCCCCCGCAGGAATATCCTTTCCTCGACCGATTCCATGCCGATGGAACGCCACTGGGGTACTGCACGAAGGACAATACTCCCTCATTATACAAAGGTGATGCTCGCACATGGCATACAGAGCTAGCCGCCAACATCGTCGATAGTAAGGTACAACATCATCGCGCAAACATAACGGGCAAAACTGCATTCCAGCCCGCTGGCGTGTTCGGTGGAATAAGCCCGCCGGGATAATCCACGGAGAATTACCCGTTAGGGGCAACCGCTCAAAAAGAAAACCCTCATATGAGCTAAGGGTCAGAGACTTCAGTTTTTCTAGAGCCTGACCAGAACGTCTACTAATTACATTCAGTAATCCATCACTAGGATGACGATCAATATCTCGACTCCATATAGGTTCTTTATAGCCAAGATAAGCTGAATAGAACGTGTGCAAGGGCAGACCATTGGCGAAAGCCAACCGGACCATCCAGGACGACAGAATTTCATTGTCCTTTGGCTGCGGATGTGCGGGTAGAAGTATCAAGCACGCCCGGCTAAACGGGTTCGATCACTGGGAGATGTATATCCACAAGAATTTAATATATCATCGGTAATCTGCTCACAACCCTGCCGAATAGAATGTGTAGCTGCCAAGTTCAAAAGTGTAGAAAGCTCACCTATTGTTCCTTCGCACATTGCTAAAATCTTTCCCGCCAGTAAAGGCTCATGTAAAATTGATCGCTTTTTCAGCGGCAGAACGCGTTCGAATGACATTAAAAGCTGTCGAAACTCTTTATTCATCTGCCATTTTGGCAAAATCTCTGGAGTAAAGCGATTTTGTATCTGCGGATCAATGCTAACTGCACGTAAAAGATCACCAGTTCCACACCCCACAATTGATATTTGCAACTCATTACCAAGATATTTTATCATATTCAAAAATTGCTGTTGCCTTACAGATGCACCAGCTAGGATATTATGCAACTCATCTATAATTAAAACCTTGAGCTGGATACCTTTCAAAACTTGAATAGCTCTGGCCCGCTTAGCGTCTGTAGATGATGCGGGCACCTTTTCATATAACGTACTAAGTATTTCTGAATAGAATCCCGCCTCACTTGGCGCTGGAGGAGCTTGGATATACAGCACTGGTGCAATAATGTGTTCCCCATACGGATTTTCTTCTGCAAGATGTCGCTCGGCGAAGCTACGAATCAGTCTTGTTTTCCCATTATTTGTATTGCCGATTAATAGCATATTCGGCATCCGTGCCTCTCGAGGATGGCACACTAGGTCTTCTAATTTTCCCATTAGTTCCTGCGCCCGCGGGTAACCGATCCAGCGTGGCTTTTTTAACCATTGGATACGTGCGCCAGGCTCTAAATCAATATTCTCAATGGTTCCTGGGTGAAGATGACTAAAGTCTCGCACGGTTGTGCTCCTAGCTCAGCTGAATATCGTTGAACGGTTGAATATCGTCGTCCAGATCAAAGTCGATCGGAGCCTCCGCTGGGGCTCGTGGAGCTATGGCATGCACACTTCCCCAACCAATGCGCCGCTCGGCCATTCGGCGTTTCCTTTTTTCAGTAGCTCGCTGCTGTTTAGCAAGTCGGGTCTTTTCTATCGCAGCTTCTTCGATCTCCCGCATTTTTCGAACGCCTTGGAAAATCATTTCTTCATCGACGTGATTGACGGGATCATCTCGCAAACTCTTTAATGCCGCTCTCAGCTCCCATAGACTTATAGCTGGGCGGGAGCTATTGAAATAAGGTACCGGACTATACGTTTGACTTTCTGGATCTAAAAAATACACAACACTAATATCACGAGGATCACGGGCGAAAATAAACTTTCGGGCACTGTTTCCAACTGGCTCTATAGCTGCAACCCAGCGACGTAAAATAGGCGCGTAATAATGAATATTGTCAATAACTACTCCTTGCCGCTGCACTGTACGCTCCACATATGGAGTAAAATCCAACCGAAAACTCTCTTCATCTTCGATTGGCGCCATCAAGCCAATACCTGGTTGAGTAGCCGTACCATGTACGTACTGGTGATAAAGTTTTATTGGAGGTAAATCGTTAATTCCTTTGTGAGCTCGATGGTGATAGCAGTACACAATAAATACTGTAAACCACTGTTCAAGCTCGCTCAATGTCATGCATGCGCGACCTTCGGAATCATAATCAACTTTAGCCTGAACATTCGAAAACGTTGTACCTGGCAAACTTTGGCACTCGCCCATAAAAGTACGAAATGCTCTCTCAATATGAGGCCCGTAGTTAGGCTGCCCCTTTGGCCGATACTCAAGAATGATGCCATGCTGCTGGCATGCGCGCGTTAACATACTACCTCGAAACTCCTTGGCATTATCGAGGTGTATTTTATTCATTTTGCCATATATTGGCCATTCAGCAGGAATATCGCGCTTAGCAAGCCAGTGCTCTTTGCGCACTACCGCATGAGCGATACATAGACCCGCTGACATAGCACCTGGCGGATCTAGTGTCATTCTAAAACCCGTAACCATTTTGGTAGTTACATCAATTGCAAGCGTCAGATACGGGCGACCAATTGGAAGTCTATGCTTTTCATCAACAACTATCACATCGACTTTTGTATGGTCTATCTGTACCACTGCATTGGGATAGTCGGCGCCGGGAAACCTGCCCCGCAAAGGCTCAAATTTTTCCCTCGCTAACTTTGGGCTGAATCGCTTACGCAGCAGCTCTCGCTGTTCGATCTCACGCGCGCGGGAATAAACGGTGTTTTTGTGCGGTGGCTCAAGATCTACATCCTGGCACTCCTGCTTAATACGTCGATAAAGCTTGAGAACCGATGGTCTCTCCTGCTTCAAATAGTAACTCTGAATCTGTAGAGCAATGATCTGCTCAATTTCTTCGCTGAGTCGCTGCCCACCTTTGTCAGAACGAGAGGTACGAAGCAATGAAGACACCAGGCCAGTTTCTTCAAACCGACTCAACCAGCGATAAATAGTCGTCAAGCTTTTGCCTGCAGCTTCCGCTACACGCTTCACATCCTCCGTTTCCCGTCCAGACAGCATGAGTAAAGGACGGATAAGCTCATAGCGCTCGACTGCTTTATCCCACTCCTTGTCCTTCGCCATCAAATGAAGGCTCTGGGGAGATTCAGCTGAAGTCGGGGCGGTCGTCAGATCTGAGGTGTGAGCAATCTCAGTTTTGGCATCATCGACAGTGCGTAGGATTGCATCCGAGAAACCTTTTAGCTCAAGGACGATAGCAGGCTGATTGCGCCAGTAGACCAACTGGCCCGGACGTATAGTTTTCATGTTAACTATCCTGTTCTGCCCAAATGCGTGTGCGCATAGTCAGAGGCGCATTTAAATCGCATCCAATAATTCCGACAGCAACCATGTGCCAGAGGGAAGGGATCATGCGAGCACGATTGTTGGAGTCATGACAGAGAGCACACAAAAGCAAATCGGGGTCGGCCTCATCCAGATCCCATAACATTTGAAGAATCGCGCTACTCACCTCACAAGTGGGTACTCGCTCTCGGTAAGGCCATAGAAACTTCACGTTATCCAAATACGGTGTACGGATTTCACGCTCCGTGAAAACTTCGAAACGCCATCCTTTATCCAAGCAATAACTTTTGGCCGCTCGGAACTTTGGGATCAATAGCTTCCAGTTTTTTCGGAAATCCTCACGAAATTTCACTTCATACAACACTGGCACCGGACGATAAGACGATTCCTTGAAGTGAATCAATCCGTCGGGTGTATAGCTACGCTTGCCACCTTTCTCATCCAAAAACGTAATCGTAAGAGGCTGAGCAGTAAAGCCATCAACACGAGGGTCGAATCGCAGGATCTCCATCAGATCCCTCTCCAACGTCGACTCATATTTGCCAAGAGAGGGAACTGACCCAGTGACGCTGCGCCTACTAATACCTATGTCACGCACTGGTATTTCAGATTTGAGCTTGTTCATTCGCATCTTCCGCCAGAAACTCTAGCGATTTTTGCATTTACCGGCAGAAATTACAGGCGGGTCGAAGCCGCAACCGGGGGAAATCACCCTGGCCCACCACGGGGTGCTGTTCCTGGATGAGTTGCCGGAATTTGATCGCAAGGTGCTGGAGGTACTGCGCGAGCCACTGGAGTCGGGGCATATCGTGATCTCCCGCGCCCGCGACCGCGTGAGTTTCCCGGCGCGCTTTCAACTGGTCGCCGCGATGAACCCCTGCCCTTGCGGTTACATGGGCGACCCCAGCGCGCGCTGTCGCTGTACGCCGGAGCAGATCCAGCGCTACCGCAACAAACTCTCCGGGCCGCTGCTGGACCGGATCGACCTGCACCTGACCGTCGCCCGCGAAATCACCGCACTGAACCCGGCCCCGCAGCCCGGCGACAACACGTCCACCGCCTCGGCGCTGGTTGCCCAGGCACGGGAACGCCAGCATCAGCGCCAGGGCTGCGCCAATGCGTTCCTGGATCTACCGGGGTTGCGCCAGCATTGTGCGCTGTCCAAGCCGGACGAAGCCTGGCTGGAAAGCGCCTGCGAGCGCCTGACCCTGTCCCTTCGAGCAGCCCACCGCCTGCTCAAGGTCGCCCGCACTCTGGCGGATCTGGAACGCGCCGACACTATCTGCCGCCCCCACATTGCCGAAGCCCTGCAATACCGGCCCTCGGCCTCCAGCCAAGTCGACTGCGCAAACGCTTAGACATAAAAAATCAGCGATAAACCGGGTACCGGCGGCACAGCGCAATCACCTGTTCACGCACCTGATGTGCAACGCTCTCGCTCTCCCCGCGCTCCAGAGCGTCGAGTACATCGCACAGCCAAGCGGCCAGTTGCTCGCACTCGAACACGCCGAAACCGCGGGTCGTGACGGCGGGCGTGCCGATGCGCAGCCCCGAGGTGACAAAGGGGGAGCGCGGATCGTTGGGCACCGAATTCTTGTTGGCGGTGATGCCGGCGTTGCTCAGGGCCGCATCGGCGTCTTTGCCGGTGTAGGGCCGGTCGGACAGGTCGATCAGCATCATGTGGTTATCGGTGCCACCCGAGACAATCCTGTAACCGCGCCGCTGCAACACGGCCGCCATGGCCCGGGCATTGACCACGACCTGGGCCTGGTAGGTTTTGAACTCGGGCCTCAAGGCTTCCTTGAAGGCCACCGCCTTGGCGGCAATCTGATGCATCAACGGCCCGCCCTGAACACCCGGAAATACCGCCGAATCGAGCTTTTTGTAAAACGCTGCGTCCTGGCCCTTGGACAAAATCAACCCGCCTCGCGGGCCACGCAAGGTTTTGTGCGTGGTGCTGGTGACCACATGGGCGTGCGGCAACGGGTCCGGGTATTCGCCAGCCGCGACCAGCCCGGCGATGTGAGCCATGTCGACCCAGAAAATCGCACCGACCTTGTCGGCAATCACCCGCATGCGCGCCCAGTCTTTGTACCGCGAGTAGGCAGAGAACCCGCCGATCAGCATCTTCGGCCGCGTTTCCACAGCGATGCGCTCCATCTCGTCGTAGTCGAGCAAGCCCGTCTGCGGATCAAGCCCATAAGGCACGATGTGGTAATGCCGGCCCGAAAAGTTAGAGGGATTGCCGTGGGTCAGGTGACCGCCCTGGGCCAGGTTCATGCCCATCACCGTATCGCCGGGGTTGATCAAGGCCAGGAACACCGCGGCGTTTGCCTGGGCGCCCGCATGGGGCTGCACGTTGGCGTAATCGCAGTCGAACAGGGCCTTGACCCGTTCGATGGCCAGGCGTTCGGCCACATCGACGTATTCGCAGCCGCTGTAGTAGCGCTTGCCGGGATAACCCTCGGCGTATTTGTTGGTCAATACCGTGCTCTGGAGGCTCATGACCAGCGGGCTGGCGTAGTTTTCGGAAGCGATCAGTTCGACATGGTCTTCCTGACGGCGCTCCTCGTTATGAATCGCCTCACACAACTGCGGGTCGAAGCTTTCAAGTGTCAATGTTGAGTCGTACATGATGAACAGGTCCTTGCTGAAAAAGTCAGGTCGTTGACGGTTGATCGGCGCTCGGCCAGTAGTAGTCATCCGGCATGGCGCGGGCGCCGAAGATGGCCTGGCCGACGCGGACAACGGTCGCGCCTTCCTCGATGGCGATCTCGAAATCCCCGGACATGCCCATCGACAACTCCTCCAGGCTGACGCCCGCCGGGGCGTGATCGCGCAGGCGCTCGCGCAGTTCGCGCAGCCGCACAAAGCACGGGCGCACGCGGGCCACGTCGGCCGAGAACAACGCCAGCGTCATCAGCCCGCGAACGCGCAAGGCCGGGAATGCCGGCAGGGCCTGCAGAAAGTCCGCGACGGCGTGCGGCTCCAGGCCGTATTTGCTGGCTTCCCCGGAGGTATTCACCTGCACGAACACATCCAGTTGGCGCCCTTCGATCTGCAGGCGACGATCCAGCGCCTCGGCCACTCGCAGGCTGTCCAGCGCCTGGAACTCACTGGCAAAACGCGCGACCTGCTTGGCTTTGTTGGTTTGCAGGTGGCCGATCACCGACCACTGCAGATCGGCCAGGTCGCCCATGGCCTGCCATTTGCGCTGGGCTTCCTGCACCTTGTTCTCACCCAGCAGCCGACAGCCCGCCGCATACGCCAGGCGCAGGTGCGCCTCGTCAAAGGTTTTGCTCACCGGCAACAAGCGCACGCTCGCCGGGTCGCGCCCGACCCGCGCACAGGCACTGGCGATACGTTGCTGTACGGCCGCCAGATTGCGCCGAAAATCCTCCACGCTGGTGGCCTGCGGGTAACGCCCGTGACGCGCATGCAGGGTGGCGAGGGCTTGCGCTTCGGCGCGCATCATTGGGCCGCTTCCTTGGCCACCGCCACCGCCTCGGAAACCGCTGCACGACGACGTGGCAAGCGGCCGTTGAGCAGCGCATACGCGGCCAATCCGATCAACAACCCCCAAAACGCGCCACCGATGCCCAACAGGGTGATGTTGGCGGCGCACGCCAGAAAGGTGATCAGCGCGGCTTCACGCGACCTGACGTCCGCCATCGCGTTGGCCAGACTGGCGCCGATGGTGCCCAGCAAGGCCAAGCCGGCCAGCGTGGTGATGAACGCCGGCGGGAACGCCATGAATACGGCGGCCAGCGTCACCCCGAACACCCCGACGAGGATGTAGAACACCCCAGCGGCAACCCCGGCGACCCAGCGCTTGGACGGGTCCTCCGAGGCTTCCTTGCCCGTGCAGATGGCCGCCGTGATCGCCGCGACGTTGAACGCGTGCGAGCCGAACGGCGCCATCAACAGCGAACCCAGCCCGGTCACTGTCAGGATCGGGTTGGCGCTGGTCTTGAAACCATCATTGCGCAACACCAGCATGCCCGGCATGTACTGGCCCGTTAGCGTGATCAGAAACAGCGGCAGCGCCACACTGAGCAACGCATTGAGCGAAAACTCGGGCCGGGTGAATACCGGCGTCGCCAGTTGCAGGGACAGGCCCGACAGGTCCACCCGCCCCTGCACCAGCAGGAATCCCAAGCCCAGCAGCAGAATCCCGACCACGGCGTAGCGCGCAGTAAAGCGCTTGAGCCCGACGTAAGCGGCGATCAGCAACCCAACCAACACAGGGTCGAGGCTCATGCCACCAAACGCGCCGATACCGAACTGCAGCAGAATTCCCGCCAGCATGGCCGCCGCGATGCCCGGCGGAATCAGCCGGATGACTTTTTCGAAACAGCCGGACAGCCCCAGCAGCACAAACGCCACGGCTGAAACGATGTACGCGCCGACCGCCTCGGCGTAAGGCGTGGCAGACAGCGCGACCACCAGAAACGCCGCAGCGGGCGTCGACCAGGCGGTGATGATCGGCTCACGGCTCACCCAACTCAGAAACAGCCCGGTCACCCCCACACCGATCGACACCGACCAGACCCACGAAGCGGTCAGCTCGGGACTCAGCCCAGCCACCTTGGCCGCCTGGAACACCAGAATGAACGTGCCGCCATAATTGACGATGACCGAAATCAGCCCGGCCACGATGGGGTGGAACAGGTCGCGCAGGCGCAGCGACGACGGCGATATTGACGAAGACATAGATACTTAGCTCCTTGCCAGGCGAGGGGTTGAGCCATCGCGTGATGGGCCATTGGCCGGCGTGAAGGCCGTGGCGCAGGTCGAAGTCTACGGATAGACTGGCCTGCCAATACCAGCCAATTCTTCAAGACAAGGCAGACCGCATGGCGAAAACCTTCGAGCTGGAAACCCTGCAAATGCGCCTCAACGATGCGCAATTCCAGCGGTTGGGCCTGCACCAGCGCATTCAACGAGCCCTGCGCGCCTTGATCCTCGACGGCGCGCTGGCACCCGGTCTGAAGCTGCCGGCGACGCGGGTGTTGGCCAAGTCGTTGGGGATCGCGCGCGATACGGTGGAGAACGCCTACGTGCAGTTGCAGCGCGATGGTTTTATCGTGCGCCGCGAAGGTTCCGGCAGTTACGTGTGCGAGGCCATCGGCACCGAATTGCGCGGTACCTCGCGCCGCCGCATCAAGGCGCAGGCCGTCAAAACCAGCCAGGCGGCTCCCGGTGCCGGCTTGAGCCAGCGCGGGCGGATGATCCTCGACAGCGGCGGCGTGGCCGACCAACAGGTGATCAAGGCATTTGCCACGGGCCTGCCCGAAACCCGCTCGTTCCCGACCGAGGTCTGGGAGCGCCTGCAGCGCCAGGTGATGAAGGACTATCGCAGCAGCGTGCTGTTGCACGGCGACCCGCAAGGGGCCGAGTCGTTACGCAAAGCCATCGCCACCTATTTGAACCTTGAGCGTGGAGCCAAGTGCTCGCCCGACCAGGTCCTGGTGCTGAGCAGTACGCGCCAGGCGCTGTTTCTGTGCGCGCAGTTGCTGGTGGACGTCGGCAAACCGATCCTGCTGGAGAACCCGGGCTACTACGGCGCCCGGAAGGCCTTCGAAACCGCCGAGGCCAAGGTCGTGCCGATCGATGTCGATGAGTCGGGCATCCGCACCGACCTGCTGCACGCCGACCGCAGCGGCGCCACGTGCGTGTATGTCACGCCCTCGCATCAATACCCGACCGGCGCCACGCTGACCCTGGAACGGCGTCTTGAGTTGATCAACTGGGCTGCGGAAAAAGGCAAATGGGTCATCGAAGATGACTACGACAGCGAGTTTCACTACGCCGGCAAACCCACGGCCTGTGTGCAGGGCCTGGACAAGTATCAGCGCACGCTATACCTCGGCACCTTCAGCAAGACCCTGTTCCCCGGCCTGCGCATGGGCTACATGGTGCTGCCCCCTGAACTGGTCAAGGCCTTCACCTATGCGCGCAGCATGATGGACGGCCACACCCCGCAAATCCTGCAACTGACGCTGGCGCGCTTTATGGAGGACGGTCATTACAACGCCCATGTCCGTGCGATGCGCAAACTCTACGCCGGGCGCCAAGCCATCATGCTCGACGCCATCGGCAAGCACCTGGGCGATGTCGTCACGGCATGCCGGCCCCAGGGCGGGCTGCAAATCCCTTGCGTGCTGCATGAGGGTTGGTCGGAAGAAAAAACCATCCGCCAGGCCGCCAACGCGGGCGTGCAACTGGCCGGCCTCAGCCGGCTGTATGCCGGTGCCGCCACGCAACAGGGATGGCTATTGGGCTATTCGTCCTTGACCGCCCATGAAATCGAAACCGCCATGCTGCGCCTGGCTAACGCGCTCAAGGCGCGCTAGCCGCTCCAGGCGCGCCTTCAACGAAACCGATCGACCTCTTGGCGCAAGCTCGCCGCCAGCGTCTCCAGCTCCTTGGCGGTAATCGCCAGGTTCGACACCACTTCGCGTTGCTCGCTGTTGGCCAGCGCAATGCTCTGCAGGTTGCTGCTCAGCAACGTCGCCGTGCTGCTCTGCTCCTGGGTGGCGGTGGTGATCGCGGCGAATTGCTGCCCGGCCGAGCGGCTTTGCTCGTCGATGCGTGCCAGGGCCGACGCCACGTCGGCGTTGCGTGACAGGCCTTCCTGCATCAGCGCATTGCCCTGTTCCATGGTGCTGATGGCGTTACCGGTTTCCTGCTGGATGCTTTGGATCATCCCGGAAATTTCATCGGTGGCCTGGCGGGTGCGCGAGGCCAGGTTGCGCACTTCGTCGGCGACCACGGCAAACCCACGGCCTTGCTCGCCAGCGCGGGCGGCTTCGATGGCGGCGTTGAGCGCCAGCAGGTTGGTCTGTTCGGCGATCGCGGTGATCACGCCGACGATCCCGCCGATTTCCTGGGAGCGCTGGCCCAAGGTGTTGATCACCGTGGCCGTGCTGTTCAGGGCGGTGGCGATGTGTTCCAGGGACGACGAGGCCTGATCCATCGAGTTGCGGCCGATGCGCGTCTGCTGGGCGTTTTCCTGGGCCAGGCGTTCGGTGTTGCCCATGTTGTCGGCGATGTTCAGCGAGGTGGCGCTGAATTCTTCCACCGCGCCAGCCATGCTGGTGATCTCGCCAGACTGCTGCTCCATGCCCTCATAGGCACCGCCGGACAAGCCGGACAACGCCTGGGCGCGGCCGTTGACTTCCTCGGAGGCCTTGCGGATATGCGACACCATGGTCGACAACGCTTCTCCCATCTGGTTGAAGCTGCGCGCCAGTTGGCCGATCTCGTCATGGCTGGACACGTTCAAGCGCGCGCTCAAATCACCGGCGCCCAAGGCTTCGGCCTGGCGTACCAGGTCGCTCAACGGCGCCAGTTTGCTGCGCAACAACCACACCGTCGCGCCCACCGCCAGCAGCATCGCCAGCAGGCTGCCGATCACCAGGCGAGTGCCCACCGACCACGTGACCGCGCGGATCTCGGCTTTCGGCATGCTCGCCACTACCGCCCAGGGGCCGCCGTCAAACGGCACCGAGACGCTGTAGAAATCTTCGTGCTTGTCGCTCCAGAAGCGGCCCTTGCCGGGGGCCTTGGCCAGGTCCAGCATCACCGCAACAGCCTGGTCCGGCGCCTGCACCCCGGCCGGCGGCACCAGCCAGTGTTTCTGCTCATCGAGCAGCGCCAGCGAACCGGTCTGGCCGATGCGGAAGCGCTTGAGGTTGGCGAACTGGGCGTTCTGCGCATCGGTGTAGTCAAAACCGATGAACAGCACCGCGATGACCTTGCCGCTGGCGTCGCGCACCGGGCTGTACTGGGTCATGTAGGAGCGATCGAACAGCACGGCGCGGCCGATGTACGTCTGCCCGCCGACCACCCGCGAGTAGGCCGGCCCCTGGCGATCCAGCACCGTGCCGATGGCACGGCTGCCGTCCTGCTTGGTCAAGGAGGTGCTGATACGGATAAAGTCATCGCCGCTGCGCACGAACACCGTGGCCACGCCGCCGGACATCTGCTTGAATTCGTCGACGCCATCGAAGTTGTTGTTCAGCAGCACCTTGCCCAGGTACAGGCTCGGGGTTTGCACACCGGCCACGGCGACCGGCTGATCCGCCTGCACACTCAAACCGGCGCTGAAGCGCTTTTCAAACAGCCCGCTCAAACGCTGGGTGCTCTCGCGCAAGGTGCCGTGGAACGTACTGAGTTGGTCGGCCAGCAGGCGCGCCTCGCTGGCCAGGTGTTCTTCCCGGGTATCGAGGTTGGCGGAGTCGAGGGAACGCAAGGCAAAAACCGTACTGCCGCTGATAACGACAGCCAGAATCACGGCTAACGCGAGGCCTAACTGGGAGGCGATCCGAGCACGAGGTTGAGACATGACAGCTCCTGGCCGAGGCCTGGATCATCCTGATCTCATAGCGTTGCTCGGCAAATTTTCTAGTGAGATTCGTTGGTGCACGATAGTTCCAACATCCCTACTTCGGCGGACGATAGCAATACTTGAGCGAATCGCAGGGGTATCACGCAAACGATTGCAAACTCGCGCTGAAGCGCTTCAATCGAGACGTTCGACGACGGGCAAGACCATGGCCTGCACTTCGCCTTGCAGAAACTCCGCCAGCCGGCGCAGGCGCTCGCCGCCCGGGCGGGTTTTCGGCCACACCAGGTAATAATTTTCCCCGCTGGCCACGGCGGTTGGCCACGGCAGGCTCAGGCGCCCTTGAGCCACGTCTTCGGCGACCATCAGCAGATCGCCCATGGACACGCCATAACCCCGCGCGGCCGCGATCATGCCCAATTCCAGGGTATCGAACACCTGCCCGCCCTTGAGCGACACCTGGGCAGACAGCCCCATGCGCTCCAACCAGTTACGCCAGTCGCGCCGATCGGGCGTGGGGTGCAGCAACTCGGCGCTGGCCAGGCGATTGACGTCCCACGGGCCATCGCTCAACAAGTTGGGCGCACCGACTGGAATCAACAGTTCCGGGAACAGGTAACTGGCGTCCCAATCCGCCGGAAAGTGCCCGTTGCTCAACAGCACTGCGCAGTCGAAAGGCTCTTGGTTGAAGTCGACTTCATCCACGCTCATCCACGCGCTGGTGAGCTGCACTTCGTTGCCCGGCTGCAAATGCCGGAAACGACTGAGCCGCGCCAACAGCCAGCGCATGGTCAGAGTCGAGGGGGCCTTCATGCGCAA
Organism: Pseudomonas paraveronii; assembly: GCF_963681955.1. Lineage (NCBI taxonomy): Bacteria > Pseudomonadati > Pseudomonadota > Gammaproteobacteria > Pseudomonadales > Pseudomonadaceae > Pseudomonas > Pseudomonas paraveronii. Next base: position 6,189,919 of record NZ_OY817130.1, read on the forward strand.
AATGTCATCTTCGGCGTTGAGGGTATGGCAGGCCCGCTCCAGCGCGGCAAAGCCCTCACGCACCCCAGGCAACAGCAGGCGCGCGGCCTCGGTGAGCTGCAGGTTGCGGCCGCTGCGCTGGAACAGGCGGCAGGCGAAATGCTCTTCGAGGGTGCGGATATGCCGGCTCACCGCACTTTGGGTGATGGACAGCTCCTGCGCCGCGCGGGTGAAAGAGTTGTGCCGGGAAGCGGCTTCAAAGGCCCGCAGGGCATAAAGCGGAGGAAGGCGACGAGACATAAGGAAAGCTCCGACAGCACAATGTCGAAACCCTACCAGAATCAATCAAGCATGAGTTTTAATCATGCGAGCAATCGCTTTTATCCCTTTGTGCAATGGGCTGAGAGCGCCGAGAATCAGCCCTTTCCGAATCTTCCGAGCATTTGAGCGTGATGATCATCCAACATCCAGCACGTACCGAACTCTGGGCCATTCTGCGGCTGGCGGGGCCGCTGATTGCCTCACAGTTGGCGCACATGCTGATGGTGCTGACCGACACCCTGATGATGGCCCGCCTGAGCCCCGAGGCCCTGGCCGGCGGTGGCCTGGGCGCGGCGAGCTACTCGTTCGTGGCGATTTTCTGCATCGGCGTGATTGCCGCCGTGGGCACCCTGGTCGCCATCCGCCACGGCGCGGGCGATATCGACGGCGCCACCCGCCTGACCCAGGCCGGGCTGTGGCTCGCCTGGCTGATGGCCCTGGCGGCGGCGGTGCTGCTGTGGAACCTCAAGCCGGTGCTGCTGATGTTCGGCCAGACCGAGACCAACGTGGACGCGGCGGGGCAATTCCTGACCATCCTGCCGTTCGCCCTGCCCGGTTACCTGAGTTTCATGGCCTTGCGCGGCTTCACCAGCGCCATCGGCAAGGCCACACCGGTGATGGTGATCAGCCTCGGCGGCACGCTGGTCAACTACCTGCTCAACCACGCGTTGATCGAGGGCATGTTCGGTCTGCCGAAACTCGGCTTGATGGGCATCGGCCTGGTCACGGCCATCGTCGCCAATGGCATGGCGCTGGCGCTGATGGGGTACATCCGCAGCAACCGCGCGTACTCGGCCTACCCGCTGAGCGCAGGCCTGTTGCGTCTGAACACCCAGTACTTGCGCGAGTTATGGCGCCTGGGCCTGCCGATTGGCGGCACCTACGCGGTAGAAGTCGGGTTGTTTGCCTTTGCAGCGCTGTGCATGGGCACCATGGGCAGTACGCAATTGGCGGCGCACCAGATCGCGCTGCAAATCGTCTCGGTGGCGTTCATGGTGCCGGCGGGGATGTCCTACGCGGTGACCATGCGCATCGGCCAGCACTATGGCGCCGGGCAACTGCTGCAGGCGCGCATGGCCGGGCGTGTCGGCATCGGCTTTGGCGCGGCGGTGATGCTGGGATTTGCCGCGGTGCTGTGGCTGTATTCCGATCCGCTGATCGGGCTATTCCTCGACCATAACGACCCGGCATTCCACGAGGTAATCGTGCTCGCCGTCAGCCTGCTGGCCGTGGCGGCCTGGTTCGAACTGTTCGACGGCGTGCAAACCATCGCGATGGGCTGCATCCGTGGGCTCAAGGACGCCAAGACCACCTTTCTGGTGGGCCTGGGTTGCTATTGGCTGATCGGCGCGCCGGCGGCCTGGATAATGGCCTTCACCCTGGGCTGGGGACCGACCGGCGTGTGGTGGGGCCTGGCGCTGGGCCTGGCGCTGGGCCTGGCCTGTGCGGCGGTGAGCTTGACCTGGGCGTTCGAGGCGAAGATCAAGCGCATGATTCGGCACGAGCCAGACGCTCAACGCTCATTCCATGCCGCGCAGACCGACTAGAAGTCTTGCGCGGTTGAAATGTGGGAGCGGGTTGGCAAATAGAGGATGAGCTAGCCCAATAAAGCCTGCTGGTCCTTGCCAAACGTCAGGTAATCCACCAGCTCCGGCAACGGCAGCGGTTTGCTGATCAGGTACCCCTGGGCCTGGTCGCAACCAAACAAACGCAACAGCGCCAACTGTTCTGCGGTTTCTACGCCTTCGGCCACCACTTCCAGATTCAGGTTGTGGGCCAGGTTGATCATGGCGTGAACCAGCTTGCGGTTTTCTTCGCGCTCTTCCATGCCGCCGACAAAACTCTTGTCGATTTTCAACAAGGCAATCGGCAGGCTGTTGAGGTGTACGAACGATGAGAAACCAGTGCCGAAGTCGTCGAGGGAAAAGCGCACACCGAGGCGACCGAGGGCGTCCATGGTCTGCTTGACCAGATCACTGCGGCGCATCACGGCGGTTTCGGTCAGCTCGAATTCCAGCCATTGCGCATCCACCCCGCGCTCGGTAATCAGCCGGCTGAGGGTCGAAAGCAATTGGCTGTCCTGGAACTGGCGAAACGACAGGTTGACCGCCATATGCAGCGGCGGCAGGCCGCGTTCGCGCAGGTCCTGCATGTCGCGCAGGGCCCGGGAAATCACCCAGTAACCCAGCGGAACAATCAACCCACTCTGTTCGGCCAGGGGCACGAATTCGCTGGGCGGCAACAGGCCGCGCTCGCCATGACGCCAGCGCACCAGCGCTTCGAGGCCGACGATATGGCCGTCGTCCAGGTCGAGGCGGGGTTGGTAATGCAGTTCCAGTTCGTCGCGCCGCAGCGCTCGGCGCAATTCACTTTCCAGGTCGGCCAGGCTGCGGGCGTTGCGGTTGATGCGTTCGTTGAAGATATGAAAGGTGCAGCCCTGGGTGCTCTTGGCTTGCTGCATGGCGATATGGGCATGCCACATCAGCGGGTCGGCGCCGGCACGCGCGCGGGCATGCGCGACGCCCAGGCTGCAACCGATCAGCAGGCTTTCGCCATCCACCCAATACGGTTCAGCCATGGCTTCGGTGATGCGCTCGGCCATCCATTCGGCACGCTGGGGTGCGCGGCGGGTGTCGATCAGCAAGGCAAACTCATCGCTGCCCAGGCGTGCCAACTGGTCGCCGGCTTCGAGCTGGCTCTTGAGCCGCGAGACCACTTGCAGGATCAACCGGTCGCCGGCCTGGTGGCCGAGGGCATCGTTGGCGTGGCGGAAGTTGTCGAGGTCCAGGTGACCCAGGGCCAGGCCGCGACCTTCGTTGTCGGCCAGGCGCGCAGCCAGCAGGGTCTGGAAGCCCTGGCGGTTGGCGATGCCGGTCAGCGGGTCTTGTTCGGCCAGGCGCTGCAGGGTATTTTCCAACACGCCGCGCTCGCGCACATGGCGCAGGCAGCGGCGCAGGGTGGCGGTGTCCATGGCATGACGGACCAGCCAGTCACTGACCCCCAGGGGCGCCACCAGTGGCTCCAGTTCCAGCAACAACACGCACGGCAAGCTGCACCGCCCCGGGCCGGGTTGCAGGTTGGGCGTGGTCAACAGCACGGCGCTGTGGTCGTCCTCGAACAGACGACTCACCGAGTCCCAGTTGGGCGCACTGATCAGCACCGCCCCATCGCCCATCGGCGCCAGGCACTCGCGCAACAATGCTGCCCACTCAGGCGCATCGGCCAGCAGCAGCAAACGCAAGGGTTCGACAGGCGTAGACAAGCTAGCTCCCTAGACTCTGCAAGATTTCGTTGGCGGCGGGCATTATGACGTGCGGCCTAGTAACCACCAATGATAATGTTTATCAAATACAAACAATGCGCACAATAGTCGCAAATACCCGCACATCCTGCGGCAAAGTAGCAAAAGCGGCAAATTTAGATCGAGTGGTACGTCACACCGTCGATCCAAGGCAGCAGAATCTTGCCAGCCTGTTAAAATGCCCGCCCTTTTGAACAATGACTCCCTGAACTCTGTATGTCCCGACTCAATCCCCGGCAGCAAGAAGCCGTGAACTACGTCGGCGGCCCTCTATTGGTGCTCGCCGGTGCTGGCTCCGGCAAGACCAGCGTGATCACCCGCAAGATCGCGCACCTGATCCAGAACTGCGGCATCCGCGCCCAGTACATCGTCGCCATGACCTTTACCAACAAGGCGGCGCGGGAAATGAAAGAGCGTGTCGGCACCCTGCTCAAGGGTGGCGAAGGCCGTGGCCTCACCGTGTGTACCTTCCACAACCTGGGGCTGAACATCATCCGCAAGGAGCATGCGCGGCTGGGCTACAAGCCGGGTTTCTCGATCTTCGACGAGACCGACGTCAAAGCCCTGATGACCGACATCATGCAGAAGGAATACGCGGGCGACGATGGCGTCGACGAGATCAAGAACATGATCGGCGCCTGGAAAAACGACCTGGTCCTGCCGCCCGAAGCCCTGGAAAACGCGCGCAACCCCAAGGAACAGACCGCCGCCATCGTCTACACCCACTACCAGCGCACGCTCAAGGCGTTCAACGCGGTCGACTTCGACGACCTGATCCTGCAGCCGGTCAAGCTGTTCCAGGAACACGCCGACATCCTCGAAAAGTGGCAGAACAAGGTGCGCTACCTGCTGGTGGACGAATACCAGGACACCAACGCCAGCCAGTACCTGCTGGTGAAGTTGCTGATCGGCAAGCGCAACCAGTTCACCGTGGTGGGCGACGACGACCAGTCGATCTACGCCTGGCGCGGCGCCCGCCCGGAAAACCTGATGCTGCTCAAGGTCGACTACCCGTCCCTGAAAGTGGTGATGCTGGAGCAGAACTACCGCTCTACCAGCCGTATCCTGCGCTGCGCCAACGTACTGATCTCGAACAACCCCCACGAGTTTGAAAAACAACTGTGGAGCGAGATGGGCCACGGCGATGAGATCCGCGTGATCCGCTGCCGCAACGAAGACGCCGAAGCCGAGCGCGTGGCCGTCGAACTGCTGACCCTGCACCTGCGCACCGACCGACCCTACAGCGACTTTGCGATCCTGTATCGCGGTAACTACCAGGCCAAGTTGATCGAGCTGAAGCTGCAGCACCACCAGATTCCGTATCGTCTGTCGGGCGGCAACAGCTTTTTCGGACGCCAGGAAGTGAAAGACCTGATGGCCTACTTCCGGCTGATCGTGAACCCGGATGATGACAACGCCTTCCTGCGGGTGATCAACGTCCCACGCAGGGAAATCGGTTCGACGACGCTTGAGAAACTCGGCAACTACGCCACCGAACGCAAGATCTCGATGTACGCCGCCACCGACGAAATCGGCCTGGGCGAACACCTGGACACGCGCTTCACCGATCGCCTGTCGCGCTTCAAGCGCTTCATGGACAAAGTGCGCGAGCAGTGTGCCGGCGAAGACCCGATCAGCGCCCTGCGCAGCATGGTCATGGACATCGACTATGAAAACTGGCTACGCACCAACAGTTCCAGCGACAAGGCCGCGGATTACCGCATGGGCAACGTCTGGTTCCTGATCGAAGCGCTGAAGAACACCCTGGAAAAAGACGAAGACGGCGAAATGACCGTCGAAGACGCCATCGGCAAGCTGGTGCTACGCGACATGCTCGAGCGCCAGCAGGAAGAGGAAGACGGCGCCGAAGGCGTACAGATGATGACCTTGCATGCGTCCAAGGGCCTGGAATTTCCCTACGTGTTCATCATGGGCATGGAAGAGGAAATCCTCCCGCACCGCTCCAGCATCGAAGCCGACACCATTGAGGAAGAACGGCGCCTGGCCTACGTGGGCATTACCCGTGCGCGTCAGACACTGGCCTTCACCTTTGCCGCCAAGCGCAAGCAATACGGCGAAATCATCGATTGTGCCCCCAGCCGGTTCCTCGACGAACTGCCGCCGGACGACCTGGCCTGGGAAGGCAATGACGACACCCCGACCGAGGTCAAGGCCGTTCGCGGCAACACCGCCCTGGCGGATATACGCGCGATGTTAAAGCGCTAGAATTGACTATTTTTTAATCTACTTTCGGCGCACTGCGCGCCATTAGAGGAAGCGTTCCGTGGAAGCACTGCACAAGAAAATTCGCGAAGAAGGCGTCGTGCTTTCCGATCAGGTACTCAAGGTCGACGCGTTTCTGAACCATCAGATCGACCCGGCGCTGATGAAACTGATCGGCGACGAATTCGCCGCGCTGTTCAAGGATGCGGGCATCACCAAGATCGTCACCATCGAAGCCTCGGGGATTGCCCCGGCGATCATGACCGGCCTGAACCTCGGCGTGCCGGTAATCTTCGCCCGTAAGCAACAGTCCCTGACCCTGACCGAAAACCTGCTGTCGGCGACGGTGTATTCCTTCACCAAGAAAGTCGAAAGCACCGTGGCGATCTCGCCGCGCCACCTGACCAGCAGCGACCGCGTGCTGATCATCGATGACTTCCTGGCCAACGGCAAAGCATCCCAGGCGCTGATCTCGATCATCAAACAGGCCGGCGCCACCGTTGCCGGCGTGGGGATTGTGATCGAGAAGTCGTTCCAGGGTGGGCGTGCCGAACTGGATGCGCAGGGTTATCGGGTTGAATCGCTGGCGCGGGTGAAGTCGCTGAGCGGGGGTGTCGTTACCTTCATCGAGTAATCGCTGACGGAACGCGGTAAAAAATGTGGGAGGGGGCTTGCCCCCGATAGCGGTGTATCAGTTACCAAATGTGTTGGCTGATCCACTGCTATCGGGGGCAAGCCCCCCTCCCACATTTGGTTTTGTATTGGTTTTTAGTGCGCGGTGGCCTGGAGGCCGGCGAGCAACAGCCGCTGATACACGTCCTCCTTCAAACCTTCAGGCTTATCCAACCCCATCCGCTTCAGATGCTCGGGAAACGCCTCCGGCTCCGGTGCATCCAGCGCCGCCTTGCCCAAGTCGAAAATCTCGCTCAGCTTGAATTTGCTCTTGAGCCAGTTCAACGCCCGCAGCAGATCCCGTTCCTCATCCGTGAAGTCAGTGCCCATCGGATACTCCGGAAACAATCGGCGATGCCGTGCCTGAAGGCTCTGCAGCCGCTCCGGGGTATTGTCGGTAAAGCGCGGGGCCAGCTGGAAATCCTGGGGCAACTTGCCGGCCTTTTGCGCCTGCTCGATCAAGTCGCCCTGGAACCTGGAGTCGGTGATGTTGAGCAACGCTTCGATCACCTTGGCGTCGGTCTGACCGCGCAAGTCGGCAATTCCGTATTCGGTGATCACAATGTCCCGCAGGTGCCGCGGGATGGTGCAATGGCCGTACTCCCAAACGATATTGGAACTGACCTCTCCCCCCGCTTCGCGCCAACTGCGCAGCATCAGGATCGAGCGCGCGCCCTCCAGCGCGTGGCCCTGGGCAACAAAGTTATACTGCCCGCCCACGCCACTGAGCACGTGCCCACCTTCCAGTTGGTCGGCAACCCCGGCGCCGAGCAAGGTCACCACAATCGCGCTGTTGATAAACCGCGCATCCAGACGCTGCAAACGCTTGAGCTCTTCCTGCCCGTACAGCTCGTTGATGTAACTGATGCGCGTCATGTTGAATGCCTGGCGCTTGGCGAGCGGCATGTCCTGCAAACGCTGGTAGAAACTGCGCGGGCCAACGAAAAAACCGCCATGGATCGAAATGCCGTCGGGCTGTGCCGCGTCATCGAGCAGACCGGCATTCGCCTGTTCCTGGGTCGCCACATCCGGATAGACCTTGCGCCGCACAATCCCGGCATCCGCCAATACCAGCAGGCCGTTGACGAACATTTCGCTGCAACCATAGAGGCCTTGCGCAAAGGGCTCGACGCCGCCTTCACGGCTGATCAGCGGCGCCCACTGGTACACATCGAGGTCGGTCAGCAGCAGCCGATAGGCTTCGTTATCCGCCTGGCGCGCGAGCAAGGCGGCGGTCAGCGCATCGCCCATCGAACCGATCCCGATCTGCAAGGTGCCGCCATCACGCACCAGCGTGCTGGCATGCAGGCCGATAAAGTGGTCCTGGAAGCCCACCGGCATATTCGGCGTGGAGAACAGCGTGGTGCTGTCCTTCTCATCGAGCAGGTAGTCGAATGCATCCATGCCCAGCTCCGCATCACCGGGCATGTAGGGCAGATCGGTGTGGACCTGGCCGACAATCAGCACGGTTTCCCCGGCGGCGCGGCGCTTGGCGATCATCGGCAGCAGGTCGAGGGTGATATCGGGGTTGCAGCTCAGGCTCAGCCGGTCGGGGTGTTCGGCGCTGCTGGCCACCAGTTGCGCCACCAGGTTCAGGCCAGCGGCGTAGATATCGCGCGCGGCATGGCTGTAGTTACTGCTGATGTAGTCCTGCTGCGCTGATTGGCTGTGAAGCAGGCTGCCGGGCTGCAGGAAAAATTGCTGTATGTGGATATTTTTCGGAAGACTGTCTTTATGCAGGTCGGCGAGAAAGTCCAGCTCGGGATAGTCGCCAAACACCCGCTCGGTAAACGGCTCCAGGAAGCGCTTCTGCAAGCCATCGCCCAACGCCGGGCGACCCAGGCTCAATGCGGTGTAGATCGTCAGCGCCCGCTCCGGCAGCTTGGCGATACGTCGGTACAGCGCATTAACGAACAGATTGGGCTTGCCCAGGCCCAGAGGCAAGCCCATGTGGATATGCGCCGGCAAGCGCGCAAGTACGTCGTCAACGGCTTGCTCGATTGAACATAACTGCACCATCCGACCCTCCTGAACATTTCGTGATTAGGGGTTGGACAGAGAGTGGCGGGTCTTTGCTGCAAAGAACAGCCTCTAAACATAAATCGAGGGCACAAAAAAGCCGCTCGTAAGCGGCATTTTTGACGAAGATCGCTGGATTACAACCCGGACATCTTCTTGATTGCGCCCTTCAGATCAGCATCCGAGCAATCAGCACAGGTGCCTTTTGGCGGCATGGCGTTGATACCCGTGATCGCCTTGGCCAGGATGCCGTCGAGGCCGCCCTGGTGGTCGGCGCGGTCTTTCCAGGCGGCGGTGTCGCCGATTTTCGGGGCGCCCAGCAGGCCGGTTCCGTGGCACGCACTGCAGTGCTTGGTGATGATCTCGTCCGGCGTTTTTGCACCGCCGCCGCCGCCCGCAGTTGCGGCGACTTCCATCCCTTTGCACTCCTGCCCCTGCACACACACTTGGCCAACAGGCTCCAGGCGCTTGGCAATGTCATCATTGGTCGCAGCTTGAGCGCTGACAGCCCATAGGGCCAGTACGGTTGCTGGTACAGCCAGCATTTTCATAATTAGGTTCACGCGTTCACCCTCAATGGTGGCTATTCACGCCTGCGGCCACGGTTTCGCAGGCGGCGAAAGTATAACGGTTAGCCCGCTTGGCTGAAACAACCCTATTAAGCAAAGGGAGATTCAGTTTCGCGGAATATGGCTGCGGGTGTCTCTGCAATGCTGGCAGGACGCCTCTTCTGTCAAAAGTTCGCGGGTGTGGCTGCGCTGATTAGTCGCGCCGGCACATCGAACGGATTGCGAAAACGATGGGGTTTGGTGCTTTCAAAGTAGTAGCTATCGCCGGCTTCGAGCACAAAAGTTTCAAGACCGACCACCAACTCCAGGCGACCTTCCACCAAAATCCCGGTTTCCTCGCCTTCATGGGTGAGCATTTCTCCGCCGGTATCGGCGCCAGGCGGGTAAATTTCGTTGAGAAACGTGATCGCCCGGCTCGGATGCGCGCGGCCCACCAGTTTCATGGTGACGGCGCCGTCGGAGATGTCGATCAGCTCGTTGGCTTTATAGACGATCTGGGTCGGTATTTCCTCGAGGGTTTCCTCGGAAAAGAACTCGACCATCGACATAGGGATGCCGCCCAGCACCTTGCGCAAGGAACTGATGGAAGGGCTGACACTGTTTTTTTCGATCATCGAAATGGTGCTGTTGGTGACACCCGCACGCTTGGCGAGCTCACGCTGGGAAAGACCCTTCAGCTTACGGATGGATTGCAGTCGTTCGCCGACGTCCAATGCGGGAGCCTCCTAGGATTCAGGCTTTGTTGTAATTGAGCGTTATCATGGCGACAGCGTTCAGTATTTACAACACTTGAGCCTAAATCCTCGCCAGCGCCGTTCGTAACGGCCGATCAAGCGCCGGAATAGAGCCTTGGCACGCGGCGCAGGTTGCAGAAGATCTGGTAAGGGATGGTCTCGGCGGCGACTGCGATGTCACTGGCGAGGATGTTCTTGCCCCACAACTCCACGGTGGAACCGAGGCCGGCCTGGGGCACGTCGGTGAGGTCGATGCACAGCATGTCCATGGATACGCGGCCCAGTAACTGGCTGCGCTGCCCCGCCACCAGCACCGGCGTGCCGGTGGGGGCGTGACGCGGATAACCGTCGGCATAGCCCATCGCAACCACGCCGATCCGCATCGGTTTGGGGGTGATGAACTTGGCGCCGTAGCCTACCGGCTCGCCAGCCGGCAATTCGCGCACGCAGATGACTTTCGATTCCAGGGTCATCACCGGCTGCAAGCGTGCGGCGATGGCCTGGTCTTCACCAAACGGCGTCGTGCCGTACAGCATGATGCCGGGGCGTACCCAGTCGCTGGGCACATTCGGCCAGCCCATCACCGACGGTGAATTACGCAGGCTGACCTCAGCCGACAAACCCTGGCGCGCCGCCTCGAACACCGCTACTTGTTCATTGCTGCGCACGCAATCGAGCTCATCGGCGCGGGCGAAGTGGCTCATCAGCACGATCTTCGCCACCTTACCGCTGGCCAGCAGGCGCTGGTACGCCTCGTGGTAATCCTTGGGATGCAGGCCGACGCGGTGCATGCCCGAATCCAGTTTGAGCCACACGGTGAGGGGCTTGCGCAAGGCCGCCTGCTCGATGGCCTCCAGTTGCCACAGCGAATGCACCACGCACCAGAAATCATGCTCGACGATCAGCGGCAGCTCGTCGGCTTCGAAAAACCCTTCGAGCAGCAATACCGGCGCGCGGATGCCCGCGGCCCGCAGTTCCAGGGCTTCCTCGATACACGCCACGGCAAAACCATCGGCCTCGGCTTCCAGCGCCTGGGCCACGCGCACGGCACCATGGCCGTAGGCATCGGCCTTGACCACGGCGAGGGCCTTGGCCCCCGTGACTTCACGGGCCAATTGGTAGTTGTTGCGCAGGGCTTGGAGGTCGATCAGGGCACGGGCTGGACGCATGGCGGCAGGCTTCTAGGCGGCAGAGTGAAAAAAAACCGGCACCGACCAACAACATCGGTGCCGGGAGAGGGATCGTTGCTTAAGGCAGGGCGGCCACGACGGACAGCTCCACCAGGATTTGCGGTTCGCACAGTTTCGCTTCAACCGTGGCGCGGGCCGGGGCAACGCCTTTAGGCAGCCACGTGTCCCACACTGAGTTCATGCCGGCGAAATCGGCGTCAATGTCTTTCATATAGATCGTCACCGACAGCAACTTGGTCTTGTCGGTACCGGCCAGGTCCAGCAGGCGCTCGATAGTAGCCAGCGCTTCACGGGTCTGCTGTTCAACCCCGGCACTCAGGTCATCGCCGACCTGCCCTGACAAATACACGGTCCCGCTGTGGGCAACGATCTGGCTCATGCGCTCATTGGTGAGCTGGCGCTGGATTGACATGTTTTTCAGACTCCTGGTGGTTGCCATAACGGGAAATATCGAGGCCTTCGGCGCTGATCTGCGGGGTTTTCTTGGCCATCAGATCCGCCAGCAAACGACCGGAACCGCATGCCATGGTCCAACCGAGGGTGCCGTGGCCGGTGTTCAGGAACAGGTTCTTGAACGGGGTGGCGCCGACAATCGGCGTACCGTCGGGAGTGGTTGGGCGCAGCCCGGTCCAAAAGATCGCTTCGCTCAGATCGCCGCCCTGAGGATAAAGGTCGTTGACGATCATCTCCAGGGTTTCACGCCGACGCGGGTTCAGCGACAGGTCAAAACCGGCTATTTCAGCCATGCCGCCGACACGGATACGGTTGTCGAAACGGGTGATAGCGACCTTGTAGGTCTCGTCGAGAATGGTCGACGTCGGCGCCATCGCCGGGTTGGTGATCGGCACGGTCAGCGAGTAGCCCTTGAGCGGGTATACCGGCGCCTTGATCCCCAACGGCTTGAGCAACTGCGGCGAGTAACTGCCGAGGGCCAGTACGTAGCGGTCGGCGGTTTCCAGCTTGCCGTCGATCAACACGCCGTTGATGCGATCACCGGCGTAGTCGAGGCGCTGGATGTCCTGTTCGAAACGGAACTCCACGCCCAACTGCTTGCACATTTCGACCAGGTGGGTGGTGAACATCTGGCAGTCGCCGGTCTGGTCGTTCGGCAGGCGCAGGGCACCGGCGAGGATGTCGGTGACGCTGGCCAGGGCCGGTTCGACGCGGGCGATGCCGGCGCGGTCGAGCAATTCGAACGGCACACCGGACTCTTTCAACACGGCGATGTCTTTGGCCGCCCCATCGAGCTGGGCCTGGGTGCGGAACAGTTGGGTCGTACCGAGGCTGCGGCCTTCGTAGGCAATGCCGGTTTCAGCGCGCAGCTCGTCGAGGCAGTCGCGGCTGTACTCGGACAGGCGGACCATGCGCTCCTTATTCACCGCATACCGGCTGGCGGTGCAGTTGCGCAGCATCTGCGCCATCCACAGGTATTGGTTGATATCAGCGGTGGCCTTGATCGCCAGCGGCGCGTGGCGTTGCAGCAGCCACTTGATGGCCTTGAGCGGCACACCCGGCGCCGCCCAGGGCGAAGCGTAGCCTGGAGACACTTGGCCGGCGTTGGCGAAACTGGTTTCCATGGCAGCGGCAGGCTGACGATCGACCACGACCACCTCAAAACCGGCTCGCGCCAAATAGTAGGCACTGGTCACACCAATGACGCCGCTACCCAAGACCAGAACGCGCATTTTCATATCCTCATCGCGGCTTGACCGCCGACGTGTGTTGTTCGAGCAATAATGTGAGCAGTATAAAAAGCAATCACCAGTGCATTTCACTATATAAATGCTTATATTTGGCGACAATTCTCGGCAAAAACCCTTTTAACAGAGGCGTATCCCCTATGCGTACCAACACCCAGACTAAGCGGGAGCTGGACAAGATCGACCGCAACATCCTGCGCATCCTACAAGCCGACGGGCGAATTTCGTTCACGGAGCTGGGGGAAAAGGTCGGGCTGTCGACCACCCCCTGCACCGAGCGCGTGCGCCGCCTGGAGCGTGAAGGGATCATCATGGGCTACAACGCACGGCTCAACCCCCAGCATTTGAAGGGGAGTTTGCTGGTATTTGTCGAGATCAGCCTCGATTACAAATCCGGCGACACCTTTGAAGAATTCCGCCGCGCCGTGCTGAAATTGCCCCATGTGCTGGAGTGCCACCTGGTGTCGGGGGACTTCGACTACCTGGTGAAAGCGCGGATTTCCGAGATGGCCTCGTACCGCAAGTTGCTCGGCGACATCCTGCTCAAACTGCCCCATGTGCGGGAGTCCAAGAGCTATATCGTGATGGAAGAGGTGAAAGAGAGCCTCAATCTGCCGATCCCCGACTGACCGCCGCAATCAGGCCAATGTGGGAGGGGGCTTGCCCCCTCCCACATTTTGACCGCATCCATCGGTTAGACCAGCACCTGCCGGGTACTCGCCATGTATTCATGGATCTGCTTCTCGACGCGCGGGTGAATCAGCTCCACCGGCCCCCGCCCATTGGGGCACGGCAAGGTCTTTGTGGTGCCGAAAAGCCTACAGATCAGCGGGCGCTCGTCATACACCGTGCAGCCATTGGGGCCCAGGTGGACACAGTTCAATTCGTCCATGGCAGCTTCCTGCTCGGCAGCGGTCTTACGCGGCAGGCGCGACATTTCCTCGGGTGAAGTCGTCACCGGCCCACAGCAATCGTGGCAGCCGGGGACGCACTCGAACGAGGGAATCTGTCGGCGCAATGCGCTGATTTTCTGACTGTTGCAACTCATCGAAACACGTACCGAACGGCGAATAGGCGTGGATTCTGCCGCAAAAGCCCACGGTGAGACAGCTTCGTCCGACCGCTGTATCCTGCGTCAAGTTTTCCAAACAGGGATATTCCCCATGACTGCCAGTGCCCGGCACACCGCTTCCTACTACGCCGCCAGCAGCCTGCCGCAACCCGACTACCCGGCGTTGGCCGGCGAAAGGGTTGCCGACGTGTGCGTGATCGGCGGTGGTTTTTCCGGGCTCAACACCGCCCTGGAGCTGGCCGAACGCGGGTTCAGCGTGGTGCTGCTGGAAGCGCGCAAGATTGCCTGGGGTGCCAGCGGGCGCAACGGCGGCCAATTGATTCGCGGCGTCGGCCACGGCCTGGAGCAGTTCGCCAATGTGATCGGCACCGACGGCGTGCGCCAAATGAAACTGATGGGCCTGGAGGCGGTAGAAATCGTGCGCGAGCGCGTCGAGCGCTTCCAGATCGCCTGTGACCTGACCTGGGGTTACTGCGACCTGGCCAACAAACCCCGCGACCTGCTCGGCCTCGCCGAAGACGCCGAAGAGTTGCGCAGCCTGGGCTATCGCCATGAAGTACGCCTGCTGCAAGCCGGCGAAATGGGCAGCGTGATCGGCTCCGACCGCTATGTAGGCGGCATGATCGACATGGGTTCGGGCCACCTGCACCCGCTGAACCTGGCCCTCGGCGAAGCCGCCGCCGCAGAGCAACTGGGCGCACAACTGTTCGAGCACTCCGAAGTGACGCGCATCGACTACGGCCCCGAGGTCAACGTACACACTGCCCGCGGCAATGTGCGCGCCAAGACCCTGGTGCTGGCCTGCAACGCCTACCTGAATGGCCTGAACCCCCAACTGAGCGGCAAAGTGCTGCCCGCCGGCAGTTACATCATCGCCACCGAGCCGCTAAGCGCAGCCCAGGCCGCCCAGTTGCTGCCGCAAAATATGGCGGTGTGTGATCAGCGGGTGACGGTGGACTACTTCCGCCTGTCTGCCGACCGTCGCCTGCTGTTCGGCGGCGCCTGTCATTATTCCGGCCGCGACCCCCAGGACATCAGCGCCTACATGCGACCAAAGATGTTGCAGGTATTCCCGCAACTGGCCGACGTGAAGATCGACTACCAATGGGGCGGCATGATCGGCATCGGTGCCAACCGCTTGCCGCAGATCGGCCGATTGGCGGATCAACCCAATGTGTATTACGCCCAGGCCTACGCCGGTCATGGCCTCAACGCTACGCACCTGGCGGGCAAGCTGCTGGGCGAAGCCATCAGCGGCCAGCAGCAGGGACGTTTCGATCTGTTCGCCCAGGTGCCGCACATCACCTTCCCCGGCGGCAAGCACTTGCGCTCGCCGCTGTTGGCGCTGGGGATGCTCTGGCACCGGCTGAAAGAACGGGTGTGACTCAACTGCGCCAGAACGGCTTCAAGCCTTCCTGGCGCGCCTGCTCGGCGGTCAGCCCGATATCCCGCAGTTGCTCGGCAGTCAGGTCCAGCAACGCCTTGCGCGTGTGGCGGCGGCACCAGAACAGGCTCCAGCGGTTGCGCGTCAGGGTCGACATCGCCGGCTCCTGCCCTGCTTCCAGTTCCTGACTGCGTAACGTCAGCCGCACATCGCTCATGCCGTTCATTTTGCTGCCCTCATTTGCTGGTTGCCATGAGTGACTAGAATGGGCGGGCGGACAAAACCATTACAGATTCAACCAAATTTTATTAAATCCATACAGACACTGCCCACGAACGGCTGAATCCTGTATTTTCCCTGGATCTGTACTGGTCCTTTGGGAGTGATCGCCGTGACCCTTTACGTCAACCTCGCCGAATTGCTGGGCACCCGCATCGAGCAGGGCTTCTACCGCCCCGGCGATAGGCTGCCTTCTGTACGGGCCTTGAGCGTGGAACACGGAGTCAGTCTGAGCACCGTGCAGCAAGCGTATCGCGTGCTGGAAGACAACGGCCTGGCGATGCCGAAGCCCAAGTCCGGTTACTTTGTGCCCGCGAGCCGTGAGCTGCCGGCCTTGCCCGAAGTCGGCCGCCCGGCCCAGCGCCCGGTGGAAATTTCCCAGTGGGACCAGGTGCTCGAGTTGATTCGCGCAGTGCCGCGTAAAGATGTCATACAGATGGGCCGCGGCATGCCGGACGTGTTGTCGCCCACCCTCAAGCCCCTGCTACGCAGCCTGGCCCGCGTCAGTCGGCGCCAGGATCTGCCGGGGTTGTATTACGACAACATCCTCGGCTGTATGGAATTACGCGAGCAAATCGCTCGACTGTCATTGGATTCCGGCTGCCAATTGACCGCCGAAGACATCGTGATCACCACCGGCTGCCATGAGGCGCTGTCCGCCAGCATCCGTGCCATTTGCGAGGCGGGCGATATCGTCGCAGTAGACTCGCCGAGCTTCCACGGCGCCATGCAAACCCTCAAGGGCCTGGGCATGAAAGCCCTGGAAATTCCTACGGACCCACTCACCGGCATCAGCCTCGAAGCCCTGGAACTGGCCCTGGAACAGTGGCCGATCAAAATCATTCAACTGACCCCCAACTGCAACAACCCCTTGGGCTACATCATGCCGGAGGCGCGCAAGCGGGCGCTGCTGACCCTGGCCCAGCGCTTTGACGTGGCGATCATCGAAGACGATGTGTATGGCGAACTGGCCTACAGCTACCCGCGCCCGCGCACCATCAAATCCTTCGACGAAGATGGTCGCGTATTGCTCTGCAGCTCGTTCTCGAAAACCCTGGCGCCGGGCCTGCGGATTGGCTGGGTCGCTCCGGGCCGCTACCTGGAGCGGGTGCTGCACATGAAATACATCAGCACCGGCTCCACCGCGACCCAGCCGCAGATCGCCATCGCTGAATTTCTCAAAGGCGGCCATTTCGAACCGCATTTGCGGCGGATGCGCACGCAATACCAACGTAATCGCGACTTGATGCTCGACTGGGTCAGCCGTTATTTCCCCGCCGGCACCCGCGCCAGCCGACCTCAAGGCAGCTTCATGCTGTGGATTGAGCTGCCGGAAGGCTTCGACACCCTCAAGCTCAACCGTGCGCTGATGGAACAAGGCGTACAAATCGCCGTGGGCAGTATCTTTTCAGCTTCCGGCAAGTACAGGAACTGCCTGCGCATGAACTACGCTGCCAAACCAACGCCGCAGATTGAAGAGGCGGTGCGCAAGGTCGGCGCCACCGCGAGCAAGATGCTGGCCGAGGCCGCCGACTGACCTTTCCCGGGAAATAGCCGTCATATGTCGACAACCGCCCTGATGTGGAAGCAGCGCCCTTGAAGACTCGACGGCTTTTAGCGTTTTTCCTGGCGGGCGCCCTGGCCCTGGGCGGCTGCGCTACGGTCGATGTGCCGCGCATCCCCAGCGTGCCGGCGACGCAGTCGTCGTTCGGGCGCTCGATCCAGGCCCAGGCCGCGCCACATCAGGGCCGCTCCGGCTTTCGCTTGCTGCCCAACAGCAGCGAGGCGTTCATGGCCCGCGCCGAACTGATCCGCAACGCCCAGACCAGCCTCGACCTGCAGTACTACATCGTCCACGACGGCATCAGCACGCGCCTGCTCGTGGATGAACTGCTCAAGGCCGCCGACCGTGGCGTGCGCGTGCGCATCCTGCTGGACGACACCACCAGCGACGGCCTCGATCAGGTCATCGCCACCCTCGCCGCCCACCCCAACATCCAGATTCGCCTGTTCAACCCGCTGCACCTGGGGCGCAGCACCGGCGTGACACGGGCCGTGGGGCGCCTGCTCAACCTGTCGCGGCAACATCGCCGCATGCACAACAAGCTGTGGCTGGCGGACAACAGCGCAGCCATCGTCGGCGGGCGCAACCTGGGCGACGAATATTTCGACGCCGAACCGAACCTGAATTTCACCGATATCGACATGCTCAGCGTGGGACCGGTGGCCGAGCAACTGGGCCACAGTTTCGACCAGTACTGGAACAGCGCACTGAGCAAACCCATCGATGAGTTCGTCTCTAACCTGCCGTCCAAAGGCGACTTGAGCAAAGGGCGCCTGCGCCTGGAAGCATCACTGGCCCAATCGCGCCAACAGAACCACGCGCTCTACAACCGTCTACGCATCTACAAGACCGAACCGCGCCTGGACATCTGGCGCAGCGAGCTGATCTGGGCCTGGAATCAGGCACTGTGGGACGCCCCGAGCAAGGTACTCGCCAAGGCTGATCCAGACCCACGGCTGCTGCTGACCACCCAACTGGCGCCGGAGCTGGAAGGCGTCGACCATGAGCTGGTGATGATCTCGGCGTATTTCGTGCCGGGGCAGCCGGGCCTGGTGTACCTGACCGGGCGCGCGGACGCGGGCGTCTCGGTCAGCCTGCTGACCAACTCCCTCGAAGCCACTGACGTTCCGGCCGTACACGGCGGCTACGCGCCCTATCGCAAGGCGCTGCTGGAGCACGGCGTGAAACTCTATGAGTTGCGCCGCCAACCGGGTGCGCCCGGCACAGGCAGCGGGCCACACCTGTTTCGTCGCGGCACGTTCCTTGGCTCGGACTCCAGCCTGCACAGCAAGGCGATGATTTTTGATCGGCAGAAAGCGTTTATCGGCTCGTTCAACTTCGACCCACGCTCGGTGCTGTGGAACACCGAAGTCGGCGTGCTGGTGGACAGCCCGGAGCTGGCCGAGCATGTGCGCAACCTGGCGCTGCAAGGCATGGCGCCAGCATTGAGCTACGAAGCAAAACTACAGGATGGCCAGGTGGTGTGGACGACCGAGGATAACGGGCAACTGCACACCCTGACCCGCGAGCCCGGCAGTTGGTGGCGCCGCTTCAATGCCTGGTTCGCCACCTCTGTCGGCCTGGAACGCATGCTGTAAAACCCTAGCAGTACCAGTATCAGGCCGATTGCACGACGCCAAACGCGCCCTGGCGCAACAACAGCAGCACCAGCCCAAGCGCTCCCGCCGCCATCAGCCACGGCAACGCCTGCCCGCTGACCCACTGGCTGCCCGCACCGGCCACCAACGGCCCGATCAGGCAACCGATGCCCCAGAGTTGCGCCACGTGGGCATTGGCGCGCACCAGCGCATCGTCGCGGTAACGCTCGCCAATCAGGATCAACGACAACGTAAACAACCCGCCCGCACTGGCGCCGAACAGCACCCACACCAGCCAGATCAACGGCGTGTGCAGCAACAACGGAATCGCCAGGCTCGACGCCAGCAACACGAGGGCACAACTCAAGAACAGCGTGCGGCGCGGCAGGTAGTCGGCCAGTGCGCCGATGGGCAACTGCAGCAACGCGTCACCCACCACCACCGTACTGACCATCACCAGGGCGACCTCGGCCGTGAAGCCCTGTTGCAGGCAATACACCGGCAGCAGCGTCAGAATCATCGCCTCGAACGCAGCGAACAACGCCACCGCCCAGGCAATCGCCGGCAGGCTCCGGCAAAAGCGCCACAGCTCGGCAAACGTCACGCTGAAAGACTCGGCGGTCGGCGCCCCGGAACGCCCCAGCAACAGCAACGGCGCCAGCGTCAACAGGCCTACGCCCACCCAGAACCCATAATCATGGTCGGTGCCCAGCAGACCCAACAACAACGGCCCCGACAGTTGGCTCAGCGCATAGGTGCAGCCATACAGCGCCACCAGCCGGCCACGCCATTGCTCCACCACCAACTGGTTGATCCAGCTTTCACCCAGGATAAACACGATGGTCAGGATCACCCCGATCATCAGCCGCAGCACCAACCACACCGGGTAGCTTGGCAGGATCGCCAGCAGGCCGATGGACACCGCCCCCGCCCACAGGCACAAGCGCATCAGATGGGCGGTGCCCAGCCAGGACGCCAGCCGGCTGGAGACCTTCGCCCCCAACAGCACGCCGAAGGCCGGCATCGCGGCCATCACGCCGATGGCGAAGCTGCCGTAGCCCCAGCCTTCCAGGCGCAGGGATACCAACGGCATGCTGACGCCCAACGCCAGGCCGACGCTGAGCACCGAGGCCAGGACGGCGAAATAAGTCGCCCAACGCATTTCCACGCTCCTGTGGATAACTACTTTCAGGGTTGTAAACGAACTGTAGGAGCGAGCTTGCTCGCGAAGAACGCCAACGATAACGCGTACTGTCTGGTTGAACGCGGTGTCTTTGAGTTCTTCGCGAGCAAGCTCGCTCCTACAGGGGACCTGCGGTGTTGCTTAGAGCTTGATCCAGGTCGCCTTCAGCTCGGTGTACTTGTCGAACGCATGCAGCGACTTGTCGCGACCGTTACCCGACTGCTTGAAGCCGCCAAACGGCGCGGTCATGTCACCGCCGTCGTACTGGTTGACCCACACGCTACCGGCGCGCAAGGCTTTGGCGGTGAGGTGCGCCTTGGAGAGATCCGCCGTCCACACCGCTGCGGCCAGGCCGTATTGGGTGTCGTTGGCGATGGCGATGGCTTCTTCGGCGCTGTCGAAGGTGAGCACCGAGAGCACCGGGCCGAAGATTTCTTCCTGGGCAATCTTCATGGCGTTGGTTACGCCGTCGAAAATCGTCGGTTCGACGTAGGTGCCGCCGGTCTCTTCAAGGATGCGCTTGCCGCCGGCCACCAATTTGGCGCCGTCGGCGTGGCCGGCTTCGATGTAGGACAGCACGGTGTTCATCTGTTGAGTGTCCACCAGCGCGCCGACGTTCGTGGCCGGGTCCAGCGGGTTGCCTGGCTTCCAGCCCTTCAGCGCAGCGATCACCAGCGGTAGGAATTTATCCTTGATGGAACGCTCCACCAGCAGGCGCGAACCGGCGGTGCAGACTTCGCCCTGGTTGAAGGCAATGGCACCGGCGGCAGATTCGGCGGCGGCTTGCAGGTCCGGGGCATCGGCGAACACGATGTTCGGGCTCTTGCCGCCCGCCTCCAGCCACACACGCTTCATGTTCGATTCACCGGAGCGGATCAACAGTTGTTTGGCGATTTTGGTGGAGCCGGTGAACACCAGGGTGTCGACATCCATGTGCAGCGCCAGCGCGTTACCCACGGTGTGGCCATAACCCGGCAGCACGTTGAACACGCCTTTTGGAATACCGGCTTCAACGGCCAGGGCCGCGATGCGGATGGCGGTCAGCGGGGATTTTTCGGACGGTTTGAGGATGACGGAGTTACCGGTGGACAGCGCCGGCCCGAGTTTCCAGCAAGCCATCATCAGCGGGAAGTTCCACGGCACGATGGCGCCGACCACACCGATCGGCTCACGGGTCACCAGACCCAATTGATCGTGAGGGGTGGCGGCAACCTCATCGTAAATTTTGTCGATTGCCTCGCCGCTCCAGCTCAGGGCATTCGCCGCGCCAGGTACGTCGATGTTCAGGGCATCGCTGATCGGCTTGCCCATGTCCAGGGTTTCCAGCAGCGCCAGCTCTTCGGCATTGGCCTTGAGCAACGCGGCGAAACGGATCATGGTGGCCTTGCGCTTGGCCGGTGCCAGGCGCGACCAGACACCGGAATTGAACGTGGCGCGGGCATTTTCCACAGCGCGCTGGGCGTCGGCGACGTCACAACTGGCAACGCTGGTCAGCAGGCGGCCATCGACCGGGCTGATGCATTCAAACGTGTCGCCGGAAACCGCAGCGGTGTACTCGCCATTGATATAGGCGCGACCTTCGATCTTCAGGTCCTTGGCGCGTTGTTCCCAGTCGGCACGGGTCAGGGTGGTCATGCGAGTGTCCTCCTCTTATTGAATACAAGGGCCAGGCAATGTGCCCAGGCAGCCTCAAAGAATGCTTGCCCCACCAGCCATTTGTTCGGCTAAAGGCAGCTACCACCCTAAACCAGCGGCTGGGGATGTATCAATATATTTGACATAACGCCGGTAAACGCCCTTGCGATGTTCATTTTAATAAACATAGACTTTGGGCTCCCCAACCGCAGGCCAGACGGGACACGCACATGAGCATCCAGGACATCATCGATTTCAGCCAAGCCAAGACCGCCGCCGATCGCTATCGCCCTGCTGCCGAGAAAATCCTCAAGGGCGATCCCGAGCAGACGATCTACAACCACTACAACAGCCCGTGCGGCCAGATGAGCGCCGGGGTCTGGGAAGGTGAGGTCGGGCAGTGGAAGGTCAACTACACCGAGCATGAGTACTGCGAGATTGTGCAGGGGGTTTCCGTACTGCGCGATGCCGAGGGCAACGCCAAGACCTTGCGCGCCGGCGACCGCTTCGTGATCCCGGCCGGCTTCAGCGGCACCTGGGAAGTGCTGGAGCCCTGCCGCAAGATCTACGTGGTATTCGAACAGAAAGCCTGATCAACAAATCCCACGCAAAAAAAAGCCCGCATCGTGAGATACGGGCTTTTTTTCACAAGGAAGAAAATCAATTACTTGATTTTGCCTTCTTTGTAGATCACGTGCTTGCGAACGCGCGGGTCGAACATTTTCTTTTCGAGCTTGTCCGGGGTAGTACGCTTGTTCTTGTCGGTAGTGTAGAAGTGACCAGTACCGGCGCTAGAGATCATTCGAATCAATTCACGCATGATAGAGCTCCTTAGATCTTGCCAGCGGCACGGATTTCGGCCAGCACGACAGTGATGCCACGCTTGTCGATGATGCGCATGCCTTTGGCAGATACACGCAGGCGAACAAAACGTTTCTCTTCTTCAACCCAGAAGCGGTGATGCTGCAGGTTCGGCAGGAAACGACGACGGGTTTTGTTATTTGCGTGGGAAATGTTATTCCCAGTCACCGGACCCTTACCGGTAACTTGACAGACTCTCGACATGCCTCAGCCCTCTAAAACCACATGCCCAACCCGGCATGGGTTGGCCGCTTAATCTCTCAGTCATTTGGCGCCAGGCGCCGCGTTTCTTTAGGGTCTTACCGGCTACACCTACAAGCGAAGGAACCGGGCCCCTAGAAAAGAGCGCTGCTTTATACCAGAAAGACCCAAGTGCAACAACAGCCCGTGTGTTTTTACCGGCGTAAATCTCGGCGACAGATGCCCGAACCGTTGCCAGGAGGGGCCGCTGCAATAGCCGACCGCTCGTCGCACAGAATGATTTACAACGCCCGCCGGCACCAAAAAGTACGCGGCGAAACGCGCTGAGGCGCCATCAAAACAGCATTTGAGGCAAAAGCACAGGCAAAAATGGACTAGTCATTTATCAATCAGACCACTACGGTAGGACTTTTCCAGACTGCACTCGCAGATGGGCCTTCGATCTGCACAGGAAACCGAACATGCGCCTCGCTGCCCTACCGCTTTTGCTAGCCCCTCTATTTATCGCGTCGCAGGCCTTGGCGGCGACCAATCTGAGCGTTTGTACCGAGGCCAGTCCCGAAGGGTTCGACGTGGTGCAGTACAACTCGCTGACCACCACCAACGCCTCGGCCGACGTGCTGATGAACAGCCTGGTGGACTATGACGCGGCCAGCGGCAAACTGGTGCCAAGCCTGGCGGACAGTTGGGAAGTGTCGCCGGACGGCCTGACCTACACCTTCCAATTGCACCCCAACGTAAAATTCCACCGCACCGACTATTTCACCCCAAGCCGCACCCTGACCGCCGAGGATGTACGCTTCAGCTTCGAGCGCATGCTCGACCCGGCCAACCCGTGGCACAAGATCGCCCAGAGCGGTTTCCCCCACGCTCAGTCCCTGCAATTGCCGACACTGATCAAGAAGATCGACGCCCTTGACCCGCTGACCGTGCGCTTCACCCTCGATCACGCCGACTCGACTTTCCTCGCCGCGCTGAGCATGGGTTTTGCCTCGATCTACCCGGCCGAATACGCCGACAAGCTGCTCAAGGCCGGCACCCCGGAGAAGCTCAACAGCCAGCCTATCGGTACGGGCCCGTTCATTTTCACGCGGTTCCAGAAAGATGCCGTAGTGCGCTACAAAGCCAACCCGGACTACTTCGCCGGCAAACCGGCTGTGGATAACTTGATCTTCGCCATCACCCCGGATGCGAACGTGCGCCTGCAGAAACTGCACCGCGACGAATGCCAGATCGCACTGTCACCCAAACCGCTGGATGTGGGCGAAGCCGAGAAAGACCCCGCACTCAAAGTGGAAAAAACCGCAGCATTCATGACCGCATTCGTCGCGATCAACAGCCAGCACCCGCCGCTGGACAAGCCTGAAGTGCGCCAGGCGATCAACCTGGCCTTCGACAAGAACAGCTACCTCAAAGCCGTGTTCGAAGGCACCGCCGAAGCCGCCAACGGCCCCTACCCGCCCAACACCTGGAGCTACGCCAAGGATTTGCCGGGTTATCCACAGGACATCGCCAAAGCCAAGCTGCTGCTGGAGCGGGCCGGGCTCAAGGACGGCTTCAAGACCACAATCTGGACACGCCCCACCGGCAGCCTGCTGAACCCCAACCCAAACCTCGGCGCGCAACTGCTGCAGGCGGACCTGGCCAAGGTCGGCATCCAGGCTGAGATCCGCGTGATCGAATGGGGCGAGCTGATTCGCCGCGCCAAGGCCGGCGAACACGACCTGCTGTTCATGGGCTGGGCCGGTGACAACGGCGACCCGGATAACTTCCTGACGCCGCAGTTCTCTTGCGCGGCGCTGAAATCCGGCACCAACTTCGCGCGCTATTGCGACCCGGCCCTGGACAAGCTCATCAGCGCCGGCAAGACCACCAGCGAGCAAGGGGTGCGCAGCAAGCTGTATCAACAGGCCCAGGCGCAGATCCAGCAACAGGCTCTGTGGCTGCCGCTGGCGCACCCGACGGCGTTCGCCCTGGCCCGCAAGAATGTCGAGGGATACCAGGTGAGCCCGTTTGGGCGGCAGGATTTCTCCAAGGTCAGCGTCAAGCCCTGAACGGCAAGCTGCAAGCCCACTTGAGGCTTGCAGCTGCTCCCCTCCTACATCCACCCGTATTCCGCCATCGACAATGGATCACCATCGCCCACGATGATGTGATCCAGCACCCGTACATCCACCACTTCCAAGGCTTTTTGCAGAATCTTGGTCAATTTTCGATCAGCCGCACTCGGCTCCACGCTCCCCGAAGGATGGTTGTGGCACAGGATCAACGCCGCCGCGTTGTAAGCCAGGGCGCGCTTGACCACTTGCCGGGGATAAACCACGGTGGCATCGATGGTGCCCTGGAACAACGCCTCGAAACCCAGTACCCGATGCTTTGAATCGAGAAACAGGCAGCCGAAAATCTCGTGAGGCTCGTGGCGCAACAGCGCCTTGAGGTAGTCACGCACAGCGACCGGGCTTTCCAGCACCGAGTCACCGCGCAACTGTTCGGCCAGGTGGCGCCGGGACATCTCCAGCACCGCCTGCAGTTGGGCAAACTTTGCCGGCCCCAGCCCCAACTGCTGGTTGAACAGCACCTGACTGGCCTCCAGCAACGGGCGCAGTCCACCGAACTGCGCGAGAAGATGGCGTGCCAGGTCCACTGCGCTTCGCCCGGTTACCCCGGTGCGCAGGAAGATTGCCAACAGTTCGGCGTCGGACAAACTCGCCGCGCCCCCCTCCAACAGTTTCTCTCGTGGCCGCTCTGCTGCCGGCCAATCACGAATACTCATCCCACCTCCCTGTGCATGTGTGCCGCTGTTGCCCGGCGGACGCTGTGTTATCGTAGCCGCTCTTTTTTGCATGCGATTTCACCTGGGGAGGGGGCGTCGCAGGCGTCACTGAACTGGCTTCACTGAACTGGAAAGGCAAACCAATGCAGCGTCTGTATCGGAAACGCATCGTTCTCGGCGTCGGCGGCGGCATTGCCGCCTACAAGAGCGCAGAACTGGTTCGCAGGCTTCTCGACCAGGGCGCCGAAGTGCGCGTGGTCATGACCCGCGGCGGTAGTGAGTTCATCACCCCACTGACCATGCAGGCCTTGTCCGGCCACCCGGTTCACCTGGATCTGCTGGACCCGGCCGCCGAAGCCGCCATGGGCCATATCGAACTGGCCAAATGGGCCGATCTGGTGCTGATCGCCCCGGCCACCGCCGACCTGATCGCCCGCCTGGCGCAAGGCATCGCCGATGATCTGCTGACCACCCTGGTCCTGGCCACCGACGCCACCGTCGCCATCGCCCCGGCCATGAACCAGGCCATGTGGCGCGACCCGGCCACCCAAGCCAACACGCAACTCCTGCAAAGCCGCGGTCTCAAGGTGTTCGGCCCGGCCTCCGGCAGCCAGGCCTGCGGCGACGTCGGCATGGGCCGCATGCTCGAAGCCACCGACCTGGCGCTGTGCGCCGCCGAGTGCTTCCAGCACCTGGCCCTGACCGGCAAGCACGTGTTGATCACCGCCGGCCCGACCCAGGAAAACATCGACCCGGTGCGCTACATCACCAACCATAGCTCAGGGAAAATGGGCTTTGCCCTGGCTGAAGCGGCGGTTGAGGCAGGCGCGCGCGTGACGCTCATCACCGGCCCGGTGCATTTGCCGACCCCCGATCGCGTCACGCGAATCGACGTCGTCAGCGCCCGGGACATGTTGGCGGCCTGTGAGGCGGCCATTCCCTGCGACCTGTTTATCGCTTCGGCAGCGGTTGCGGATTACCGCCCGGAAGTCGTCGCCCCGCAAAAGCTCAAGAAAGACCCTACCAGCGGCGACGGCCTGCTCCTGCAAATGGTGCGCAACCCGGACATCCTGGCCACCATCGCCAGCCGCCCGGACCGCCCGTTCAGCGTCGGTTTCGCCGCCGAGACCGAGCACTTGCTGGACTACGCCGCTCGCAAATTGAAAGACAAAAATCTCGACCTGATCGTTGCCAATGATGTCGCCAACCCGAGCATCGGCTTCAACAGCGAGGAAAACGCCTGCAGCGTGATCGACCGCGACCTGCACGCCACCCTTTTCGCCCAGACCAGCAAGGGCAAGATTGCCCGCCAACTGATCTCTTTTATCGCCCAACGGCTGAACCAGGTTTAATTTACATGCACGCTTTGCAAGCCAAGATCCTCGACCCCCGCATCGGCACCGACTTCCCACTGCCGGCCTATGCCACACCGGGCTCCGCCGGCCTGGACCTGCGCGCCATGCTCAAGGAAGACACCGTCCTTGAGCCGGGCCAGACCCTACTGATTCCCACCGGCCTGTCGATCTACGTCGGCGACCCGGGCCTGGCGGCGCTGATCCTGCCGCGCTCCGGCCTCGGCCATAAGCACGGCATCGTGCTGGGCAACCTGGTCGGCCTGATCGACTCGGACTACCAGGGCGAGTTGATGGTGTCGTGCTGGAACCGTGGCCAGACCGCCTTCAACATCGTCGTCGGCGAGCGCATTGCGCAGTTGGTGCTGGTGCCGGTGGTGCAGGCGCACTTCGAACTGGTACAAGAATTCGACGCAACCCAGCGCGGTGCCGGCGGCTTTGGGCATTCCGGCAGTCACTGACCACGCTGAACCGGGGCGGACGCCACTGTCCGGCCCGGCCCGACGCCACCGCATGGCCTTTCAGGATGAAGAATGCGCGGACCTGACGAACGATATTTTCTCAGTAAAATCAAAGCACTACCCGAACATAAGCGCGGAGCGGATGCTCCGATGGCCTTTTTGCACCACGAACTCTGCACCGAAAACGCCGTCATACCCTTCAGTTTAAGCCTGCCGGTCAGCCGCATTAAGGCCAGCCTTGCCTCTCTCAGATGGAGTTTCCCCCGCGATGAGTACCGCCGCCCGAGTAGCACCGACCTTTCCCGACAGCATCTTCCGCGCCTATGACATCCGTGGCGTGGTGCCCAAGACCCTGACCGCCGAAACCGCTTACTGGATTGGCCGCGCCATCGGCGCCCAAAGCCTGGCCCAGGATGAGCCAAACGTTTCGGTTGGCCGTGACGGCCGCCTGTCCGGCCCCGAGTTGGTGGAACAATTGATCCAGGGCCTGGCCGACAGCGGTTGCCATGTCAGCGACGTCGGCCTGGTGCCGACCCCGGCGCTGTACTACGCCGCCAACGTGCTGGCCGGCAAATCCGGGGTGATGCTCACCGGCAGCCACAACCCTTCGGACTACAACGGCTTCAAGATCGTCATCGCCGGCGACACCCTGGCCAACGAACAGATCCAGGCCCTGCACACACGCCTGAAAACCAACGACCTGACCAGCGGCAAAGGCAGCATCACCAGGGTCGACATTCTTCAGCGCTACTCCGACGAAATCACCGGTGACGTCAAACTCGCACGCCGCCTGAAAGTGGTGGTGGACTGCGGCAACGGCGCGGCCGGCGTGATCGCCCCGCAACTGCTCGAAGCCCTGAACTGCGAAGTGGTACCGTTGTTCTGCGACGTCGACGGCAACTTCCCCAACCACCACCCGGACCCGGGCAAGCCTGAAAACCTGGTGGACCTGATCGCCAAGGTCAAGGAAACCGGGGCCGACGTAGGCCTGGCCTTCGACGGCGACGGCGACCGCGTGGGCGTGGTGACCAACACCGGCGAAAACGTGTTCGCCGACCGCCTGCTGATGCTGTTTGCCCGTGATGTGCTGGCGCGCAACCCGAATGCCGAAATCATCTTCGACGTGAAATGCACCCGTCGCCTGACGCCGCTGATCAAGGAGTACGGCGGTCGCCCGCTAATGTGGAAGACCGGTCATTCGTTGATCAAAAAGAAAATGAAAGAAACCGGCGCGCTGCTGGCCGGCGAAATGAGCGGCCACGTGTTCTTCAAAGAGCGTTGGTTCGGGTTTGACGACGGCATTTACAGCGCCGCTCGTCTGCTGGAGATCCTCAGCAAGGAAAAATCCACGGCGCAGGAGCTGTTTCAGACCTTCCCGAATGATATTTCTACGCCAGAGATCAATATCCATGTGACCGAAGAGAGCAAATTCAGCATCATTGACGCATTGCACGATGCGCAATGGGGCGAAGGCGCCAACCTGACCTCCATTGATGGTGTGCGAGTCGATTACGCCAAAGGCTGGGGCCTGGTTCGCGCATCCAACACCACACCGGTGCTGGTGCTGCGTTTCGAGGCGGATACCGAGGCTGAGTTGCAGCGCATCAAGGACGTGTTCCACGCCCAGTTGAAACGTGTTGCCCCTGATCTCCAATTACCGTTCTGATTTTTTTGCACCGGAGCCCTGAATGACCCTCGAACGCGAAGCCGCTGCCAACACCGCCAAGGTCCTGTCCGAAGCGCTGCCCTACATTCGACGCTACGTCGGCAAGACGCTGGTGATCAAATACGGCGGCAATGCGATGGAAAGCGACGAGCTGAAAACCGGCTTTGCCCGCGATATCGTGCTGATGAAAGCCGTGGGGATCAACCCGGTGGTGGTCCACGGCGGCGGCCCGCAAATCGGCGACCTGCTCAAGCGCTTGTCGATCGAAAGTCACTTCATCGATGGCATGCGTGTCACTGACGCGCAGACCATGGACGTGGTGGAGATGGTCCTCGGCGGCCAGGTGAACAAAGACATCGTCAACCTGATCAACCGCCACGGCGGCAGCGCGATTGGCCTGACCGGCAAGGACGCGGAGCTGATCCGCGCGAAAAAACTGACCGTGACCCGTCAGACGCCGGAAATGACCCAGCCGGAAATCATCGACATCGGCCAGGTGGGCGAAGTGATCGGCATCAACACCGACTTGCTGAACCTGCTGGTCAAAGGCGATTTCATCCCGGTTATCGCACCGATCGGCGTAGGCGCCAACGGTGAGTCCTACAACATCAACGCCGACCTGGTGGCCGGCAAAGTGGCCGAAGCGCTGAAGGCTGAAAAGCTGATGCTGCTGACTAACATTGCGGGCTTGATGGACAAGCAAGGCAAGGTGCTGACCGGCCTGACCACCCAGCAAGTGGACGAGTTGATCGCCGATGGCACCATCTACGGCGGCATGTTGCCGAAGATCCGTTGTGCGCTGGAAGCGGTACAGGGCGGCGTCGGCAGCTCACTGATCCTTGATGGCCGCGTACCGAATGCGATCCTGCTGGAAATCTTCACCGATACCGGTGTGGGTACGCTGATCAGTAATCGCAAGCGTCCTTAAACACAAAAAGCCCCACCCCTGTAGGAGCGAGCTTGCTCGCGAAGAACGCCAACGATGACGCGTTTATTCTGGATGAACGCGGCGCCTTTACGTTTTTCGCGAGCAAGCTCGCTCCTACAGAGGGTGGGGCTTTTTGTTGTGCGGCGTTTACTGGACGCCGAATTGCTCGCGGTACGCCCGCACCGCCGGCAAATGCTGCTTGAGCTGCGGATCGTCTTCGAGGAACTGCAACACCTGGTTCAACGACACGATGCTCACCACCGGGATGCCGAAATCGCG
This sequence comes from Pseudomonas paraveronii, assembly GCF_963681955.1. Taxonomy (NCBI): domain Bacteria; kingdom Pseudomonadati; phylum Pseudomonadota; class Gammaproteobacteria; order Pseudomonadales; family Pseudomonadaceae; genus Pseudomonas; species Pseudomonas paraveronii. Next base: position 6,219,863 of record NZ_OY817130.1, read on the forward strand.
CTCCACTTCCTGGATCGCCGACAATTCACCATTGCCGCGCTCCTGGCGGTTCAAGGCGATCAGCACGCCTGCCGCCTTGGCACCCTCCTGGGACGCGATGATCTGCATCACTTCACGGATGGCGGTGCCTGCAGTGATCACGTCGTCGATGATCAGCACGTTGCCGGTCAGCGGCGCGCCCACCAGGCTACCGCCTTCGCCATGGGCCTTGGCTTCCTTGCGGTTGAAGCACCACGGCAGATCGCGCCCATGGTGTTCAGCCAACGCCACGGCCGTCGCGGCGGCCAGGGGGATGCCCTTGTAGGCCGGACCGAACAGAACGTCGAAGGAAATACCGCTTTCAACGATGGCTGCCGCGTAGAAACGCCCCAGCTGAGCCAGGGCCGAACCCGAGTTGAACAAGCCTGCATTGAAGAAATACGGGCTGGTGCGCCCGGACTTGAGGGTGAACTCACCGAAGCGCAAAACACCGCGATCGATGGCAAAACGAATGAAATCGCGTTGATACGCCTGCATGAAAAAAACCTCAGATACCGCGGCTTTAGCTAATTAGGTAGACGGCGTGTATCATACACGCACGCGATTTTTGGGGCCATTTATGCGGATCATCAGTGTGAACGTTAATGGTATTCAGGCTGCAGTCGAGCGTGGTTTGCTCAGTTGGCTGCAAGCCCAGAATGCCGACGTCATCTGCCTGCAGGACACCCGCGCCTCCGCCTTTGAACTGGACGATCCAGCCTTCCAACTGGATGGCTACTTCCTTTATGCCTGCGATGCCGAAGTGCCCACCCAAGGTGGCGTGGCTTTGTACTCGCGGTTGCAACCCAAGGCGGTCATCAGCGGCCTCGGCTTCGAGACAGCCGACCGCTACGGGCGCTACCTGCAAGCCGATTTCGACAAGGTCAGCATCGCGACCTTGCTGCTCCCTTCGGGGCAGAACGGCGATGAAGACTTGAACCAGAAGTTCAAGCTAATGGACGACTTCGCCCGTTATCTGGATAAACAGCGACGCAAACGTCGCGAGTACATTTATTGTGGCTCGCTGTACGTGGCGCAACAGAAGCTGGATATCAAGAACTGGCGCGACAGCCAGCAATCCCCGGGCTTCCTGGCGCCGGAACGGGCCTGGATGGACGAGATTGTCGGCAACATGGGCTATGTCGATGCCCTGCGCGAAGTCAGCCGTGAAGGCGACCAGTACAGCTGGTGGCCCGACAACGAACAGGCTGAGATGCTCAACCTGGGCTGGCGTTTCGACTACCAGCTGCTGACCCCGGGTCTGCGCCGCTTTGTGCGCAGCGCACGCCTGCCACGCCAGCCGCGCTTCTCGCAGCACGCGCCGCTGATCGTGGACTACGACTGGACACTGACCATCTGAGGTCTTTGCCCAGGCACAAAAAAAACCGACATCGCTGTCGGTTTTTTTGTGCGCGCCTGGTTACTTGATCAGCCGCCAGGTCCACGGGTAGCGGTAGGCCGTGCCGTTGTTGGCCTTGATCCCGCCAATGATCGTCAGCACCAATGCCGCGACCACCAGGATCAACATCAACAGAAAGCCGATCACCACAAACCCGAGCACCATGCAGACCAGCCAGGCGATGGCCACGGTGATCTGGAAATTCAGGGCTTCCTTGCCCTGATCATCGATCAGCGGGTCCATGTCCTTCTTGATCTGCCACAGGATCAACGGCCCCAACAGGCTGCCGAAAGGGAACACCAACCCCAGAAACGCCGCGAAGTGACACAACATCGCCCACTGGCGCACTTCCTTGGACGGTGCCGGAACCGGCAATTGGCTGTCACTCATGGCGCTTCTCCTTGAAGCTGGCTCAGTCGGCCAGCGCGGCGTTCTGCAGCTCGAAAATCTCGGTCATGCCTTTCTGCGCCAGGGCCAGCATGGCATTCAGCTCTGCCGGCTGGAATGGCGCACCTTCGGCGGTACCCTGCACTTCGATGAAACCACCGGTGCTGGTCATCACCACGTTCAGGTCGGTCTCGGCGGCCGAGTCTTCCAGGTAGTCCAGGTCCAGCACAGGCTCGCCCTGGTACATGCCCACCGACACAGCGGCGATCATCTGCTTGAGCGGGTCGCCGCCCTTCAGGCCGCCACGTTTCTTGATCACTTTCAGCGCGTCGACGAGTGCAACCATGGCACCGGTGATGGAGGCAGTACGCGTGCCGCCGTCGGCCTGGATCACGTCGCAGTCGACGTACAGGGTCACGTCGCCCAGCTTGGACATGTCCAGCGCAGCGCGCAGCGAACGGCCGATCAGGCGCTGGATTTCGAGGGTACGGCCGCCTTGCTTGCCACGGCTGGCTTCACGCTGGTTACGCTCGCCGGTGGCACGCGGCAGCATGCCGTATTCGGCGGTCAACCAACCCTGGCCCTGGCCCTTGAGGAAACGCGGCACGCCGTTTTCGACGCTGACGGTGCAGATCACCTTGGTATCGCCAAACTCGACCAGTACAGATCCCTCGGCGTGTTTGGTGTAGTTGCGGGTGATGCGGATCGAGCGGAGCTGATCGGCAGCGCGACCACTTGGACGTTTCATAGGGGATACCTGTACAGAGGACGAAAAACTGCCGAGCATTATAGAGCCGCGAGCCGATTCGGGGCACGTCTAAAAAATCCGGTTACGAATCGTCGACTGGCGGTGCTTTGTCAGTGCCAGGGTTTGGGGCCAATCGTCCCACTGCGCTACACTCCTGCGCCTTCGCAGCCTGTCGGCTTCAATTTACCTATCAGCCCGCCATCGCGGGACTGCAACGCGAGGTACCTCCATGGTGCACAGCATGACCGCCTTCGCCCGCGTCGAAAAAGCCGGCGCCCAAGGCACCCTGAGCTGGGAACTGCGCTCGGTCAACAGCCGCTACCTGGAGCCGCACCTGCGCCTGCCGGAATCGTTCCGCGACCTCGAAGGCGCGGTACGTGAGGCACTGCGCCAGGGCATTTCCCGCGGCAAGCTGGAATGCACCCTGCGCTTTAACGAGGAAACCACCGGCAAACCGCTGCAGGTCGACCGCGAGCGCGCCGCGCAACTGGTCGCCGCCGCCGAAACCATCGCCGGCCTGATCAAACAGCCGGCCGCGCTGAACCCGCTGGAAGTACTGGCCTGGCCCGGCGTGCTGGTGGCTGACGCCAGCGACCCGCAAGCCCTCAATGCCGAAGCCCTTGCCCTGTTCACCCAGGGTTTGAAGGAACTCAAGGCCGGCCGCGAGCGCGAAGGCGCCGAACTGGCCCGGCTGATCAACGAGCGCCTGACCTCGATTGAAGCCGACGTGGTCACCCTGCGCGAGCTGGTGCCGCAGATGCTCGCGACCCAGCGCCAGAAGGTCCTCGACCGCTTCGCCGATATGAAGGCCGACCTCGATCCGGTGCGCCTGGAGCAGGAAATGGTCCTGCTGGCGCAGAAGAGCGACGTCGCCGAAGAGCTCGACCGCCTGAGTACTCACATCCTTGAAGTACGCCGCGTGCTCAAGTCCGGCGGCGCCGCTGGTCGGCGCCTGGACTTCCTGATGCAAGAACTCAACCGCGAAGCCAATACACTGGGCTCCAAGGCGTTCGATCCGCGCAGCACCACGGCGGCGGTCAACCTCAAAGTGTTGATCGAGCAGATGCGCGAACAAGTACAGAATATTGAGTAAGGCAACCTCCATGACCCACAGCACCGGCACCCTTTACATCATTTCCGCCCCTTCGGGCGCGGGCAAGAGCAGCCTGGTCAAGGCCTTGACCGAGGCTGAAGAACAGATCCGCATCTCGGTGTCCCACACCACCCGCGCCATGCGCCCGGGCGAGGTGAACGGCGTCCACTATCACTTCGTCGAGCGCACCGAATTCGTCAAGATGATCGAGCACGGCGCCTTCCTTGAGCGCGCCGAAGTGTTCGGCAACCTCTATGGCACGTCGCAAAGCCACCTGCAACAAACCCTGGATGAAGGCCACGACCTGATCCTGGAGATCGACTGGCAGGGCGCCGAACAAGTGCGCCAACTGATGCCCAAGGCGCGGTCGATCTTCATCCTGCCGCCGTCGCTCGAAGCCTTGCACGAACGCCTGACCAACCGAGGCCAGGACAGCCACGCGATCATCGAAGGCCGCATGCGTGAAGCCGTCAGCGAAATGAGCCACTACGTCGACTACGACTACCTGATCATCAATGACGATTTTGCCCACGCGCTGGACGATTTGAAGGCGATTTTCCGCGCCAATCAGCTCCAGCAAAAGCGCCAACAGCAGCGTTTTGGTAAATTATTGGCCGAACTGCTCGGTTGATTAGCTCTTCCCAAAATAGCTGCGAGGGCCTTACATTGGCACTTGCAGCGGTTTTGCGAGGGCCTGGGAGAAATCAGCGCTTCCCTAAACGCTGGTGATTTTTTAAACTGTTTAGTCCGCTCGCCCAACCGGGCAGCGCGCATCTTGCATTCGCTCCGAGGAATATCATGGCCCGCGTAACCGTTGAAGACTGCCTAGACCACGTGGCAAACCGCTTTGAGCTGGTCATGCTCTCTACCAAGCGTGCCCGTCAACTGGCCACTGGCGGCAAAGAGCCCCTGGTCCAGTGGGAAAACGACAAGCCTACCGTTGTCGCCCTGCGTGAAATCGCTGAAGGCCTGATGAGCTACGAGTTCATCGCCAACGCCGAAATCGTTGAAGACGAACCGCTGTTTGCCGCGTTCGAAGGCGAGTCCAACGAGGACGCCTAAGCCTATGCCTGGTCGACGTAGCACGGCACGGTATCAATGCCCGCGGCAGGAGCTCATCCTTTGCCGAGCATAGACGCCCTCGCCGATCGCTTATCGACCTACCTCGGCCCAGACCAGGTCAACCTGGTCCGCCGAGCGTATTTCTACGCCGAACAAGCCCACGACGGCCAACGCCGCCGCAGCGGCGAGGCGTATGTCACCCATCCTCTTGCGGTGGCCAATATTCTGGCCGACATGCACATGGACCATCAGAGCCTGATGGCCGCGATGCTGCATGACGTGATCGAAGACACCGGCATCGCCAAAGAAGCGCTCTGCGCGCAATTTGGCGACACCGTGGCCGAACTGGTCGATGGGGTCAGCAAACTGACCCAGATGAACTTCGAGACCAAGGCCGAAGCCCAGGCGGAAAACTTCCAGAAGATGGCGATGGCCATGGCCCGGGATATCCGGGTGATTCTGGTCAAGCTCGCCGACCGGCTGCACAACATGCGCACGCTGGAAGTGCTGTCCGGCGAAAAACGCCGGCGCATCGCCAAGGAAACCCTGGAAATCTACGCGCCCATCGCCAACCGGCTGGGCATGCACGCCATTCGTATCGAATTCGAAGACCTCGGTTTCAAGGCCATGTACCCGATGCGTTCGGCGCGCATCTACCAGGCGGTCAAGCGCGCCCGGGGCAACCGCAAGGAAATCGTCAACAAGATCGAAGAGTCCCTGAGCCACTGCCTGGCGATCGACGAGATCGAGGGCGAGGTCAGCGGACGGCAGAAGCACATCTACGGCATCTACAAGAAGATGCGCGGCAAGCGCCGGGCCTTCAACGAGATCATGGACGTGTATGCGTTCCGGATCATCGTCGACAAGGTCGACACCTGCTACCGCGTACTGGGCGCTGTACATAATTTGTACAAACCCCTGCCGGGACGCTTCAAGGACTACATTGCCATTCCCAAGGCCAACGGCTATCAGTCGCTGCATACCACGCTGTTCGGTATGCATGGGGTGCCGATCGAGATCCAGATCCGCACTCGGGAAATGGAAGAGATGGCCAACAACGGCATCGCCGCCCATTGGCTGTACAAGTCCAGCGGCGACGAGCAGTCCAAAGGCACCCACGCCCGCGCCCGCCAGTGGGTCAAAGGCGTGCTGGAAATGCAGCAACGTGCGGGCAACTCCCTGGAATTCATCGAGAGCGTGAAGATCGACCTGTTCCCGGACGAGGTCTACGTGTTCACGCCCAAGGGCCGGATCATGGAGCTGCCCAAAGGCTCCACGGCGGTCGACTTTGCCTACGCCGTACACACCGATGTCGGCAACAGTTGCATCGCCTGCCGCATCAACCGGCGCCTGGCCCCGCTGTCGGAACCGCTGCAAAGCGGCTCCACCGTGGAGATCGTCAGCGCACCGGGCGCCCGGCCGAACCCGGCATGGCTCAACTTCGTGGTCACCGGCAAGGCGCGTACTCATATTCGTCACGCCTTGAAACTGCAGCGCCGCTCCGAGTCCATCAGCCTGGGCGAACGCTTGTTGAACAAGGTGCTCAACGGTTTCGACAGCGCCCTGGAGAAGATCCCCGGCGAACGCGTGCAAGCGATGCTCAACGAGTACCGCCAGGAAACCATCGAAGACCTGCTCGAAGACATCGGCCTGGGCAACCGCATGGCCTATGTGGTCGCCCGTCGCCTGCTCGGCGAAGGCGAGCAATTGCCAAGCCCGGAAGGTCCGCTGGCGATTCGCGGCACCGAGGGCCTGGTGCTCAGCTACGCCAAGTGCTGCACGCCGATCCCGGGCGACCCGATTGTCGGTCACCTGTCGGCGGGCAAAGGCATGGTGGTCCACCTGGACAACTGCCGCAATATCAGCGAAATCCGCCACAACCCGGAAAAATGCATCCAGCTCTCGTGGGCCAAGGATGTCACCGGTGAATTCAACGTCGAGCTGCGGGTAGAGCTGGAGCACCAACGCGGCCTGATCGCCCTGCTGGCCAGCAGCGTCAACGCGGCCGACGGCAATATCGAAAAAATCAGCATGGACGAGCGCGATGGTCGCATCAGCGTGGTCCAACTGGTGGTCAGCGTACACGACCGCGTACACCTGGCCCGCGTGATCAAGAAACTGCGCGCCTTGACCGGTGTGATTCGCATCACCCGCATGCGTGCATAGCCCACCTCTTACAAGGAGTCATTCATGACCAAGACTGTTATCACCAGCGACAAAGCCCCAGCCGCCATCGGCACCTACTCCCAGGCGATCAAGGCAGGCAACACCGTCTACATGTCCGGCCAGATCCCGCTGGACCCAAAGACCATGGAACTGGTTGAAGGCTTCGAAGCACAAACCGTACAGGTCTTCGAAAACCTCAAGTCGGTCGCCGAAGCTGCCGGTGGTTCGTTCAAGGACATCGTCAAGCTGAACATCTTCCTCACCGACCTGAGCCACTTCGCCAAGGTCAACGAGATCATGGGCAAGTACTTCGAACAGCCTTACCCAGCCCGCGCCGCCATCGGCGTTGCTGCCCTGCCAAAGGGCGCACAGGTTGAGATGGACGCGATTCTGGTCATCGAGTAAAACACCCGGCGCAGCCTCCACAGGCTGCGCCGACTTCGTTTTAAAAGGATTTCATGATGCGCAAAGCGCTAGTAGCCTCTTCGTTGCTCGCCCTGTTGCTCGGCGGCTGCGCCAGCAACCCCGCCGACCTGGACGTGAGCGGCACCTGGATCAACCAGGTTGCCATCGACGCGGCAGCCAAGGGCGGCCCTTTGCGTGAAGCACTGCAGAGCTTTGGTCCGAACCTCGAATGGGACGTCAATACCAAGGCTTTGCAGGCCCGCTACTACAACGGTTTTGAAGTAGCGGAAGGCAAGTTGCTCAGTGAGAAGCCTGGCGCCTGGAGCGTCGACTTTTACGGCAGCGCCGCCACTGAACTCAAACGCAAAAGCAGGCAACTGCTGCAAGTGGCCAACGACAACGAGCCCGAACAGCTGTTTGCCCGCGCCAAGGAACCCGCACCGGAAGGCGCGCCATTGGGCGCCAACTTCGAGCGCGCGCTGTACGCCGCTTATATGGGCGGCGACTGGAAAATAGCCAGCGGCAATGGTGAAGGCGCCATCGTGCAGTTCCAGGCCAACGGCCAAGTCGCCGGCCTGCCGGGCGCCGATCGATATTCGTTGTGCCTGGCGGGTGATTGCGCCTCCATGAGCGGCGGCTACGACAGCATGTGGCTGCAACAGCACGGCGTGGGCAATCCGTGGATCTTTGCACGCAAGGGCAAGCAACTGGAAATCTTCCAGGCGATCAACACCGCGCAGGCTGATGAAGTGCCCTCGTTTACACCAGGGCCACGCCAGTGGTTACTGGAAAAACAATAACCGCCATCACACAGATCTGAATGTGGGAGGGGCTTGCTCCCTCCCACCCTTTCTGAACGCGGCTCAGCCCTTCAGGATCGCCGCATAGCCTTCACGATAACTCGGATACGTCGGCACCCAGCCCAACGCCTTCGCCCGGGCGTTGCTGCATTGCTTGCTCCCGGCACGGCGCACACTGGCGTCCTCGGACCACTGCGTCACACCCAGGTAATCGCGCAACCAGGCCACCACCTCGGCCAGCGGCGCCGGCGCGTCATCAACACCGATATAGATCTGATCCAGCGAACCGCCCTGCTCCACATGCCGCAACAAAAACGCCAGCAGGCCCGCCGCATCATCGGCGTGAATCCGATTGCCATATAAGGGCGGATCGATCGCCACGCGATAACCCTGGCGCACCTGAGTCAGCAGCCACTCACGGCCCGGCCCATAGATCCCCGTCAACCGCACGATGCTCGCCGGAATGCCGCTGTTCAGCGCCACTTGCTCGGCCTCCAGCATCACCTGCCCGGAATAGCCTTTTGCCTGGGTCTCAGATGTCTCGTCGACCCATTCGCCCTGCTGCTGCCCATACACACTGCTGCTGGACACAAATAGCAGATGCTTGGGCTCCTGGCCGTAATCCGTCAACCACTCCAACACATGCTGCAACCCTTGCACATACGCGGCGCGATAACCGGCTTCGTCGTGATCCGTCGCCGCCGCGCAATACACCAGGTAATCCACCCCGCCGATCGGCCAGGTGTCAGGGCAATCCTTATTGAACAGGTCACCGGCAATGCCGATCACGCCGTCGGGCAGGCGCGAAATATCGCGCCGCAGGCCATGAACCTCCCATTCCGAGGCGAGTAATTGGCTGGCCAGCCGGCTCCCCACATCGCCACAACCGGCAATCACAACAGAAGGCGCAGACATCACAAAACTCCGAACTGAAAGGTCTAGATTAGCCGTCACAAGAGACCAGCGGCCAGAAAAAGGGCAAATAAAGTTACTGCATTGCTTCTGTTAACAAGAATTACTTGCAATAATAACGGCCCATTTGTCCTCGACCTCATAGGGTCTGGAAGGACGATCACTCATTTTTTTCTCTTAGGTCCGGCCAGCATGACACGTCATACAAACCCCGCTTCGCCAACCAGGCTTCACAGTCCGTCTCGCGCCTGGCGCGCGATTACTGCGTTGCTGTTCAGCGTACTGCTGGCACCGACCGCCGCATTCGCTGATGCCACCGCACCGGCTGCTCCAGTTGCTGCCGAACAAAATGCTGCCGCCCCCGCCGCAGCGCCGGCCCAGGCTGCAGCGCCGGCCACCGCCGACGAACCCGGCGTAGTGCTGGAAGAGAACAACACCCTCGGCATGGCCCACGACCTGTCGCCGTGGGGCATGTACCAAAACGCCGACGTGGTGGTGAAAGCCGTGATGATCGGCCTGGCCATCGCCTCGATCATCACCTGGACCATCTGGATCGCCAAAGGCTTCGAGCTGCTGGGCGCCAAGCGCCGCCTGCGCGGCGAAATCGTCCACCTGAAAAAGGCCACCACCCTCAGGGAAGCGAGCGAGAGCGCGACCAAGAAGGGCACCCTGGCCAATACGCTGGTACACGACGCGCTGGAAGAAATGCGCCTGTCGGCCAACACCCGCGAAAAAGAAGGTATCAAGGAGCGCGTGGCGTTCCGTCTGGAGCGCCTGGTGGCAGCCTGCGGTCGTAACATGAGCAGCGGCACCGGCGTGCTGGCGACCATCGGCTCCACTGCGCCGTTCGTCGGCCTGTTCGGCACCGTGTGGGGCATCATGAACAGCTTCATCGGCATCGCCAAAACCCAGACCACCAACCTCGCCGTCGTCGCTCCCGGCATCGCCGAAGCCCTGCTGGCGACCGCCCTGGGCCTGGTTGCCGCGATTCCTGCGGTGGTGATCTACAACGTCTTCGCCCGTTCGATTGCCGGCTACAAGGCCCAGGTATCGGACGCGTCGGCAGAAGTCTTGCTGCTGGTCAGCCGCGACCTCGATCACCTGCCTACCGAGCGCAGCTCGCAACCGCACATGGTGAAAGTGGGGTAATCGGCCATGGGCCTGCATTTGAATCAAGGCGACGACGAACTCGTCGAGAACCACGAAATCAACGTCACGCCGTTTATCGACGTGATGCTGGTGCTGCTGATCATCTTCATGGTGGCGGCACCGTTGGCCACCGTGGATATCAAGGTCGACCTGCCCGCGTCCAGCGCCAAGCCTGCGCCGCGGCCGGAGAAACCGATTTTCCTCAGCGTCAAGGCGGACCAGCGCCTGTTCCTGGGCGAAGAAGAAGTCAAAACCGAAACCCTGGGGCCAGTGCTCGACGCCAAGACCCACGGCAAGAAAGACACGACGATCTTCTTCCAGGCCGATAAGGGCGTGGACTACGGCGATCTGATGAGCGTGATGGATGCCCTGCGGGCAGCCGGCTACCTCAAGGTCGGCCTGGTCGGACTTGAGACGGCAGCCAAGAAATGATCACGACGCGCCACAAACTGACGCGTTATGGCACCAGCCTCGCCGTCGTGCTGGGCGTGCATGCCATCGCGATCGCCATCGCGCTCCACTGGTCAGCGCCGCGCACGGTCCAACTGCCACCGGCGGCCATGGTCATTGACCTGGCGCCGATGCCCGCACCGCCGCCACCGGCACCGCCCAAGGTGGTCACGCCGCCGCAGCCGCCGGCCCCGGTGGAAGAGCTGCCGCTGCCGAAACTGGCCGAGGCGCCCAAGCCGACGATCCAGGTGCCCAAGCCGGTCAAACCCAAGCCCAAACCTCAGCCGCCCAAGCCGGTGGAGAAGAAGCCCGAACCGCCCAAGGAGAAACCTTCCGAAGCGCCACCGAGCGACACGCCGCCGACCAACACGCCAGCGGAAAAATCGGCCCAGCCCGCACCGGGTCCGTCGCCGCAACAGGTCGCCGCCAAAGCCTCCTGGGAAGGCGCCCTGCTGGCGCACCTGCAGAAGTACAAAAAGTACCCGCAAAGCGCTCTGAACAGTGGCAAGGAAGGCATGAATCGCTTGCGCTTCGTGGTCGATGCACAGGGCAATGTGCTGTCCTACGAGCTGGTGGGCCGCTCCGGCAACGCCAACCTGGACCGCGCCACCCTGGATATGATCCGTAATGCCCAGCCATTGCCCAAGCCACCGGCCGACATGGTAAAAAGCGGCAGCATTGAGATCGTCGCGCCGTTCGTTTACAACATCGAGAAGCGTCGCCGCTAAAGGCACGCGCAGGGCTGTGTGAGAGGGGGCTTGCTCCCTCCCACATTGGGTTTTATCGCTTCAGCAAAATCTCGCACATTCCCCGCTCAATCCTTATCAAAGTTCTGATAACGTGCGTCTATCGATTGCAGTCGGTATGCTTGGCTCGCAACCTCATGGACGCCCGCTATGACTCTTACAGAATTACGCTACATCGTGACCCTCGCCCAAGAACAACACTTCGGCCACGCGGCCGAGCGTTGCCACGTCAGCCAGCCGACGCTGTCGGTGGGTGTGAAAAAACTTGAAGACGAACTCGGTGTGCTGATTTTCGAGCGCAGCAAAAGCGCCGTGCGCCTGACGCCGGTCGGTGAAGGCATCGTTGCCCAGGCCCAAAAGGTTCTGGAGCAAGCCCAAAGCATTCGTGAACTGGCCCAGGCCGGCAAAAACCAGCTGACCGCGCCGCTGAAAGTCGGGGCCATCTACACCGTCGGCCCGTACCTGTTCCCGCACCTGATTCCGCAACTGCACCGCGTCGCGCCGCAGATGCCGCTGTATATCGAAGAGAACTTCACCCACGTGCTGCGCGACAAACTGCGCAACGGCGAGCTGGACGCGATCATCATTGCGCTGCCGTTCAACGAGGCCGACGTGCTGACCCTGCCGCTCTACGACGAGCCGTTCTACGTACTGATGCCGGCCTCGCACCCGTGGACACAGAAAGACACCATCGACGCCGGCCTGCTCAATGACAAGAGCCTGCTGCTGCTCGGTGAAGGCCACTGCTTCCGCGACCAGGTGCTGGAAGCCTGCCCGACCCTGACCAAGGGCCACGACGGCGCCAAACACACCACCGTCGAATCCAGCTCCCTGGAAACCATTCGCCACATGGTCGCCTCCGGCCTGGGCATCTCGATCCTGCCGCTGTCGGCGGTGGACAGCCATCACTACGCCCCAGGCGTGATCGCCGTGCGCCCACTCACGCCGCCGGTGCCGTTCCGTACCGTGGCGATCGCCTGGCGCGCCAGCTTCCCACGACCCAAAGCCATTGAGATCCTGGCCGACTCGATCCGCCTGTGTTCGGTGGCCAAGCCGCCTGCTGCGAGCTAAGCCGCAGTATGACTGAGCTGTCGCAGGTGTCGGTGACGGCGCTCAAGGGTGTCGGCGAAGCCATGGCCGAGAAGTTGGCCAAGGTCGGCCTGGAGAACCTTCAGGATGTGCTGTTCCACCTGCCCCTGCGCTACCAGGACCGCACCCGCGTGGTGCCCATCGGCCATTTACGTCCAGGGCAAGACGCGGTAATCGAAGGCACCGTCAGCGGCGCCGACGTGGTAATGGGCAAGCGCCGCAGTTTAGTCGTGCGCTTGCAGGACGGCACCGGTGGCCTGAGCCTGCGCTTCTATCATTTCAGCAACGCGCAGAAGGAAGGCCTCAAGCGCGGCACCCGCGTGCGTTGCTATGGCGAAGCACGCCCCGGCGCCTCCGGCCTGGAAATCTACCACCCGGAATACCGCGCCATTACCGGCGACGAGCCGCCGCCGGTCGACACCACCCTGACGCCGATCTACCCGCTGACCGAAGGCCTCACCCAACAGCGCCTGCGCCAACTGTGCCAGCAGACCCTGAGCATGCTCGGCCCGAAAAGCCTGCCCGACTGGCTGCCCGTGGAGCTGGCCCGCGACTATCAACTGGCGCCGCTGGACGATGCGATCCGCTACCTGCATCACCCGCCGGCCGACGCCGATGTCGACGAACTGGCCCTCGGCCATCACTGGGCCCAGCATCGCCTGGCCTTCGAAGAACTGCTGACCCACCAACTGTCCCAGCAACGCCTGCGCGAGAGCATGCGTTCCCTGCGCGCACCGGCGATGCCCAAGGCCACGCGCCTGCCCGCACAGTACCTGGCGAACCTCGGCTTTGCGCCGACCGGTGCCCAGCAACGCGTGGGCAATGAAATCGCCTACGACCTCAGCCAACCGGAACCGATGCTGCGCCTGATCCAGGGCGACGTCGGCGCGGGCAAGACCGTGGTCGCTGCCCTCGCCGCCTTGCAGGCGCTGGAAGCCGGTTACCAGGTGGCGCTGATGGCACCTACCGAGATTCTCGCCGAGCAGCACTTCATCACCTTCAAGCGCTGGCTCGAACCGCTGGGCCTGGAAGTCGCGTGGCTGGCGGGCAAACTCAAAGGCAAGCACCGCGCAACGGCGCTGGAACAGATCGCCGCCGGCGCCCCGATGGTGGTGGGCACCCACGCGCTGTTCCAGGACGAAGTGCAGTTCAAAAACCTTGCGCTGGTGATCATCGACGAACAGCACCGCTTCGGCGTGCAACAGCGCCTGGCCCTGCGCCAGAAAGGCGTGGGCGGACGCATGAGCCCGCACCAATTGATCATGACCGCCACACCGATCCCGCGCACCCTGGCCATGAGCGCCTACGCCGACCTCGACACCTCGATCCTCGACGAACTGCCGCCCGGCCGCACCCCGGTCAATACCGTGCTGGTCACCGACACGCGGCGCGTGGAAGTGATCGAGCGGGTACGCGGCGCCTGTGCCGAAGGCCGTCAGGCGTATTGGGTATGCACACTGATTGAAGAGTCCGAAGAGCTGACCTGCCAGGCCGCCGAGACCACTTACGAAGACCTCACCAGCGCCTTGGGCGAACTCAAGGTCGGGCTGATCCACGGGCGCATGAAGCCAGCGGAAAAAGCCGCGGTGATGGCTGAGTTCAAGGCCGGTAACCTGCAATTGCTGGTGGCCACCACGGTGATCGAGGTCGGGGTGGACGTGCCCAACGCCAGCCTGATGATCATCGAAAACCCCGAGCGCCTGGGCCTGGCGCAACTGCACCAGTTGCGCGGCCGCGTCGGCCGGGGCAGCGCGGCCAGTCACTGCGTGTTGCTGTATCACCCGCCGCTGTCACAGGTCGGTCGTCAACGCTTAAGTATCATGCGTGAAACAAATGACGGCTTTGTCATCGCCGAAAAAGACCTCGAACTGCGCGGCCCCGGCGAAATGCTCGGCACCCGCCAAACCGGCCTGTTGCAATTCAAGGTCGCCGACCTGATGCGCGACGCCGACCTGCTGCCGGCGGTGCGCGACGCGGCCCAAGCCTTGCTCGAGCGCTGGCCGGATCACGTCAGCCCGCTGCTGGACCGATGGCTCCGGCATGGGCAGCAATACGGCCAAGTGTGACGCCTGTTTCACTTATCCGACCAACATATGTATCAAGCTGGTTATACTCCGAAGACTGTACGAAATTGGATCAGGCCATGTCAGAAGCTGCCCACACCACCGCACCGCTGACCGCACCAGCGGTTATTCGGGCGCTGCTCGCGAAGCTCTCCATCAGCTACACGGAAGTCACCGAACATCCGGGCCTGAACCCTGCGCGAAAGGTCCAGGCGGTGCTGCTGGAGGATGCGGTGGGCGCACTTATGGTGCTGTTCCCTCAAAGCCAGTTGCTCGACCTCAACCGCCTCACCGAACTCACCGGCCGCCGCCTGACGTCGGTGTCACCGGAGCGTATCGAACGCATGCTGGGCAAGCACGACCTGAGCCTGCTGCCCGGCCTGCCGGCGCTGACCAGTTCACCTTGCCTGTATGAAGGCAGCCTGCTGGATGAGCCGAGCCTGCTGGTTCACTCGGGCGAAGCCGGTTTGCTGCTGGAGATCGCCAGCGTCGACTTCAAGACCATGCTGACCAAGGCCAGCGCCGCGCAATTCGGCGAGCCGCTGAGCAACATCCGCCCCAACCTCGACCGGCCCAATGATGACCGCGAGGAGATCTCCCAGGCCATGCAGGCGTTTACCGCCCGACGCATCCAACAGCGCCTGGAAGCGACCATCGAGATTCCGCCGCTGGCCGACACCGCGCAGAAGATCATCAAACTGCGCGTCGACCCCAACGCCACCATCGAAGACATCACCAGCGTGGTCGAAACCGACCCGTCGCTGGCCGCCCAAGTGGTCAGCTGGGCCGCCTCGCCCTATTACGCCTCGCCGGGCAAAATCCGCTCGGTGGAAGACGCGATCGTGCGTGTGCTGGGCTTCGACCTGGTGATCAACCTGGCGCTGGGCCTGGCCCTGGGCAAAACCCTGAGTCTGCCCAAGGACCATCCGCACCACGCCACACCGTACTGGCACCAGTCGATCTACACCGCCGCCGTCATCGAAGGCCTGACCCGCGCGATGCCGCGCGCGCAACGCCCGGAAGCCGGCCTGACCTACCTGGCCGGCCTGCTGCACAACTTTGGTTATCTGCTGCTGGCCCACGTATTCCCGCCGCACTTCTCGCTGATCTGCCGACACCTGGAGGTCAACCCGCACCTGTGCCACAGCTTTGTGGAGCAACACTTGTTGGGGATCAGCCGCGAGCAGATCGGCGCCTGGTTGATGCGCTACTGGGACATGCCGGACGAACTGTCCACCGCCCTGCGCTTCCAGCACGACCCGTTCTACGACGGCCAATACGCCGAGTACCCGAATCTGGTGTGCCTGGCCGTGCGCCTGCTGCGCAGCCGAGGCATCGGGTCCGGGCCGGATGAAACCATCCCCGACGAGTTGCTTGAACGTTTGGGCTTGAGCCGTGACAAGGCTGAAGAAGTCGTGGCCAAGGTGCTGGATGCCGAGGTGCTGTTGCGCGAATTGGCCTCGCAGTTCAGCCAGGGCTGAATCGGTAGCTTGTTAGATCGCTATCGGGGGCAAGCCCCCTCCCACATTTTGATCTGCGAACACGCTCAAGTGTGGGAGGGGGCTTGCCCCCGATGAATCCACCTCGATCTACTTCTTTTTCTTCGGCTTCAAATACTTGGTCAACCCCTGGAACCAGATCACCAGCGCCGGGTTGCCCTTGATCTGAATCGACTTGTCCTGAATCCCCGTCATGAACGCCAGTTGCTTGTTCTTCGCCTGCATCGTGGCGAAGCCGTAGGCGGCATCTTTAAAGGCAATGGCGAAGGCCGGCGCGGGGTGAACCCCCGAACGGCTGGTGATGCGCTGGTCTTTGACGATGAAATGACGGGCAACCTTGCCGTCGAGGGTCTGCAACTGGAACGCCAGGTCTTTGTCACCCAACTGCTGCTGGAACGCAGGGTTGGTGCGACTGGCTTTGCCCATCATCAGGCCCAGTACCCAGAGGAGAAAACGAAATTTCATGCACACGGCCTCGGTGTAATTATTGAGTGGCCGCAGCAGTGTAACAATTTGCCGAAAGAACGCCACCGACCTCGCGCTTTAGCCGGAGATCGGTTGGCGTTTAACGCTTATAGCAACAACTTGCTTATACGTTCGGGCAAGGTACCGGTGCCCAGTCGGCCAGGTTTGGATCGCGGCAAGTGCCTTCGATCTGCGCTTTACCGGCGCTGGCGACCTGCTTGCTTTCAGCTTGCTTGGTCTGGGCAGTCTGGAAGGTTTTTTCGGTGGCGACCGCTTCTTTCGGCACCACAGGCAGCGGCGGACGCTTGGTCACGACTTTGCTGGTCGATTTGCCTTTCTTGGCCGGTACGACCGCCGGAGTGGCATCCGCTGTCGCCACGGTGACCACGTCATTGCGCTGCACGCCAACCTGTTGCAGGTCTTTCTCGTAAGCCTGGGTGTAGTTGTTCAGGTCTTCACTGGCTTTGCCATTGACCGCGACGATCAGGTCATTGGATTCCTTCAGGCCGGAAACGATTTCCGCCAGGCGCTTGCGGCCTTCGGTGTCGTTGACGGTCTTGGCTTTACGGTCGGCCACCAGCTTGGTGAACGCGCTCTGGTAGCACTGCTGGGAGGCCTTGGCGTAGGCGGTGCTGCGATCGATGTCGGAGGCGCTTTTGTTCACATCAGCCGCGTAGGACGCAATGCGCTGGTTGTCATCGGCGACCTGCTTCTGACGCTCGGTGTAGTAACCCGCCGCGCCGCCGACCAGGGCGCCGCCCGCAGCACCAATCGCTGCGTTACGGCCGCGCTTCTCGGAGTCGCCGGTCAGGGCGCCGAGCAATGCACCGCCGGCAGCGCCGATGGCCGCGCCGGTGACGACCGACTTGGTCATGTCCGAATCGGTCGTGCGCAGGTGCTGTACCGGCTCATAGCAGTTCGGGTAGTACTCGACCTTGGTGCTCGACGCGACCTTGGAGGCCGGCGACGTGGCACAACCAGTCAACACGGTGCTGAAACCGGCCGCGATCAGCAGCAGGTGACGCTTGGAAACCGCCTTACGGGAAAAAAGCATAGATGTGTTCTCTTTTAAGTTTGACTTGCCCAGCACGGCCCACCGCCGCCTGAGTCCCTTCCAAGCTCGCCCGCAAGCCAACGGTCAAGACCGCTGACCGCTGGCTGCGAGCAATTCCTTCAAGATCGTTGCCGGGTCGGCCCGCTGTTGCTTGCGGTAGTCGCCGACATGGCGAACGAACAGTGTCGCGCGCGTCACCAGGCTTTTGCCGAGCACTGGCTTGCGATCCAACTCTTCCTTGATCCGTTGAAACTGCGCCTGGATCACCGCATCGGTGTAGCGCGTGCCGGTGGCCAGGTTGTCGATATAGATCGCCACCGCACCGTCGAGCGCACTGCGCCCGTTGGCGATGGCCGTGGCAAACAGCTGCGCGCTGGCCTCGTCCTTGGCATCCACGGCCTGCTGGCGACTCTTTTGCAGGTTGATCAGGCGGATGTTGTAGTTGTTGATGGTCTCCGCCACCAACGCCGCCGACTGAATCAGGTTGCCCGCCGCTTCTTCGCGTTGCTGGGCGATCAGCGAGACGTTGCGCTTGAGCTCTTCGTTGACCAGCCCCAGCTCGGCTTGCAGCCGCGGGTCGACGCTGGCGGCGATGATGCTGTCCAGGCGCTTGGTCGGGTCCTGGGCGTCATCGATGGCATCGGTCAGCGAGGCCAGGCGGCCCTCTTTCTGCCACTGCGCGAACAGCTCCTTGTAGCGCGAACGCGGTGCCGACAGCGCGCCAATCGCCACGCGAAAACCGGTGGTCTCGTTGCTTTGCTCGGTGCCGTCGGCGGCGAACAACGGGTACTCACGGCGCATGCCAGTGAACAGCGTGCCCTCGCCTTCCAGGTAATTGCCGCCCTTGACCACAAAGCCCCCGTAGGCGCCCTGGCGACGCCCGGCATGCACCAGTTGGAAGGATTCCTGGACCATTTCCGCCGCGTTGCCGATCACATCGAACATACCGATCGGGTTGGGCAATTTGGTGCCGATGGGCATCAATCGTGCGGCCTGGCCGGTGCCGCCGGCGACCTGGTTGAACACCGCCCAATCGGCCAGCGTGCCGTCGCTTTCACTGCCCTCGATACGCCGGGGGAACAGGCGCCCTTCCAAGTCCTGGCGACTCACGGCCTGCCCCCCGCGCGCGGCGAATTCCCACTCCACTTCGGTGGGCAGGCGCACAAAACCAAGGCCGCCGTCGTCGGCAGAAGCGCCGCGCCCGCTGACCGGCAGCAACTCGCGGTGGTATTTCATCAGCCAGGCGCTGTACACCGCAGAGAAGCGCTCGGCTTCAAAGCGCGACAGCTTGACCTTGGGCAAACGCCCGGCCATGCCGCTGGGCGCATCGCACGCGGGCGCCGGTTCGCCACTGGCCAGCGATTGCGCCTGGGACATCACCTGGGCGTATTGACGCGCGGTCACTTCGTACTTGCCGATGAAGTACAGCATCGGCTTGAGCGGGGTCTTGGCGTCGGTCTTCGGCATCAAGGGCGCGATGACTTTATTCCAGTCTTTGGGCAGGTCCTTGAGGCTGAACTGGCCGTTGATGAAGTCGCGGCGATAGCCGGAAATAAACGACTGCTGATAGCCCGCCTCGCCTTCGGCAAACGGGTAGCCGAGGCTGATCTCGCGGTCGTCCAATGTGCCTTGGGCCAGCACATAGACGTAGCGGAACAGCAGGTTGCCTTCGCACGGCAGCGGCAGGCTGACGTCGCCCGGCAACGGCTTGGGGTTGTCGAGCTTATCGCTGGCTTCATCGGCCCAGGCCAGTGAGGCCAGGCTCAGCGCCAGGGCGGCGCCCAGTAACTTATACATCTCGGATTCCTTCAGAAGCCTGGATACGCGCCACGCGCCAACCGCCACAGGCCGCCGCCACGGCGCTGACGCCGAGCACAGCAAGCAGGGCCAGGCCGTAATGACGCACCAACAGGTGGCTGGCGTGTTCACCCGGCACCTGCACGAATAATTGATTCAACCCCGCCTCGGCCAGGCCATACAGACCCGCACTGAACACGGCAGCCAAGCCAGCGCTGTAGAGCGCCTGCAGCACCACAAAGCGCAACAGCGCGGCGGTGGAAAAGCCCAACAGGCGCAACACCGACAACTCCCTGCGCTTGCGCGCCACGGCGGCCAGCGCCCCGGCGAAGATCGCCGCGAACGCCCCGGCCAAGGCCAACCCGGCGATGATCCAGAACACGATCGACAGGTTGCGGCTCAACGACTGCACCTGGGCGATGCTCAATGCCTGAGTCGACACCAACAGATTCTGTCCGGCGAAATACACCCGCAGCGGCTCCACATCGGTGAGGTTGCGCGCGTACAGGCGAAACGCCGGATACACCCGCTGCTCGCCCACGCCGACCGCGTCGCCGTCCCAGCCCAGCGCCGCGACGGCGCGGCCATCGCGGTAGTCTTCCACCGCTTCCAGCAGGCTCAATTGGGCAAACAGACCGTCGCGGGCGAAAGCCTCCAGCGGCAGTACCGCGAGCACCTGCAAGCGTGTACGCCGGGCTTCGACGCGCCCCGCGACTTGACGCGCAAAACTGGTTTCCAGCCAATCCCCCGGCCGCGCCGCGAGCTTCTCGGCGGCGGTGTGGCTCAGCACGATCTGCTCCAGGCCCTGGGGCATCGGCAAACCTTTGAGCAGCGGATCGCCCGGCGCGGTCGGCAGCATTTCCAGGGTCAATGTGCCCACCTGCGCGGTCGCCGCGATCTGCCGCGTGCGCGGGATGGCGAACGCCACATCACCGCGCTGGCCCAACTGCTCGACAAAGGCGCGGCTGAATCGACCACCGCCCAACGGAATAATTTCGCGGGTGGCGGGGTCGGTCTCCAGGCGCTCGGTCAAACTGCTGACCAGTCCGAATTTCAGGCCAAATAGCACCAGCAACGGCGCGATAACGGCGACCAGCGCCAGCACCGAGCAGGCCGACAGCCACGCATCGTTGCGGTAATCCTGCCAAGCCAGGGAAGCCACCAAGCCGAGGCGCATCAGCACACCTCCCCGAGGGTGGCGGTGACGCCGCCGTCGCTGTCGCGGCGGCAAGCGATGCGGCGCACCTGCAAGCCGCTGGCGCGGGCCAGGGGTTCGTCATGGGTGGCGATCACGCAAGCGGCGCGGTGTTCACGAGCGCGGGCCAACAGCGCCTGCATCACCCGTTCGGCGTTAAGCGGGTCGAGGGACGCGGTCGGCTCATCGGCCAAGACCAATTGCGGCGCATGGGCCAGGGCGCGGGCGCAGCTCACGCGCTGGCGTTGGCCGACCGACAGCGCCGCCGGCTTCTTGGCCAACTGATCGCTGATCTCCAATTGCTCGGCCAGGCGCGCCACGCTGCCATCGTCCTTTAACCCCAGCAATTGCCGGGGCAGGGCGATATTGCTGCGCACATCGAGAAAACCCAGCAAACCGCCGGTTTGCAGCACATAACCGAGGTGCCGGCTGCGCAGGTCGGCCAAGGCGGTCTGTCGATCGGCGCGCCACAAGCCGCCGATGTCGGTCTGATTGAATTCAAACCGGTCCATCTGATCCGGCGCGAGCACCAGGGCCAGCAGGTCGAGCAAGGTGCTTTTGCCACACCCGCTCGGCCCGACAATCGCCACTTGCTCACCCGCGCGCAGGTGCAACGCCGGAATCACCAGGCTATAGCGCTGGCTACCGACGCCCCGGCTCTTGTGGACCGCGTTCAGGTTCAGCATTACGGCAGCGTCGACAAGGGCACGCGGTACAACGCATCGCCCGGCTCGGCAGCGCCGAAACGGACCCAGTTGGCCAGGTCATTGTGGAAGGTTTCATAGAGGCGGATCTTCGAATCCAGCTCGTCGATAAAGTCTTCCTGCTCGGCCACGCTCAACGACAGCCATAGATCCTGGGTCATGTTCAGCGACTTGCTGCGGTACGGCAGGCCTTCCAGGTATTCGCCGAGAATGCCGCCATCGGCCAGGTTGCCGCCCTTGCGCAGGGCCTGCGGATCGCGGCTCATATAGGCCGAGGCGCTGGCGATTTCCTGGAAGAAGTCTTTGGGCGAGGTCTGGGTTTTGCGGGCGGCGTCGACGATCAGTTTCAGCGACTGCTGCAAGTCGTTGAGCTGCAATTTGCTCAACATCACGCACACCTGGAACGCCGGCAGCGCCGGGTTGGTCAGGTCGCGGTCGGCGGTCCAGGCGCTGACCAACTGCGGCGCCTGGCTTGCAGTTTTGCGCCCGAGGAAGTCCATGTGCATGGCGTAGCCGATGGCGGCGGATTTATCCGCCAGGCTCGGCGCGGCACTCAACAACGGCACCGGCTGCGGCGTGTTACTGCGCACCTGATGCACCAGGTTGGCGAACACCGTGCCGATCTCATCGACGCGCTCGCCCAACTTGCGCACATCGCCACCCGGCACCGGCGTGTACAGGTCGCCGATCTGCGGGTTGGCGTCGGCGGTGAGGATGCGGTACTGGCTTTCGGCGCCGCCATGGGTTTTCTTGCCAGCATCGGTGCGCAGGTGCAGGGCGTAGATCTTGATCTGCTTGCCCAGCGCCGCCTGGCGCACTTCGGCTTCGTTCATCTGGGTGGCGGCGAACGGGTCGTTCTTGCGCAGCGCGCCAGCGTCGGTGACCAGCAGGATCAGACGGCCGCCATAGCCGGACCAGTCCATGCCTTCCACCGCCTGCATCACTCCGGCAAACGCGTCCTCGTTGAAAGAATGACTGGACACGCTGGACGCCTTGACCTCACGCGCCAGGTCGAGGAAGCGCTGCGGGTCGCGGCCCTGGTCGAGGGTGATCAGAGTCTTGGCCACGTATTCCAGGCCTGGGGTTTTCTTGATGCTGCTGCGAAAACCCACCAGGCCGAAACTGACGCTGTCCAACTCGCCCCGTTCGGCGATGCGGGTTTGCAGTTCGTGGACCACATCGCGGATCTGGTCGATATACGGCTGCATCGACACGGTGGTGTCGACCACCAAGACCACGGCGGTGCGGAAGGCATCGGCGTTGGCGTTGATTACCGGGGTCGCGGGCTTGGCGAGCGCGCTGCTGCCGGGGTCGATGGACGCGACGTTGAGCAACTGCACCGGCTGGCCGTTTTCGTCGAAGCTCTCTTTGGAATCGAAGATCGGCAACAGGTAGAACTGGTTCTGCGGCACGGCGCTGGCGGCCGGTTCCAGGGCCAGGACCTGACCGTTGTCGTCACGGTTGTTCTGCGCCTTGGCCAGCACGCCTTTGGCGGCGGCGGGATCGGCCAGCAGCTTTTCCACGTCGCCGGATTGACGCAGGAACATCACCGGCGCCCGGCCGGAGCGTTCGGTGAACTTGAGCACCAGGCTTTGCTTCCAGTCGCTGACCTGGGCGGCCGGCAACCAGCCGTCGCTGCGCCCATCGGTGGCGGCGCCGACGCGCACCCACGGGCTGCCGTCGACGTCCTTGCGCTGATACACGTAGAGCACGGAAAACGCCGGCAGGGCTTTGCCTGGCGCGCTGCCGGCAGCGCTGGAGAGTTTCGCGCCGGGCTTGCTGAGCACGCGCTGGAACAGGGTTTTCTTGCCCGCCATCAGCAAGGGGCGTTGACCACCGTCCACGTCGGCGACCACGACAGGCGGCGCGACCTTGGGCGCTCCAGCAGCCGGCGGCTTGGCAGGCATATCGCTACCGCTCAACCACCAGTAACTGGCGCCACCGATCGCCAACGCGACGGCGATCGCCACGGCGGCCAACGCCAACACCGGCCCACGGCGCTGCTCGGACACCGTATGGTGTGGGGTTGGCGGCACCACCGGCTGACGCACCGGTTGCGGCTTGTCCGTCGGTATCTCGATGGATTGCGGGGTGATGCCGGCCAGATCGAAACTCAGCGGAATCGGCAACGGCCGCACCAGCGTGGCGTCCGGCGACTCCGTCGGCAGTTGATCCAGCGCCAGCAGCAACGCCGCCGCATCCGGGAAACGCTCATTCGGGTCTTTGGCCAACAGCTTGCGCAGCACCTCTTGATAACGCCCGTGATGCAGCGGCAGCTCCGGCAGCGGCTCGGTCAGGTGGGCCAAGGCCGTGGAGAGCGCATCGGTGCCGTTATAAGGCAACTTGCCGACGAGGATCTCGTAAAGCACCACGCCCAGCGCATACAGGTCCGCACGGCCATCGATTTCCTGGCCCCGCGCCTGTTCCGGGCTCATGTAGCTCGGCGTGCCCACGGCGAAACCGGCCTGGGTGAACTGGGTGCGGTCGTCCAGGGATTTAGCGATGCCGAAGTCCGACAGCACGGCGGTGCCATCGGCGCGGAACAGAATGTTCGCCGGCTTGACGTCACGGTGGACCAGCCCCCGGGCATGGGCGTAACCCAGGGCCGACGCGATCTGGCGGATCAGCGTGAGGCCTTGCTCCGGCGTGAGGCCGGCGGCGATGCGCTCCTTGAGCGTGCCGTTGGGCAGGTATTCCATGGCCATGTAATACAGCTCACCGACATTGCCGATGTCATGGATGGTCACCGTATGCGGGTGCGACAGCCGCGCCAGGGTCTTGCCCTCGCGCAAAAAACGCTCGCAGAAACTCGGGTCCGCCGCCAGCGCTGCAGCCATCACCTTTAGCGCGACCTTGCGCTCCAGCGAGCGCTGGGTCGCCAGGTATACGCTGGCCATGGCGCCCTCGCCGATCTCGCCTTCGATGTCGTAGCCCGGGATCACGATGTTCATGCCGATACCTTCACGACGATGGCGGTGATGTTGTCCGGTGCGCCTCGGTTAAGCCCCAGGTGGACCAGGCTGCGCACGATTTCATCCGGTGCGTCATGGTTGAGCACTTCACGGATCTCATGATCTTCGACGGTCTTGTTCAGGCCATCGCTGCACAGCAGGTAGCTGTCGCCGGGGGCGATCAGCAGGTCGACCACCGCCAGTTCCAGTTGGGCTTCCACGCCGATGGCACGGGTGACGATGTTGGCGCGCGGATGCACACGGGCATCAGCCTCGCTGAGCAGGCCGCTGTCTTGCAGGTCCTGCACGTAGCTGTGGTCGCGGGAGATGCGGTCGAGCACGCCGTCGCGCAGGCGATACAGGCGACTGTCGCCGGCCCACAGGCACACGCCGCGCAAGCCGCGTGCGGCGAACACCACCACGGTGCTGCCCATCATGGTCACGCCACGGTTGGCGGTTTCTTCACGCACGGCCGCGTTGACGCGGATCAGGTCATTGCGCAAGGCCGCCGAGTATTCCTCGAGGGAACGCCCCAGCGGCACACTGCGCAGGCTGTCGACGATCAGGCTGCTGACGAAATCCCCGGCGGCATGCCCGCCCATGCCGTCGGCCACCACCCACAGGCGATTCTCGGGCAGGTCCAGGCACGCGTCTTCATTGACCTGGCGAACCATGCCCACATGGCTTTTGCTCGCGGATTTGTACGTCGACCCCATCTACATCACACCTTCTTGTCCGAGCAAAAACTGCGCAAAATCGCGGGTGGCAGGCAAGCCCTGACACCGCAATAAACCCGGGGAAATCGTCTGCGAACCACGACCCCACCATAGGCTGGCGCCGTCGCAGGCCTGTTCGGCGAGCGCGGTCATGCGTGCATGGGGCACGGTGGCGGCGACCCGCTGTAGCCCGGCGAAACGGCTGTCCACCGCGCGCAGTTCAGTCGCCGGCAAGCCCAGGCTGTCGACGCCGTCGTTGAAGCGTTCGAAGGTGGCGCCGGCGTCCAGGGTGCTGAGCAGCAGCTCTTCGGCCTCTTCAAACCAGCGGTCCGGGCCACCCACCAGGGACGCCGGGTTGGTGTCGTGATCGAGCAACGCGACCACGGCCAGCGGGAAATACCGCCCGACCCGGTCGATGCTCGGCATCACCACGCCCGCCGCCGCGTTCGGCCCGCACACGCCGGGCGCGAGCACAAAGCGCCACAGCGGGCTGACCAGGTACACGTTGAGCCAGTCGGCACCCAGGCTGTGTTGGCTGGCGAGCAAACCCGCCGCCAGCCAGCTGTCCCACGGGCCGATAAAACTCTGCGGTAAGGCGCGGCTGACAAAATCCCCGCGGCTGGCCAGCTTGCCGTAGAAGCCCAGCGTCGTCATAACCGCTCCGGCAGGCTGAAGCCACTGAGCACGCGGCTCTTGAACGGGTTGAAGGCGCTGTTGGCGCGCAATTCGTAGGCGATGCTCGCACCGTCGACCCGCAGGCGCAGGCTGAAGCGGTCCGGCGCATTGCCGGGCGTGAGGTCCGATTGTTCGAGCAGGCGGAACCAGGCCCACGGGCCGTCCAGGGTCACGCCGGAACGGCCGCTGGCCGACGGTGGCATGATCGAAATACGCACCACGCCAATGCTGCCGGGGTTCGGCCACTGCATCGCCACCGGGCGGCTCGGGCCGTGGTCGTAGCTCAATTGCTGGCCGTCGAGGTCAAGCAGGAACTGGGTGATGCTGGCGTCCATCGCCACCGGTTTGAGCTCGAAACGCACGATCGGCTGAGTACCGCCTGCGCGAAAGAACGCGTCACGGATCGTCGCGGCACGCTGGAAGGTTTGCAGCACGCCCGGCGCAATCCCGAGTTTCTGCGCCGCGCCCGGCTGCCAGCGCCAGGTCTGTGCGGACGTATCCACGTAGGGCTGCAGGTATTTGCGGAAGTAGTTATCCATCACCCCGCCCACGCCGAAGAACTGGCCGAAATCATCCAGCGTGGCGTCACGCGCGCTGCCCGGCGACATCGGATAACGCCCGGCCAGCGACTGGCGATACACATTCACCACTTCGCTGACCCAGGCCGCGTTCAGTTGGTTACGCACGCCGCCCATCATGCTGTTGGTGGTCGAGTTGACCACCGACTTGACCATGCCCTGCACCAGCGGCGGCTGGCGCTCGGCGTTCAGGCTGACCCGCGTGGCTGCAGCCGCCGCCTGGTTCTTCGCCTCGCCGAGCAAGGCATCGCCGCTGGCGCCGACCATGGCGCTGACTTGCACATACAGCGCGTTCATGTCGGCCAGCAGGCCGTCGATGGCCGCCGGCTCGCCTTCGTTCTTGCTGACGATGCTGTTGAGCTCGGCAAAGTGCGCGGTCACCGGGTCGTCCGCCGTGGCCGGCGCATTCGCGCTGGGCTGCTCCTGGCCGAGCAGGTTGCCCAGGCGCTCCTTGAGCTTGTCCACACCGCCTTCAACCGGCACGCCTTTGGCCGCCAACTGGCGCTCTTGCGCCTGCAAGTCGGTTTCCCTGGCCACCGCCACCAGCAGCTTTTTCAGCGGCGAAGTCGGCCCGGAAATCACTCGCAGTACGTCCGCCGCCTGGGCCACGCTGGTGATCGGCACAAAGTCGATGTCGGCGAGCAACGCATCCCACTGACGCTGATAGTCCTGGAAGTACAGGCGGCGCACGTCGGCAGCCAGGCTGACCACGTTCTGCTGGTCGGCCTGTTCCTGGCCGAGCACCCATTGCTCTTCGGCCAGGGTGCCGGTCTGGTTCAGGCTGCTCAGCAGGAATGCCTGGCGATAGCCTTTGGCGGTGAAGAAACCACTCAGCGGCTCGCCCAACGGCTTGCCGCTTTTGCGGCTGAACACCAATGCGGCGTCGCGGCCGGCGGCTTCGTTGAGGCGGAAGTCTGGAATGCCATCGGGCAGTTTCTGGCGTTTGACCCGGTCATACACGCGCTGGGCCACCGGCAGTTGTTGCAACTGCCGACGCAGGTCGTCGATCAAGCGCGGGTCGAGGCGTGCGCTCGGCGGGTGGCGTTCGAACAACGCCTGCATGTGTTCGGCCAGCGCCTGGCGCTGATCGGCCGGCAAATCGCGCGGCAGGTTGCGGTCCCAGTCGAGGGCGATCCAGGCTTTGATGAAGTCCGGGTCGTAATGCTCGGTGTCGGCGAGCATCAGGTAGGCCTTGAGGCCTTCGTAGAGGAAGTCGGAATTGCCGCCGCCGTGCAGTTGCTCCTCGATGCGCGTCACCAGGCGTGGCGCGAAGACGGCAATCAACAGCTTGCGATAGACGCTGGCGGATTCGGCTTCGAGCATATCGCCTTGATACAGGCCCAGGCCCTCGGACCAACTTGGCGAATCACCGGCAAGGTGTTTCACCGCGTTGAGCAACGGCAGCACGGCGAGCACTTCGCGCTGTGCCGGGCTGAGGTTCTGTACGGCCTGGCCCAGGGGCGCGACCTTCTGGTCGACCTGGGCGATATACGCCTGGTTGGCGCGATAACTGACCCACCACAGGCTGCTGACCCCGATCACCAGCGCCACGGTGGCCGCGAGCACACCGCGCGCGATCCATTTGCGCCGCCGTTCGACCTGCGGGTTGACGCCCACCAGCCCGCGCTCGGCAAAGGCTACCGCGCTGAACAGTTTTTCGATGAAGTAACTGCGCCCGCTGCCGCTCTGGCGCGCCAGGTGCTGACGGTCCAGGTTCATGCTCTGGGCCATCGCGCCGATCAAGCGATCGATCGGGCTACCTTCCTGGGTGCCGCTGGTGAAGTACACGCCGCGCAGCAATACGCGCTCTTCAAAGGCGTTGGGTTTGAACACGCCTTCGAGGAAACCTTGCAGGCAATCTTTCAATGCGCCGAACTGCTGCGGGAAGCCGTAGATCAGGTCGCGCCGCGCCGGGTCGCGCTCCTGTTGCAGGCGTTCGACCAGGCGTTCGTTGAGGCGCTGTTCGAGGCCGGCGAATTCGCTTTGCAGGTGGGCCAGCGGGCTGTCGCCCTGCTTGCCGTCGTCCAGGGCAAAGGTCATGCCCCACACCTGGGCGCGCTCCTCTTTGCTCAGGTTGTCGAAAAACTCCATGAAGCCCGGCACCAGGTCGAGCTTGGTCAGCATCAGGTAGATCGGGAAGCGCACGCCCAGTTGGGTGTACAGCTCCTGGATACGCAGGCGAATCGCCGCCGCATGGGCAGCGCGTTCGGCATCGCTGCCCAGCAGCAGGTCCGACAGGCTGATGGCGATAAAGGCGCCATCGATCGGGCGGCGCGAACGCTGCTTTTTCAACAGGTCGAGGAAGCCCAGCCAGGCGGCTTTGTCCACCGTGGAGTTGCTGTCCTGGGTGGTGTAGCGGCCGGCGGTGTCGAGCAATACGGCCTGGTCGGTAAACCACCAGTCGCAGTTGCGCGTGCCGCCGACGCCGCGCACCGCACCGGCACCCAATTGGGCCGCCAGCGGGAAATGCAGCCCGGAATTGACCAGCGCGGTGGTCTTGCCCGAACCCGGCGGGCCGATGATCACGTACCACGGCAGTTCGTAGAGGTTGCGCCGCTCGTCACCGCCGAGCTTGGCTTTTTTCAGCAGGGCCAGGGCTTCGTCCATGCGCTGGCGCAGGCTGGTGAGTTCTTCGGCGGTGGCGACGCTGTTGGGGTCGGCCGGCGTTTGCGCGGCCAGGCTGCGCATCACTTCGGCGGCCTGGTGGCGGGCCTGGAGGATGCGGAACACGCGGTAGGCGAGCCACACCGCAAACACCAGGATGATCAGCGCCCAGCGCCGCCCTTCGGGCATCAGTACGTCGAGCAACGGCCCGACAAACCAGATGATCAGGCTCAGGGCGATCAGGCCCAGCAACGGGATCACCCAGCGAATCATGAAACTGAAAAACGCCTTCACTCGACGCCCTCCGCGAGTACGGTGATTTCAACCCGGCGATTGCGGGCACGGCCTTCTGCGGTGGCGTTGGTGGCCACCGGCTCAGTGTCGCTTCGGCCCTCGGCACTGAAGCGCTCGCCCTGGCCGGTCTTGGCCGCAAGGATCTCCAGCACCGACTTGGCCCGCGCTTCGGACAAGGCCCAGTTGGACGGGAAGCGCAGCGTGGCAATCGGGCGGTTGTCGCTGTGCCCGGTGACGCGCACCTGGCCCTTGACCTTGCGGATCGCGTCGGCGATGCGCAGCATCAACGGCTGGTAGTCATCGACGATGCTGGAGCTGGCCGAGGCAAAAAGCTCATCACCGCGGATCGTCACGACGGAACGGTCGACCTTGTCTTCCACCGCGACGCGACCGGCCTTGATGTCTTCCACCAGAAAACCGGCGAGGCGCGGGCGCTCGATCACTTTCGGCTGCGCCACGGGGCGGTCGATGGCCTGCACCGGGATCTCGCCCAGGGCATGGATATTCTTGAACACCGGCTCGGCGTCCGCGGCCAGCTTCAGGCGCAGGCCGAACAGCAACGCCAGCAGCAGCGCCAGGCCGATGGCCACAGCGATCCACGGCGGCACGAACTGCGCCAGGCGATCGCGTACCACGCTCACGCCGCGCCAGTGCGGCGACAGTTCGCGCTCATGCTCGCCACGCGCGCTGCGAATTGCCGCCGCGGTGCGTTCACGCAGGGCTTCCAGTTGGCTGCGCCCATCGTTCATCACGCGGTAGCGACCTTCGAAACCCAGACACATGCACAGGTACAACAGTTCCAACAGGTACAAGCGCTCGCGTGGGCTTTGCAGGCAATGGTCGAGTAGCTGGAAGACCTTTTCACCGCCCCAGGCTTCGTTGTGGACGGTGATCAGCAGGCTCTGCTTGCCCCAATCGCTGGTGCTGCCCCACGGCGTGCTCAACACGGCCTCATCCAGGGCGGTACACAGGGCGTAACGCGCCAGCAGCACTTCGTTGCGTGCCACGCCAGCAGCTTCGGCGCGCTCTTCGAACTGGCGCAGGTAGGCCAGCAACTGCGCACGCAAACTGGCCGGCGCCGGATGGGCGATGGTGTTGCGCAGGCGTGTCAGCAACGCCAGCAGCGGGCCGGCGGCGCTTTCCAGCGGATTCAGGCCTTGGCTTTTGCCGGTCAGGATCGGCGCGGCCGGCATCGACAGCGGTGCCGGTTCGGCACACGCAGGAGCAGGCTCCCGGCCACCCGGGCGCGGCATGAACTGGGTGCGGTCATCATCATTGGGGTGCATCGCGGATTATCCTCGGATCGCCCAGAAGGCCAGGTTCAAGCCCGGGAACTGCCCGGCGATATGGAAGGCGAAACCACCGGAATTGCTCAACTGCTGCCAGTGCTCGCTGCCCCGGTCCAGCTCGTAATAGGTCGAGCCTGCGTGGTACGGCAGTTGGCGCGGCGCCACCGGCAACGGCAGCAGGCCGATGCCAGGCAGTTGCAGGTTGACCAGGTCGCGAATGTGCTCCACCGAGCCGACTTTGCTCTGCTGGCCAAAGCGCGCGCGCAGGGTTTCACCGGGCACATCGGCGCGCACCACGAGGATGAAGCTGGCGCTGTCGATCAGGGTTTTGTCGGCGAGCATGGCCACGTGGATGCCGTAGGCTTTCTCGACAATCGGGATCGGCGTGGCCTTGCTGTCGATCAACATCGACAGCGCTTCACGCAGAGCCTGCATCACCGGGGCAAAGCTCAGGACCAGGTCGTCGTGCTGGTACTGCGGGTATTCCTGGGGGCGCCGGCCGGCGGTGGAGAAGGTGGCGAACTCACCCGCCAGGCTGACCAGTTCACTGAACAAACGCTCCGGGTGCAGCGGGCTCAGGTGGCTGAGGTGCTGGATCAGCGGCTGGGCACGGTTGACCAGTTGCAACAGCATGAAGTCGGCAATCTCCGACGCGCCGCCCGCGCCCGAAGCGACCACGCGCCCGGCCAGGGCTTCGCCGCGCTGGTGCAGCAGGCCGAGCAGTTCGCTGCGAAACGCCGTCAGCGGTTTGCTCACGGCCACGTCGAGTACCGGCGGGATGTAGGTGTCGTCGAGGACCAGCGCCCGGTCGGCGCGTTTTTCCTTGATGCGCACCAGGCCAATCGCGGCGTAATCGCTGATGCCGTCCTGCGCGGTCAGCAGGCGCAGTGCGCGGGAACCGACGGCCACCGGGGCGCGGTTCTCGAACGGTGCGTTGTCGTCGCGCACTTCGCGCACCTGGCTCACGTAGCGGGCAGCGCCAAGCTCTTCGCCCTCGTCGACGGTGTCGCGGGCCCCTGCGCGTTTGAGCGGCAAGGCCAGGTAGACGAGGCCGTCGCGCAGGCTGTCGTCGATATTCAGCGGGCTGGGCGCCAGGTCATCCTGGGGAATATTGAACGGCGTGCCATCGGGCAGCAGGCCGCGTGCCGACACAATCGCCAGCTTGCCCTGGGCCAGCAGGCCCTGATCGATCAGCAACTCGGAAAACCCCCAGGCCCCGGCGGACAAAGGGCGACTGCGGGCGTCGATCAGGTTTTCCAGGTAACGGTCATGCTGCTGGAAGTGCTGCGTTCCGATGAACATGCCTTCCGACCAGACCACGCGATTGTTCCAGGACATGAGGGCTCCGTTTGCTTGTTATTGGGCTGGGCTGGATGGGGAAACCACGACGTCCGCACGCACGGCGCGCACATCGAGGCTGATCTGGTATTCGGTGTATTGGCGCGGCGGCACGTTGAGCACCGTGCGCCATTGCGCGCGGTCCAGCTCGCGATAGCCCACCAACAGGCCGATCTGGCGGGTGGACGGGTCGAGGTCGCGCTGGATGCTCAGTTGCTGGCCGGGCTGCACCATCACTTCGTCTTGGTCCAGCAGGTCGAGGCCAAGGGTGGATTGCGCGCGGTCAGCCAGGGCGAAGTAATCCGAACGGCTGAAGGTGGCGGCGTTTTTCAGTTCGAAGATCCGCACCCGCACCGGGGCGGCCTGGCCGTTGGCGCCGGGGTTGAGCCCGGCAATCGCATGAAAGTGCAACTCGACGGCAGCGGTGTTCGCTTCGACCGAGGCTGCTGCTTCGGGTTTGACAGCATCCTTGGCGCACGCTGTCAGCATCAGCAGGGTGGCTACTGCGAGTAAAAACCTGGGAATCATCCTTCGTCCTCAATGACGTACTTAGCTTTCCGTTTTATCCATGGTTGCGACACGCTTCAGCGACGCTGGCGTGCGCTGTGCTCTTCGTAGGCTCGGCTGAATTCGCGGCCGAACAGGTCCTGGAAATCTTCCTGGGCCTCGCGGGAAATATTGCTGTAGAGCTCGGTGAACTGCTGCCAGTACTGGGCCTGGCGCGAGCCGCTGAACAGGCTCGACAGCCCGCCGGGCTTGCCCATGCGCTCTTCCAACTGTGCCGGCTCGAAGCGGCTGAGCAGATGTTTGATCGCCGCTTCCACACCGGCCATTACTGCCAATTGGTGAGCGCGCAAGTCGTCGAAACTGTCGCGCACCGCGATGTCCGGCGCCATAAACGCCTGGTTTCCATGACGAAGCAGCAGCAGTAACGCTTCGTCGGCATTCGGGGCGAATTTCAACGGATTGTTTTCCGCTGGCTGGATCATCGTTTGCTGCATGCGGAACTCGCCCTTGAGGCTCGCCCGGGCGCGCAACACGTCAATCAGGCCGTCGACCATCAGCCGGTAGCTGCGGCCGATGCTTTCCATCTGGGCTTCGGCCTGGGCCTTGTCCAGGCGCAGTTGGTCCAGGCCGGCACCGCGCAGGAAGGCTTGCAAAAGATCGGGTTGTTGGCTGTCGGCCACGGGGAGCAAGGGCTCAACCACGGGTGGCGGCGGGACAACGGGCGCGGGAGATGGCGGTGGCGGTGGCGGTGGCGGTGCGCTGACCACGGGAGCTGGCGTGTCGCCAAACAGGTCCCAATCTTCGGGAATGACCGAGCCCGACACGGCAGGTGCTGGGACAACCGGCACAGCCACCGGGGCCGGCGGGCGGAAGTCGTGTTGCTCGCAAGGCACGTGATCGGCCACGGTCGGCGGCGGCACGGCGGTCGGGCTGAGAAAATCGAACAGATCCGGCAGAGTGTCCATCGACGACGCGCCCTGGAACTGCGGTGCGATCACCGGCGCGGCTGCCGGTTTACTCACGACGGCGCCCATCAGCGCTTCAAAACTGTTCGGGGAATCCCCGGCAAACGCCTGGCTATCCACGGCTTGCACATTGAAATCGATGCGCGCCTGAATTTCGTAATCACCGATGCGGATCAGCTCGCCATCCTGCAACGGCTCGCTATTGCCCCGACGCAGACGGATGCCGGCGTTAACCAACTCCACGCCATTTGTGCTGTTATCGGTTAAATAATAACGACCATCTTTGTATTGAATTACACAATGTTGCGAGGAAACCAGACGCTCAGGATCAGGCAATACCCAGTCATTATCCGAGCTGCGGCCGATCGCCATCGAACCCTGGTTCAAGGATTTTTCGGCACACTGCCCAGGGGTAATCTTGTGATAACTAGTGATAGTCAAACACAGCGACATCTTGCCTCCTTGCTGATACTTCGCGCGCAGTCGATTCCCGGCGGCAACCTTTCCCGAGGGGTCCCGTCAGGTGCTGCGAACGACCGTCATAACCTGCTTTTACCAGCATGATCGCTGATCTTAACCGGTGTCTGTGAGAAAAATCCTGCTTTAGTCCGCAACCTGACCAATTAGTCGCGCAGCTTGCCAAGCACTGCACATCTGTCACAGAGGGCGAATAGCTTACCTTGACAAGCCATAACTACTACACCAAAAATGCACAACTTCTTGAATACCAGTGATGGCACATTAGTGGCGTCGCACTTATATGACCAAGAAAACATGCAAAGTTCATCACGCAACTAATGCATGAATTGCCCGCCATCTAACGGGCCGATAGGGAGATCGATTTCAGTGGATGTGCCGTTGCTGCTCGCTGCCGTTTCCGCGACTTCGCCATGTGGTGAAGACATGGAATATGACGCGCAATTTCTACAATTGGAGCGTGATGCCAAGGGTCAGCCCGAGCGCAGCATGGGCGACTCCGTCCTGCCTGCCGAACCACCGGACTGGCGCAGCATCCAGCAACAAAGTCTCGACTTATTGCAGCGCAGCAAAGACCTGCGCATCACCCATTTCCTGCTGCAAAGCGCCCTCGCCCTCCAGGGTGTGGCCGGGCTGGCCGACGCGCTCACGCTGATCAACGCACTGCTGCGCGAATACTGGGCCGACCTGCATCCGCACCTGGATGCCGACGACGATAACGATCCCACCGTGCGCATCAACGCCCTGTCCGGCTTGACCAGCGACGCGACGATTCGCCTGCTGCGCGAAAGCATCCTCACACGCTCGCGCACCTTCGGCCCCGTGAGCCTGCGCGCTGCGCTGAACGCCAGCGGCCTGATGAGTTTCCCCGACGAACAACTCGGCGCCCAGCAGCTCAACGCCGCGTTTCTCGACAGCGACCCCGAGCAACTGCAAGCCACCCGCGACGCCTTGAGCACCGCGCGTGCCGCCTGCGAAGCCATCGAACAACAGGTCAGCGACCAGGTCGGCTCAGCCCAGGGCGTCGACCTCAGCCTGTTGAAGCAACCGCTCAAGCAGGCGCTGCAGATCCTCAGCCAGTTTGTCCCAAGCAGCGAGACCGACAGCCGCGAACCCGAGGCCGTCAGTGACGACAATGCCCCCTCGGCCGACTTCGCCGCCGCCCCCGTCGCACCGCGCCCCAGCGGCGATATCGCCAACCGCGATGACGTGCTGCGCAGCCTCGACAAGATCCTTGCGTACTACAGCCGCTACGAGCCTTCGAGCCCGTTGCCGGTGCTGTTGAACCGCGCAAAGCACCTGGTGCATGCCGACTTCGCGGCCATCGTGCGCAATCTGATTCCCGACGGCATGTCCCAATTTGAAAACCTGCGTGGCCCGGACGGCGAGTAAGCCGACCGACTGCGCAGTAACAATACCGTCGCTCAAGCGACCAGGAGCAGCAACGTGGCGAAGCAAAGTTCTCAGAAATTCATCGCGCGCAACCGCGCGCCTCGAGTGCAGATCGAGTACGACGTCGAGCTCTACGGCGCCGAGAAAAAGGTCCAGCTGCCCTTCGTGATGGGTGTGATGGCCGACCTCGCCGGTAAACCCGCCGAGCCGCTCGCGCCCGTGGCCGACCGCAAATTCCTTGAAGTGGACGTCGACAATTTCGACTCGCGCCTCAAGGCCATGCAGCCGCGCGTAGCGTTCCACGTACCCAACGAGCTGACAGGCGAAGGCAACCTGAGCCTGGACATCACCTTCGAAAGCATGGACGACTTCAGCCCGGCCGCCGTGGCCCGCAAGGTCGACGCGCTGAGCAAGCTGCTCGAAGCCCGCACCCAGTTGGCCAACCTGCTGACCTACATGGACGGCAAGACCGGCGCTGAAGAAATCATCATGAAAGCGATCAAGGACCCAGCATTGCTGCAGGCCCTTGCGAGCGCGCCGAAGCCGGCAGGGGACCAGTAATCATGACCGAGAATACCGTTCGCGAAAGCGCTCAAAACCTGGGCGCTACCGAAGAAACCAGCGAGTTCGCCTCGCTGTTGCTGCAAGAATTCAAACCGAAGACCGAGCGTGCCCGCGAAGCCGTGGAAACCGCCGTGCGCACCCTGGCCGAACAGGCGTTGGCGCAGACGGACCTGGTGTCCAACGACGCGATCAAGTCGATCGAATCGATCATCGCCGCCATCGACGCCAAGCTCACCGCGCAGGTCAACCAGGTCATCCACCACCCGGACTTCCAGCAGTTGGAAAGCGCCTGGCGTGGCCTGCACTACCTGGTCAACAACACCGAGAGCGATGAGCAACTGAAGATTCGCGTGCTCAACATCTCCAAGCCGGACCTGCACAAGACCCTGAAGAAATTCAAGGGCACCGCCTGGGACCAGAGCCCGATCTTCAAGAAAATGTACGAAGAAGAATACGGCCAGTTCGGCGGCGAACCTTACGGTTGCCTGGTCGGCGACTACTACTTCGACCAGTCGCCACCGGATGTCGAGTTGCTGGGCGAGTTGTCCAAAGTCTGCGCCGCGATGCACGCCCCCTTCATCGCTGCCGCTTCGCCGACCGTGATGGGCATGGGCTCGTGGCAGGAACTGTCGAACCCGCGCGACCTGACCAAGATCTTCACCACCCCGGAATACGCCGGCTGGCGCTCGCTGCGTGAATCGGAAGACTCGCGCTACATCGGCCTGACCATGCCGCGCTTCCTCGCGCGCCTGCCGTATGGCGCCAAGACCGACCCGGTGGAAGCCTTCGCCTTCGAAGAAAACACCGACGGCGCCGACAGCTCCAAGTACACCTGGGCCAACGCCGCCTACGCGATGGCGGTGAACATCAACCGTTCGTTCAAACACTACGGCTGGTGCTCGCGCATCCGTGGCGTGGAATCCGGCGGTGAAGTGGAAAACCTGCCGGCCCACACGTTCCCTACCGATGACGGTGGTGTGGACATGAAGTGCCCGACCGAAATCGCCATCAGCGACCGCCGTGAAGCGGAGCTGGCGAAGAACGGTTTCATGCCGTTGCTGCACAAGAAAAACACCGATTTCGCCGCGTTCATTGGCGCGCAGTCGCTGCAGAAACCAGCCGAGTACGACGACCCGGACGCCACCGCCAACGCCAACCTGGCGGCGCGCCTGCCGTACCTGTTCGCCACCTGCCGTTTCGCGCACTACTTGAAGTGCATCGTGCGCGACAAGATCGGTTCCTTCAAAGAGAAGGACGAAATGCAACGCTGGTTGCAGGACTGGATCCTCAACTACGTCGACGGCGACCCGGCGCACTCCACCGAAACCACCAAGGCCCAGCACCCATTGGCTGCAGCCGAAGTGATCGTGGAAGACGTCGAAGGCAACCCGGGTTACTACAACTCCAAGTTCTACCTGCGCCCGCACTACCAGCTCGAAGGGCTGACCGTGTCGCTGCGCCTGGTATCGAAACTGCCTTCGGCAAAAAGCGCATAACCAGCGGTTGAACTCGCTCTTCTGTGGGAGGGGGCTTGCCCCCGATGGCATCGACGCGGCCTGACTGAAAGACCGTGTCGCCTGCATCGGGGGCAAGCCCCCTCCCACACAAACCAAATCAAGTGGCTGAGTCCACACAGGGAGAAAACATGGCTGTTGATATTTTCATCAAGATTGGCGACATCAAGGGCGAGTCCATGGACAAAGCCCACAAGGACGAAATCGACGTGCTGAACTGGAGCTGGGGCATGTCCCAGTCCGGCAACATGCACGTAGGCGGTGGCGGCGGCGCGGGCAAGGTGAACATCCAGGACCTGTCGCTGACCAAGTACGTCGACAAATCCTCGCCGAACCTGATGATGCACTGCGCCAGCGGCAAGCACATCGACAAGGTCAAGCTGACCGTGCGCAAGGCCGGCGGTGAAAGCCAGGTCGAATACATGGTGATCAATCTGGAAGAAGTCCTGGTCACGTCCCTGAGCACCGGCGGTTCGGGCTCCGATGATCGCCTGACCGAAAACGTCACCCTGAACTTCGCCCAGGTGATGGTCGACTACCAGCCGCAGAAAGCCGACGGCACCAAAGACGGCGGCGCGATCAAGTTTGGCTGGAACATCCGTTCCAACACCAAGCGTTGATATGAACACCCCCTGGCGCCATGCGCCGGGGGGTTGGTGCGTGCTCACATTCGACCCCTTCTTTTTCGGTATCTGAGTCATGGCCAAACCTTCGTTTATCAATGTGTGGAAGGCGTATTCCGATCTTTTGGTTACGCATCCAAAAGCAGACCCTTGCGATGGTCCTTGGGCCAATCAATGCGCTATCCGTATGAGTCTGGTGCTCAATGCCGAGCTGAGCATCAAGGTCAACACATCTACCTATACGGAGCCCAAGTGTGCGCATGGACACGCCAGGGGTGCCGAGTCGTTGGCTAATTGGCTGTGGAAAAGGCATCTAGGACGACCCGCCATTCTGGGTAACACCGCCGAAGACCGTCACACGCTGATGGGCAAAACCGGGCTTATTTTTTTCAAAGATTGTTTCCAGCAATCAGGCGAGTCCCTGGATAACCGTACCGGCGATCATATTGATCTATGAAACCGAGGAATAACCCAAACCGGCGATCTCTTTTTCCGCTCCAGAGCTGTCTGGTTTTGGGAACTCACATAATGAAAAAACCATTGCTCGCCCTCTGCCTGGCCATGAGCTTTATCAGTCTGAGCGCATGCGCCGAACATGCGGAAAATCCTTCGATCCAAGCAATCTTTGTCGGGCAGAAACTCCGGTTGATCGATGATAAAGGTCAATGCACGCTACTCCAGTCCGACCAGGGTCGCGTGCAACTGGATATGGAGTGGCCTTGCAGCTTCAGCCTGGATAAACAGCAGGCACTGCGCGTAGAGATCTTTAATGGCATCCCGATTTTTTCGGTGTGGCATAGCGAGCACATGCCTGCGCCGAGCCCCGATTGCCTCACCAAAATGCAGGCGGTTCGCCAAATCCAAGGACGCCTGGAGACAGCGCAAGTCAGTAGATTTGCGTCTTGCGGCTCAGGCTGGGATCAAAAAATGTATGTAGCGCCCTTTACGTGGTAACCGAAATCGCCACCCGCGACCGTCTGCAACCATCCCTGCTGGACCGGTTGACCGACGACGACCCGACCAATCCGAAGGAAAGCGCCGACAAACGCGTGCTGTCCCTGACCCAATTGAAGGCCTCGGTGCTGCGTGACCTGGCGTGGCTGCTCAACACCACATCGTTGCTCGATGCCGATGCCACTCTGCACACCCCGGCCGGCACCTCGGTGGTCAATTACGGCCTGCCGGCCCTGGCGGGCAATAGCGTGTCCAGTGTGGATATCAAGGCCCTGGAAGCCCTGATCTACCAGGCCATCGCCACTTTTGAACCGCGCATTTTGCGCCATACCTTGCGCGTGAAAGCGCGCGTCGGCCACGGTGAAATGAACCACAACGCGCTGAGTTTCGAGATCGAAGGCGACCTGTGGGCGCAGCCGGTGCCGTTGCGCCTGCTGCTGCAAACCGACCTGGACCTGGAGTCCGGCCATGTACGCGTGGTCAACGCCGACCAGCGGAGACGCCCATGAACCCGCGCCTGCTGGAGCTGTACAACCAGGAACTGCACCACGTGCGCGAAAGCGCCGCCGAGTTCGCCAAGGAATACCCGAAGATCGCCAGTCGGCTGAGCCTGTCTGGCATGGACTGCGCCGACCCTTACGTCGAACGTCTGCTCGAAGGCTTTGCCTACCTCACGGCCCGCGTGCAACTCAAGCTCGACGCCGAGTACCCGACCTTCACCCACAACCTGCTGGAAATCGCCTACCCGCACTACCTGGCACCGACCCCGTCGATGACCGTGGTGCAACTGCAGACCGACCCGGATGAAGGCTCCCTGGCCAGCGGCTTCCCGTTGCCGCGCGACACCGTCTTGCGCGCCGCGTTGGGCCGTGAAACCCAGACCTGCTGCGAGTACCGCACCGCTCACCCGGTGACGCTGTGGCCGTTGCAGGTCAGCCACGCCGAGTACTTCGGCAACCCCGCCGCCGTGCTCGGGCGCCTGGCGGCCAGCGAACCGAAAGCCAAGGCTGGCTTGCGCCTGACCCTGCGCACTGGCGCCGAGTTGCCGTTCAACAGCCTCGAACTGGACAACCTGCCGCTGTACCTCAGCGGCGCCGACGAGCAACCGTTCCGCCTCTACGAACAGTTGCTGGGCAACGCCTGCGCGGTGTTTGCGCGCAAGCCGGGGGGCGATTGGGTCGAGCGCCTGCCGCAAGACGCGCTGCGCTCGCGGGGTTTTGACGACGCCGACGCGGCCATGCCCGTGGTGGCGCGGGCGTTCCAGGGCTATCGGCTGTTGCAGGAATACTTCGCCCTGCCCCACCGTTTCCTGTTCGTCGAGTTCGCCGAACTGCGCCGCGCAGTCAAACGTTGCGACGGCCAGGAACTGGAACTGATCGTGCTGTTCGACCGTCACGAACCGAGCCTGGAAGGCAGCGTCGGCGCCGCGCAGTTCCTGCCGTTCTGCACCCCAGCGATCAACCTGTTCCCGAAACGCGTGGACCGTATCCACTTGTCCGACCGGGTCAACGAACACCATGTGATCGCCGACCGCACACGGCCGATGGACTTCGAGATTCACTCCCTGAGCGGCATCACCGGCCACGGCACCGGGCCGGAGCAGCCGTTCCTGCCGTTCTATGCGGTGCGCGACCCATCGCGCTATGGCCGCGACCAGGCGTACTACACCGTGCGCCGCGAGCCCCGAGTGTTGTCCAGCGACCAACGGCGCAACGGCCCGCGCTCCACCTACGTGGGCAGCGAAACCTTCGTCAGCCTGGTGGACAGCCAGCAAGCGCCGTACCGCCACGACCTGCGCCAACTCGGTGTGACGGCGCTGTGTACCAACCGCGATTTGCCGCTGTTCATGAGCGTGGGCAACGGCAAGACCGACTTCACCCTCGCCGACAGCGCCCCGGTGCTGGCCGTGCGCTGCGTCGCCGGGCCGAGCCGCCCGCGGGCCAGCCACGCCCATGACGCCAAGGCCTGGCGCCTGATCAGCCAGTTGTCGCTCAATTACTTGTCCCTCAGCGAACAGGGCCAGGGCGCGGGCGCCTTACGCGAACTGTTGCGCCTGTATGGCGACAGCAACGACGCCGCCCTGCAATTGCAGATCGAAGGCCTGCGCGAAGTCAGCAGCAAAACGGTGACCCGGCGCCTGCCGATGCCCGGCCCGATTGTGTTTGGGCGCGGCCTGGAAATTACCTTGGCATTCGATGAAAACGCGTTTCGCGGCACCGGGGTGTTCCTGCTCGGTGCGGTGCTGGAACGCTTCCTGGCACGCTACGTGTCGATCAACAGCTTTACCGAGACGGTGATCCGTACCACCGAACGCGGCGAGATCATGCGATGGAAAGCCAAGCCCGGACGTCGTCCGACCCTGTGAGTACCCTGGATGCGATGCACCGGGAGCCCTGGGAATACGATTTCTTCCAGGCGCTGCGGCGTATCGAGTGCGAATCGCCGGACCTGCCGCGCCTGGGCCATTCCCTGCGTCTGGCGGATGACCCGCTGCGCCTCGGGCAACAGGCCGACTGCACCTTCGCCCCGGCCACCCTGGCCTCGGTCGACCCCGGTGGCGACGGCAAGCCGGCGCGGCTGGAACAGTTCTTTTTCGGCCTCGGCGGTCCCAACGGCCCGCTGCCGCTGCACATCACCGAATACGTGCGCGAGCGCCAGCGCAACAACGCCGACAGCACCAGCAAGCAGTTCCTGGATATCTTCCATCATCGCCTGTTGAGCCTGTTTTATCGGGCCTGGGCCGAGGCGCGGCCAACCGTCAGCCACGACCGCCCGGACGATGATTACTGGTCAGCGCGCCTCGCCGCCTTGAGCGGTCGGGGCATGCCGAGCCTGCTCAACCAGGGGCTGATCCCGGACACGGC
The DNA here is from genome assembly GCF_963681955.1 of Pseudomonas paraveronii. Taxonomy (NCBI): domain Bacteria; kingdom Pseudomonadati; phylum Pseudomonadota; class Gammaproteobacteria; order Pseudomonadales; family Pseudomonadaceae; genus Pseudomonas; species Pseudomonas paraveronii. Next base: position 6,261,369 of record NZ_OY817130.1, read on the forward strand.
AAAGCTGCATTACAGCGGCCACCTGTCGGCGCAAACCCGCTACCCGGATGGTTTGAAGGCGATCCTTGGCGAGTACTTCGGCCTGCCGGTAGAAATCGAAGAATACATCGGCCAGTGGCTCGAACTGCCCGAACGCAGCCGCGTCAGCGTCAGCGCCAACCGGCTGGGCGTGGACTTCTGCCTGGGCAGCCACGTGTGGGACCGCCAGCATAAATTCCGTATCCGCCTGGGCCCGCTGAAGCTTGATGATTACATGGGCATGCTGCCCGGCAGCCAGCCGTTCAACGAGCTGGTGGCCTGGGTGGCCGAGTACCTGGGCCATGAATTGGACTGGGACTTGAACCTGGTTCTGCAACAACCCGAAGTACCGGCGCTGCAACTCAACGGCCGCTTCCGCCTGGGCTTCAACACCTGGCTCGGCCGCCCTGCGGTTGATGCCAACGACCTAATCCTGGCCCGGCATTACGCCGATCACGCCACCACCTCAAGGAATCCAGAGCATGGGTGAAATCAGTCGCGCCGCACTGTTCGGCAAACTCAACAGCGTGGCCTACAAAGCCATCGAAGCCGCCACCGTGTTCTGCAAACTGCGGGGCAACCCGTATGTGGAACTGGCCCACTGGTTTCACCAGTTGCTGCAACTGCAGGACTCGGACCTGCACCGCATCATCCGCCAATTCAACGTGGAACCGGCGCGCCTGGCACGCGACTTGACCGAAGCCCTGGACCGCCTGCCGCGTGGCTCGACCTCGATCACCGACCTGTCCTCGCATGTGGAAGAAGCCGTGGAGCGCGGCTGGGTCTACGGCAGCCTGATGTTCGGCGAAAGCCAGGTGCGCACCGGGTATCTGGTGCTGGGCATTCTGAAGACGCCGAGCCTGCGCCATGCGCTGTTGGGCTTATCGTCGGAGTTCGACAAGATCAAGGCCGAAGCCCTGAGCGAACGCTTTGACGAGTACGTCGGCGACTCGCCGGAAAATGCCCTGAGCGCAAGCGACGGTTTCAACGCCGGCGCCGTTCCGGGCGAAGCCAGCGGCGCGATGGCGCCGAGTGCGATGGGCAAGCAGGAAGCGCTCAAGCGTTTCACTGTCGACCTGACCGAACAGGCACGCAGCGGCAAGCTCGACCCGATCGTCGGCCGTGACGAAGAGATCCGTCAGTTGGTCGACATCCTCATGCGTCGACGCCAGAACAACCCGATCCTCACCGGTGAAGCCGGCGTGGGCAAAACCGCCGTGGTCGAAGGCTTCGCCCTGCGCATCGTCGCCGGTGACGTGCCGCCCGCGCTGAAAGACGTGGAACTGCGCAGCCTCGACGTCGGCCTGTTGCAAGCCGGCGCCAGCATGAAAGGCGAATTCGAACAGCGCCTGCGCCAGGTCATCGAAGACGTCCAGGCCTCGCCTAAACCGATCATCCTGTTTATCGACGAAGCTCACACCCTGGTGGGTGCCGGTGGCGCCGCCGGCACCGGTGACGCAGCCAACCTGCTCAAGCCGGCCCTGGCCCGCGGCACCTTGCGTACCGTCGCCGCGACCACCTGGGCCGAGTACAAAAAGCACATCGAGAAAGACCCGGCCCTAACCCGCCGTTTCCAGGTGGTACAGGTGGCCGAACCGTCGGAAGACAAGGCGCTGCTGATGATGCGCGGCGTGGCCTCGACCATGGAGAAACACCATCAGGTGCAGGTCCTCGACGAAGCGCTGGAAGCCTCGGTGAAGCTGTCCCACCGCTACATCCCGGCGCGCCAGTTGCCGGATAAATCCGTCAGCCTGCTGGACACCGCCTGCGCCCGCGTCGCCATCAGCCTGCATGCGGTGCCGGCCGAAGTCGACGACAGCCGTCGCCGCATCGAAGCCCTGGAAACCGAGCTGCAAATCATCGCCCGCGAGCATGCGATCGGCATCGCCATCGGTGCGCGCCAGAGCAACAGCGAAGCCTTGCTGAGCGCCGAGCGCGAACGCCTGGCCAGCCTGGAAAGCCGCTGGGCCGAAGAGAAAACCCTGGTCGATGAGTTGCTCGCCACCCGCGCCACGTTGCGTGAAAAAGCCGGTGTCGTGGACAGCGGCAACGATGAGTTGCGTGCGCAATTGGTCGACCTGCAACAACGCCTCACCGCGCTGCAAGGCGAAACCCCGCTGATCCTGCCGACCGTGGATTACCAGGCCGTGGCCTCGGTAGTCGCCGACTGGACCGGCATCCCGGTCGGCCGCATGGCGCGCAACGAACTGGAGACCGTGCTCAACCTCGACCAGCACCTGAAGAAACGCATCATCGGCCAGGACCACGCCTTGCAGATGATCGCCAAGCGCATCCAGACCTCCCGCGCCGGCCTCGACAACCCGAGCAAGCCGATCGGCGTGTTCATGCTGGCCGGCACCTCCGGCGTGGGCAAGACCGAAACCGCCCTGGCCCTGGCCGAAGCCATGTACGGCGGCGAGCAGAACGTCATCACCATCAACATGAGCGAGTTCCAGGAAGCCCACACCGTGTCGACCCTCAAGGGCGCGCCACCGGGCTACATCGGCTACGGCGAAGGCGGCGTGCTGACCGAAGCGGTACGGCGCAAGCCTTACAGCGTGGTGCTGCTGGACGAGGTGGAAAAAGCCCACCCGGACGTGCATGAGATCTTCTTCCAGGTGTTCGACAAGGGCGTGATGGAAGACGGCGAAGGCCGGGTGATCGACTTCAAGAACACCCTGATCCTGCTGACCACCAACGCCGGTACCGAGTTGATTTCCCAGGTCTGCAAAGACCCGGCGAACATTCCCGAGCCGGAAGCCATCGCCAAGGCCTTGCGCCAGCCGCTCCTGGAAATTTTCCCACCCGCCCTGCTCGGCCGGCTGGTGACCATCCCGTATTACCCGCTGAGCGACGAGATGCTCAAGGCGATCACCCGCCTGCAACTCGAGCGCATCAAGAAGCGTGTGCAGAACACCCACAAAGTCGCCTTCGATTACGACGACGCGGTGGTCGATTTGATCGTCTCGCGCTGCACCGAGACCGAAAGCGGCGGGCGCATGATCGACACCATCCTCACCAACAGCCTGCTGCCGGACATGAGCCGTGAGTTCCTCACGCGCATGCTCGAAGGCAAGGCGCTGGCGGGTGTGCGGATCAGTAGCCGGGATAACGAATTGCACTATCAGTTCAACGATTGACCTGAAGAAACATAATCAAATGTGGGAGGGGGCTTGCCCCCGATGGCGGTGAGTCAGTCACCATATGCATCAACTGACACACTGCTATCGGGGGCAAGCCCCCTCCCACATTTGCAGCCGGTTTCTTCAGTTATTTAGTCATTTTCGAGACGCCCGATGCTATTTAACCAAACCTCACGCCTGGCCAAAATCACCAGCCCCCTCGGGCCGGACGTGCTGCTGCTCAATCAAATGGGCGGCGGCGAAGAGTTGGGGCGGCTGTTCGCCTATGAGCTGCAACTGACTTCCCTGGACGCCAACATCGACCTCAACCAGTTGCTCGGCAAGCCGATGAGCGTCGGCCTGCAACTGGCGGACGGTGGCGAGCGGTATTTCCACGGCATCGTCGCGCAGTGCAGCCAGAGTATCGACCAGGGCCAGTTCGCCAGCTACCAGGTCACGCTGCGCCCGTGGCTGTGGCTGCTGAGCCGCACCTCGGACTGTCGGATTTTCCAGAACCAGAGCATCCCGCAGATCATCAAGCAGGTGTTCCGCGACCTGGGTTTTTCCGATTTCGAAGACGCCCTGAGCCGGCCGTACCGCGAGTGGGAATACTGCGTGCAGTACCGCGAGACCAGCTTCGATTTTGTCAGCCGTTTGATGGAACAGGAAGGCATCTACTACTTCTTCCGCCATGAACAGGACCGCCACGTACTGGTGCTGGCCGATGCCTACGGCGCCCACGCCACGGTGCCGGGCTACGCGTCGGTTCCGTACTACCCCAAGGACGAGCAGCAACGCGAACGCGACCACCTGCATAACTGGCATCTGGCGCAGCAAGTGCAGCCGGGCTCGCTGGAGCTCAACGACTACGACTTCCAGCGTCCCAGCGCGAGCATCGACGTGCGCTCGGCCATGCCGCGCCCGCATACCGCCGGCGACTATCCGCTGTACGACTACCCCGGCGCCTACGTGCAAAGCGCGGACGGCGAACACTACGCGCGCACCCGCATCGAAGCGCTGCAAACCCTGCATGAACAAATCGAATTCAGCGGCAACGCCCGCGGCCTCGGTTCCGGCCACCTGTTCAGCCTCACCGGCTTCAGTCGCCAGGACCAGAACCGCGAATACCTGATCGTCGGCATCCGCTACAACATCCATCAGGAAAGCCTGGAAAGCGGCGGCGGCTCAAACTCTGCGCAGTACGAAAGCAGCCTCACCTGCATCGATGCCCAACAAAACTTCCGCCCGCTGGCCAACACTCACCGGCCCATCGTCAAAGGCCCGCAGACCGCCCTGGTGGTCGGCCCCAAAGGCGAGGAAATCTGGACCGACCAATACGGCCGCGTAAAGGTGCATTTCCACTGGGACCGCCACGACCAATCCAACGAAAACAGCTCGTGCTGGATACGCGTGTCGCAATCCTGGGCCGGCAAGAACTGGGGCTCGATGCAGATCCCACGGATCGGCCAGGAAGTGATTGTGAGCTTTCTGGAAGGCGACCCGGACCGGCCGATCATTACCGGGCGGGTGTACAACGCGGAGCAGACGGTGCCCTACGATTTGCCGGAGAACGCGACCCAGAGCGGCATGAAAAGTCGTTCGAGCAAGGGCGGCACGCCGGCCAACTTCAATGAAATCCGCATGGAGGACAAGAAGGGGTTGGAGCAGTTGTATATCCATGCCGAGCGGAATCAGGACATTGTGGTGGAGGTGGATGAGAGCCATTCGGTGGGGCATGACCGGAACAAGAGTATTGGGCATGACGAAGTGGTGACAATTGGCAACGACCGCGTGCGTGCGGTCAAGCACGACGACATGCTCATGGTCGGCTTCAGCAAGACCGACGCAATCAGCCAAAGCTACTTGATCGAAGTGGGACAAAACCTGCGCCTGGTCTGCGGAAAAAGCGTGCTGGAGCTCAATGCCAGTGGCCAGATCAACCTCACCGGCGTGCAGATTAACGTGTATTCCGAGGGCAATACTGAAATCAATACCGGGGGCAACCTGCACCTGAACATCGGCGGAAAAGCAGGCACGACGCCTATGGGCCAAGGGGTCAAGGGCGAGATAGATGCCGCCGTCAATTCCATGTTTCCCAATCCGCCTCCCAACCAATAACGAGATTCCGTTTCATGACCTATCAACTCAATGAACTGCAATTCACGCTGCCCAGCGATGACGTTCAAGATGCTTCCATCAATATCCTGAAGTTCGCCGCTCTGGGTACGTCGTTGATTGTCAGCCGTAGCCTTCTAGGTGATGGTGAGACGCTGCAAAGCAACTTCGAAGAGCAACTGGCGAAGCTGGAGAAGCAGGTACAGGACTTGCGCTACCAACCGGCCAAGGCACTTCGTGTGGGCGCCGCGCAGGATATAGACGCCATCGAAGTGCACAACCAGTTCAGCAAGGGCACCGAGCGGATCCATCAATACCAGTTAGCGCTTGTGATACCCGGCACTCGGCAGATGCTTGCCCTGAGTTATGTCAAAGCCCAACCCTTGGGCGATGCGGAACGCGCCCATTGGGCAACCATCAAAAGCACCTTGCAGCTGAATCCCAAGCCTTGAAGTCCCTAATAAATGTCTGACGCTCTCTGGGCGGCACGTCTCGGCGACGGCCTGCTGCACACCTCGGTGATGGCCGACATCCTGGGCGGCGTGCTGGAAATTGCGGCCAACATCGCTATTACGGCCGTCGCCACTGCTGCAATTGTGGCCGCCACCGGTATTACGGTCGTAACCGGCGGGCTAGGCTGCTTTGTGCTGGGTGCAGTGGTGGGCATCATCGTCGGCATAGGCATGAGCAAGACGGGGGCGGACAAGGGACTGACAAAGGTTTGTGACTGGATAGGCAATGCGTTATTCCCGCCGGTGGTAATGGCAACAATCGCCACCGGCTCCCACAACACCTTTACCAACGGTATCCCGTCTGCACGTGCCGCCGGTGCCATTGGTCCGGTCAGCCCGCAACCTACCGAAGGCGGAAGCCCCGAAGAATCCAGCTACTTGGACATGGCCAAGGGCTTCTTCTCACAGATGTGGCGCCCGACCGTCGCCGTTCCCGCACCGGGAGCAGTGCCCAAGCCACTGGACATCGTGATCTGCACCAAGCATCCACCGATGCCTCCGCAATTTATTGCCGAGGGCTCCAGCAAGGTCACCATCAACGGCCAACCGGCAGCGCGCAGTGGTGATCGCAGTACCTGCGATGCGTCAATTGTTGAATCGGGGATGATCTCCAGCAACGTGCGCATTGGTGGCGGCCCGGTGGTGGTCCGCGAGATTCGCAGCGGTAAGACTCCAGGCGTAGGGTTGGCGGTGACCGCACTGTTGATGCTGCGCGGTGGCGGGTCGAAATTCTTCAGCAAATTGCCGTGCATGGTGGTCGGCGGCCTGGTGTCGTGGGGCACCAGCCAGGTGACCAATGCGATCACCTCAGCCGTGGTGGGCTCCCCCAACCCGGTCCACAGCGCGACCGGCGCAAAGATTCTTGATGGCGAAGACGATCTAGACTTCGCCCTGCCCGGTTTGTTGCCGATTGAGTGGCAGCGTTATTACAGCAGTCGTGATGAGCGCGGCGACGGGCTTTTCGGCGCCAGTTGGAGCGTGATTTACGAAGTCTTCGTCGAAATTGACCTGCATCCCGACGGCGGCGAGCGCCTGATCTACACCGATGAGCAGGCGCGGCAGATCGACATGGGTGTCATTCCCTTGGGTGGTGCCGTATTCAGTGCCGGCGAAGGCTTGAGCGTGCGGCGCAACACCAATGGACAGTTACTGATTGAAACGGTGGATGGCTTGTATCAGCTGTTCGAGCCGGAGCCGGGCAACCCATCGCACCTGCGCCTGAGTCAGTTGGGAGATCGCAACGACAACCGGATCTACCTCGACTACAACGCCAGCAACCGCCTCGTGCAACTGCGCGACACCTTTGACCTGGTGCGTGTTGAATTGGTGTACAGCCCTCTATGGCCCGGGCGCGTATCACAGATTGAGCGTGTGTATCCCGATCACACTCGCGAGCAGTTGGTGAGCTACGAGTACGACAAACATGGCGATCTGGCGCTAGTGCGGGACGCTGGCGCGCAGGTGCAGCGGCGCTTTGCCTATGACGCCGGGCGGCGCATGGTCGAGCACCAATTGCCCACAGGGCTGCGTTGCTATTACCAATGGGCCTGCGTGGAAGAGAGCGAATGGCGTGTGGTCCGGCATTGGACCGATGAGGGTGACCACTATCAGTTTGACTATGACCTTCACGCCGGGATCACACGAATTACAGATGGCCTGCAAAGAGTCAGCACTCGACGCTGGAACCCACAATTCCAGATTACCGAGTACACCGACAACCTCGGGCAAACCTGGCACTTCGAATGGAATGATGAGCGCCAGTTACTGGGGGCCACCGACCCTCAGGGCGGGAAATGGCAGTTCAGCTACGACGAGTCCGGCAACCTGTGTACGACCGAAGATCCATTGGGCCGTATCGAATCGACACTGTGGCTGGAGCACTGGTCATTACCACTCGTGGAGACCGACGCCGCCGGCCAAGCCTGGCAGTATCAATACGATCAACGAGGTAACTGCGTCAGTGAGATCGACCCGCTGGGCCACATCACTCGATACCGCTATGACGCTTTCGGCCAAGTGGTCGAAATCGTCGATGCCACTGGAAAGTCCAAAACCTTGCGCTGGAACGAGTTCGGGCAGTTGGCTCAGCACACCGACTGCTCGGGCTACCCAACCGCCTTTGAATACAACCGTCAGGGCTTCTTGCAGGTGGTCATCGACGCCCTCGGCGAGCGCGTCCAGTATCAGCACGACAGCCAAGGCCGGTTGCTGCAAACCGAACTGCCGGACGGGCGCACTGAACAATACCTGCGTGACACCAGCGGCCAACTCACCGCTTACATTGATGCCGCAGGCGCCACCACGCGGTATCAGTACGGGCGGCGCGGCCAGGTGCACCGGCGTATCGATGCCCATGGCCGACAGATCGAATTCCGCTATGACGCCTATGGCCGCCTGCAAACTCTGACCAACGAAAACGGCGAGCATTATCGTTTTGCCTGGGACGAGGGCGACCGGCTCAGCGAACAGCAGGACCTTGACGGTAGCGCACGACGTTATGCCTATGACGGCCTTGATAACGTGGCTGGCGTCGAATACGTGCCCGTGGATGACAGGCTGACGACACAGCCCTCCATAGTGCATCGACTGGAACGCGATGCCGTCGGCCGCCTGCTGGTGAAAGAGACGAGTGACGGTCGTACCGAATACGCCTACGACCCGGTAGACCAACTTACTGCCGTCACCTTCAACGGCAACGACGGCAATGCGCAGGCCCTGGCTTTTGCCTACGACCCTTTGGGCCAAATGCTCACCGAACAAAGCGCCGCCGGTAGCCTCAACTATCACTACGACGAACTCGGCAGCCTGATCCAAACGCAACTGCCCGACGGCCGCTGGCTCAATCGCCTGTACTACGGCAGCGGCCACCTGCACCAGATCAACCTCGATGGCAGGGTGATCAGCGACTTCGAGCGCGACCGCCTGCACCGCGAGGTCCTGCGCACCCAGGGGCAAATCACCACCCGCAGCGAATACGACCGCAGCGGACGCCTGCGCTCACGGGTGCGGCGCCCCAGCGGCCAACCCGTGCAGCTGCCGGCGGGCCAGCAAAAGCATTTCGACTATGACCCGGCTGACAACCTGATCGGGCGCCTGGAGCGGAACCGCGACGCCGGACGCGACAATCGTCAGTTGCTGCACTACGACGCCACCGGTCGCATCATTGCCAGCCAGGACAACCTGCAAGGTCAGCGCGAAACCTTCGCCTACGATGCCGCCGCCAACCTGCTCGACGGCCCACATCCCGGCGCGGGGCTGGTGGTGCATAACAAGCTGCTGACCTATCAGGACAAGCGCTATCGCTACGACGGCTTTGGTCGCATGATCGAAAAGCGCAGTGCCGTGCGTGGCGTGCAGTACTTCGCCTATGACGCCGAGCATCGCCTGATCGAAGTACGTAGCCATAAGGACGGTCGCGAAACGGTCGTGAAAATGACCTACGACCCGCTCGGCCGGCGCATCGCTAAAACCGAACATAACAGCAACGGTTATCCGTTGGGCGAAACCCGCTTTGATTGGGAGGGGTTGCGTCTGTTGCAGGAACACCGACATAGCCAGACCAGCCTCTATATCTATGAAGAGGACGCTTATGTACCGCTGGCTCGAGTCGACGGCTCGGGCGAGCATCAAAGTGTGCGCTATTACCACAACGACCTGAACGGGCTACCCGAACAGTTGACCGAAACCGATGGGCGAACAGTGTGGCAGGCCAGGTATCAGGTGTGGGGTAACACGACTGAAGAGGTGCGTGAGCCGTATTTTATTGAAGAGCAGAATCTGCGGTTTCAGGGGCAATATCTGGATCGGGAAATTGGGCTGCACTACAACACGTTTCGGTTTTATGATCCGGATGTGGGGCGGTTTACGACGCCGGATCCGATTGGGTTGATGGGCGGTTTCAACCTTTACCAGTACGGTCCAAATCCGGTTGGATGGCTTGATCCATGGGGCTGGGCAGGCAACCCGGCCAATGCCACCCACATCACCTATGTCGGGGTGAAAGACGGCAAGCCTTATGTAGGTTATGCCAGCAAGCCTGGACTGGGGCATTCCGCGCAAGCTGTGTTGGACTACCGCTATCCTAACAAGCAAATTTTTGACGTCGCGCCAGAGGCAGTATTCAAAGGAGATGGGCAAAAAGGAAAAGACATCGCTAGGGGCCTGGAACAAAGGATATATGAGGATAAGTTGAAGGAGGGGCCTGTCGCGAACAAGCAAAGGCCTGTTGGCCCCAATAACAAAAGGCGAGATATTTATCTCGCAGCCGCTGACAAACATAGAGGTGTCAAACCTCAAAAAACAAATATTAAATCCAAAGGTCCTGGAAGATGCTGAAGAAAATCACGTGGCAAGAAGGCAAGGTTCTCAGTTTAAAACTGAAAGATGACCTGTACACACTTGTCCAGATGCGTAAAGACTACTACCTCCAGTTTTTTGATTTGACAAGTGCTCAGAATACCTGGAGTGACGTGGATCTCAGAACAGTCGATACACTATTTTTTATTTTCACATCCACAAAGGCTTTAAAGGGCCTTGCCGTAAGCGAACTGTCATCGGATGACGTTTCCTTGGATGAGCGTCCTCCCGAAAGAAGAATGCTGAGAGCTATCATCGGCGGCAATTATGGTGCAGATCTTATCGAATTGACTGACACTTTTGAAACGATTGATGCGACAACACTAAAAAGCAACCTAACATTAGCCAATGATCTAGATACCATTTACAAATATGAACTATCAGGCATGATCGGCGACCCGGAAAAGCTGCGAAATCGCTTAATAAATTATTTTGACAACGGAATAAACTGGGACAAGTCCAAGGAATTTTTATTTAAAGGTATCTTTCCTCCATCCGCAAAAATCGGAAGTCAACGACCATGAGAAAAGAGGAGCTAGAAGACTACCAAAGATATCACCTTACTCTAGATGGCGAAGAAAGTCTTGTTGACAAGATAAGTCCAATACTCAAAAAACTTATCCAACGCTTACTGGACCTGCCCGAAAATAAATCTAAATCAAATATCTTAAACTGCTTCAAAAAATGCATGCTCAGCATCAATGATTTCGAAGATGAAATCGAAACTGTAGAGCGCGAGTCTATACTTGAAGCTTTTTATGACTTAGGGGAAATTGTGGGCCTTGATCCAGCATCGGAATTCGCTGAGGCATGGAGAGGTGATTGGTAATCGAGTAACGCAGGGATGCGTCCGACCGCATGGTGCAGCAGCAAGACCTCGACCAGAGTCGGTAATGCTGCATCTATGACGCGCTGGGGAAATTGCTGGAAGAGAAAAGCTCGGCGGGTGTGCTGTAGCACCAGCACGACGAATTGGGAAACCTGATCCAGACCCAGTTGCCTGACGGTCGCTGGCTAAATCGCCTGTACTACGGCAGCGGCCACCTGCACCAGATCAACCTCGACGGCCACGTCATCAGCGACTTCGAACGCGACCGCCTGTACCGCGAAGTGCTGCGCACCCAAGGCCAACTCAGCACCCGCAGCGAATACGACCGCAGCGGCCGCCTGCGCGCACGCCAGCGCCGCCACGCCAGCCAGCCCTCGTTGATGCCAGCGGCGGCGCAAAAGCACTTCGAGTACGACCCCGCCGACAACCTGATCGGCCGCCGGGAAGACGAACACCGCGAACTGCTGCACTACGACGCCACCGGCCGCATCATCGCCACCCAGAACAACATACAAGGCCAGCGCGAAACCTTCGCCTACGATGTCGCCGCCAACTTGCTCGACGGCCCCCAACCCGGTGCCGGGCTGGTGGTGCATAACAAACTGCTGACCTACTAGGACAAGCGTTACCGCTACGACGGCTTCGGCCGAATGATCGAAAAGCGCAGCGCCAAACGCGGCGTACAGCGCTTTGCCTACGACGCCGAAAGCCGACTGATTGAAGTACGCAATGAAAACGGCAGCGTGGTCAGGATGACCTATGACCCACTGGGCCGGCGCATTAAAAAAACCGAGCATGACCGCGATGGTTATCCGCTGGGCGAGACCCTGTTCATGTGGGATGGCCTGCGGTTGTTGCAAGAGCATAAACACAGTCAAACCAGCCTGTACGTCTACGAAGACGAAGGCTACGAACCCTTGGCGCGAGTCGACGGCATCGGCCCGCTGCAAAAAATCCGCTACTACCACAACGACCTCAACGGCTTGCCGGAGCAACTGACCGAAGCTGATGGGCACAACGTCTGGCGAGCGACTTATCGGGTGTGGGGCAACACGCTGGAGGAGGCGCGCGAAGCGTATTTTATTGAAGAGCAGAACCTGCGATTTCAGGGGCAGTATCTGGATCGGGAGACGGGGCTGCACTTCAACACCTGAATCGCCTCGGGTTTCGTAGATACCTCCATGCCTCAGCCCATCTACTCGGTATGACGTTAGCTAAAGCAATGGCTGAATCGAGAACGCTCATCGGCGTGGCAATCCTTGTTCATATTGCTCGCGGGTAATTTCTCGGCCTGAGCACAACGCCTCGCTATATAAGCGGTGGTCGGGAGCAACGGGTTTAGCACGCTCCTGCGCGCCGTAAAATTTGACGTATATTTTCTTTCCAAGGTGATCCCAGCGATACGTAACTTCTTCAAACTCGTAATCGATAAAAACATCTCTGATCAAAAGTGCTTCGAAATTAATTGTCACGATTGCCTCTGATAGCGTCGTAGTATATTTATATGGAACACGTCGCCTGATCAGATATCAGAGACCCGCAGTTTCAGCGAATTCATGACAATCTTCCAAGGCGTCTCATGATGAACAAAAATCAGGAGTGGTCGTCAATGCCTTATCAAGACGTCAGATCGCCGCGCCACGATTCGTACCCGGAGGGATAATCAAAAGCCCATCCAGTTCACGCCGACGGCAACGGCTCACAAATGGTAGCGCAGCATCTGGGTCATGGCTGAAAAGGTCAAAAGTCACCCGATCGATTTCATAATATTCCTCGTAGTCGACCATGCCATTGCTGACCGGAATCGATACATAGAATCGGCCTGAAATTTGTTCGACGCCTAAAGTGAACATATGCTCGGGTCTTACAACAATGTCCCGGAACTGAATGGTCATTTCTGAAGCTCCCTCTCGCCGACGAGTCAGGCGTCCGTAGTAGATATTGGACCGGCTGCACCGCACCCAAGCGGCTCTCAGGGATCGGTCTCTCTGCAAGCCAAGATCGTCCCGCAGGTATTCAAAGACCTCGGCAGGGCACCACTCCTTACCTGCCGAAAGTGCCTCAGATATTAAAAGGCACAAAATCCGGCCCGCCGAGTTTGTCCCTTACAACCAGAGCGGTACGCATCAACGGGTCCCATAGACCGTGCGGACTGTTCCAGGCAGCACCCGCCCAACGTGTATCAACGACAAGTGCTGCCTTGTTGGCTTCAAGTTGCGCCTGAAGCGCTAGTGCAACGGCACTCATGTCGATTTCGAACAACCCGGCATAAAAACCTTGTGGTTGTGCGTGCTTTTTGCTCAGACAAAAACGGTAGTACCAGACCCAAACCGCCGCCGCATAAATCGCCCGATTACGATCAGGGTAAGTCGCCAGAATTTTCAGCAAAGCCGCCACAAAGCGCGCGGGAAACAGGGGATCGTGGGTCTGCTGCCAGTAACGCAGCAGCAGCAGATCGAACGCTGCGACGATATTCTGCGGCTCATCGTTATCGCTTTTGGCTTCCTGGAAGTAGAACGGCTCCCCCACGAGGAATTTGTCTAATTCGTCATTCGCCAGGGCCAGTAGCAGTACGTTGTCTAGATTGGCACTCATTGAAGTCTCACTACATCAGGGTTCGCGAGCAGAATATTAATGTCATTACCGTGTGGAATGCCCACATTGTCCATTACCGCTTCTCGCATGCCACCAGGGTAGGTCCGTCCGCCGGGACGCCATAATGAATTGACCCCACGCTCATTACCGGTGGGCATGATCACCTTGGGGTTATCCAGGTTCATCATATAAATCTCCTTGCCGGCAAAAGTGCCCGGGTCATAGCCCAGAGCCGACTCCAATACTGATATATCGCCCGTCTTTTTAAACTCGCCAACCACGCCATGCAAATCTGACTTGGCCATAACGTACTTGGATGGGCTAAAGGTCGCATACATCGGATTGGCGATATCGTCCGGGGTGAACAGGAACGCCGCCCCTTCATCCTGGAAGACCTTCAGATGCTTAGAGATATAGGAGGCTTCAAGGTAATCGGCGGGATTCGGCCGGCTGGATCGGGGAATCGCCAGAATATCGTCTTGCGTAAAACCCGGTTTGTACCTCACTTTGGGGGACATACCGATTTTCGCCATTTTCGGCCCAAGCCCCAAAAGCGCCATCCCGGCGACGCCTTGCAACAAGTCCCGATAGCCAGGCCCAAGGCGATCCCCCAGGTCCCCGAGTAAGGCCATGCCACCCATCATTGCACCACCGATCACCACAAACCCGACCAAGGCGGCAAAGCCTGCCATCGCCGCGAGAATTGCAGCTCCGCCCATGGCCATGATGCCGAGCGCTTCAAATCCAGTGTGCATCCAACCTTCGATATCAAGAACAAACGCTACCGAAACTGTCGGCCCGCCGATAAACGTATTGGGGCTGCCGCTCTTGATATGCGCACCGCAGACCATTTTGCTATTAAGGCGGGCCGCCGGCTTGCCGTTGATAAATACCGTGGCACTGCCTTCGGCGATCAATACCGGAAACGGCCACATTGGGTGACTCATCGGAAAACCGCTACAGGACGAAGCGATGTCCTCTCCCGCTCGCATCGCATTGAGGCCATTGATATAGACATTGAAACTGCCCTTCAACAACTTCCCCGTGGCAGGTTCGGGCAGGTTGAAAAGCGTATTTAGACCTTTGACGATCTGGAACATCGACAAACCGCCCGCAGCGATCGAACCTGCCATGATCGCCACCGCCACCCCACCTGTGGCAACGGTAGCAGCGATGACTGCCGCTCCAATCAATGCGCCCGCCACAGCACCGGCGATCATCGACATGACCCCAAAACCGTGGGCTATTTCATCACCCAAGCGTGCTGCCGCCTGCGCATCCATCGCGTACCTCTACCTTCCTGGTCCACTCGTGTTGTATCGACGCGGAACACATCACCTGATCAATCGGAAACCCGCGGTTTCAGTGAATTCATGACAATCTTCCAAGCCTTCTCATGATGAACAAGATCATCGGGGGTGGTTGTCAATGTCGTGATCAAAACGGCGGGTTTACGCTCTATAAAGACCTGTCGCAACATGATCTCTCGACCCTCACGTTGCCAGCTGTAATCCACCAATGTGGCCGCATGACCATAGAGCACCATGTCCCAACGCTGAGCCAGTTTGAACGCCGGCAACTGCTGCTCCGCACTCTTCATTTGGTTGTCGACGTAGTCCACAAAGGCAGACGCCCCCTGGGTAGCATCACGAGTGACGATGAAGCTAGCTTCTTTAGCACTACCGACTGCCGGCAGCTTAAAGATCGTGATGCTCTGGTCCTGCCAGGTGTCGGGGACTTCTAGATCTACTTCTTGAGTTCTGTAAGGGATCACTGTGCTTGCCTTCCATGATGGCTCGATAGATCGCGAATCTTCGGACAGCGCCTGGCAACAATCTAGAACTTCGCTCGCATCGTTTCCTAAACCCATTCACCGAGTTCCTGGGAGCCAGCAGTACTTGGGACGACCTGATCCACGTCGAACTGCCGGACGACCTATGACCCGCTGGGCCGGCGCATCGAAAAAACCGAGCATGGCCGCGACGGTTGGCCGCTGGGCGAAACCCGGTTCATGCGGGATCAAGCCGAGGGCGATACCCTGCTCCCGCCCCATAAAAAATGGGCACGCCAACCCAGTCAGCGTGCCCATTTTTTCTACCACCCCGCCAGCCTTCGAGACGCTAGTGAAGTTTGACGGCAATGGCAGACTTGCTTATAAAATCAGCCACTCTCTAATCCTGAAGCGAGCAATTACCAACTAGGCTCCCCATCGGCCTGCGCTTTGGCCTTCACATCGGCATCCACAGCATTTATCAGTCTCATGAGCGTTTTGTTCAGGTGCGTATAGTGTTTTGCAATATTGTCCATCCGAGACTTGTCAGTCGGCGTATCTGACGACTTCTCCGCTTCATACGGCTTATGAACAATGTCGTATCGTTTACTCAGGTCTTCTATCTGCTTTTCTATGCTTTCCAAGGTTTTTTCTTGATTGGTCAAGCGCTCGGCAGTGTTCTTTGATGCATCAGCCTTTTTACTAACCGCTTTAGCCTCAGGCCCTTCGTTAATAGAAAGGATCTGGTTGGCCATCAACTCTGTTTTTATTTCACTGTCTTCGAGGCGCGCGTCTATTTTTTGCTGTTCTGTCGCGGCCGGATCTACGGTCGTGATTTTGCCGTCCGCACCCTTTTTTTCCGCTCCTGGCATTGTAGCTTGCCCTTCGATTCTACTGATGATGGCTTTGGAAGCCATATGTTCCGTCACACTCATGGGGATACCCACCAGTAAATTTGTCCCCCCATTGATAAGTGCGCTGCGCGCACTGGCCGCCAGTTCAGAAGAGAGCGGCTTGAACCCATTTTTATCGTGGAGATCGTTAATATCTTGCGTGTTTTTTATAGAATTCCTCATACTAGGTGACGCGCCTTTGGGTTTTATCGGTGACCTAGAACCTGAACTCGATCCTGTTCTGGAACCTCCCTGTCCAACGCCCGGATTATTGCGACTTGGATTCGATCCTCCTCCGGAACCTCCCTGTCCAGCGCCCGAATTACCGCTACCTGGATTCGATCCTCCTGCACCTCCCTGTCCAACGCCCGAATTACCGCTACCTGGATTCGATCCTCCTGCACCTCCCTGTCCAGCGCCCGAACTACCGCTACTTGGATTCGATCCTCCTCCCGATCCACTTCCCCCTCCCCCTCCCCGCCTGGAGGGTTTGGCAGCCCTAGCGCTTCTTGACTTAGAATCCCCCACCTTCTCATTACTCGTCGTGGGATATTCAATACCTCCTCCGTTACCCGCATTCGAACCATATACAATCTTCGAGCGGTCAGCCGTTTGCTGCCCATTACCCGACGTCAATGGAGCGGAGTTATCTGGCGCGGTGGGCTGAGATGATGGAGTGATGGGAGGAAGATAAGTTTGATTGGTAAGTTTCATTGAGACACCTCTATAAAATAGTCATGAGTGCGTCCCTGCAACCTCGACCGATAAGTGGCACTCCGTAATAGTTAAGTTCCAGCGTTTCAATAATCGCGTTTCAGGCGTAATAAGAAACGCTGCACTCCTACAACTAATAACCCTATGGGCTGTCAGCCTCTGCCTTGCACTTCAATCGCTGTTCCACGCGCACAAAAAATGGGCACCCAACCCAGTCGGCGTGCCCACTTTTTCTACCACCCCGCCCCCTTCGAGACGATACCGCTATTACGGGTTGACGCTGTCTTTGAGTGACTTGCCCGGCTTGAACGCAACGGTATTACTGGCCTTGATTTTTACCGGCTCACCGGTTTGCGGGTTTTTGCCGGTGCGGGCGCCGCGGTGGCGTTGCAGGAAGGTGCCGAAGCCAACCAGGGTGACGCTGTCCTTGCGGTGCAGGGCGCCGGTGATTTCTTCGAGAACGGCGTTGAGGACGCGATTGGCCTGTTCTTTGGTGAGGTCCGCTTTTTCAGCGATGGCGGCTGCGAGTTCTGGTTTACGCATAAGTGAAGCCTCTTTGACGGTTTTTTGTTGTTATGTCCGTGCTGCTCTCTAGTGGAGCAGCGCCCAAGGCGCCGCAGGCTCTACTCTGCGGCAGACGGGAGTGAGGATGGCATGCCCTCGGACGCCGCGCCAGTCTCGCGGCGACCTTTCTAGGGTGAAAAACAGGGTTATTCCGACAGAACGACCGGTATTTACGCCAGCAACGGCGGAAGTTCTTTGTTCAACGCCAGTTTTTCCATCACGGCGCTGCCGGTCAGCGCGTAGCCCAGCAGGCGGCCGCTGGTGTCGCGGCACAGGGCCTTGATGTCGGCGCCCTGCCCTTCGACGCTCCACACGCCTTCGGTGCCGCGTGGCGGTGGCGAAACCACCAGCGGGCAGACCGGGGTTTTCACGGTGACCGGCATCGGCCCATAGCTCACAGCCGTGGCGTTGCCCGCCAGGGTCTGGGCCAGGGCGCGGGCGCAGCTCATCAGCGGCATGACGTACAGCAGGTTCAAGCCATCGACCTCGGCGCAGTCGCCCAGGGCATAGATGTTGGCGTGGGAAGTCTTGAGGTGGCGGTCGACCATGATCCCGCGGTTGATCTGCAGGCCGGCAGCCGCGGCCAGATCGACACGCGGGCGCAGGCCGATGGCCGAGACCACCAGGTCGCAGCGGACCACTTCACCGTCCGACAGGTGCGCTTCCAGGCCGTCGGCGCTGCGTTGCAGGCGGTTGAGCACCGGGCCCAGGTGGAAGCGCGCCCCAAGGCCTTCCAGCCCGGCCTGCACCGCTGCGGCAGCCGCTGGGTGCAGCAGGGTTGGCATGACTTGCTCGCACGGCGCCACCAGGTCGATTTCGTAGCCACCGAGGATCAGGTCGTTGGCAAATTCGCAGCCGATCAGGCCGGCGCCGAGCAGCAGGACGCGGCGTTTACCGGCGGCGGCTGCGCGAAAGCGCGCGTAGTCTTCAAGATCGTTGATCGGGAAAATCAGCTGCGCAGCGTCGCCTTCGACCGGCACTCGCACGGTTTCCGCGCCCCAGGCCAGGACTAGGTCGCGGTAGGCCACCGCTTCTTCACCGATCCACAGGCGCTTGTGGCCCGGGTCGATGCCGGTGATACGGGTATGCGTGCGCACTTCGGCCTTGAGTTGCTCGGCCATGGCGCCGGGTTCAGCCATGCTCAGGCCATCGGCTTCCTTGTTCTTGGCAAAGCCGGTGGAGAGCATGGGCTTGGAGTAGGAGCGCCCATCATCCGCGGTGATCAGCAGCAACGGGGTTTCGCTGTCGAGCTTGCGAAACTCGCGGGCCACGTTGTAACCGGCCAGTCCTGTGCCGACGATCACGACAGGTGCGTTCATTCCTTTCTCCTTGTAATACGTTTCTTAAATTCGCGATTACGCGATTTCGATCATTTCGAAATCGGTTTTGCCCACGCCGCAGTCCGGGCACAGCCAGTCTTCCGGAACGTCCTGCCACAGGGTACCCGGAGCGATTCCGTCATCCGGCCAGCCTTCCGCTTCGTTATAGATCAGGCCGCAGACTACACATTGCCACTTCTTCATTTACTTGCTTCCTCAGGGTCCAGGCAGGTTGGCCGACGGTCGATAGATCTCGCGTTGCCGTGCGGCTCAGCGCGTTTTGTACTGATCGGGGCCTGCAGATGCAAGCACGATCGACGCAAGGCAGCGGTTCAGCCCGGCAAAAGATCCGGGCGTCATGGTAAGCTCGCCGCCTCTTTTGCTGCCCATATTGACGCACCGTGCCGCACTCAATCGCCCTTCCCGATGCTTGCCAATGGCTGACCCAGAGCCTTCTGAGCCCCCTGCCTGCGCCGTTGACCCTTGACTGGCTGTTCGACGAGGGCTCGCTGACGCGGCGCCTGACGCGGCTGTCCAACGACGGTTTCAGCGTGACGCCGCTGTGCGAAGGCTGGCAGCCGCTGCGCGACGACGAATGCGCGGCGCTGGACCTGCCCTTGGCCAGTATCGGTTGGGTACGCGAGGTGTATTTGTGCGGGCATGCCCGGCCGTGGGTGTTTGCCCGCAGCGTGGCGTCGCGCAGTGCGTTACAAGGCGACGGGCTGCATATGGACGCACTGGGGAGCCGCTCCCTGGGCGAACTGCTGTTCTGCGACCGCGCGTTCACGCGCCGGGCGATCGAGGTCTGCCATTACCCGCGCCCATGGTTGCCTGCGGCGGATCGGGTCGACGGGCTGTGGGCGCGCCGTTCGCGGTTCGATCGTGGGACGCTGAGCGTACTGGTCGCCGAAATCTTCCTGCCGAGCCTGTGGCATGCGGTGCATGACCACCCGGAGAACTGCTGATGTATCAACGCCTGCTCAAATCCTTGAACCGTCTGAACCCCAGGGCCTGGGATTTCATTCAGTTGACCCGCATGGACAAACCCATCGGCATCTACCTGCTGCTGTGGCCGACGCTGTGGGCGCTGTGGATCGCCGGCAAGGGCTCGCCGTCCTTGAGCAATATCGTGATTTTTGTGCTCGGCGTGGTGCTGACCCGCGCCGGTGGCTGCGTGATCAATGACTGGGCCGACCGCAAGGTCGACGGCCATGTGAAGCGCACCGAGCAACGCCCGCTGGTCAGCGGCAAGATCAGCTCGAAAGAGGCGCTGGTATTTTTCGCGCTGCTGATGGGCATCAGTTTCCTGCTGGTGCTGCTGACCAACGCGACGACCATCCTGCTGTCCCTCGGCGGCCTGGCGCTGGCGGCAAGCTATCCGTTCATGAAGCGCTACACCTATTACCCGCAGGTGGTGCTGGGCGCGGCGTTTTCCTGGGGCATGCCGATGGCGTTCACCGCCGAGACCGGCAGCCTGCCTGCCGCCGCGTGGCTGCTGTATATCGCCAATGTGCTGTGGACGGTGGGCTACGACACCTATTACGCCATGACGGACCGCGACGACGACTTGAAGATCGGCGTGAAATCCACCGCCATTCTGTTTGGCGACGCCGACCGGGTGATCATTCTGACCCTGCAAGGCCTGGCGCTCGCGTGCCTGTTACTGGCTGGGGCGCGGTTTGAGTTGGGCGGCTGGTTCCACTTGGGGTTGCTGGCGGCGGCGGGCTGTTTTGCCTGGGAATTCTGGTACACCCGCGACAGGGACCGGATGAAGTGCTTCAAGGCGTTTTTGCACAACCACTGGGCAGGGTTGGCGATCTTTGTCGGGATTGTCGCGGATTACGGGTTGCGATGAGGAGCCAGCCCCCTCATCGCTAGGGGTTGAACTAAGGCTTGGCGACTTTCCAGGCCCCGTCCATCTTGCCTTCACCGATCGTGTCGCCGGCCTTCTTGTCCATGACGAAGGTGTAGAGCGGCTTGCCGCTGTAGGCCCACTGACTCTTTTGATCGTCACGGGTGATCACGGTCCACTTGCCCATAGGCTTGTCGGTGGATTCAGCCATCAACGGCGGCCAGTTGGCGGCGCACTTATCGTTGCACATGGATTTGCCATCGGCATCCTTGGCGAAGGTGTAGAGCGTCATGCCCTTTTGATCGACCAGCATCCCGTCCTTGGTCATCGCAGGGTCGGCGGCAAACGCCAATGTCGGCAGCGTCAACGCCGCCGTGACCAGCAAGGCCTTCCAGGAAAAAGTACTGTAAGTCATCGGAACCTTCCTTTTGTGGTTGTCAGGATTCGGACCCAAAGCGTAGTCCACGGAGGCGGGAATTGCGCAAGCAGCTAAATTACTGTCACACGACTGCAATAATTCCGTTATCTAATGCGGCGCAAGACAGTTAAATGACATGAGGATTTTAGGCATGGTTGGCAGGAGCATTCTGATCGTCGACGACGAAGCGCCCATTCGCGAGATGATCGCCGTCGCGTTGGAAATGGCCGGCTATGACTGCCTTGAGGCCGAAAACTCGCAGCAGGCCCATGCCATTATTGTCGACCGTAAACCGGACCTGATCCTGCTGGACTGGATGCTGCCCGGCACCTCCGGCATCGAACTGGCCCGCCGCCTCAAGCGTGACGAGCTGACCGGCGATATCCCGATCATCATGCTCACCGCCAAGGGCGAAGAGGACAACAAGATCCAGGGCCTGGAAGTCGGCGCCGATGACTACATCACCAAGCCGTTTTCCCCAAGGGAACTGGTCGCACGCCTGAAAGCCGTACTGCGGCGTGCCGGCCCTACCGATGGCGAAGCGCCGATCGAAGTCGGCGGCCTGTTGCTGGACCCGATCAGCCACCGCGTGACCATCGACGGCAAGCCCGCCGAGATGGGCCCTACCGAATACCGCCTGCTGCAGTTCTTCATGACCCATCAGGAGCGCGCCTACACGCGTGGCCAGTTGCTGGACCAAGTGTGGGGCGGCAACGTGTACGTGGAAGAACGCACCGTGGACGTGCATATCCGTCGCCTGCGCAAAGCCTTGGGCGATGCCTACGAGAATCTGGTACAAACCGTGCGCGGCACCGGCTATCGGTTTTCCACCAAGGGCTGAGCCAGCCGGTTTCTGAACGCAAGAGCCTGACTTAACAGCTGACAAGGACGCATGTTCAAGTGAACCAAAACTGGCATGGCACGCTGATCCGCCACCTGCTGCTGTTGATCACCGGCTGCTTGCTGGTAGGCCTGGTCAGCGGCCAATACGGCTGGAGCCTGGCCGTCGGCATTGGCCTGTACCTGGGCTGGACCCTCAAGCAATTGCTGCGCCTGCATGAATGGCTGCGCCAGCACAAACCCGATGAAGCACCACCCGACGGCTACGGCCTGTGGGGCGAGGTGTTCGACAGCATCTACCACCTGCAACGCCGCGACCAACGGGTGCGCGGGCGCCTGCAAGCGGTGATCGACCGCGTACAGGAATCCACCGCCGCGCTGAAAGACGCGGTGATCATGCTCGACAGCGACGGCAACCTCGAATGGTGGAACCGCGCCGCCGAGACCCTGCTGGGCCTCAAGACGCCCCAGGACAGCGGCCAACCGGTGACCAACCTGGTCCGCCACCCGCGCTTCAAGGAATACTTCGAGCAGGAAAATTACGAAGAAGCCCTGGAAATCCCCTCGCCCACCAACGACCGCGTGCGCATCCAGCTGTACCTGACGCGTTACGGCAACAACGAACATTTGATGCTGGTACGCGACGTGACCCGCATCCACCAGTTGGAACAGATGCGCAAGGACTTCGTCGCCAACGTCTCCCACGAGCTGCGCACCCCCCTGACGGTGATCTGCGGCTACCTGGAGACGCTGCTGGACAACGTCGACGAGATCAACCCGCGCTGGAACCGTGCCCTGCAGCAAATGCAGCAGCAAGGCTCGCGCATGCAAACCCTGCTCAATGACTTGCTGTTGCTGGCCAAGCTGGAGGCGACCGATTACCCCTCGGATAGCCACCCGGTGGCGGTGCAAAGCCTGTTGCAGACCATCAAGAACGACGCACAGGCCCTCTCTGGCGAGCGCGGGCAACAGATCACCCTGGAAGCCGACCCGTCGATACTGCTCAAGGGCAGCGAAGGCGAATTGCGCAGCGCGTTTTCCAACCTGGTGTTCAACGCCGTGAAATACACCCAGGACAAAGGCAATATCCGCATCCGCTGGTGGGCCGACGCGCAGGGCGCACACCTGAGTGTGCAGGACTCCGGCATCGGCATCGACGCCAAGCACCTGCCACGCCTGACCGAGCGCTTCTACCGCGTCGACTCCAGCCGCAACTCCAACACCGGCGGCACCGGGCTCGGCCTGGCGATCGTCAAGCATGTGCTACTGCGCCACCGCGCCCGCCTGGAAATCAGCAGCGTGCTCGGCCACGGCAGCACCTTTACCTGCCATTTTCCGCCGACCCAGGTGACCCGTTCGCGGATGGTCGTGAATGATGAGTAACCCGGACACTCCCACATGTGGATTTGTAGGGTTTCGGAGATAGCATTCCTGGCCCCGTCAGGCAGCGAGTACTAGGCAAGCGCTGCGCCAGACGCTACATTGGCCGACTTGCGTCTGCCTTTCAGGCGCTCCTGTCACCCCTATTGAACACACGGAACCCGCAAAACCCCATCATGGACCCTTCCCCAAGTATCACCCTCGCCACGCTCTTCGCCGATTTCGGCATGATTCTCTTTGCACTGATCCTGGTACTGCTCAACGGTTTCTTCGTTGCGGCGGAGTTTGCCATGGTCAAATTGCGTTCCACGCGGGTCGAGGCCATCGCCCACACCAACGGTTGGCGCGGGCAGATCCTGCGCACCGTACACAGCCAGCTCGACGCCTACCTGTCGGCCTGCCAGTTGGGTATCACCCTCGCCTCCCTGGGCCTGGGCTGGGTCGGTGAGCCGGCCTTTGCGCATATCCTCGAGCCGCTGCTGGGCGCCGTCGGTGTCGAGTCGCCGGAAGTGATCAAGGGCGTGTCGTTCTTTTCCGCCTTCTTCCTGATTTCCTACCTGCACATCGTGGTCGGTGAACTGGCCCCCAAATCCTGGGCCATTCGCAAGCCGGAATTGCTGTCGCTATGGACGGCGGTGCCGCTGTACCTGTTCTACTGGGCCATGTACCCGGCGATCTACCTGCTCAACGCCAGCGCCAACGGCATCCTGCGTATTGCCGGGCAAGGCGAACCCGGCCCGCACCATGAGCACCAATACAGCCGCGAAGAACTCAAGCTGATCCTGCACTCCAGCCGTGGCCAGGACCCTAGCGACCAAGGCATGCGCGTATTGGCCTCGGCCGTGGAAATGGGCGAGTTGGAAGTAGTGGACTGGGCCAACTCGCGGGAAGACCTGGTAACCCTGGACTTCAACGCCCCGCTCAAGGAAATCCTCGCGCTGTTCCGTCGCCACAAATTCAGCCGTTATCCGGTGTATGACGCGCAGCGCAACGAGTTTGTCGGCCTGCTGCACATCAAGGACCTGCTGCTGGAACTGGCGAACCTGGAGCATATCCCCGAGTCGTTCAACCTGGCCGAACTGACCCGCCCGCTGGAGCGCGTGTCGCGGCACATGCCGCTGTCGCAGTTGCTGGAGCAGTTCCGCAAAGGCGGCGCGCACTTCGCCCTGGTGGAAGAGGCCGACGGCAATATCATCGGCTACCTGACCATGGAAGACGTGCTCGAAGTGCTGGTGGGCGATATCCAGGACGAACACCGCAAGGCCGAACGCGGCATCCTCGCCTACCAACCGGGCAAACTGCTGGTACGCGGCGATACGCCGCTGTTCAAGGTGGAACGCCTGCTGGGCGTCGACCTCGACCACATCGAAGCGGAAACCCTGGCCGGGCTGGTCTACGACACCCTCAAGCGGGTACCGGAAGAGGAAGAAGT
This sequence comes from Pseudomonas paraveronii, assembly GCF_963681955.1. Lineage (NCBI taxonomy): Bacteria > Pseudomonadati > Pseudomonadota > Gammaproteobacteria > Pseudomonadales > Pseudomonadaceae > Pseudomonas > Pseudomonas paraveronii. Next base: position 6,286,099 of record NZ_OY817130.1, read on the forward strand.
GCTCGAAGTTGAAGGCCTGCGGATCATCATCAAGAAGATGAAAGGGCCAAAAATCGTGCTGGCCAAGGTCCTGCTGCTGGACTGACCCTCAATTGCCCAATGCAAAATTGGGCAACACCCCCACGGGCTGGTTGAACTCATACGGGATCGATACCAGCCCTGCCTCGGTACTCTGCTGCACCACAAAGTGCAGGTGCGGCCCGCTGCTGTTGCCGGTATTGCCCGACAACGCCAGCGCACTGCCCAGCGCCACCCGCTGCCCGACTCGGACGCTGACCGAACCTTGTTTGAGGTGCAGGTACACGCCCTGGGTGCCGTCATCGTGCCGCACTCGCACGAAATTCCCTGACGCATCGTTACCGCGCCCAGCCTGGCTATTTTCGATCTTCACCACCACACCGCTGCGCGCCGCAATGATCGGCGTGCCTTCGGGCATGGCAATGTCCATGGCGTAGCGGCTTTTGGCGTCGGTATGGCTGAAGTTGCCGTTGGGGCCTTGGGTCAGGCGAAAGGGTCCACCGCGCCAAGGCAACGGGTAGCGGTAGGCTTGCAGCGAGTAACCGGGTTTTGGCCGGTCGAGCACCGGCCGTTGCACACGCTCGGCCCTGCGCTCCTGGATCACGAACGCCTGGGCGCCGGGGGTTTGCCGGTCGCTGAAAAACACCTCGCCATTGGCATCGGTGGATTTGTAGAGGGTCATGGCCAGGGTCGACGTGGCGACCGTAGCCAGCCCACAGAACAGCAATAGGCGAAGGAGCATGGCGCGAACCTGCCGGGGAGACTGAACGGCAGGCTAGCAACGGTTGATGACAACTCTGGGTGAGGTCAGGCCGGCAATGCGGTAAAACAGATATCGACGTCCATCCGGGCGGCGCCCGACAAGTTGGCTAACGCATCAAGAGAAAACTTATCGATCTTGCCGTTAAGCACATCGTTAAGGCGAGGCTGACTGATACCCAGCCTTTGTGCCGCATCCTTCTGAGAGAGCTCCCAACTGCGGATGGTCTTGCATAACGCCAACAGCAGTTTTGAACGCAGGCGCATATTGACGGCTTGCTCGGGAGTGTCTTCCAAGGCATCCCATACACAGTTGAAACGTTCGGTAGGTAACTTTTGATTTGTCATGGGCTTAACCTAATTCCTGCAGTCTGGCGCGAGCCAGTTCGATGTCTGAGATCCTTGAGCGAACTTCCTAGAAACACCACATCCTTGTGCCTCGGCATTGGCTTCTCCTTTCCTGGAAAGAAAAAGCGTAATAGACGATTCGGCCAGAGGCGGTAGAGGTTTGTTTCAAGGCATAGCAAAAGCTCGATGACACTGAAGCGTCATCGAAAGACTATATCGAAACAGATATAAATCAAGTAACCCAACGGGAATCAGACCGTCGGTCGATTCCCGTTATTCAGACGATCAAGCGCCCGGCACAAAATGCTTCTGCGCCGTACCCCGCGCGATCAGCCGTGAGATGTAGTCCAGCTTCTGCGCATCCTGGTCGATAAAGCGGAAGGTCAGTTGCAGCCAGTCACTGTCGGGCTTGGGCTCGAAGGCGACGATGGCGTGCAGGTAGCCGTTGAGGCGCGCGACTTCGGCGTTGTCGCCTTGCTCAAGGTCGAGCACCGCGCTTTCCAGCACTTGGGGCAGGACCTCACTGCGACGGACCACCAGCAGCGCTTCCTTGATGCTCAGGCCCTTGATCACGCATTGCTGGGTGCCGCTGGACAGGCGCAACTGGCCCTGTCCACGACCGCTGGCAGGCGCAGCGGCCGCAGCCGCCGGTACGGGCGGGCTGTTGAGCAGGCCTCTGCTCGGGGCAGCCGCCGCCACTGGTGCGGCCTTGACCGCTTCAGGCTTGCCACCGGTCAGGGCGCTCAGGGAGTCGTTACCGAAGGCTGAGTTCATCTTGGTCGGCGCGCTGGCGACCAGGGCGTCGAGGCGCCCGACCTTATGCAGGGCATGCTTGACCTTGGTCAATAGCTGTTCGTTGGTGAACGGTTTGCTGACGTAGCCGGAAACCCCGGCCTGGATCGCCTGCACCACGTTTTCCTTGTCGCCACGGCTGGTCACCATCACGAACGGCATGGCTTTGAGCTGCGGTTGCTCACGGCACCAGGTCAACAGCTCCAGGCCGGACATCTCGGGCATTTCCCAGTCGCACAGCACCAGGTCGAAGGTTTCGCGCATCAGGATGGCCTGGGCCTTTTTGCCGTTCACCGCATCTTCAATCTTGATCCCGGGGAAGTAGTTGCGCAGGCACTTCTTCACCAGGTCGCGAATAAACGAGGCGTCATCCACCACCAATACACTGACTTTACTCATCGACCCTTTATCCTATAAAAACGCGGCACGCAGAACGCCTGACTAATGGCATTTTGCCAAAACTCTGTAGTCACGTTGGGTTTTCTTTCACCCAACGCGCAAAAAAAATCAGCTGCCACAAATGAAAACGCCCGACCAAAGGCCGGGCGTTAATTTCTCGGGCAACCTTACTTATCGTCAGATTCACCCGGAACATTAGGGATTTGATCAGTTGAGCCTTCAACTTCGGCTTTCATGCGCTTGAGCCCCATGTGCCGCACGTCGGTGCCACGCACCAGGTAGATCACCAGTTCCGAAATATTGCGCGCGTGGTCGCCGATCCGCTCCAGGGAGCGCAGCACCCAGATAATGCTCAAGACCCGCGAGATAGAGCGCGGGTCTTCCATCATGTAGGTGGCCAGCTCACGCAGCGCGGTCTTGTATTCACGGTCGATGACCTTGTCGTACTGGGCCACCGACAACGCCAACTCGGCGTCGAAGCGGGCAAACGCGTCCAGGGCATCGCGCACCATGTTGCGCACTTGGTCGCCGATATGCCGCACTTCCACATAGCCGCGCGGGGCTTCGCCTTCTTCGCACAGTTGGATGGCGCGGCGCGCGATTTTAGTGGACTCATCGCCGATACGCTCCAAGTCGATCACCGACTTGGAAATGCTGATGATCAAGCGCAGGTCGGAAGCCGCCGGCTGGCGGCGGGCGAGAATGCGCAGGCATTCTTCGTCGATATTGCGCTCCATCTGGTTGATCTGGTCATCGATCTCACGCACTTGCTGGGCCAGGCCCGAGTCGGCCTCGATCAGCGCGGTGACCGCATCGTTGACTTGCTTCTCCACCAACCCGCCCATCGCCAGGAGGTGGCTGCGCACTTCCTCAAGCTCGGCGTTGAACTGCGCGGAGATGTGATGGGTAAGGCCTTCTTTACTAATCATGTTGGCGTCCTTGGAGCGTCCGGAAAGGTGCGGAGAACCGCAGCGTCAATGCAATCTGAACCACAGCATCCTAGCCGTAGCGACCGGTGATGTAGTCTTCGGTCTGTTTCTTCGCCGGATTGGTGAACAGGGTATCGGTATCGCCGAACTCCACCAGCTTGCCCATGTACATGAACGCGGTGTAGTCGGAAACCCGCGCCGCCTGTTGCATGTTGTGGGTCACGATGACGATGGTGAACTTGGACTTGAGCTCGTAGATCAGCTCTTCAACTTTCAGCGTCGAGATCGGGTCGAGTGCCGAGCAAGGTTCGTCGAGCAGCAGCACTTCCGGCTCCACGGCGATGGTACGCGCGATCACCAGACGTTGTTGCTGGCCGCCGGACAGGCCGAGGGCTGATTCATGCAGACGGTCCTTGACCTCGTCCCACAGCGCGGCGCCTTTAAGCGCCCACTCGACCGCTTCGTCGAGGATGCGCTTCTTGTTGATGCCCTGGATACGCAGGCCGTAGACCACGTTTTCATAGATGGTCTTGGGGAACGGGTTGGGCTTCTGGAACACCATGCCCACCCGGCGACGCAGCTCGGCCACGTCTTCGCCCTTGCGGTAGATGTTGCTGCCGTAGAGGTTGATCGCACCGTCCACGCGGCAACCGTCGACCAGGTCGTTCATGCGGTTGAAGGTGCGCAGCAGCGTGGACTTGCCGCAGCCCGACGGGCCGATAAAGGCGGTCACGCGCTGCTTGGGGATGTTCATGCTGACGTCGAACAGCGCCTGTTTTTCACCGTAGTACAGGCTCAGGCCCGGCACTTCGATGGCCACGGTTTCCTGGGCCAGGCTCAGGCTCTGTTTGTCGCGACCCAGGGCGGACATGTTGATGCCGTGGGAATGGGTTTCTTGTTGCATGGGATGCTCCCTGTGCTACCAATTCGTTTCGTTGAACCGCCTGGGCGGTTTACTCAAATTCTGCGTGTAGCGCGGTCCAGTGTGGGAGGGGGCTTGCCCCCGATAGCAGTGTGTCAGCCGGCATAGGTGTTTCTGATACGCCGCCATCGGGGGCAAGCCCCCTCCCACATTGAATCCGCGTCACTTCAATTAGCTATCCAACGCTTTATATTTTTCGCGCAGGTGGTTACGAATCCACACCGCCGACAAGTTGAGCGTGGCGATCACCAGCACCAGCAACAGCGCGGTGGCGTACACCAGCGGCCGTGCGGCCTCGACGTTGGGGCTCTGGAAGCCGACGTCATAAATATGGAAGCCCAGGTGCATGATCTTCTGGTCCAGGTGCAGGTACGGGTAGTTGCCGTCCAGCGGCAGCGACGGGGCCAGCTTGACCACACCCACCAGCATCAGCGGCGCCACTTCACCGGCGGCACGGGCCACGGCGAGAATCATGCCGGTCATCATCGCCGGGCTGGCCATCGGCAGCACGATCTTCCACAGCGTTTCCGCCTTGGTCGCGCCGAGTGCCAGGGAGCCTTCGCGCACGGTGCGAGGAATCCGCGCCAGGCCTTCTTCGGTGGCCACGATCACCACGGGCACCGCCAGCAGCGCCAGGGTCAGCGACGCCCACAACAGGCCCGGCGTGCCGAACGTCGGAGCCGGCAGGGCTTCGGCGAAGAACAGGCGGTCAACCGAACCACCCAGTACATACACGAAGAAGCCCAGGCCGAACACGCCGTAAACGATGGCCGGTACACCCGCCAGGTTGTTCACGGCGATGCGGATGATCCGCGTCAGGGTGTTCTGCTTGGCGTATTCACGCAGGTAGACCGCCGCCAGCACGCCGAACGGGGTCACGATCATCGCCATGATCAGGGTCATCATCACGGTGCCGAAGATAGCCGGGAAGATCCCGCCTTCGGTGTTGGCTTCCCGTGGGTCGTCGCTAAGGAATTCCCAGACCTTGCTGAAGTAAAAGCCGATCTTGGTCATCGTGCCCATGGCGTTCGGCTGATAGGCGTGGACCACTTTGCCGATGCCGATTTCCACTTCCTTGCCGTTCGCGTCGCGGGCGGTCAGAGCGTCGCGGTTGAACTGGGCGTGCAGGTCGGACAGGCGCGCTTCGATGTCCTGGTAACGGGCATTCAGTTCGGCACGGTCGGCATCCATGTCGGCCTGGGCGGCGGCGTCGAGTTTGCCTTCCAGCTCCAGTTTGCGACCGTGCAGGCGGATACGTTCGAGACCGGCGTTGATCGCGCCGATATCGGACTTCTCAAGGGTCTTGAGCTGGGCCGCCAGCTTGTTCACGCGGTCGACACGCGCCTGCAGCTCCGGCCACGCGGCCTCGCCTTCAGCGATGACCTTGCCATCCTGCTTGACGTTGACCAGGGTGCCGTAGAAGTTGCCCCATTCACGGCGCTCGATGGTCATCAACTCCACCGGCCTGCTCTGGTTCTTCAGCCATTCGCCGACGATCCACGTGAAGTCGTTGCCGTTCAGATCGCGGTTGCCGACCTTGATCAGCTCGCGGGTCATGAATTCCGGGCCTGCGTCGGGCACGGGCAGGCCAGCGCTTTTCAGGCGCTCGCGCGGCACTTCTTCTTTCTGCACCACTTCGCCGATGACGATATGGTTTTCCTGGCCCGGTACGTTGTAGTTGGCCTGGATCAGGTCAGCCGGCCAGAAGTGGCCCAAACCACGCACCGCAATCACAGCCAGCAAACCAAGGGTCATGATGACCGCGATGGACACCGCGCCACCGCTGATCCAGACGCCGGGGGCGCCGCTCTTGAACCATCCATTCAGGGAGTTCTGTTTCACAGACTTCTACCTTTCTTAAAGCGACGAGTATTTCTTGCGCAGACGCTGACGAATCAGCTCGGCGAGGGTGTTCATGATGAAGGTGAACAACAGCAGCACCAGCGCCGAGAGGAACAGCACGCGGTAGTGACTGCCGCCCACTTCCGACTCGGGCATTTCCACCGCGACGTTGGCCGCCAGGGTGCGCAGGCCTTCGAACAGGTTCATCTCCATCACCGGGGTGTTACCGGTGGCCATCAGCACGATCATGGTCTCGCCCACGGCGCGGCCCATGCCGATCATCAGCGCCGAGAAAATCCCCGGGCTGGCAGTCAGGATGACCACGCGGGTCATGGTCTGCCATGGCGTGGCGCCCAGGGCCAAAGAGCCCAGGGTCAGACCGCGCGGCACGCTGAACACGGCGTCTTCGGCGATGGAGTAGATGTTCGGGATCACCGCGAACCCCATCGCCAGGCCGACGACCAGAGCGTTGCGCTGGTCATAGGTGATGCCCAGGTCGTGGGAGATCCACATGCGCATGTCGCCGCCGAAGAACCAGGTTTCCAGGTACGGGCTCATGTACAGCGAGAGCCAGCCCACAAACAGGATCACCGGGATCAGGATCGCGCTTTCCCAGCCATCCGGAACCCGCAGGCGGATGGACTCAGGCAGGCGGCTGAAGACAAAGCCGGCCACCAGGATACCAATCGGTACCAGCATCAGCAGGCTGAAAATCCCTGGCAGATGGCCTTCGACATACGGCGCGAGGAACAGGCCGGCGAAGAAGCCGAGGATCACCGTCGGCATCGCTTCCATCAACTCGATCACCGGTTTGACCTTGCGGCGCAGGCTCGGGGCCATGAAGTACGCGGTGTAGATCGCCGCAGCAACGGCCAGCGGCGCAGCCAGCAACATGGCGTAGAACGCGGCCTTCAGCGTACCGAAGGTCAACGGCGCCAGGCTCATCTTGGGTTCGAAATCGGTGTTGGCGGCGGTCGATTGCCAGACGTATTTAGGCTCGTCGTAGTTTTCGTACCAGACCTTGCTCCACAGCGCGCTCCACGACACTTCCGGGTGCGGGTTATCCAGCAGCAACGGTTGCAGCTTGCCGCCGGCTTCGACGATCACGCGGTTGGCCCGTGGCGACAGGCCGAACACGCCCTGGCCGTCGACCACCGGGTCCACCAGCAGGGTGCGGTGGGCGGTGCTGTGGAACACGCCGAATTTGCCGGAAGCGTCGAGGGCGGTGAAGCCTTTGCGACGTTCTTCGGCGGTGATTTCAACGATGGGCGCAGTGCCCATCTCGAAGGTGCGGATCTGCTTCAGGCGCTGTTCGCCATCCGGGTCACGGGCCATGAACCACTGAGCCAGGCCGCCCTTGGAGTTACCGACGATCAGCGAGATACCGCCCACCAGTTGGGTACTGGCGGTGATTTCCGCGCCGCCATCTTCCAGCAGTTTGTAGCGACCGTTGAGGCTCTTGTCGCGCAGGCTGAACACATCGGCCAGGGCACGGCCGTTAATCACATACAGCCACTGCTGGCGTGGGTCGATGAAGATCGCCTTCACCGGCTCGGTCATCTGCGGCAGCTCGATACGCTTCTGCTCGCTGGTGACTTCGCCGGTCATCATGTTTTCTTCACGGCTCAGGGACAGCACGTTCAAGTGCGAACCGGCCGAACCGGCCACCACCAGCGAGGTGTCGGTGGCGTTCAGCGCGACGTGTTCCAGCGGGCGACCGGCGTCATCCAGCACGATCGGGGTTTCGCCGTAAGGGTATTCGATCGCCGGGCTGATGGTCTTCTTGCCGTCCGGGTAGGACACCTTATAGGTGTGGCGGAACACCAGGGACTGGCCATTGGACAAACCGAGGATCACCAGCGGGCTGCCCGGCTGGTCTTCACCAATCGACACGACGCTGACGCCGGCCGCCAACGGCAGGTCGATGCGCTTGAGTTCGGTACCGGTGTCCACCTCGAAGAACAGCGCCTGGCCCTTGTCGGAAACCCGCATGGCGACCTGATTCTGCTCTTCCAAAGAGATCATCAACGGCTTGCCCGCATCTTGTATCCACGCCGGTGTCAGCGCGGCTTCCTTGGTCAGCGAGGCGCCTTGGAACAAAGGCGCGACCACGTAGCCCAGAAAGAAAAAGATCAGGGTGATAGCGCCGAGAACGGCGAGACCGCCGACCAGCACGTACCAACGGGTCAGGCGATCCTTGAGCGCGCGAATGCGGCGCTTGCGTTGCAGCTCAGGCGTATTGAAATCAATGCGCTTGGGGGGAGAAGTCGTCGTCATGGTGGAATTGGCCAGATCATTCATGCGCACACCCTAGCGATCCTGTATGACAGAAAGATGACAGTGCAGTGACGCAAAAAATCCGCCGCGTAGCAGAGCTGGCAGCGGACCAAAAAATTCGGAGTTTCTGTAGGAGCGAGCTTGCTCGCGAAGAGCGTTAACGATAACGCGCCGCTTCTGAATAAACGCAGTGCTCTATCATCTTTCGCGAGCAAGCCCGCGCCTACAGAACGGCCGGCTTTACCCGGCCCAGCAACTTAGTTGCCTTCTTTCAGACCCAGGTCAGCCAGGGCCTTGGCGGCTACTTTGGCTGGCAGTGGGATGTAACCGTCTTTCACTACGACTTCCTGGCCCTGCTTGGACAGCACCAGTTTCACGAACTCAGCTTCCAGCGGAGCCAGCGGCTTGTTCGGGGCTTTGTTGACGTAAACGTAGAGGAAACGCGACAGCGGGTATTTGCCGTTCAGGGCGTTTTCTTCGCTGTCTTCGATGAAGTCGGTGCTGCCTTTCTTGGCCAGGGCCACAGTCTTCACGCTGGCGGTCTTGTAGCCGATGCCCGAGTAACCGATGCCGTTCAGCGAGGAGCTGATCGACTGCACGACCGAAGCCGAGCCAGGTTGTTCGTTCACGTTAGGCTTGTAGTCGCCTTTGCACAGAGCTTCTTCCTTGAAGTAGCCGTAGGTGCCGGATACCGAGTTACGACCGAACAACTGCACTGGCTTGTTGGCCAGGTCGCCGGTCACACCCAGGTCGCCCCAGGTTTTCACGTCGGCTTTGCTACCGCACAGACGAGTCGAGGAGAAGATCGCGTCGACTTGTTCCATGGTCAGGTGCTTGATCGGGTTGTCTTTGTGCACGAACACCGCCAGGGCATCCACGGCAACCGGGATAGCGGTTGGCTTGTAGCCGTACTTCTGCTCGAAGGCAGCCAGTTCGGTGTCCTTCATCTTGCGGCTCATCGGGCCCAGGTTGGAGGTGCCTTCAGTCAGCGCAGGTGGCGCAGTGGCAGAACCAGCAGCTTGAATCTGGATGTTGACGTTCGGGTATTCCTTTTTGTAACCCTCAGCCCACAGGGTCATCAAGTTAGCCAGGGTATCGGAACCGACGCTGGACAAGTTGCCCGACACACCAGTGGTCTTCACGTAAGCCGGAATTGCCGGGTCAACACCAGCGGCCACCGCGTGGGCAGTCGCAACGCCAGCAGCGACAAAAGTCATTGCCGCCATCAAACGCTTCAGTTTCATGCCTTACTCCTAGCAGATAGGGATAGTTGGATCGGGGCCAAGTATCGGTAGGCCGTGTGAACACTCTATGTCCGGAATGTGACAGTTAGATGAAAGGCCAGTATTGGGAGAAAAAGCGGCTGCAGGCAGCAAGTGCCGAAAAGACGGGGATGGCGAGGCGGTTGAAGCGATGATTCGGAAACACTCTGTAACCTATGATCGCTCCTACGCTACTGCGTAGGAACAATCTTCAGATGCTTGATTACCTGCCACGCGTCCACAGATACCCACCCACCCCCATTCCCATCACACACAGGACGGCAACGTAGTAGGCCGGGCCCATCGGGCTTTCCTTCATCAGCAGCGACACCGCCAACGGCGTCAGCCCGCCGAATACGGCGTAGGCCACGTTGTAGGAGAACGACAACCCGCTGAAGCGCACCACCGGCGGGAAGGCTTTGACCATCACGTAAGGCACCACGCCGATGGTGCCGACAAACAGGCCGGTCAGGGCGTACAGCGGGAACAGCCAGTCCGGGTGGTCCAGCAGGCTGTGATACAGCGTCCAGGACGTCGCCAGCAACAGTGCGCAACCGACCACCAGTATGCGGCCGGCACCGAAGCGGTCGGCCAGGGCGCCGGCGGCAATGCAGCCCAGGCTCAGGGTCACGATGGCCAGGCTGTTGGCCTGCAGCGCAACGGTCGGGCTGAAGTGGTAGAGGGTTTGCAGCACGGTCGGGGTCATCAGGATGACGACTACGACGCCGGCCGACAGCAGCCAGGTCAGCAGCATCGACAGCACGATGGCGCCACGGTGGTCGCGCAATACCGCGCGCAGCGGCAGTTCGGCGGCGAGTGTCTTGCGTTGCTGCATCTCGGCGAAGATCGGCGTTTCATGCAGCCAGCGGCGCAGGTACACCGACAGCAGGCCGAACACACCGCCGAGCAGGAACGGGATGCGCCAGGCGTAATCCGAGACCTGTTCCGGGCTGTAGAGCGTGTTGATGGCGGTGGCCACCAGCGAACCCAACAGGATGCCGGCGGTGAGGCCGCTGGTCAGGGTGCCGCAAGCGTAGCCAATGTGCCGCGGTGGGACGTGCTCGGAGACGAACACCCAGGCGCCCGGCACTTCGCCGCCGATCGCCGCGCCCTGGATCACGCGCATCAGCAGCAACAGGATCGGCGCCCACAGGCCGATCTGCGCGTAGGTCGGCAGCAGGCCCATGATCAGGGTCGGCACGGCCATCATGAAGATGCTCAGGGTGAACATTTTCTTGCGGCCCAGCAGGTCGCCGAAGTGCGCCATGATGATGCCGCCCAGGGGGCGCGCCAGGTAGCCGGCGGCGAAGATGCCGAAGGTCTGCATCATGCGCAGCCACTCGGGCATGTCGGCCGGGAAGAACAGTTTTCCGACCACGGTGGCGAAAAACACGAAGATGATGAAGTCGTAGAATTCCAGCGCCCCGCCCAAGGCAGACAGCGACAGGGTTTTGTAGTCGTTGCGGGTCAGCGGGCGCGACGGTTGCGCACTGCTTGCGGGCACGGAGGACATGGCAAGGCTTCTCTTATAGTAATCAGCGTAATAAGGACGGCACGCCCTGGACTTGCGGCGGTCCGGCAAGATAACAAATCGCCGGAAAAAGCACAGCGTCGAACGCTTAACCGTCCAGGCAGGCGAAATCCCCACGGCGCAGAGAGTCCGTCAACCTGGGCAGAAGAACAGTTGCCGGAAAAAGCTCCGTTACAGCGTCTATTTACCGACCAAAAGAGCGCCCAGAGGTCGTCGCGACGCCAGCGTCTCGATATACTCGGCCCTTGCAAGCGCCAGACCCGCAGTCTTGAGGGGCTGCTGTGCCAAAACGCCGTTGGGTGCCATCCAGCCGGTTTGGCAGAGTTTCCCTTTAGTACGCCTTATGAGAAACACAGCTCGCGTCGTGCGTTGGTGCTGGAATGTTTTTCTACGAGACGGCTATCCACTTGAAACACCCATGAAGCGTCACGGCTCAGAGGCACCCTCGGCATGATCGAACTCGAACAAGAAGATCCCATCCCGCAAGGCGATCTCGCCCTGCAAATCACCGCGCTTCCGCGTGAAACCAACGGTTTCGGCGATATCTTCGGCGGCTGGCTGGTCTCGCAGATGGACCTGGCCGGTACGGCCATGGCCAGCAAGGTCGCAGGCGGGCGTGTCGCCACCGTGGCCATTGATCGCATGGCGTTCCTGGTGCCGGTGGCCGTGGGCGCGCAATTGTCCTTCTATACCCAGGCCCTGGAAATCGGCCGCAGCTCGATCCAGATGATGGTCGAAGTGTGGAGCGACGACCCGCTGTCCAGCGAATGGCGCAAGGTCACCGAGGCGGTGTTCGTGTTCGTCGCCATCGATGGCAGCGGCCGTACCCGTTCGGTGCCGTCGCGGGCGCGTTAAACCTCGCCGGTTTTTGACGGTCAATTGCCCATTGCCTGCCATTGAGAGTGCTTTGTTATGCCGACGCCCCACGTTGAAACCGTGAAAATCGACGAGCTGGACTGCTGGCGCATCCGCCACAACGGTGCCGAACTGATGGTGGCCCAACAGGGCGCGCACATCTTCAGTTACCAACGCGCAGGCGAGCATCCGCTGATCTGGCCGAACAAGGCCGCCGTCTTCAAGGCCGGCAAAGGCATCCGCACCGGCGTACCGGTGTGCTGGCCGTGGTTTGGCGTGTTCGACCGCAACCCGCGCAGCGTGCAGGCCATGCGCCAGAGCGATCAACCTGCGGGTGCCCACGGTTTCGTGCGTACTGCGATCTGGGAATTGGCCACAACCGAACTCGACGGCGACGCGCTGCGCGTCGACCTGGTGCTCCCCGTGCCTGCGGGCGGCTTTCCCGGCTGGCCCCATCAGGTCGACCTGACGCTGAGCCTGCGCCTGGACGATCAACTGCACATTCGCCTGACCAGCCATAACCATGGCCACGCAACGGTGACCCTCAGCCAGGCGCTGCACACCTACTTCGCCGTAAGCGACGTGCGCAACGTGCAGGTCGAAGGTCTGGACGGGTGTTCGTATATCGATACCGCCGACGGTTGGGCCACCCGGCAACAGGCGGGGCTGCTGCACTTCAGCGCCGAGACCGACCGCATCTACCTCGACACCCCCGCGCAGTTGAACATCGTCGATAAAGACTGGCAGCGCCGCGTCCAGCTCACCAGCGAAGGTTCGCGGTCGACCGTGATCTGGAACCCCTGGACCGAACGGGCCAAGGCCTTCGACGACATGGCCGACGACGGCTGGCAGGGCATGTTGTGCATCGAGACGGCGAATGTGCTGGATGATGTGGTGGCGTTGGCGCCGGGCGAAAGCCACACGCTGGGCGTGGGCATCACCAGTAGCACTTTGTAAATCCTCCCAGATTGGGTTTTGTGTGTGGTTTAGAGATCCGACTCCTTCACCACCCGTACCTTCTGCGCATCCAACGCATACGCCGCATCGGCCAAGTCATTGTTGACCGTCTCCACCTTCACCGTGCCCGTGACCCACAGCGGCGTGTAGATATCATCCAGCTTCAACCCCTTGGGGTAACGCACCAATACCAACTGGTTCGGCGGCGGTGGCGGCACGTGGATGCATGCGCCGGGGTACGGCACCAGGAAGAACAGCGTACTGCGGCCCTTGGCGTCGGTTTCCAAGGGCACCGGGTAACCGCCGATGCGGATGTTCTTGCCGTTCATGGCGGCCACGGTCTTGGTGGAATACATCACCGCCGGCAACCCCTTGCTCTGCTTCAAGCCACCTTTGTCGGTAAAGGTGCCCTGGGCTTCGGGGGAGTTGTGGTCGATTTCCGGCATCTGTTCGAGGGCTTTCTGGTCCGACAGCGGCATCAGGTCCAGCCAGTCGGTTTCCGGCAATTCGCCAGCATGAGCCAGGCCTGGGCCGAGCAGGAGAAACATCAAGAGGAGACGGCGCATGGAGGAGCTCGACAAGGTAAACAGTGCCGGCATTCTAGCCCTCTGCGCCTGCGCAGCGCAGAGGACTTTGTCGCTCGATTACTTCTTTTTGATCAGGCCGTAGATCACCAACAACACAATGGCGCCGACCAATGCGCCGATGAAGCCCGCGCCCTGGCCTGCCTGGTAGATACCCAGTGCCTGACCGCCATAAGTGGCGGCAAGGGAGCCGGCGATACCCAGCAGGATGGTCATGATCCAGCCCATGTTGTCGTCACCGGGCTTGAGGAAGCGCGCCAGCAGGCCGACGATCAGGCCGATAAAGATGGTTCCGATGATACCCATGGCATTTCCCTCTGATTGAAAGTGAGTCATGACAAAGCCTAGCGAGGCTTTGTCATCCTGCAATCAGAGAGACGGCGGCCACCATTGGTTCCCGCCGGCCCCAGGGTTATTGCTCGGCGATCAACGCCTCTACCTTAAGGATCTGCGCTTGCAGCGTCGCACGGTCCTGGCAGCGCAGGTTGGCGTGGCCGACCTTGCGCCCGGCCTTGAAGGCCTTGCCGTAGTGATGCAGGTGGCAATCGTCGATGGCGACGACTTTTTCAACCGGCGGGACCACACCGATGAAGTTGAGCATGGCGCTCTCGCCCACCTTGGCCGTAGAGCCCAGCGGCAAGCCCGCCACCGCGCGCAGGTGGTTCTCGAACTGGCTGCACTCGGCGCCTTCGGTGGTCCAGTGCCCGGAGTTATGCACACGCGGGGCGATTTCGTTGGCCTTGAGGCCACCGTCGACTTCAAAGAACTCGAACGCCATCACGCCGACATAATCCAGTTGCTTGAGCACACGGCTGGAATAGTCTTCGGCCAGGGCCTGCAACGGGTGATCGGTGCTGGCCACGGACAGCTTGAGGATGCCGTTGTCGTGGGTGTTGTGGACCAGCGGATAGAAGCGGGTCTCGCCATCGCGGGCACGCACGGCGATCAGCGAGACTTCGCCGGTGAACGGCACGAAGCCTTCCAGCAGGCAGGCCACGCCGCCCAGCTCGGCGAAAGTGCCGACCACATCGGCGGCGGTGCGCAGGACTTTCTGGCCCTTGCCGTCGTAACCCAGGGTGCGGGTTTTCAGCACGGCCGGCAGGCCGATGCTGGCGACGGCGGCGTCCAGGTCCGCCTGGGACTGGATATCGGCGAAGGCCGGGGTCGGAATGCCCAGGTCCTTGAACATGCTCTTCTCGAACCAGCGGTCACGGGCGATGCGCAAGGCTTCGGCGCTCGGGTACACCGGCACGAACTGCGAGAGGAAGGCCACGGTTTCGGCCGGGACACTTTCGAACTCGAAGGTCACCAGGTCGACTTCGTCGGCCAGTTGGCGCAGGTGGTCCGGGTCGCTGTAGTCAGCGCGCAGGTGTTCACCCAACGCGGCCGCACAGGCATCCGGCGCCGGGTCCAGGAAAGCGAAGTTCATCCCCAGCGGCGTTCCCGCCAGGGCCAGCATGCGACCCAGTTGGCCGCCACCGATTACACCGATTTTCATCGTCAACAACCTCAGGCGATACGTGGGTCTGGATTGTCCAGCACGCTGTCTGTCTGCTCAGCACGGAATTTTTTCAGCACCGCGTGGAACTGCGGGTGCTTGGCGCCCAGGATGCTGGCGGACAGCAACGCGGCGTTGATCGCGCCGGCCTTGCCGATCGCCAGGGTCGCCACCGGAATACCGGCTGGCATCTGCACGATGGACAACAGCGAATCCACGCCCGAGAGCATCGACGACTGCACCGGCACGCCAAGCACCGGCAGGTGGGTCTTGGCCGCACACATGCCCGGCAGGTGCGCTGCACCGCCGGCACCGGCGATGATCACCTCGATGCCACGGGATTCTGCTTCATCGGCATACTGGAACAGCAAATCCGGGGTGCGGTGGGCAGAGACCACTTTCACTTCATACGGAATGCCGAGTTTTTCCAGCATATCGGCGGTGTGGCTAAGGGTGGACCAATCGGACTTGGAGCCCATGATCACGCCAACCAATGCACTCATCGTCGTGCCTCTTCTCTCTGGGCGCCCACAGGCGCGTCAAAAAACAACAAGCCACGCGGGAAATCCGGCGTGGCTTGGTGTACGAATTAAGGCCGGTTGGACCGGCCGAAGGCCGCGCAGTATACCGTAATAACGCAGATAAACAGCCCCTCGGATGACCATCTGTCTAGCGGCACAAACCGGCGGTTTTATTGACTTAAAAGTCAGCGAAAACACCCCCAAACCCTGTGGGAGGGAGCTTGCTCCCGATAGCGGTGCATCAGTGACATATTAGTGCCTGACACACGGCTATCGGGCTCAAGTATTCTGCGCCGCGCCACCTTCCAGCTTGCGCCACAACAACCGCACATTCGCCTTGCGCACCAACGCACAGCGATACAGGCGAATCTCCAGCGGCACATGCCATTGCGACCCGCCGCACACCACCAGCTCACCGCGGGCCAGTTCCGCCCGCACACTCAGTTGCGGCACCCAGGCAATGCCCAGGCCTTCCAGGGCCATGCTTTTAAGGCTGTCGGCCATCGCGGTTTCATAAACCGTGGTAAAGCGCAGGGCACGTTGGCGCAACAGCAGGTTCACCGAACGCCCCAGAAATGCCCCGGCGCTGTAGGCCAGCAGCGGCACACTGCCCTCGCCTTCCAGGTCGAACAATGGCTTGCCCTCGGCATCGGCGGCGCACACCGGGAGCATTTCGGTATTGCCCAGGTGCAGTGACGGGAAGATCTCCGGGTCCATCTGCATCGCCGCATCCGGGTCGTAGAACGCCAGCATCAAATCGCAGCCGCCTTCGCGCAGGGCATGCACGGCATCGCCGACGTTGGTGGCGACCAGCCGGGTCGCAATGTTCAAACCCTCGTTGCGCAGTTGCGCGATCCAGCGCGGGAAGAAGCCCAGCGCCAGGGAGTGCGCCGCCGCCACTTGCATGACTTCGCCCTGCCCGCCTTCCAAGTGATGCAAATGACGCAGCACTTCACCGAGTTGCTCGACCACCGTGCGCGCAGTCACCAGGAACAACTGCCCCGCCGCCGTCAATTCCACCGGCGTGCGCGAGCGGTTGACCAGGGTCAGGCCCAGTGCGGCCTCCAGGCTGCGGATACGGCGGCTGAACGCCGGCTGGGTGACAAAGCGTCGCTCCGCCGCCTGGGAAAAACTGCGCGTCGCCGCCAGGGCGCTGAAGTCTTCCAGCCATTTGCTCTCAAGGTTCATCAGTTCCTCCCACGGGTGCGCACCATTTTGGCCCACACGCCCGCCATGATAGCCGGGTCACACGACTATTATGCCGTTTGTGCATAGGCCAGTGCTTAACAGCATTGGCCCAAAAACTTACACAAGCCTAGCATTCACAGCGTTCCGGCTAGTTCCGGGTCCATATCGAGATGATTTCCATCATGTCCTCCGCTGCATCATTCCGCACAGAAAAAGACCTGCTTGGCGTACTCGAAGTACCTGCCCAAGCGTATTACGGCATCCAGACCCTGCGAGCGGTGAATAACTTCCGCCTCTCGGGCGTTCCGATTTCGCATTACCCGAAATTGGTGGTCGGCCTGGCAATGGTCAAGCAAGCAGCCGCTGACGCCAACCGCGAGTTGGGTCAGCTCAGCGAAGCCAAGCACGCAGCCATCAGCGAAGCCTGTGCCCGCCTGATCCGCGGCGACTTCCACGAAGAGTTCGTGGTGGACATGATTCAAGGCGGCGCTGGCACTTCAACCAACATGAATGCCAACGAAGTCATCGCCAACATCGCGTTGGAGGCCATGGGCCACAACAAGGGCGAATACCAGTACCTGCACCCGAACAACGACGTGAACATGGCGCAGTCGACCAACGACGCCTACCCAACCGCGATCCGCCTGGGTCTGCTGCTGGGCCATGACGCGCTGCTGGCCAGCCTCGACAGCCTGATCCAGGCGTTCGCCGCCAAGGGCGTCGAGTTCAACCATGTGCTGAAAATGGGCCGTACCCAATTGCAAGACGCCGTGCCGATGACCCTCGGCCAGGAATTCCGCGCCTTTGCCACCACCCTCAACGAAGACCTGGCCCGCCTGAAAACCCTGGCGCCGGAGCTGTTGACCGAAGTGAACCTGGGCGGCACCGCCATCGGCACCGGCATCAACGCCGACCCGCGCTACCAGGCCCTGGCCGTACAACGCCTGGCCACCATCAGCGGCCAGCCGCTGGTGCCGGCGGCGGACTTGATCGAAGCCACCTCCGACATGGGCGCCTTCGTGCTGTTCTCCGGCATGCTCAAGCGTACTGCGGTGAAGCTGTCGAAGAT
The DNA here is from genome assembly GCF_963681955.1 of Pseudomonas paraveronii. Lineage (NCBI taxonomy): Bacteria > Pseudomonadati > Pseudomonadota > Gammaproteobacteria > Pseudomonadales > Pseudomonadaceae > Pseudomonas > Pseudomonas paraveronii. Next base: position 6,303,850 of record NZ_OY817130.1, read on the forward strand.
CTGCAACGACTTGCGCCTGCTGTCCAGCGGCCCACGTACCGGCATCAACGAGATCAACCTGCCGGCACGCCAGCCAGGCAGCTCGATCATGCCCGGCAAGGTCAACCCGGTGATCCCGGAAGCTGTCAACCAAGTGGCCTTCCAGGTCATCGGCAACGACCTGGCCCTGACCATGGCAGCCGAAGGCGGCCAACTGCAGTTGAACGTGATGGAGCCGCTGATCGCCTTCAAGATCTTCGACTCGATCCGCCTGCTGCAACGCGCCATGGACATGCTGCGCGAGCACTGCATCGTCGGCATCACCGCCAACGAAGCGCGCTGCCGCGAACTGGTGGAGCACTCCATCGGCCTGGTCACCGCGCTGAACCCGTACATCGGCTATGAAAACGCCACCCGCATCGCGCGTATCGCCCTCGAAAGCGGCCGCGGCGTGCTGGAACTGGTGCGCGAAGAAGGCTTGCTCGACGACGCCATGCTCGACGACATCCTGCGCCCCGAAAACATGATTGCCCCACGCTTGGTCCCACTGAAGGCCTAAGCGTTTGTTGCACCGCTCACCAGGTTGAGGGACTAGACACCTCTCACCTTTTGAGGGCCCGAAGGCTCGTTCTTCAGGCCCTTTTTTTTGCCTCAAGGTTGTGAAATGACGCCCATAAAAATTCCAACATCGCCCCTGCCCGCCACCCCTTGGCTGAAACCTTTAATCAGCCCAGGCAGACGGATCACGTTCGCCTAGGTATAGTGCCGCCCCTCTTCGCGCCAACGGCCGTCGGTAACGAGGCCCGGACACACGCGAAACCGCATGAATAACAACACCCGCAAAAGGATGGGGTCGAACCGTCGCGCACTGCCTGGTGCCAAGCGACAGCGTCGAACCGTCCTGCGTTTGCCATTAGAAAAATCAGCGAGGAACACTCCATGCTCGAAGTCATCAACGACTTCCTCTCCGGGAAAGTACTGATCGTGCTCATTGTCGGGCTCGGCGGCTACTTCACGATCCGCTCGCGTTTCGTTCAGTTGCGTCACTTTTTCCACATGTTTTCGGTGTTTCGCGACAGCCTGAAAAACAGCTCCGACCAGCTCAGCTCGTTCCAGGCGCTGATGCTCAGCCTGGCCGGCCGCGTCGGTGCCGGTAACATCGCAGGCGTCGGCATTGCCGTGACCCTGGGCGGCCCGGGTGCCGTGTTCTGGATGTGGGTCACCGCGTTGGTGGGCATGTCCTCGAGCTTTATCGAGTGCTCCCTCGGCCAACTGTATAAGCGCACCGACGCCGAAGGCACCTTCCGTGGCGGCCCGGCCTATTACATCCAGCACGGCCTGCACAAACGCTGGCTGGGCATGGTGATGGCGTTCCTGCTGCTGGTAACCTTCGGTTTTGCCTTCAACGGCCTGCAAGCGCATGCCGTAACGCACTCGCTGAACAATGCCTTCGGCCTCGACACCACCTACACCGGCCTGGCCCTGGCGGCATTGCTGGGCCTGGTGTTCATCGGCGGGATCAAGCGGATCGCCTCGATTGCCGACCTGCTGGTGCCGGTCAAGACCCTGGTCTACATCGCCGTGACCCTGTACGTGATCGTGCTGCAATTCGACCACGTGCCGGCCATGCTCGCGACCATCGTCAAGAGCGCGTTCGGCCTCGACCAGGCCTTCGGCGGCCTGGTGGGCAGCGCGATCATCATGGGTGTGAAGCGCGGCGTGTTCGCCAACGAAGCCGGTTTGGGCAGTGCGCCTAACGTGGCGGCAGTCGCGTCGGTGGAACACCCGATCGCTCAAGGTGTGGTGCAAGCGTTCAGCGTGTTCCTCGACACCTTCGTGATCTGCACCTGCACCGCGTTGCTGATCCTGCTCTCCGGTTTCTACACCCCGGGCTTCGAAGGCGACGGCATTGCCCTGACCCAGAACTCCCTGGCGGCCGTAGTCGGCGAGTGGGGCCGGATGTTCATCTCGGTGGCCCTGGCGTTGTTCGTGTTCACCTCGATCATGTACAACTACTACCTCGGCGAGAGCAACCTGCGCTTTTTGGTCGGCAACAACCGCAAGGTGCTGATGGGCTACCGCGCACTGGTGCTGGTGCTGATTTTCTGGGGTTCGATCGAGAACCTGAGCACCGTGTTCGCCTTCGCCGACATCACCATGACGATGCTTGCATTCGTCAACCTGTTCGCCCTGGCGTTCCTGTTCAAGATCGCCATGCGCATCCTGAACGACTACGACAACCAGCGCGCAGCGGGCATCAGGACCCCGGTCTTCGACTCCAGCCAGTTCCCCGACCTGGACCTGGACCTCAACGCCTGGCCGGCCAACCCGGTGAAACCGGAGCCTGCCGCTAAAGCGCCTGCTGAATCGATCGCGCTGGCGCAACGCTAAGCGTAGATGACACGCCGCCTGGCCTTGGGCATGCTCTGGGCTTGGCGGCGTTTTTCGTTCAGGAGATTTTTCGATGCAAGCAGCTAACAACGTCATGGTGCTCTACACCGGCGGCACCATCGGCATGCAAGCCAGCGCCAACGGCCTGATCCCCGCCTCCGGTTTCGAAGCCCGTATGCGCGAACAACTCGCCAACCAGCCAATGCCCGCATGGCGCTTCCGGGAAATGGCGCCGCTGATCGACAGCGCCAACATGACCCCGGCCTACTGGCAGTGCCTACGCACTGCCGTGGTCGAAGCCGTGGACGCCGGTTGCGACGCGGTGCTGATCCTGCACGGTACCGACACCTTGGCCTACAGCGCGGCCGCCATGAGCTTCCAACTGCTGGGCCTGCCGGCGCCGGTGCTGTTCACCGGCTCCATGCTCCCGGCTGGCGTACCGGACAGCGATGCCTGGGAAAACGTCAGCGGTGCGCTGCTGGCCCTGGGCCAAGGCCTGGCGCCGGGTGTGCAGTTGTACTTCCACGGTACGCTGATGGCGCCGACACGCTGCGCAAAGGTGCGCAGTTTCGGGCGCCATCCGTTTGCCGCGCTGCAACGCAACGGCGGTGTGGCCAAGGCCGAGGCACTGCCCGCTGCATTGGATTACCGTCAGCCCAAGGCCCTGGCCAATGTCGGCGTGCTGCCGCTGGTGCCCGGTATCGGCGCGCCCCAGTTGGACGGCCTGATTGGAAGCGGCCTGCAGGCGCTGATCCTGGAATGCTTCGGCAGCGGCACCGGGCCCAGCGATGACCCCGAGTTCCTCGCCAGCCTCCAGCGCGCGCAGGCGCAAGGCGTGGTCGTGGTCGCGATCACCCAATGCCACGAAGGCGGCGTGGAGCTGGATGTGTACGAAGCCGGCAGCCGTTTGCGTGGCGTGGGCGTGTTGTCCGGTGGCGGCATGACCCGCGAAGCGGCGTTCGGCAAATTGCAGGCCCTGCTCGGCGCCGGCCTCGCGACCAGCGAAGTGCGCCGCCTGGTGGAACTGGACCTGTGCGGTGAGCTGGCCTGAGTCGCGCCACAAAAACCCCGTAAAAAATACCGGCCAACTACATAGTTAGCCTCCTTCCTGCCTTGCCCCTTTCTAGCATGCCGATGCTGTTCTTCCGGCAGCGTCCATGAAATGGCAAGGCAGGAACCCCCCATGAGCCAACAAACGTCTACCCTTCATCTCAACCCCACCGACACGCTGGTCACCCAACTCTGCGTGGGCCCCGCCTTCCGGGAAGCCGCCAGCGCGCTGTTACGCCGCTCATTGCAAGAACTCTACCCGGACCTGGGCCTCGACCCGGACATCGCCCTGGTCGGCACGCCGGCATGGGACGTGGTCGACGATGAAATCGTCGCTGGCCCCACCACGTACCAAACCCTCACCGATATCCTCACCAATCAGGCCATCTCGGGCGAACCCACGCTCTATGTCGAAGGCGTGCATTACCTTATCCAGCCAAAAAACCAACCCCCCAGCGCCCACCTGCCGGTACGCATCACGCAGATCGCCACCTTGATCAACCTGCTGGCGCCGATAATGCTCACCGCCTACCAGGAACAACAAGTGGCGTTCTGGAACTCCAGCAACGGCACCTCCGGCCCCCATTGGCAAGCCCTGTCCAGCACGCTGCGCTCGGTCTGGAATGTGACCCGCGTCGACGGCTGGGACGAGCAGGACTGCGCCATGGCCCGCACGCTGTACGCCGCGCCGGAACTGACGCGCCGCCAGACCGGCGACACATTCGCCAGCCGGGCCTACCTGGTGGATGTCGATCAGGTCGACGGCGCGACCGTCACCCACCTGGGCCTGCTGTCGATTGCCGTGCTGATCGGCAACCACGAAGGGGAGACGCATATCCTCACGTACTCCCTGTTCAACGGCTACGAGAAATTCGCCACGCTGGAGCAACTGGGCCAGAGCTTGCCCAGCTACGTAGACCGCCATGCGCCCAGCGGCATCCAATGGCGACTGTTCGAGCCCGCCGGGCATTTTTTCGATCACCAGGCTTGCACGCTGATCGCCCAACAGCTCGCGTTCATCGGGCAGCTCGACGCTCAGCAACTGCGGCGCATCGACCCCAGCGAATCCTCAATCAACCTGCCGCCGGCCACCCAGGAACTGGTCGGTAAAAAGCAACCGGACCTCAAACGCTATCTCGACGCGCTGCCTGCTTGGCTGACGTCCGCCTCCACGACCGACCTGAGCCTCTACGCACGCTACCTCAAAGACCTCAGCGCCCTGCACAGCCTCAACGCCGGCAAGTCCTACGACGATGACATCCCGCACATCCAGACCTACGCACTCGACAGACTGCGCGCCGAAATGCTCAAGGAGCACACCGACGCGGCGAACCTGCACCTGGATAGCATCGAGATTCAGGTGCGCAGCCCGATTGTCTGGGGCAGCTTCACCCTGCCGGGCAAGGTCGACACCACCACCTTCAGCCTCGCCGACCTGGCCCTGCAAAACCTGATCGGCCTGCCCCTCGGCGACAAAAGCATCCGCCAGCGCAACGCCGATGACCTGCCGGAATGGCTGACCGTGGCCTACATTGAAAGCCTGATCCGCAAGGTGGACGTCGGTCAAAACTACCCGGCCCTGGCCAAAAACAAATTGCTCGACAACCCCCTCGAATCAACCCGCAGGCGCGCCCTGTACAGCAGCCATTTGCGTATCCAACTGCCGCTGCTGGCATTGCAATACAAAATGAGCCAACACGCCGGGGTCGACGAGCTGGGCTATCGCTACGTCGCGGCCGTGCTGGCGGCAGAGGCGACGGACCGCCAGGTCGACGGGCAAGCCATTGTCCTTCGCCCCCTGGCCTTCGTACCGAAAAACCGCAGCGCCGCCACGCAAGACGTGGTGGCCAACATGTTTGTGATTGGCCCCCAGGACCCGAACGCCGGGCCCTGCCTGTTGTATCGCCCGATGGCGGAACTGCAATTGCTGCAATTCCCGTCACCGGCCGACCTGTTGTATGCGATCCGCCAATCGCGCAACCTGCGCGACTCGGTCCTCGCCTGGCTGCCGGACAACGTGCGCGACGACTACGCGCGCTACGCATTCCCCGGCGAGTTGCCTTCACCCTGGGCGGTCGTGACGTTGCTGGCCGACCCTTTCAAACTCTTGACGATGAGCGGGCCCATGGACCTGGGCACGCAAACACTCAGCGGCGATCTGCCCGCCGAACTGTTCAACGCCAACGCCAACGCGCTGATCACACTGGCCGACCGGCAGTCGGCGTCGAACGCCGAAAGCCGTTGGGCCTCGTTCAAGCAGGCGGGCTGGCTGATATTCAATGCGGCACTGCCGTTCCTGGGTCACACCGTGAACACCGCCGCCTGGATCTGGCAGATCCTGGACCAGGTGCAGGCGGTGATCGACGCGCGGCAGCAGAAGGACAAACCGGCCGAATGGTCGACCCTGGCGGCACTTTTGCTCAACATCGGGATGGTGTTGACCCTGCACATCGCCAGCCGCAACGCGCCGTCAACCCCGCGTTTGGCCAAGGAGGAGCCGGTCGCGAAACCTCCGGCCAAGCCCGAGGTGATCGCCAAACCCGTAACGGTCAACCAGTTGGCCAACCTCTCGGCAGTTGAACTGCCCAACAATCACCCGCACGCGCTGCACACCCTGGCCGCGATCAATCGCAATACCAGCGATCTGGGCAGCCTGCTGGACAGTTTCAAGGTCGCTAAACCGGCGGTGCGCGGCAAAGCCTCAGGGCGCATCGGCCCTCATCGTCACCTCTACCCGCTGCTCAATAAATGGTACGCACAGGTCGGTGAACGCTGGTTCGAAGTGACGGTGGACGAAAACGACGAAGTGCAGATCGCCGACCCCAAGCAACCCATGCGCAACGGCCCCTTTCTGATCGGCAATCTCAAGGGCGAATGGTTCATCGACACCCGGCTGCGCCTGCGTGGTGGCGGCTCACGAAGCCTGGAGCGCAAAGCCCGGGCGGCAGCCGAACGCAAGGCAAACCAACTGCGCGCCCCGATCACCGCCTTCGAGCAACAGAAAAAGACCGCCCAGCAAACCCTGCAAAACGCTCATCAAGCACTGCTCGACGCCCCCTCCACCTCGGCCCAGGCCGCGCAAAGGACCTACCTCAATCAACTGGAGACCCAGCGTACAGACTACGAAACAGCCCTGCAAAACCTGAAAGAGTTGAACGTGGTTGCGCCAACGCCTGACTACCTGCACCGCAGCGTAGGGTATATCAAAGCTCAATTGAGCCTCAGTTGGGCCGGCCTCAACGAGGTACTGAAAACCTTTACCCCCAAATTGCGCACCACCCTGGACCACATCGCCAAACAGGCCGCCGACCCACGCGTGCGCAACATCCCCGATGCGCGCGACATGAATGAAACGCTGCACGGCATGATTGGGCGCCTGGAGTACTTCGAAACGCGCTTCAACCAACTGCGTGACCTGCCCGGCGAAGGCCTGCGCCTGATAAAGGACACCAAAAGCCTGCTGCCCGCCTACAGCAGCAGCGACCTCAAGGCGTTGCAAGTCACCTTGGCCCGCAACCTGTGCCTGCGCGAAGACACCACCCTCAGCGCACCGCTGGCATGGGCGGCCATCGACCAGATTGTCGACGCCTGCGACATCGCCATCCAGGCCCTGCGCGACACCTTGCACGAGCGCAGTGACAGGCGCATCGACGAACAGATCGAGACCCTGAGCAGCCTGATCGAACAGTTCAGCGTGCTGGGCGAGCGCCTGCAGGACTTCCCCACCGAATTCTCCAGCGCCTCCCTGGCGGAACCGCTGACCCGCCTGCGCGACCGGCTCGGCGAGTACACAGAACGCGCCAATACCAACCTTGCGCAATTGGCCGACCGACGCAGCACACTGAGAACCACCCCCAGCCCGCCGCCCACCCCGCCACGCCCGCAGAAAAAATTCATCCGCACCCGTTACCACGGCATGGTGGTGGGCGAGCCGCAATTGTCCGCCACGGGCCTGGACACCGGGCTGGTGGATGTTCGCTCGCCCCTCTCCAACACCGTGGTCGCCACGTTTCACGAGAAGCCGGACGGCTTCTGGGTGCAACGGGCCAAGAGTCCACAGACGGCGAACACGCCCATCGACCTGCCAACCAGCGTGGACGCAGGCCAGGACCTGCTCGACGGTTTACCGGACTTCAAACAACGGATCACCGGCCTGGCCAGTCAGGCCCAGCGCACGCCCATCGGCATCGAATACTTGTACCATCAACACGCCCAGCGCCTGGAACAAGCCACGCGCAGTATCGAGCAAGCCCTGACCCAGAAGAATCTCGCGCACGGCGACGTGACCCTGGCCAGTACCGTCAAAAAGGCCCTCAGCGACGCCACTGCCACCCTCTATCAACACTCCATAGACAATGTGCAGAGGATGACCCAGCAGCATCCGCCCACCCCCTCCGGCGTGCAATGGCTCAAGGCCCGCGACGCAATCACCATCAAAAAAACCGTCAGCCGACGGCGCATCAAGTCCGCCACACCGGATTACCTGGACGAATACACCATCACCGACCGCAGCACCCATAAGGTGCTGTGGTACGCGCATTTCCACTATTCAGCCGACTGGACCACGCCCAGGGCGTTTATCCGCGCGCGTCTGAAGACCCCACAGGAGCACAGCCTGGGCGCGGCAGCCGATACCACCAACGGCCTGAACAGCGCACAACGCATCGCGTTCCACCGCAGCGAGATCAACGAGAGCCAGGCCCAAACCTTATTTTTCAACCGGACCTGATACGTGGCCGACGGCACACAATTTGCTCCTTCAGCGCACCAGACCCGTTGGAGCCGTCGATGCTGCACGCTCATCTCACCACCCTCAACGCGGTGTCGCTGGTGCTCGACACCTTCAAGGCCCAAGGGCTGCCCAGCGAGGCCTTGCTCGCGGGCAGCGGCATCTGCGCGGCGGACTTGAGCCGCGCCGACACGCGCATCACCACCAATCAGGAAATGCGCGTGTGCGCCAATGCCGTGGCCCTGCGCCGCGATGTCGGCCTGGCGCTGGGCCGCCAGATGCACGTGTCGGCCTACGGCATGCTCGGTTACGCGCTGCTGACGAGTGCCACCTTCGGTGACGCTTTGCGCCTGGCGCTGCGCTATCCGGCGCTGCTGGGAACACTGTTCACGCTGAGCCTGGAGGCGGACGGCGAACGCATCTGGTTCACTGCCGCTGACTATCGCGAAAGCCCGGCCATGCAAATGTTCAACGTCGAACTGTGCCTGGCCTCGCTGAAGGTGATCTGCGACGACCTGCTCGGCCAGCCCCTGGCGCTGCTTGGCGCACGCTTCGAATACAGCGCACCGGATTATCGCGCGCGCTACAGCGAGTGCTTCGCCTGCCCGCTGCAGTTTGACGCCGGCACCAACGCCTTCGCCTTCGACAAGCGCTGGCTGGACCAACCCCTGCCCCTGGCCGACGCCGTGACCCACCAGGCCATGGCCGAGCGCTGCCGCAAACAGAACCTGGAGTTCACCGGCCGCCAGGCGTGGCTGGGCAGAATCCGCCAGTTGCTCGCCAGCCAACTCGGCGCCGCACCGGGGATTGAAGGCCTGGCCGCACAGATGAACTGCTCGCCGCGCACCCTGCGCCGACACTTGCACGAGCTGGGGTGCAGCTATCAGGAACTGCTCGACGAACTGCGCTTCGAGCGCGCCAAGCAATGGCTGGCGGCGGATGAACTGCCGATCTACCGCATCGCCGAGCAACTGGGTTTCAGCGAAACCGCGAGTTTCCGGCATGCCTTTGTGCGCTGGAGCGGCGTGGCGCCGAGCCAATTTCGCGCATGACGCCCCATTGATGGGCGAATTGCGGACACACAATTTGGCCCGATTTATCCCCTTTTGGCCGCTCCTGCCGTTCTCATAAAGCGCCCCACCCGCAAGACTGCAGGCACCGATACCGCCTGCGGAGAACAACAACATGCTGACGATCTACTCGGACGATCACCACCTGCACCACGGCCGTTGTGAACTGATGGACGGGCAACTGATGCCCTGCTTCGAAATGCCCTCGCGCGCCGACCACGTACTGCAGCGGGTCAAAGCCCGTGGGCTGGGCCCGGTCCTTGCCCCACAGGACTTTGGCCTGGCGCCGCTTGAACGTGTGCACAGCCGCGACTACCTGGACTTCTTCAAAGGTGCCTGGCAACGCTGGAGCGCATTCGGCGAGGACGGCGACCTGTTGCCCTACACCTGGCCCGCCCGCACCTTGCGCCGCGTGTTGCCCACCAGCCTGCACGGCCAGCTCGGTTACTACAGCTTCGACGGCGGCGCACCGATTACCGCCGGTACCTGGCAAGCCGCCTACAGCGCAGCCCAGGTCGCGCTGACCGCGCAACAAGCGATCCAGCGCGGCGCCCACAGTGCGTTCGCCTTGTGTCGCCCGCCGGGGCACCATGCCGCCGGCGACTTGATGGGCGGTTATTGCTACCTCAACAACGCCGCCATCGCCGCCCAGGCGTTTCTCGACCAGGGCCAGCGGAAGGTGGCGATCCTCGACGTGGACTACCACCACGGCAACGGCACTCAATCGATCTTTTACGCGCGTAACGACGTGCTCTTTACCTCGATCCACGGACATCCGGAAGCGGAGTTCCCGTTTTTCCTCGGCTACGCCGACGAACGCGGAGAAGGCGCCGGGGAAGGCTTCAACTTCAACTATCCTTTGCCGGCCGGTTCCGACTGGGCGCACTGGAGCGCGGCGCTTGACGAGGCTTGCACAGAAATCGAGCGCTACGCCGCCGACATCGTCGTCGTGTCCCTGGGCGTGGACACGTTCAAGGACGACCCCATCTCGCAGTTCAAGCTCGACAGCCCGGACTACCTGGCCATGGGCGCACGCATCGCGCGCCTGGGCAAACCCACGCTGTTTGTGATGGAAGGCGGCTACGCCGTGGCAGAAATCGGCATCAACGCCGTCAACGTTCTCGAAGGTTTTGAGGGGGCCATCCAATGAACATGCTCAAATCGCTCGTCCTCTGCGCCGCCGTTCTCGGCGGCGCGGCCCATGCCGAAGAGAAAACCCTGCAGGTCTACAACTGGTTCGACTACATCACGCCCAAGGCGCTGGAAGACTTCAAGGCGCAGAACCCCAACGTCAAGCTGGTGTACGACATCTTCGACACCAACGAGGCCCTGGAAGCCAAGCTGCTCACCGGCAATTCCGGGTACGACGTGGTGGTGCCGTCCAACGTATTCCTCGCCAAGCAGATCGAAGCCGGGGTATTCCAGCCCCTGGACCGCAGCCGACTGCCGAACTGGAACCACCTCGACCCCAAGCTGATGAAGCTGCTCGAGGCCAACGACCCCGGCAACACGTTCGCCGTGCCCTACATGTACGGCACCATCCTGATCGGCTTCAACCCCGACAAGATCAAGGCCGCGCTCGGCGCCGATGCGCCGGTGGACAGCTGGGACCTGATCTTCAAGGAAGAGAACATCAGCAAGCTCAAGCAGTGCGGCGTCGCGCTGCTCGATTCGCCGTCCGAGATCCTGCCGCTGGCCCTGCAACACCTGGGCCTGGACCCCAACAGCAACAACCCCAAGGACTATGAAAAAGCCGAAGCGCTGCTGATGAAAATCCGCCCGTACATCACCTACTTCCACTCCTCCAAGTACATGGCCGATATCGCCAACGGAGACATCTGCGTGGCCGTCGGTTATTCCGGCAGCTTCTCCCAGGCCGCCAACCGCGCCAAGGAAGCCAAGAACGGCGTGATTGTGGACATGCGCCTGCCCAAGGAAGGCGCGCCGATCTGGTTCGACATGCTCGCCCTGCCCAAAGGCGCGAAAAACCCGCAGGACGCCTACACCTTCATCAACTACCTGCTGCAACCACAGGTGATCGCGCCGATCAGCGACTTCGTCGGTTACCCCAACCCGAACAAAGACGCGACGGAACGGGTCGACCCTGCGATCCGCAACAACCCCAACCTGTACCCCACCGAGGCGGCGATGGCCACGCTGTATACCCTCAAACCCCTGGGCCGCGACGCCGAGCGCGCCAGGACACGGGCCTGGACCAAGATCAAATCGGGGACATAGCCGCGCCCGCTATCTAACTACCACCACCTGACGGGCCTGCGCCCTAACGTGGTCGAGGTGCTGGGCTGCATTCGGCAGCCCGCCTCGCCCGTCAGGAGCCCTCCCTTGCCCTCATTTCCCCCCAGCGCCAATGACCTGTTGACTCAACTGACCACCGGCCCGTCCTTGCGCGAAGTCGCGGCCGCCACCCTGCGCTCGAGCGTGCGCGAGCTGTACCCGGATCTCGCCATCGACCCCGACCTGACCACGCTGGTGACGCCAGGCTGGCGGATCACGGCCGGGGCGATCCTGCCCGGTGCCCCGACACTCCAGTCGCTGACCGGCGCCTTGTGCCGCAGTGCAACATCCGGCGTGCCAGTGACGTGGCTCGACGGCAAGCACTACCTGATCTATCAATCCGCCGCCGGGCCGAACGTGCATCTGCCGGTCAAAGTGGACGCCATCGGCCGTCTGATCAATGAGCTGGCACCGCTGCTGCGCGTCGCCTATCAAGAGCAACAACTCGCGTATTGGAACGAGAACGACCACCACAAAGGCCCGCGCTGGCGCACCTTTGCCAATGCCTTGCGGGCGATCTGGAATGTCGACAGCGTGGAAGGCTGGGACGAGGATGAATGCAATATGGCCAGGGCGGTGTTCCACACGCCGGATTCCGCCCGGCGTTTGCCCCAGGACAAATACGCGACCAAGGCCTATCTGATCGACGTCGACCTGGAGCACGCCACACAGGTCAAACACCTCAACCTGTCGGCGCTGGCGGTGCTGGTCGGGCGCCTTGGCGAGCGTGACATCATCCTCAGCTATTCGATCGCCGACGGGTACGCCTCCTTCAAAAGCCTGAAGGCGTTTGGCGATTCCCTGCGCATTCGCGTCACCACTGCACAGGCGGCCAAGCTCCACTGGCGATTGTTCCAGCCTGCCGGGGACTTTTTCGAACAGCAGGCCTGTGCGTTTATTTCCTTGCAGATTCAGGCGATCGGCGCAATCGCGTTCGATAGCGATGAGCTGATCCCGGCCATGGCGCACGACAAGCCGACCAGCGAAATCGCCCCGCGCGCGCCGCTCGATCAAGACAGAATCGACTGGGTGCATGGCGCCTTGCCCGACTGGATACTCACCGCATCCCCGTCGGATCAGGCCACCTACGGGCGCTACATGATGGACCTCGCGGCCCTGCACCTGCAGCATGCGGGTAAAGCCTTCGATGACGGGATCAAGCACATCGGCGATTTTGCCCTGGATGCGATCCACACCCTGATGATCAAGGACCACCCCGGCGTGGCCCGCACCACGCTGGACAACGTGCGGATCAGCGTCACCAGCGTGCAGGTGTGGGGCACCCTGATCGTGCCGGGAAACATCCAGACCCAAACCTTTACCCTGGCCGAACTGGCCCTGGAAAACCTGATCGCCTTGCCCTTGGGCAACAAAACCGTCCGTTATGAAAACGCCAGCGCCGTACCCGCCTGGATGACGGCGGCCTACCTGGAGCAGTTGATTACCCAGGCGAACATTGGTGAGCACTACCCGGCGCTGGTCAAACGCATGTTGCTCGACGAGCCTGCCGAGTCCTTGCGCCGGCAACGTCTCTACACCGCTCAATTACGCCTGCAATTACCCTTACTGGCGTTACAGTACAAAGTCCGAGGGGTCTACGGCCTCAGCGAACAGGGCTATCGCTATGTCTGCGCGGTGATGAATCCAGACAGCGCAGCGCGTGTGGTCGACGGCGCGGCGGTGGTCATCCGCCGCTTGTCCCTGCTCCCCAAACGCCGCCCGGGCTCGGCGGTCGACGTCGTCGGCAACATGTTCGTCATTGGCCCGCAAGACCCGAAACAAGGCCCCTGCCTGCTCTACCGTCCACTGTCCAACCAAGCGTTGATGCAGTTCCCGTCACCGACCAACCTGCTGTACGCGATCAAACAAGACACGCCGTTGCGCCAATCGGTCCTGGCCTGGCTGCCCGACAAGGTGCGAACGGCGTATGCGCAGTTTGTGTTTCCCGGCAGCCTGCCCTCGCCGTGGGTATTTACCAGTCTGCTGAACGACCCGCTCAACGCACTGGTGATGACCGGGCCCATCGACCTGGGCCGCGAAGTGCTGCGCAACGACGACTTCGCCACGCTGTTCCGGGCCAACGCCGACGCGCTGGTCACCCTGGCCGATCGCCAATCGGTGTCGAACGCCGAGGCGCGCTGGGAGAGTTTCAAGCATGCCGGGTGGCTGATGCTCAATACCGCGCTGCCGTTCATGGGCCGCGCTGCGGGCGCCGCGACCTGGATCTGGCAACTGATGGATGACCTGCAACAGATGGTCGACGCCAACGAGATCGGTGACCGTTCAGCCGGGCTCTCGGCGCTGGTGGATATCTTGCTGACGCTCGGCATGGTGTTGGCGACGCACGTCGCCACGGCGCACCAGCCTGCATCGCCGCTCGAAAAACCTGGCGAACCGCCCGCATTGCCGACCCCGGAGGCCACGGTAGAAGCCGTGCAAAAGCCGGATATCGCCACAGAAGAACTGCCCGTCGACCACGAACACACCCTGCACATCAGTGGCGCCCTGAACCGCAGCGCACAGAACCTGGGGACATTCCTCGACAGTTTCGCGCTGCCCAAACCCGATCAATTGGGCGCGCAACAGACGGTGGAAGGCCCCCATCAGCATCTCTACGCCAAAACCGCACACTGGTATGCGCCGGTGGGTACACGCTGGTTTGAAGTGATGGTCGACGAAAACGACACCGTGTTGATCATCGATCCGCGCCAACCCGGCCGGCGCGGCCCGCCGCTGATCGCCAATCGCCTGGGTCAATGGTTCGTCGACACGCGCTTGCGCCTGCGCGCAGGCGGCCTGCGCAGCCGCCGCAAAAAAGGCGAAGCCCTCAGGCCGCCGAAAATCACCGATTTACGCCGGCAACTGGCAACCTTCGACAGCGAGCAGGCCCAGCGCCAGCACGACATTGAAGCCCTGCAAGGCGCCATCGACAGCGCGACGGACGACGCCAGAGGCGCGGCCAGAACCACCTTTCTCGAACAGGTGGATACACGCCTCAAAGAAATCGACGTACCGATTTCCCAGCTCAAATCCCTGAATATTCTCGACACGGTGCCCAACTATCAGAACGCCATGGCCGGCTACCTGGAACATCAGCTGTTTCTGGCGCGCTCCGCCATCAGCGAACAACAGGTTCCGTTTCGCGAACAACTGGAAGCCATACAGGGCCACCTCGATATCGAGGGCGTTGAAGAAGACGCCTTGCCCGCCGTTCACTATCGCACCATGTATGACGCGACACAGGCGATGGTGGAACGTTTGGGCTACCTTCAGGCACGCTTCAAGGAGGCTCGCGCCCTGGGCGCGCTCGGGGTCCGGCTGATCCAGTTGCATGAGCCGCACCTGCCCGCTTATGCCCTTGATGATCTCAAGGCGTTCAAGATCACCCTGGGCCACTTCCTGTGCGTGGCCGACGGCGAATCGGCCACGCGCGCCGACGCCAGGGAAGCCCTGCACCGTATCGTCGATGTGGCGGAGCTGGCGGTCCAAAGTTTCAGAGAGGCCCTGCAACCGCGCAACGCGGTGCCGCCGGAGCAGTTGATCGAAACCCTGGACAGCCTGATGGACCAATTCTCCAGGGTGGACCAGAACCTGGTGGATCTACCGGCCGAGTTTCCCAACGACCTCAACAAGCCCGACCTGGAAAACCTGCGCAAACAGGTGGACGAGTTCGCGCGACACGCAGAGAAACAACTGACGACCCAGCTTCGCGAACGCAGAGCCATGGAGCCCACTGCTGGCCCGTCGCGCGCCGCCCCTATGACGAAGAAAAAATACATCAAGACGCGCTTCAAGGGGACGGTGGTCGGCGAAGAGCGTGAAAGCCCCGGCGAAGACGGCAAGACACTGGTCGACGTGAAGGAACCCCTGACCGGCAAAGTGATTGCGACCTTCCATGAGAAGGAGCCGGGGGTGTGGGTCGAACGCGAACTGACGCCCAAGCCCGCTTCCCGCAGCCAGGCGCGTAACCTGGCAAACAGCATCAGCGCCGGTCAGGCGCTGGTCGATGGGGTGAACGCCTTTATCACCAACAAGGAAGCCTGGGCGAAGGAAACCCGGCAACTGCCGGTGGAAATCGAAGAGCGCTTCCACCAGCACGCCAAAAAACTCGAACGGGCCAGCCAGGATATCGAAGAGGCGCTGACCTCCAGCAACCAGACCGAAAGCGCCTCGCCGTCAGCCGCGTTGACTAACCGCCGCCTCGATGAGGCGATCACCCAGCTTTACCGGGAAGGCAAACGGATCAAGATCGAAGTGCTCAAACGCCGACCACCGGAGGCGGCGCACGTCGAATTGCTGTTGCGCGAGGGCGCCGTGACGGTCAACCCGCCTGTCGGCCCCCGCACCCGACTGAGGGGGCGCGACAAGGGTTTCCTGCAGGAATATGCGGTGGTGGACGCCAACACCAAGCGCCCGTTGTGGTACGCGCACTTTCACTACCCCTCCCTCACCGGGCCGGAAGAAGCCTACACCGCAGCCCACCTGAAGAACCGCCAGCAACGACTGATGGGCGGCCGGTTCGAACCCTTGAGCGACATCGCCGTGTACCGCAGTGAAATCGGCCTGCACCTGGCCCGCTCGCTGTTCCTGAAAGCCAAGCCGCCTCAGCCCTCAGCCTGACCTGTCCAGGCCTCGCGCAACCGCGCGAGCGCCTGGCGGATCGCCGCCTCGGGCACTGCGGCAAAGCCCAGCACCAGGCCGGCGCGCTGATCGTCCGGTGGCCCGGCCTGCGCCAGCCAATAGCTGCTCAGGCCATTGACCTCCACGCCCACCGCGCGGGCCTGCGCCACCAGTTGTTGTTCGCGGGCGAGGCTGTCCACCCGCACGGTGAGGTGCAGGCCTGCGGCACTATTGGGCAGGCTGCCCACCCCCGGCAGCGCGCCCGGCCAGCCCTCCAACAGTGCGTTGCGCCGGCTGAGCGCGGCGCGGCGCATGCGCCGGATGTGTCGCTGAAAATGCCCCGCCGCCATGAATTCCGCCATCACCGCCTGGGTGCTGACCTCCGAGTGCCGCACATCCACGGCGCGGCGCTGGGCGAACGCGTCGACCAGCGTCGGCGGCAACACCAGATAACCCAGACGCAGCGCCGGGAACGCGACTTTGCCGAACGTCCCCACATACAACACCCGCCCGCTGCGATCCAGGGCCGCCAGCGGGGCCAGCGGCGCGCCGCTGTAACGGTACTCGCCGTCGTAGTCATCCTCGACGATCCAGCCCCCGCTGCGTTCGGCCCAGGCCAGCAACTCCAGGCGCCGCGCCAGGCTCATGACCACGCCCAAGGGGTACTGATGGGACGGGGTGACATACGCCAGGCGGCAGTTGTCGAGGCGGTTCAATACGCCGCAGTCGATCCCCTCGCTGTCCACCGCCACACCCTGCAGGTGCGCACCGGCCAGGGCGAACGCATGACCGGCGGCGCGGTAGCCGGGATTTTCAATCGCCACGCTATCGCCGGGGCTCACCAGCAACTGTGCACAAAGGCTAATTGCTTGCTGTGCGCCACTGGTGATCACAATTTGCTCAGCCGTGCATTGCATGCCCCGCGAACTGCGCAGGTAAGCGGCGATCAGCCCGCGCAATCGCTCGTCCCCGGCCGGGTTGCCATAACACAAGAGTTCGAGGTCCGGCTTGCGCCAAAAAGCCGCATTCAGCTTGGCCCAGACGTCAAAGGGGAACAGATCGAAGGCCGGCACCCCCACCCGGAACGCCCGTGGTGGACCGGTGGGCGGCAGGGGCAAATGGTTGTTTTCGAGGCGATCCAGGGCCGCGCTGTGGATAACTTTTTCACACGGAATATCGGCCTTTTTAAGGTCGATTGTGGATAAGGTTGGGGATAAGCCTGTTGATAACCCTGTGGACAGTTTTGTGGATAGTTTTTTTGAGCTGGGCAGTTGGGCGACGTAAGTCCCGTCGCCCACCCGGCTTTGCGTGAAGCCCTCGGCATACAGCTGATCGTAGGCGCGTACCACGCTGTTGCGCGAAATCGACAACGCCGCGGCCAGGTCGCGTGTGGCGGGCAAGCGCGTGCCGCTGACCAATCGCCCGTCCAGCACCCGTTGGCGCAAGGCTTCATACAGCTGGCGGGTCAGCCCCTGACGACGATCCAGCTCGATTCCCGCAGGGTTGAACGACAGCGGCGGCGCAGGGGGCGACATAGGGCAGGCTCCGGAATTGGACCTATAAAATGGGTCATAGATGGCTCTTACAACGAACCATTAGCCTGCCTAGGATGCAGGCATTCGCCAAGGAATACTTTCATGTACACACCGCGCGCCTTTGCCCTCGACGATTTACCCGAACTGCAGCAACTGATCCAGCACACACGCCTGGCGCAGGTGGTGACCATGGGTGAGCACGGCCTGCAAGCCAGCCACCTGCCACTGCTGCTCAACCCGGACGAAGGCCCGAACGGTACGCTCTACGGCCACCTGGCCACGGCCAACCCGCAGTGGCACGACCTGCAGAACGGCGGCGAAGCGCTGGTGATTTTTGCCGGGGCCGACGCCTATGTCAGCCCGGCGTTTTACCCGGCCAAGGCCGAGCACGGCAAAGTGGTGCCCACCTGGAATTACCTGGCGGTGCACGCCTACGGCACGGCCGACGTGTTTACCGACGCCGAGCGCCTGCTCGGCGTGGTCAGCGCCCTCACCGACCGCCACGAAGGCCGCCGCGCCCAGCCCTGGAAAGTCAGCGACGCGCCGGCCGACTACATTGAAGGCATGCTCAAGGCCATCGTCGGTTTCGCCTTGCCCATCGAACGCCTGATCGGCAAACGCAAACTCAGCCAGAACCGCAGTGCCGCCGACATCCAGGGCGTGCGCGCAGGGCTGGCCGCCAGCCTTGACGTGCGCGACCAGACCCTCGCCCGTTTCATTCCTCAAGGAGCCCCAGAATGAGCCCGATCGACATCCGCCCGGTCACTGCCGCCGACCAAGCCGCCTGGCTGCCGCTATGGCACGCGTATTTGCAGTTCTACAACACCGAACTGCCGGACGCCGTCAGCCAGAGCACCTGGCAACGCCTGATCGACGCACGCGAGCCGACCCATTCGGCGCTCGCCTGGCAAGACGGCAAAGCGGTGGGCATGGTCAACTTCATCTACCACCGTTCCAACTGGAGCATTGAAAACTCCTGCTACCTGCAAGACCTGCTGGTGGACCCGGCCCAGCGCGGCAGCGGGGTTGGCCGCAAATTGATCGAATTCGTCTACGCCACGGCCAAAGCCGACGGCTGCTGCAAGGTCCATTGGCTGACCCACGAAACCAATGCCACCGCGATCCAACTGTACGAACGCATTGCCGAACGCCCTGGTTTCATCCAATTTCGCAAAGGTCTTTAAGGAGCGCAGCATGTCCACTTCTCTCGCCGACTGGCAAGGCGTCCCGGCGCCCACGGTGCAACTGCTCGAAGGGCGTTTCATTCGCCTGGAAAAACTCGACCCGCGACGCCACGCCGACGGTCTGTGGCAAGCCCTCGAAGGCCCCGGCGCCGACCCCAAGCTGTGGGACTATTTGCCGTATGGCCCGTTCAGCGACCGCGCCGCGTTCGATGCCTGGCTCGACAACCATGCCCAGCACAACGAGCCGTATTTCTTCAGCGTGATCGACCGCGCCAGCGGCGACGTGCAGGGCATCCTCAGCCTGATGTCCATCGTCCCGGCCCACGGGCGCATCGAGATCGGCCACGTCACCTTCGGCGCACCGATGCAACGCTCGCCGAAAAGCACCGAAGCCGTTTATCTATTGGCCAAGCATGCTTTCGAACTGGGCTACCGCCGGCTGGAGTGGAAGTGCAACAACGGCAATGCCCGCTCCAAATATGCCGCCGAGCGGCTGGGGTTCAGTTTTGAAGGGGTGTTCCGCCAGCACATGGTGGTCAAGGGGCAGAACCGGGACACGGCGTGGTATTCGATCCTGGACTCGGAATGGCCGCCGATCGGGGCAGGGTTTGAGCACTGGCTGTCGGAGGCCAACCAGGCAGGTTCGGGGCAATTGAAAAGCCTGGCGGAGTGCCGCGCCTAAATCCCACAGACAGCGCAGGAGCAGAGTGTGGGGCTTGCCCCACACTCGGTCGTCAGTGCCATCCGTACCGGGTGTCAGTCGGCAAGCTGCTCGGCCAGCACCGCAATATGCTCCGGGCCGATCCCGCAGCAACCGCCCAAATGGCTGGCGCCGCGCTTCTGCCAATCGGCCGCCCATTGCAGGTAGCCCGGCGGGTCGAGGTCGTCGCGCAACGGGTCGAGGCCGTCGTTGGCCGTGGCCTCCTTGGGCTGCGGCGGGAAGGCGTTGGCGTAGGCACCGATCTGGATCGCCACCCCCAGGCGCTCGAAGGTCTGGCGTGCCGCGTCAATCGCCGCGCCAATCACTTCCGGCTGGCTGCAATTGAACAACAGCACCTGCACCCCCAACTGCGCAGCCGCTTCGGCCGCCTCGGCCACCGGCTCGCCGGAACGCAGGCGCGGCACCTCGTCGGTGTCTTCGTCCTTCAGGGTAAACGACAGCCAGAACGGCTTGCCGTCCGCCGGCAGACCCGCACGGATGGCCCGCGCCTCGACGATCGAACTCTGAGTTTCCGCCAGCCACAGGTCAACATAGGGCGCCAGGCCGGTCACCAAGGGCGTCAGCAGTTCGCTGACCCGGTCGGCCTCGAACAGGTCGGGCCGATACGAGCCGAACAGCGGCGGCAGGGAACCTGCCACACGTACCGCTTGGCCGGATGCCACCACCGCACGCCGCGCCAGTTCACCGGCCAACGCCGCCAGGGCCTGGCCCTCGGCGGCAAACCGCGCTTCGCCGATATGAAACGGTACGACGGCGTAGCTGTTGCTGGTGATCACGTCGGCACCGGCCTGGATGTAAGCCGCGTGTACCGCTTCCACCGCCTGCGGCGCTTCACTCAACGCCAGCGCCGACCACTCAGGCTGCCGGAACGGCGCACCGCGGCGTTGCAGTTCGCGGCCCATGCCACCATCGAGAATTACTGTGCGTACTGCGGCCATATGCTTTTTACTCATAAGCTTATGAAAATAACTCACTATGAGAGTCGCTCTTATAACTATTTAATACGGTAAATTCGCTTCATAACAACTTCTTTTTTATTCGGGTGCCTCTCTTGAAACTCAAACCGCTACTGGCCCTGGGCCTGACCATGCTGGCTGCCTCCACCCAAGCCTTCGGCGGTGCAACCCTGGACCGGGTTGAGCAAAACCACGAATTGGTCGGCGTGCTGATGGAAAGCTACCCACCCTTCTCGTTCCTCAACGAGCAGAACCAGCTCGACGGTTTCGACGTTGACGTGGCCAAGGCCGTCGCGCAAAAACTCGGCGTGAAACTGCGCCTGGAGACCCCTTCCTGGGACGTGATCGCCGCCGGTCGCTGGAGCGGGCGTTACGACATCTGCATCTGCTCGATGACCCCAAGCAAGGCCCGCGCTGAAGTGTTCGACTTCCCGGTGGAGTACTACGCCTCGCCTGCGGTGATCGTGGTCAATGCCAAGGATGAGCGCATCCACGGCGCCAAGGACCTGAGCGGCAAGAAAGTCGGCCTCACCAGCGCCTCCAGCTACGAGAGCTACCTGAACAAAAACCTGGTAATCGAGGGCGCCGAAGACACCCAACTGCAGTACCCGTTCGAGAACGTGCAGATTGCCCCCTACGACACCGATAACGTGGCCTTCCAGGACCTGGGCCTGGGCGCCGGTGTGCGCCTGGATGCGATCCTCACCAACCTGGTCACCGCCCAACCGCGCCTGAGCCAGGACAAGCGCTTCAAGCTGGCCGGCGAAGCGCTGTACGCCGAGCCCAACTCGGTGGCCATCGAAAAAGGCGACCCGCAGTGGGACAGCAAAGTGCGTGAAGTCTTCGCACAGCTGAAACAGGACGGCACCTTGAGCAAGTTGTCGCAAAAATGGATCGGTGCCGACATCAGCCAATGACCGCACTCCCCACTCCGCCCAAGCCGCCGACAAGCGCGTCGCGGCTACAGCGACTCTTCGGTTTTCGCACGCGCCTGTACCTGACCTGGGCCGCGCTGTTTTGCCTGTTCGCCAGTTTCTTCCTGAGCTTTGACCTGAAGTTCTCGATCATCCTCGACAAGCTGCCCAATCTGGTCGGCGTGCACCTGGCGCCCAACGGGTTTCTGCAAGGCGCGGCGCTGACCTTGTTCCTGTGCCTGTGCTCGATCGCGGCTTCGTCGGTACTGGGCTTTATCACCGCACTGGGACGCCTGTCGAAAAGCGCGGTGGCCTTTGGCGTCGCGAGTTTCTATGCCTCGTTCTTTCGCGGTACGCCGCTGCTGATCCAGATCCTGCTGATCTATCTGGGCCTGCCGCAACTGGGCCTGGTGCCGGGCGCCATCATCGCCGGGATCATCGCGCTGTCGCTGAACTACGGCGCCTACCTGAGCGAGATCTTCCGCGCCGGCATCCTCGGCGTACCCCACGGCCAACGGGAAGCCGCCCTGGCCCTGGGCATGCGCGACAGTGCGATCTTCTGGCACGTCACCCTGCCCCAGGCCATGCGCACCATCGTCCCGCCCGCCACCAACCAGTTCATCTCAATGCTCAAGGACTCGTCCCTGATCTCGGTGATGGGCGTGTGGGAAGTGATGTTCCTCGCGCAGTCCTACGGCCGCTCCAGCTATCGCTATATCGAAATGCTCACCACGGCGGCGATCATCTACTGGGTAATGTCCCTCGGCCTGGAACTGATCCAGGCGCGCATGGAGCGGCATTACGGCAAGGGGTATGTGCGACGGGGGTGAGGACTTAGTCATCCCACTCGCGACGCACCTTGACCACGCCCATCTGTAAGCCAAAGGGGCGGAACACGGCGTTCAGCGATTTCAGGGTTTGATTGCCCTCGCCGTGTTCGATATGCACCAGGGTACGCACGGAAATCTTGCACATCTTGGCGAACTGGCTTTGGTGCAGGCCAGTGACTTCGGTGCGCAGGCGGCGCACGGCTTCGCCAATTGCAAGGGAACCGTCAGCCAGCCCCTGTTCGACACGTTCGATTAACAGGGCGCGGGCATCCAGGGTAATGGTCATTTCAGCCCCCATTGCTTCAGACGCATGTCCAGTTTCCCCAACGGGACGCTGGGGTGGTTCAAGGTGACCGCTGGCAAACCGCCTGCAGCCAAGATGTCCGGCAGAGCTCGCAAGTGTTCGGCGTCTTGTCGCAGCCGCTCAAAACTTTGCTCAGGGTCAATAATCTCGGCCAGTGCATCGCAGACCCCTCGCCAATTGATATCACCTGCCACTTCCAGCGCTTTGGGCCACTTGGTCGTTCGGGTAACGCCCTCGGCATCCATCACCATGGGGGCCAAGTCATAAATCGGCGCCAGACGCAGAGAGTCGGTACCTCGGATGATCGACATATTTCGCCCGTGGTTATCCGAGTTACCCAACACCTTGTTCAACAGGTCTCGGCGTAGGTACTCCGCAACCAGATCGGCAACCTGCTCTTCTTGCCCAACCGCGCGCCATTGATTCACCAGCAGTCTGATCACCTCAAGATGATCCATGTAACTGCCAGGCGTCGTCACTCCCGCCAAGGAATAAATCGACTCAACGGCCAATCGTTCGACACCGGCGTTACTGACCTTGCGATCGAAGCGGTGCATCCAAAGGCTCGGCTTGGTGGCCTCTTCCAATGCCAGCCCTTCTGCACCCACCGTCTCTATTCCCAAGACCTGAAGAGCTCTGTAGTAGTGATACTCACTTCTCAGGATGTCTTGATCATTCTGGGTCGCCTGGTTACGTGCGAACTTGATAAACCAGTGCTGAGTAACCTCGGCATCGTTCAGGGTAGCGTCCGGGTACAACAGGCCATCAGCACTCTGCGTCATCAACAGTTTCGAAGCCTCACCGCCCGCGCCCGTTGCCCCGCCGATTGCCGCGCCTTGTTCATAGGCATATTCCAGAAAGCTGTTATCGCGGTTGATCACTTCCCGACGAGGAAAACCAATCGGTGCGGTACCGTCCAGTGCCTGCACGGATTCCTTGACCCGCATATGGCCAATGGGGGCCGGCGTACTGCGACCCAGTAAAAACAAATCGGTACTGACGCCCTCCGGCCTCTCGTGGCCGATACGGCTCATCAAAGAACGCTTAGCCGCCCCTGCCGGTGCAATATCGTGCAAAAAAGCAGGCGCTTTCTTGAGAACCGCAACATCCCACTCCAGTGGAAACCGCGCACTGACAGATTTGGAAAAAGGCAATCGGACAGCGTCCAGGTTATCGACTAGATAATCCTGTCGATAATGAAACCTGCAAGGTCCATCAAAACCCTTTTCAGGCTCCGAGAACTCCAACCGCATAGCGTCACGCCAATGACCAGCGGTGAAAATCTGCAGTATCAAAGAGTAGGTCGTTTCCATCTGCATTTAAGTGCACCTGGCAAGCAATGTTCGGGACGCGTACTGCAATATAGTGCATTTCCCGCTCAGCAGATGACCAGATTTACGCATTAAAATGCATTTGTACCGCCAGAATTAATCTAAAAATGCATTTTAATGCAAATGAGATAGCCATTTATCCTGTCGCGAACAAAGCCCGATGAGTTTTTAATCGCACCGCACTAGAGACAACTCCCGCAAACCAGGGGTCGAGAGCCTGACAGTTATCGCCCCGCTATCTCGCTAAATTTCCGGCCTCACTCATCAGAGGTTGGGATCACATGTCCTTTACACACCAACGACTTGCACTTGTCATGGCGCTTGCGATCAGCGCCGCCAGCCTTCAACACGCTCAGGCGCGGGGCGATATCGAATACCGGCCGTATCATTTCCAACCCTATGACGCGCTTGATGCTGAGTGGGCCGACGTGTCGCCTGAAAAAGCCGAACCCATCGACGGTTACCTCACTGGGCAAGCCACCACGCACAATGGCCTGCAGCTCGCCAAGGCCCTGGAGCCCGCGCTGGTTCAATTGCTGGAGTCCGGCGAACTGACCTCCGAACAAATCAAAGAACTGGAGAAGTTCGCCGACGCGCTGACCAAGCAGCCCGGCGGCATCGGCGCGGCCCTTGAGCAATTGGCCGCCAGCCAGAACGCCAACCTCGCGGCCGCGACCCAGAACACCACACAGCAACTGAGCACCCAACTGCTGTCGGTCCTGCGCAGCCTGCCCGCCGACGACGCTGGCCACTTCTGGGTGCAAAGCCTGGGCAACGACGGCACGCTCGACAAAAAAGCCGGCAGCGCCGGTCTGAAACATGGCACTCAAGGCTTGTTGCTGGGTGCCGACTGGGCGCTGGACCACGCCTGGCGTGTCGGTGTGATGGGGGCCAAATCCAGCAGCAAACTGGATGCCCAGCGCTTTTCCGCCGACCTCGACAGCTGGCACCTGGGCGGCTATGCCGTGCGTCAGGACGGCCCGTTGGCCCTGCGCCTGGGAGCGATCTACAGCAGCCATGACGGGCAGAACAAGCGCAGCGTCAAACTGCTCGATTACACCGAGCAGCTCAGGGCCAATTACAACGCCAACAGCCAAACCGTCTTCTCCGAAATGGGCTACCAATTGGGCACTGCGGATTTGAGCGTGGAACCCTTCGCCGGCCTCGGCTACCAGCGCTATCACCGCGATGGTTTCAAGGAGCGGGGTGGCCTGACCGCGCTGAACGTCGGCTCGCAAAACCAGCAGAATCTGAGCAGCACTTTCGGCCTGCGCCTGGCGTCGCTGTATCGGTTCGATAATCAGATGACCCTGACACCCCACCTCAGCACCCACTGGAAACACCTGTACGGCGACGTCGACAGCCAGGTCCGCCAATCCTTTCGCGTTACGCCGGGGCTGATGGACGACTTCACCATCCAGGGCACGTCGCTGGACCGCGACAGCCTGAACGTCCGAGCCGGCCTGGACCTCGCACTCTCGCCGCAACACACCGTGGGCCTGACCTACGCCAGCGAAACAGGCAACCATAGCCGCAACCAGGGCCTGATGGGCCAATGGCAAATGCGGTTCTGACCCCACGCTGCGCACCGGCCAAATTGCACGCGAAAAAAAGGGGAGCACCTGCTCCCCCGAGGATTAAGCGGTAGTGTCGAAGGCTGGATCAGCCTTCGATTTCAATCAGGATTTCGCCAGGGTTGACCCGGTCGCCCTTGGCCACGTGAACGGCGGTCACCTTGCCGGCAATCGCTGCCTGCACTTCGGTTTCCATCTTCATCGCTTCAGTAATCAGCACCGCCTGGCCGGCCTTGACCACGTCGCCTGGCTTGACCAGCACGTCGACGATATTGCCCGGCATCGTGGTGCTCACATGGCCTGGCTCGGTGGCTTGCTTGCGTTTGCTGCCGCCACCGCTGACGAACTCGTTGAGCGGTTCGAACACCACTTCTTCGGGCATGCCGTCGATGGACAGGTAGAAGTGGCGCTTGCCTTCAGCCTTCACGCCGACACCGGTGATGTCGACGCGGTAGCTTTCGCCGTGGACGTCGATGACGAACTCGGTCGGTACGCCTTCGCCACCGACACGGGCCACGCCGCCGGCTTCCGGGATCGGCAGCAGCACTTCAGGGGTGAGGGTGCCGGCGTCGCGTTCTTCGAGGAACTTGCGGCCAATGTCCGGGAACATGGCGTAGGTCAGCACGTCCTCTTCAGATTTGGCCAACGCACCGATTTCACCGCGCAGCCTGGTCATTTCCGGCTTGAGCAGGTCGGCCGGGCGCACGTCGATCACGTCTTCACTGCCAATGGCCTGGCGACGCAGTTGCTCGTTCACCGTGCCCGGCGCTTTGCCGTAGCCGCCTTGCAGGTAGAGTTTCACTTCGTTGGTGATGGTCTTGTAGCGCGTGCCAGCCAGCACGTTGAAGAACGCCTGGGTGCCGACGATTTGCGAGGTCGGGGTGACCAGCGGCGGGAAGCCCAAGTCTTCACGCACGCGCGGAATTTCAGCCAGCACTTCGCCCATGCGGTTGAGTGCGCCCTGCTCTTTGAGCTGGTTGGCCAGGTTGGAAATCATCCCGCCCGGCACCTGGTTGACTTGCACACGGGTGTCGACCGCGGTGAATTCGCTTTCGAACTGGTGATACTTCTTACGCACGGCATAGAAGTACAGGCCGATTTCCTGCAACAGTTCCAGGTCGAGGCCGGTGTCGAATTCGCTGCCTTTCAGGGCGGCGACCATCGACTCGGTACCTGGGTGGCTGGTGCCCCAGGCGAAGCTGGAGATAGCGGTGTCGATGTGGTCGGCACCGTTTTCGATGGCCTTGAGTTGGCACATCGCGGCCAAACCCGCGGTGTCGTGCGAGTGGATGAATACCGGCAGGCTCTGCTCGGCTTTCAGCGCCTTGACCAACTCGCCAGTGGCATACGGCGTCAGCAGGCCGGCCATGTCCTTGATCGCCACCGAGTCGCAACCCATGGACTCCATTTGCTTGGCCTGGGCCACAAACGCGTCGATGGTGTGTACCGGGCTGGTGGTGTAAGCAATGGTGCCCTGGGCATGTTTGCCTGCGGCTTTGACCGCTTCGATGGCCACACGCAGGTTACGCACGTCGTTCATCGCGTCGAAGATGCGGAACACGTCGATACCGTTGACGGCGGCTTTGGCGACGAAGGCTTTGACCACGTCGTCGCTGTAGTGGCGATAGCCCAGCAGGTTCTGGCCGCGCAGCAGCATTTGCAGGCGCGTGTTAGGCAACGCGGCGCGCAGTTTGCGCAGGCGCTCCCACGGGTCTTCTTTCAGAAAGCGCACGCAGGCGTCGAAGGTCGCGCCGCCCCAGACTTCCAGGGACCAGTAGCCGACTTGGTCGAGCTTGTCGCAGATCGGCAGCATGTCTTCGGTGCGCATGCGGGTGGCCAGCAACGATTGGTGAGCGTCGCGCAGGATGGTGTCGGTGACAAAGATCTTCTTGCTCATTGTTATATTCCTCACAGGCCTGCGTGGGCGGCGATGGCGGCGGCGATGGCCAGGGCCAGCTCTTCGGGTTTGCGCTTGATCGAGTAGTTGGTCAGCTCAGGGTGGCTTTCCACAAAACTGGTGTTGAACTGGCCGCTGCGGAATTCCGGGTTGCGCAGGATTTCCTGGTAGTAGGCGGCGGTGGTTTTCACGCCTTGCAGGCGCATGTCATCCAGGGCACGCAAGCCACGGTCCATGGCTTCTTCCCAGGTCAACGCCCACACCACCAGTTTCAGGCACATGGAGTCGTAGAACGGCGGGATGGTGTAGCCGGTATAGATCGCCGTGTCGGTGCGCACGCCGGGGCCGCCGGGCGCGTAATAGCGGGTGATCTTGCCGAAGCTCGGCAGGAAGTTGTTCTTCGGGTCTTCGGCGTTGATCCGGAACTGCAACGCAAAACCACGGTGCTGGATGTCTTCCTGCTTCACCGACAGCGGCAGGCCCGAGGCGATGCGGATCTGCTCGCGAACGATGTCGATCCCGGTGATTTCTTCGGTGATGGTGTGTTCCACCTGCACCCGGGTGTTCATTTCCATGAAGTACACCTCGCCCTCGGCGAGCAGGAACTCCACGGTGCCGGCGTTCTCGTAGCCCACGGCCTTGGCCGCGCGCACCGACAGGTCGCCGATGTAGGCGCGCTGTTCAGGGGTCAGTTGCGGGCTCGGGGCGATTTCGATGAGCTTCTGGTTGCGGCGCTGGATCGAGCAATCGCGCTCGAACAGATGCACCACGTTGCCAAAGCTGTCACCGAGGATCTGCGCTTCGATGTGCTTGGGGTTGACGATGCATTTTTCCAGGAACACTTCCGCCGAACCGAAGGCCTTGGTGGCTTCGGAAATCACACGCGGGAAGGCTTGCTCCAATTCTTCGCGACTGTTGCAACGACGAATGCCGCGACCGCCGCCACCGGAGGTGGCCTTGAGCATCACCGGGTAACCGATGCGGTCGCCTTCGACGAGGGCTTCGGCGATGTCGGCGACGTTGCCTTCCGTGCCGGGAGTGACCGGTACGCCGGCCTTGATCATGCTGCGGCGCGCTTCGGTCTTGTCACCCATGCGGCGAATCACTTCCGCCGATGGACCGATGAATTTAATCCCACGTTCGGCGCAAATATCCGCCAATTCGGCGTTTTCCGACAGGAAGCCGTAACCAGGGTGCAATGCATCGCAACCGGTTTCCACGGCCAGGTTCACCAGCTTGCGCGGGTTCAGGTAACCGGCCAGGGGCTCGGTCCCGATGCTATGGGCCTCGTCGGCACGCTTGACGTGCAACGCGTGGCGGTCGGCGTCGGAATAGACCGCGACCGAGCGAATGCCCATCTCGGCGCACGCACGCACGATTCGGACGGCAATTTCACCACGGTTGGCGATCAGGATCTTTTTTATCACTTGGAAATTCCCTTGAGCCGATTGCTGCGTTCTTCGACCCGCTAGACTCAGGTCGGCGCGTGACTAAATGTTTCAAGCCAGTCGCGAGACACACACTAAGCCCGTTGAGGGATTAACAAAAATCAATAATTATTGGGTTGTGCATAAGTAAAGACTTATAGTTGGTCGATTGGACGCGACCGGGGGCTTTAAAAAATGCGTAAGTCATTGATGAGGCTGACATTACGTCAACTGCAGATTTTCAATGAAGTGTGCGATTTGCGCTCCTACAGCCGTGCGGCTGAGGAAATGTCCCTCACCCAGCCGGCCGTTAGCCTACAGATTCGCCAGTTGGAAGAGCTGATCGGCCAGCCACTGTTCGATTACGTCGGCAAGAAGCTCTACATGACCGAGGCGGCAGAAGCCCTGCAACGGGCCAGCCGCGATATTTTCGGGCGCCTGGAAAACCTCGATATGCAGTTGTCGGACATGCAAGGCTCGCTGCAGGGTCAGTTGAAACTGGCGGTGGAATCCAGCGCCAAGTACTTCGTGCCGCACCTGTTCGCCGCGTTCAAGCGCCTGCATCCGGAGGTGCAATTGCATCTGACGGTGGTCAACCGCGCCCAAGTGATCCGCCGACTGTCGGACAACCGTGACGACCTGGTGATCATGTCCATGGTGCCTCAGGACATGGGCCTCGAATTCCTGCCATTCCTCAACAATCCGATTGTCGCCGTGGCGCCGCCCGACCACCCCTTGAGCCTGCAAGGACCGCTGCGCCTGAAAGACCTGGAGCCTTACACGCTGCTGCTGCGCGAACCGGGCTCCGGCACGCGGCTGGCGTGCGAGGAATACTTCAAGGAAAAACGCGTGCACTTCACCCAGACGGTGGACGTTGCCTCCGCCGAGGCACAGCGTGAGTGCGTAGTGGCCGGGTTGGGCGTGGCCTTGTTGACGCGCCACGCCCTGAACCTGGAACTGGCCACCGGCGGGCTCAAGGAGCTGCCGGTGGAAGAACTGCCGCTGTACCGCAGTTGGTGCCTGGTGCAGGCCAAGGCCAAGCGCCTGTCACCGGTGGCCCATGCGTTCCTGGGCTTTATCCGCAGCGAGCGGGTGCAGATCAGCGCGCTAGCTGAGCGCTTCGCTGGGCAGCCGCGGGTGCCTGCCAGTGCAGTTCCGGGTAGTCCGTGAGGCTTTGCAGCAATTGGCGTTGATCACAACGGTCTTCGATTGCGCGACGGAACGCCATGCGGCGCTGGTCTTCCTGCTGACGACGGGTCTTGACGGAGCTGTTGCTATCTTCGTAGGGCCGGGCCATTTGGAGTCTCCCAATGCGAGTGCGGGGAGTTCAGGATGGGCGTGGGGGATGACGGTTTGGCGGCGCAGGGATGACAGGACGATGAATCTTCTGGACAGGTAAGCAATGCAAATGTGGGAGGGAGCTTGCTCCCGATAGCGGTGGATCAGTCGATTGGATGTCGACTTCACTCCGTCATCGGGAGCAAGCTCCCTCCCACATTTGGATCGCCGTGTGGCGCTTAGTCGTCGAGGGCTTTGACGGACTTGGGCGAGAGACGCAGGCTGCGCAAGCTGCGCTTGACGCTCTTGAGGTGGTTGACCAGGCTCGGCCCGCGCGCCATGGCCACGCCCATCGCCAGCACGTCAATCACCACCAGGTGGGCGATGCGCGAGGTCAACGGCGTATAGATTTCGGTGTCTTCGTGCACATCGATCGCCAGGTTGACCGTGGACAGTTCCGCCAACGGCGTCTGGCTCGGGCACAGGGTGATCAGCGTGGCGCCGCTTTCACGCACCAGGTTGGCGGTGATCAGCAAGTCTTTGGAGCGGCCGGACTGGGAGATGCAGATGGCCACGTCGCTCGGCTTCAACGTCACGGCCGACATCGCCTGCATGTGCGGGTCGCTGTAGGCCGCCGCCGTCAGCAGCAGTCGGAAGAACTTGTGCTGGGCATCGGCCGCAACCGCACCCGACGCACCAAACCCGTAGAACTCGACACGCTGGGCCTGGGACATCGCCGTCACGGCCTTTTGCAGCTCCACCGGGTCGAGCTTCTCGCGCACTTCCATCAGGGTGTGCAACGTGGTGTCGAAGATCTTGAGGCTGTAGTCAGCGACGGAATCGTCTTCGTGAATCGCAAACTGGCCGAAGCTCGCGCCGGCGGCCAGGCTTTGGGCCAGTTTGAGTTTCAGGTCCTGGAAGCCGGAACAACCGATAGCGCGGCAGAAGCGCACGATGGTCGGCTCACTGATGCCCACGCTGTGGGCCAGGTCAGCCATGGAACTGTGCATTACGGCCGCAGGGTCAAGCAGCACGTGGTCGGCAACCTTGAGTTCCGATTTGCGTAACAGGTGGCGCGACTGGGCGATATGTTGCAACAGGTTCAAAGGACAGGACTCTTGTTGTTGGCCAATGCCAGGGATGTAGCAAGTTTGTAGTTATACTACAAGAATTGCCGTTTTGCCCGTCCGATGCATCACTAAATCGCCCTGCTGCCCTTTGAATCTAAGGGCAGCCAAGTTGTAGCCACAAAGGCTGAAGGCACGTCTCTAGGAAAAATCTGCATTTTTTCGTAACAAATCTGCCAGCCCTTCGGCCTCCATCGGCCGACTGATCAAGTAGCCCTGCACCTCGTCGCAATGCTCCCCCCGCAGGAAATCCAACTGCTGCTGATCTTCCACCCCTTCAGCCACCACCTTGAGCGCCAAACCGTGGGCCATGGCGATGATCGCGCGGGTAATGGCCGCGTCTTCCCGCCCCTGGCCGAGGCCGCGGATAAAGGTCTGGTCGATCTTCACGTAGTCCACGGGGATGCGCTTGAGGTAACTGAGAGACGAGTAGCCGGTACCGAAATCGTCGATGGCCAACTTCACCCCCAGGTCGCGCAGTTGCTGGAAGGTGGCGATGATGTGCTCGACACTGTCGAGCAACTGGCTTTCGGTCAGCTCAAGCTCAAGGTATTGCGGGTCCAGGCCGGTTTCTTCCAGCACCTGGCGGACCAGACTGACCAGCTTGCCTTGACGCAGTTGATGCACCGACAGGTTCACCGACACGCGTATCGGCGCCAGCCCCTGACGCTGCCACTCACAGGCCTGCCAGCAGGCCTGGCGCAGGACAAATTCGCCCAACGGCACGATCAGCCCGGTTTCTTCGGCCAGGCCGATGAAGTCGCCTGGCGGCACCATGCCCCACTGCGGATGCTCCCAACGAATCAACGCCTCGGCGGCGTTCAGCTTGCCGGTGGCCAAACACAATTTCGGTTGGTAGAACACCGACAACTGATGCTCGTCGAGGGCCTTGCGCAACTGGTTTTCCAGCTGCAAACGCTCCAGGGTGCTGGCTTGCAGGCTGTCGGTGTAGAACTGGAAATTATTCCCGCCCAGGTGTTTGGCGTGTTGCATGGCCATGTTCGCCTGGCTGACCAACGCCGAAATTTCCCGCGCATTATCCGGGAGCAGGCTGACGCCCATCGAGGCGCTGACCACCAACTCATGCCCTTCCACCGTCACCGGCACGCGCAACTTGGCGAGCAGGCGCGTGGCCACCCGCGCCAGGCTTGAGAGGTTGCCGTAGGCATCGAAGAGCACAGCGAACTCATCCCCGGACAAACGCGCGATGGTGTCGGCTTCGGGCAAGGCGTTGATCAGTCGACGCGCCATCTTTTGCAACAATTGGTCGGCGACATCATGACCCAGGCTGTCGTTGAGCAACTTGAAACGGTCGAGGTTGATATGCAGCAACGCCAGGCTACGCCCACCTTGCCGCACCCGCTGATGCGCTTCGCGCAGCCGTTCACGAAACAGCGAGCGGTTGGCCAGGCCGGTCAACTCGTCATAGTGCGTGAGGTAGCGCATGCGCTCCTCGGATTCACGCCGCGCCGATAGATCGGCGAAGAAGCCTACGATATGACTGACGTTTCCTCGAATATCGCGCACCACGTTCAGTTGCAGCCACTGCGGGTACAGCTCGCCGTTCTTGCGCGTTTCCACCAGCTCGCCCTGCCAGGTGCCGTGACTGAGCAGCGCCTGGCGGATGACCGGGAAGTGCCGCCGGGCATCGCGGCTGCACGGCAGCTCCACCACATTGCGTCCGAGCATGTCGTCGATATCAAAGCCGGTGACCCGACTGAAGGCCTGGTTGACGGCGAGCAGCGCGTAGTCCGGGTCCAGGATCACAATGCCTTCGCTGGCCGCTTCGAACACGGTCGAGGCCAGGCGTTGCTGTTCTTCCAACACTTTGCTCGCGCTGATGTCGCGGCGCGTGCCGAGCATGCGCGTCACGCGACCGCTGCGCGAACGCTCCACGGCGCGGCCACGGTCTTCGATCCACACCCAATGACCATCGCCATGGCGCACCCGGTATTCCACCAGATAATCCTCGCTGCGGCCCTTGAGATGCTCCACCAGGGCACGCTTGAGCAGCGGCAAGTCGTCGGGGTGCAGGCGCGGCTTGAGGTGGCTGAGCATCGCCGTGACGTACTCGGGCTCCAGGCCGAACAGTTCCTTGAGCTGGGTATGGTGGACTTCGTCGGTTTGCAGGTTCCAGTCCCACAGGCCCAGTTCGCTGGCTTGCAGCGCCATCGCCAGGCGCGCTTCGCTTTTGTTCAGGGCCAGGCTGGCGGCGTCCAGCTCCTGGCTGCGTTGTGCCACGCGGTCCTGCAGGCCGATTTGCGCTTCACGCAGTTCCTGCTCGACCTGGCGGCGCTGCTCGACTTCGCGCACCAGGTCCTGATTCAACTGTTCACTGCGCTGCTGCGCCTGTTGCAAATGCTCGATCAGCGCCTGGTTTTGAAAGCGCCGCAACAGCCCGTGCTGGATCAGGCGGTTGACCTGCCACGCCACCACACTCAAGGAGCCCAGCAGGATCAGGCCGAGCACACCCCAGCCCTGTTGCTGCGCGGCGCCGTTCCAGAAGAGATAGACAATGGCCGGCACCAGGCACGGCAGCGCAAATGACAGGAACGCCGACAGGCTCACCGCGTAGGCGACGCTGGCGGACAACGTCGCCGCGCCGATCAGGCCGAACACCCAGGCCTGCTGCGTAAAGCTGTCCGCCGGCACCAGGGCGATGGCGGCGATGGCCAGGGTCAGGCCGCTGGCAGCCGAGCCGAGCATGAACATGCGCCGCCAGATCGGCTGGGCCTGGCGACTGGGCATGGCCGAGTCGAAGGCGGCCACCTGGATCACGCGCAGCGCGACCAGCGCCAGCAGCCAGACCAGCCAGATGCTGTCGAGCAGGTAGTGTTTAGGGTTCCAGATCAGCCAGGCGCAGACCAGGCCGTTGACCAGCATCAACAAGGTCGGCAGCAGCGAACCCTGGTAGAGCAGGCGCGTGCGTTCGACCGCCATCTCGGTGGCGTAATGGTTACGGATAACCTGCGCGGGCGCCGCCGTGAGGCCAAACAGGTCGGTGCTAAGGGTCATAGGCAGTGTTCTTATAATGGTGAGCCCGAAACGTCGACGGAGCATACACAAGCAAGCGCTCGGGCCAAACTGCTCCGCGTCATAAAAACCACCGGGGCGTGCCGCGCAAACCTTTGGGCCAGACAGCTTGAGCGAGACACTGCGTGGCCTGTGGCCTATGACCGACCGGTCATCAGCGCCGCCAGAATGCTCGCCCACCCCGGAACACGCCGCAGGTTTTCCGTCGGCCACCCGGCAATGGGATTTGCCCCACTCCCCCGCGGGCCATAGAATGCGCCGATGCGCGATGATCTCTCCCTTTTGCTGAACTCCCTCAACGATGCCCAACGCCAGGCCGTAGCGGCCCCCGTTGGCCGTCAGTTGGTCCTGGCCGGTGCTGGCTCCGGTAAAACCCGCGTGCTGGTGCACCGTATCGCCTGGTTGATCCAGGTCGAGAACGCGTCCCCGCATTCGATCCTGTCGGTGACCTTCACCAACAAGGCCGCTGCCGAGATGCGCCACCGCATCGAGCAGTTGATGGGCATCAGCCCGGCCGGCATGTGGGTGGGCACTTTCCACGGCCTGGCGCACCGCCTGTTGCGGGCGCATTGGCAGGAAGCGGGCCTGGCCCAGACCTTCCAGATCCTCGACAGCGATGACCAGCAACGCCTGGTCAAGCGCGTGATCCGCGAGCTGGGCCTCGACGAACAGCGTTGGCCGGCGCGCCAGGCCCAGTGGTTCATCAACGGCCAGAAAGACGAAGGCCTGCGCCCACAACATATCCAGGCCAGCGGCGATTTGTTCCTGGCCACCATGCGCAGCATTTATGAAGCCTACGAGGCCGCCTGCGCGCGCGCCGGCGTGATCGACTTCTCCGAGCTGCTGCTGCGCGCCCTCGACCTGTGGCGCGATAACCCCGGCCTGCTGGCCCATTACCAGAAACGCTTCCGGCATATCCTGGTGGACGAGTTCCAGGACACCAACGCCGTGCAGTACGCCTGGTTGCGCCTGTTGGCCAAGGGCGGCGACAGCCTGATGGTGGTGGGCGACGACGACCAGTCGATCTACGGCTGGCGCGGCGCGAAAATCGAGAACATCTACCAGTATTCCGAAGACTTCCCGGACGCGATCACCATCCGCCTGGAGCAGAACTACCGCTCCACCGCCGGTATCCTCAAGGCCGCCAACGCCTTGATCGCCAACAACACCGGGCGCCTGGGCAAAGAGCTGTGGACCGACGGCGGCGAAGGCGAAGCGATCAATCTGTACGCGGCGTTCAACGAGCACGACGAAGCGCGCTACGTGGTGGAAACCATCGAAAGCGCGTTGAAAACCGGCCTGGCGCGCAGCGACATCGCGATTCTGTACCGTTCCAACGCCCAATCGCGGGTGCTGGAAGAAGCCTTGCTGCGCGAGCGCATCCCGTACCGCATTTACGGCGGCCAGCGCTTCTTCGAACGCGCCGAAATCAAGAACGCCATGGCCTACCTGCGTTTGCTGGAAGGCCGTGGCAACGATGCGGCGTTGGAGCGGGTGATCAATATCCCGGCCCGTGGCATCGGCGAAAAAACCGTTGAAGCGATTCGCGACCATGCGCGCCACGCCGATGTGTCGATGTGGGAAGCCATGCGCTTGCTGATCGCCAATAAAGGCCTGACCGGCCGTGCTGCCGGGGCGTTGGGGGTGTTTGTCGAGCTGATCGAGAACCTGACGGCCAAGTGCGCGGACATGCCCCTGCATTTGATGACCCAGACCGTGATCGAGCAGTCCGGGCTGATTGCCTATCACGAAGCGGAAAAAGGCGAAAAAGGCCAGGCCCGGGTGGAAAACCTTGAGGAACTGGTCAGCGCCGCCCGCGCGTTTGAAAACACCGAGGCCGATGAAGAGCTGACCCCGCTCGCCGCGTTCCTCGGCCATGCGTCGCTGGAAGCCGGCGATACCCAGGCCGATGAGCATGAAGACAGCATCCAGCTGATGACCTTGCACAGCGCCAAGGGCCTGGAGTTTCCTTACGTGTTCCTGGTGGGCATGGAAGAAGGCCTGTTCCCCCACAAGATGAGCCTGGAAGAACCCGGCCGCCTTGAGGAAGAACGCCGCCTGGCCTATGTGGGCATTACCCGGGCGATGCAGAACCTGGTGATGACCTACGCCGAGACCCGCCGCCTGTACGGGAGTGAGACCTACAACAAGGTGTCGCGATTCGTGCGTGAAGTGCCGAAGGGTCTGATCCAGGAAGTGCGCCTGTCCAACAGCGTCAGCCGCCCGTTCGGCGGCGGCCAGCAGCAGAATTCCAGCAGCCTGTTTGCCGGTTCCGAGATCCCGGAAACCCCGTTCAGCCTTGGCCAGTTGGTCAAACACGCGATCTTCGGCGAAGGGGTGATCCTCAACTTCGAAGGCGCCGGCGCCCAGGCACGGGTGCAGGTGAACTTCGCCGAGGGCAGCAAGTGGCTGATGATGGGTTACGCGAAACTCGAAGCGGTCTGACACGCTGACCCCTTCCCCCTGTATGAGCGAGCTTGCTCGCGAAAAACCCTCAGACAACGCGTCTCATCCAGGATGCCCGCGTTATCGTTGGCGATCTTCGCGAGCAAGCTCGCTCCTACAAAAGGACGGTTCAGCATGAAGGTTTCGCGTCCACCCTTGTTTTTGATGCGTGCGGGCCAATATCTGTAACTAGTCCTACAGACCCTTCGGATTCTGTCTTACGCAAAAGCCCGAAACATTATGTCGCTAGCCACTGTCACGACACCTGTGCAACATGGCGCGCGTGCAATCCACAAATGGGAATTCCCTTTATGAAACGTTTTCTTAGCATCGCCATGGCGTTGTGCATCGGCCTGACGATGAGCCTCGACGCCAACGCCAAGCGCTTCGGTGGCGGCAAAAGCATGGGCTCGGCACCGACTCACCAGACCAGCCAAATGGCCCCATCCGCCGGTGTCGGCGGTGCTGCCGCCACTGCAGGCGCAGCCGGTGCCGCTGGCGCTGCTGCCAAGGCCGGCGGTGCTTCGCGCTGGTTGGGCCCGCTGGCCGGTATCGCCGCCGGTGGCTTGCTCGCGTCCATGTTCATGGGCGGCGGCTTCCAGGGCATGCAGATCTTCGACATCCTGATCATGGCGGTCATCGCCTTCCTGATCTTCCGTTTTATCGCTGCCCGTCGTCGCAAGCAGCAGGAGCACATGGCTCCAGCCGGCGCGCCGATGCAGCGTGAAGTGTTCGAGCAGAAGCCAGCCGCAGGTTCGATCTTCGGTGGTTCGGCAGCACCTGCCGCCGCCCGTCCGGTGATCAATGCACCGGCCTGGTTCAACGAAGAACGTTTCGTCGAAGCGGCCCGCAGCCACTTCCAGTCCCTGCAGCAGCACTGGGACGCCAACGAAATGGACAAGATCGCCGAGTTCGTGACCCCGCAACTGCTGGAGTTCCTCAAGCGCGAACGTGCCGACCTGGGCGATGCGTTCCAGTCGACCTACATCGACGACCTGCGCGTACAGCTGGAAGGTGTGGATGATCGCGCCGACAAGACCATCGCCACCCTGACGTTCAGCGGCGTGTCGAAAACCTCGCGTTTCGACCAGGGCGAAGCGTTCAGCGAAAGCTGGAACATGGAACGTCCGCAAGGCGAGAACCAGCCTTGGCTGGTCGCCGGTATCCGCCAGAACAGCTGATACCCGCGCTTGAGCAAGCCGTAAGCAAAACCCCGGACATGTTCCGGGGTTTTCTATTTCACGGTTGCACTTATAGCGAGCTACTGTATAAAACGCCCCTATAAACCGCGCCATCTAGCAAGAGGATCCCGGCCGTGGAAGAAGTTATCGAACAATTGCGTGAAGCCAACGAACCGGTTCCGGTTCCTCTGGAACTGCCTGATGAAGACCAGTTGGTGGAAATTGAAGAAGAGCTGTTCATCAATATTCCGTTCGTCTTCAAGGAGTTCCTGCTGACCGTCAGCGATGTGGTCTATGGCAGCCTGGAACCGGTGACCATCACCGATCCCGGCTCCCACACCTACTTGCCGGAAGTTGCCGCCATGGCCTGGGACATTGGCGTGCCACGCGAACTGATCCCGATCTGCCAGGACGGCGACGACTACTACTGCGTCGAAGAAGACGGCACCGTGGTGCTGTGGTGCGGCGAAGAAGAACTCGTCACCGAAGAAACCTGGGAGTCGGTGTGGCACTGGGCACGGGACGTCTGGCTGGAAAGCTGACACCTGCGGCTCGCGCGCGGGGCGGCCCAGCCTCCTCAGTGTTCCGGCGTATCCTTGTGGTTATCCAGAGTCTCCAGCAAAGCGACCTGCATCCGCGTATGCACGCGGATGAACCACCGCCAGAGCACCGCCGCCACCGCCGCCGCGACCACGGCGATCAGCACCAGCAACTTGTTGGTCGGCAGAATGCTGGCCGACAAGGCGGCCAATAGCAGGAAAATCACCAGCAGCGACAAAATCGGAATCACCTCGGCGATCACCCGACGCACGCGCTGGGTATGCCGCCCGGCCATTTCCGGCTTGACGCTCATCTCCGCCAGCAGCATCGACAGCGCCTTGAGCTTGCGGTACGCCGCAATCAGGAACGGCAGCGACAGCAGCAACGCCGCGCCCCAGATCAACGCCTTCTGCCAGCTCGGATCGCTGATCCAGCCCTCCAGATACCCACCGATACGCAACGCGAAGTAACTGCCGGTAAAGAAGATCGCCACCACCAACGCCAGGTTCACCCCCACTTGCAGCACGATTTTGCGGATCATCGACGCCAGCAGCGCCCCTTCGCCTTGGGGCTGAATACTGCGCAGCCATTCGCCATACACGCCGAACACCCGGCTCATGCGCTTAGGCATCACGGCGGCAATCTTCAACGACAACGGGTCCGCACCGCGAATCAGGTACGGGGTGAGCAACGTGGTGATCACCGACACCGCCACTGCGACCGGATAGAGGAAGTCACTGGTCACCTGCAAGGTCATCCCCAGCGCGGCGATGATGAAGGAAAACTCACCAATCTGTGACAGTCCCATCCCAACGCGCAATGACGTGCGGCCGTCATTGCCGGCGATAAATGCGCCCAGGCCGCAGGACAACATCTTGCCCAGCACCACCGCCACGCTGATCACCGCAATCGGCCAGGCATATTGCAACAGGATCTGCGGGTCGATCATCAAGCCAATGGCGACAAAGAAGATTGCGCTGAACATGTCGCGAACCGGCTCGATCAGGCGCTCGATCTTCATCAACTGGCGCGATTCGGCCATGATCGCGCCGATCAGGAACGCCCCCAGCACCATGCTGTATTCCAGCTTGACCACCAGCAGGCAAAAGCCGAAACACAGGCCCAGCACGGTGATCAGCAGCATTTCATTACTGTCGAACTTGGCCACGTAGGCCAGCAAGCGCGGCACCAGCAAAATCCCGATGACCAGCGCGACGATCATGAACAGCGAGAGCTTGCCGACCGTGGAGAACACCTCGCCGGAGCTGACCGTGCCACTGACGGCGATGCTCGACAACAAGGCAATGATGCCGATGCCGAGGATGTCCTCGACGATCAACACGCCGAAAATAAGTTGGGCGAAGCGCTGGTCTTTCATCTTCAGGTCGTTGAGCGCCTTGACGATGATGGTGGTCGAGGAGATCGCCAGGATCGCACCGAGGAACAGCGCGTCCATGGTGTTCCAGTCGAACCAGCGGCCGATCTCGTAGCCGATCCAGATCATCAGGACGATTTCCAGGAAGGCCGCGATAAACGCCGTGGCGCCCACCTTGAACAGCTTGCGCAGGCTGAACTCCAGGCCCAGGCAGAACATCAGGAAGATCACCCCCAGCTCGGCGAGGGTCTTGATCGTGTCTTCATCGTGGATCAGGCCGAACGGCGGAGTGTGAGGGCCGATGATGAAGCCGGCGACGATGTAACCGAGCACCACCGGCTGCTTGAGGCGATGAAACAGGATAGTCACGACCCCGGCCACCAGCATGATCACGGCCAGATCCTGAATAAAGCTGATGGCGTGCATGGCGAGGGGCTCCTTGAGGGTACTGGCGCTTTTCCCACGTCCCCTGCGCCTTTGAAATTTCGCAAAGAGCGGAAGGAAAAGTCTGCCTTTATCGTAAGAAATGCCCCGAGAAGGACTTTTGAAGGTTAACACCACCACTTCCGCCGCAAAGCCGGTGCAATATATGGAAACAGATCGCTGCAGGCGTGACGGCAAGCCGCCCACCGGCGTCCCGTAAGGGATGGCGCTGCAAAGACCCCAGCACCCGCAGAGGTGCCACCCCAACCAATGCCTAACCCGTGAGTGAGCTATGGAACCCGGAAACGCCCAACTGTCGATGACGGTATTGATGACCCCTGATATGGCCAACTTCTCCGGCAATGTCCACGGCGGCACCCTGCTCAAGTACCTCGACGAAGTGGCCTACGCCTGCGCGAGCCGTTATGCCGGGCGTTATGTGGTGACATTGTCGGTGGACCAGGTGATTTTTCGCGAACCGATCCACGTCGGCGAGCTGGTGACCTTCCTCGCATCGGTCAACTACACCGGCCACACCTCGATGGAGGTGGGCATCAAGGTGGTGACCGAGAACATCCGCGAGCGCTCCGTGCGCCATACCAACAGCTGCTTCTTCACCATGGTGGCCGTGGACGACCAGCGCAAACCCGCCGCCGTGCCGCAACTGCAACCGCACAACAGCGAAGACCGCCGCCGGTTTGCGCAGGCGCAGCAACGCCGGCAGATTCGCCAGGAGCTGGAAAAGCGCTACCAGGAAATCAAAGCCGACGCGCTGTAAGTCCCGGACTGTAAACCCAAGCAAAATGTGGGAGGGGGCTTGCTCCCTCCCACATTGGGTTTTGTGTAATTACAGGTCGATCGGCGTGGCTTCGAAGCGCACACGGGGATGGGCAATACGGTCCTGGGCACGTACCAGCTCCAGTTCATAGCTGGCGCAGGCCTGGGTTTCCAACAGCACTTCATGCACCGCCGCTGCGGTGAACTCGAAAGCCGCCAGCAGGCTGTCGCCCAACAACACCCGCGCCAGGAACAACCCCGACGTCAGGTCGCCCACACCCACCGGCTGCCGGGGAAACGCCAGCAGCGGCCGACGCAGGTGCCAGCAGCCGTCGGCCGTCACCAGCAGCATTTCAAAGCCATCCGGCAACTTACCCGGGTAATCCAGGTGCTTGACCAGCACGGCCTTTGGCCCGCGTGCCAGCAAGGCTTTGGCCATGCCCAGGCAGTCGAACAGCGATTGCGGCTTGCGTCCGGCGAAGCTGTCCAGCTCCAACTGGTTGGGGCACAGGAAGTCGGCCATGGCGGCGGCTTCGTCGAGCAGAAAATCACTGACTTCCTGCGGCACGATGCAGCCTTTTTCCGGATGGCCCATCACCGGGTCGCACAGGTACAGGGCCTTGGGATTGATCGCCTTGATCCGCGCCACGCCAGTGAGGATCGCCCGACCTTGGGCCGCGCTGCCCAGGTAGCCGGAGAGTATGGCGTCGCAATTGCCCAATTCACCGATGGCCGCAATACCTTCCACCAGCGCTGGAATCTGCTGCGGCGCTAACACTTCACCCGCCCACTGGCCATACTGGGTGTGGTTGGAAAATTGCACCGTGTTGAGCGGCCACACGTTCACCCCGACCCGCTGCATGGGGAACACGGCGGCGCTGTTTCCGGCGTGGCCAAAGACCACATGAGACTGGATCGCAAGCAGATGAGGTGTGCGTTTCATGCAGGAGATTTCCGTAAAACCATTGAAATTCTGGTCGCGCAGTATGCGACCAAACGCAGCCTGTACGACAGACCGACGACACAGTTAAGCTGCTCTCACTTTGTTGGAGTTTTATGCATGCTGACCCTGGGAAACATCTTCGTGTTGATGCTGCTGGCGACCGGCGCCGCCTGGGTATGGCACAACCACGGCCTGCGCGAGCGTGCGCTGGAGCGGGTCAAACAGCATTGCGCCAAGCTCGATATCGAGTTGCTCGACGGTGCCGTGGCCCTGAAACGCATCGGTTTTGTGAAGGATGCCAAAGGCCGGCGACGCCTGGCGCGCATCTACAATTTCGAATTCACCGTGACCGGCGAAACCCGCCACCCCGGGACCATCACCCAGTTCGGCGCCCACAGCGCGCAGATCGAACTGGCGCCCTACCCGTTCGAAATCAAGACGCCGCTGCCCAGCGCCGACGTGATCGAACTCAGCCAGTGGCGCCAGGACCACGCCAAGCACCGTCAATGACGGCAGGCTGCCAGCGCTTGCTGTAGCGCGGCCACGTCCTGTGGCGCGCTGAAAATCAATTCGATACGCGAATCACGCCGCCATTCGCTGGGCTGCCAGACGAGTGGGCGGTTATCCACAGCGTTGCCGGAGATCCAGCCATCGCTGCTGTGGATAACCAGTTTGGCGCGGCGCCAATCAAGGCTCGTCAGCCATTTTGCCAGGCGCCGGCGATCGAATGACTGGCTCGGATGCCAGCGCCAACCAATGCTCCA
The DNA here is from genome assembly GCF_963681955.1 of Pseudomonas paraveronii. Taxonomy (NCBI): domain Bacteria; kingdom Pseudomonadati; phylum Pseudomonadota; class Gammaproteobacteria; order Pseudomonadales; family Pseudomonadaceae; genus Pseudomonas; species Pseudomonas paraveronii. Next base: position 6,346,543 of record NZ_OY817130.1, read on the forward strand.
ACCGCCCTCCTGGGCCTGACTCAAGCAGATCGGCAGCGTGGGGTCGCTCCATACAGCGGGCATTTGCGCCAAGCCCTTGGGCTCGACGAAGTTATCCACAGCCGCTACAGCCCGCGCATTCAGGCCTGGCAAGCGTTGCAACGGCAATTGCGCCTGACGCGTCCAGTAAAACGGAACCTCGGGTAACTGCCGTTCAATCGCCTTGCGCTGTGCGGCGTCCAGCGCCTCATCCTTGTTCAGGACCAACAGGCCGGCGCTGGTAAGTGCTTCGCGCTGTGCGTCAGGCAAGGGTTTGCCCGCCGCCAGGGCTTGCGCATCCAGCACCAGCACGCAAGGCTGAACCGCCAGCACCTCCTGCCATGGCGCCTCGCGCAATTGCTTGAGCACTTGCGCCGGGTGCCCGAGCCCCGAGGGTTCGATAAACAGACGGTCCGGCTTGGCCTTACGCAGCAAGCGGCCAAGTCCGACCTGGAACGGCGCACCATTCACACAACACAAGCAGCCACCCGCCACTTCGCCCAGGGCAATGCCGTCGTCGGCCTGGGTCAGCAAGGCCGCATCCAGGCCGATCTGCCCGAATTCGTTGATCAACACCGCCCAGCGCTCGTTGGCCGGGCGTTGGGCAAGCAGGTGTTTGATCAGGCTGGTCTTGCCGGCGCCCAAGGGGCCAGCAATCACATGGGTGGGAATGTTCTGCAGCATAGAGGGCATCATTCAGGCCGTGTAGAGCGTTTGATCCTACGCGGTTATGCCAGCCAATCCAGCGTCAGAATTAACCGTCGTTCATCGGTTTTAAGCGACGGCGAACGGTGAATCAGCCCGTGAGCTTCGTTGCCATGCCACTTCGTGCCCTTGAGCAACGCCACTTCGCCGCAGTGAATCTGCTCGATACGCTCGCTGGGCTCGGCATCCGCCTGGCCCAACTGACGGCGGTCCATCACGCCTTCGCGCAACCATTGGCTGCCGATGCCGGCATACGTGGTGATCAGCCGCACCGGCACATGATCGACGTGAAAGCGCGGGCACATGGCTTTGTCCAGCAAGCGCAAACGCACGCCGATACGCCGGGCGCCGAGCAGACAGGCAAACGCGCTGACCAGCCACGACACATCGGCGACAAACCCTTCATAACCTTCAAGATCACAGCAACTTGCCGCTAAACCCTGCACGTTCGGCACCGCGTCGTCGCTGCCCAACTCGATGACCAGCGACTCGGCCAACGGCGCGTTGAGCGCCACCAGCAAGGCGCCGAACTCGGCGATGTGCAACGGCAATTGGCGCTGCCACAGCGCCAGGTTGACGCCGTCTTCAAGGATCTCGGACAGCGCCAGCGGGGTGTCGCCGCAAGTCTGGCGGATCAGCGGGCGCAGGGGGATGAGCGGTGCCAGCATCAGGCGACAGCCTCTTCATACCAAGGGCCAAAAGGATCGGCCAGCAAGCGCCAGGCGTCGACGCCCTGGGCCATTTCTGCATCGGTGAGCAGGCAGGCGTCCAACTCGGCACGCATCTGCGCGAAGTCGATGTTCTGCCCGATGAACACCAGTTCCTGGCGGCAGTCGCCAGTGCTCGGTTGCCAATGGCCCATGATCGCCGCGACGCTTTCTTCGTCCTGCGGCCACTGACTTTTCGGCACAAAGCGCCACCAACGTCCGGCAAAGCCATGGCGCATCAAGCCCCCGGCCTGGGACCAACTGCCGGCGTCCTGATGCTTACTGGCCAGCCAGAAAAAACCCTTGGAACGCAGGAGTTTGCCGTTCACCCAAGGGCGGTCGATAAACTCGAAAAAACGCTGCGGATGGAACGGTCGGCGCGCGCGGTAAGCCGTAGAGGCGATGCCGTACTCTTCGGTTTCCGGCACATGCTCGCCGCGCAGTTCCTGCAGCCAGCCAGGGGCCTGGGCGGCGCGGTCGAAGTCGAAGCGGCCGGTGTTGAGGATTTTGTGCAGCGGCACTTCGCCCATGACCATCGGGATGATTTCCGCCTGGGCGTTCAGGCGTTCGAGGATGGCCATCAGTTCCTCGCGCTCGTGGTGGCCGATCAGGTCGATCTTGCTGATCAAGATGACGTCGGCAAATTCGATCTGCTCGATCAAAAGGTCGGTGATCGAGCGTTCGTCCTCTTCGCCGAGGGTTTCGCCCCGTGACGCGAGGCTTTCGGCGGCCTGGTAGTCGAGCAGGAAGTTCATGCCATCGACCACGGTGACCATGGTGTCCAGGCGCGCGATATCGGCCAGGCTCTGCTCGTTTTCATCGCGAAAGGTGAAAGTTTCGGCCACGGGCAACGGTTCGGAGATGCCGGTGGATTCGATCAACAGGTAATCGAAACGACCGTCCCTGGCGAGTTTTCCGACCTCTTCGAGCAGGTCTTCGCGCAAGGTGCAGCAGATGCAGCCGTTGCTCATCTCCACCAGCTTTTCTTCGGCGCGGTTGAGGGTGACGTCGCGCTGCACCTCGCCGCCGTCGATATTGATTTCGCTCATGTCGTTGACGATCACCGCCACCCGCAGGTTGTCGCGGTTGCGCAGGACATAGTTGAGCAGCGTACTTTTACCGGCGCCGAGAAAGCCGGACAACACGGTAACGGGGAGACGATTGGGCATCAGGTCATTCTCATCAGGCCGCCCGTTCAAGCCGGGCTGTACTTAATGTTATATTATAACAACACAAATAAGCCAATCCCCCGCTTGCCCATCATGACCAACGGGGCAATGCTGGCGCCTGTCTACATCGAGAACCCTATGAAATATCTACTGTGCAGCCTGCTGTTGCTCATCACGGCCGAAGCCTGCGCCCAAGTACCGAGCCTGTCAGCGAACTGCACGCGCAGCGCCACCCTGCTGGCTTGCGTCGACCCGCTGGGCAACGCCTACAGCGTGGCGACGGTCGGCAGCACCACGTATTTGCGCGGTTTCGAAGTGATCGGCCAGCGCCACTGGGCTCAGACCAACAGCCGCTACGGGCAACTGACGTTCTTCACCGGCTTGGCCTCGGACGGCGAGGCGTGGGTCGGCTACACGCGGCGCGTGGGCTGGACCACGATCAACCGCTTTTCCAGCTCCGGTGGCGCCAGCGCCACGTTCACCTGCAGCCGCGTGACTGGCTGTTAGGCCTGGTTGTTTTTCTGTTCCTGGACCCAAGCCATGTAGCTGTTCACCGGCGGGTTTTTCTGGAAATAGCGCTGCAGGCCGACGAACAAACCCTCCGCCACCGCCTGTTGATGCCGCGCCGTGACCAGACGCGCACTGTCCCGCGCGTTGGAGATAAACCCGGTTTCCACCAGGATCGACGGCACGTCCGGTGACTTGAGCACCGCGAATCCGGCCTGCTCCACGCGCTTCTGATGCAACGAGGTGATGCCTTCCAGGCTGCCGAGGATCGAGCTACCGAGTTGCAGGCTGGAGGCGATGGTGGCGTTCATCGACATGTCGAGAATCACCCCGGCCAGCATCGGGTCCTTGTCCTTGAGGTTCAGCAAACTGGTAGCGCCCAGCAGGTCGGCGCCGTTTTCCCGTTGCGCCATGAAACGCGCCGTGGCCGAGGTCGCACCGCCTTCGGACAAGGCATACACCGAAGCCCCCGACGCGGTGATCCGTGGTGCCGCATCCGCATGCACCGAGATAAACATGTCGGCGTTGTGTTTGTGGGCGATCTCCACGCGCTTGCGCAGCGGCACGAAGAAGTCATCGTTGCGCACCAGCTTCACATCGAAACCTTTCTCGCGCTTCAAGCGTTTGGCCAGCAATTGGGCAATGGACAGCACCACGTCTTTCTCGCGCTGGCCCTTGGAACCAATAGCGCCGGGGTCTTTGCCGCCGTGGCCGGGGTCGACCACCACAATGATGTCGCGCTTGGGGTGCGCCCTGTCGACCGGCGGTTTGGGTGCGGCCGCTATCGGGTGAGGCACCTCGGTGGTGCTGGTGAGATCAAGCACCAGGCGGTGCCCTTGCCCATCCTGGGGCGGCAACAAAAAGCTGGTGAGCTGCATCGGCGTGGCGAGGTCCAGCACGATGCGCGTATCCGCCTTGCCGAAGTGCCCGGAGCGAATCGAGGTAATCCCGCTGTTCTTCAAGACCAACTGAGAGAAGTCGCCACTGAGCCCGGCGCCGCTCAGGTCGATGATCAGGCGTTCCGGCGCGGTCAGGGAAAAAGTCTTGTAGTTCACCGGGCCACTGAGGTCGAACACCAGCCGCAGCTTGTCGTCCGAGCGCCACAGGCGGGCGTTGCGAATCTGCGTGGCCGACGCGGTGAAGGGCAAGGTGAACAGCGGGCTGACCAGAAGCAGGTTAAGGAGCTGACGTCTGTGCATGACAAATACCGCAGATAGAGGAGCGTCCTTACTCGACATGACCGAAAAAAGACCAGAGCAGAAAATTCATCGTCGACTCAATCGTTATAATATAACATGTCTTTTTTATCGCCAACGATGGACCTGCTCATGAATGCGCTGACTCTGCCGGATATCGCCGCGCAGGCTTCACGCCAAGCCTTGCCGCTCGACTGGGTGGGCATGTGCGGCATCGCCTTGCCCATTTTGCTCGACGGCCAACGCCTGGCCGCCACTGCTGACGCCGGCGTCAGCCTGGACGACGGCACGGCTCGTGGCATTCATATGTCACGCCTGTACCTGGCGCTGGAGATGCTCGACCAGCAGCCACTGACGCCGGCACTTCTGCGTAAGGTACTGCAGCGGTTTCTCGACAGTCATGAAGGTTTATCTAATAACGCCTACCTGCGTATCCACACCGATCTGCTGCTCAAACGCCCGGCATTGGTCAGCCCACTGGCCGGCTGGAAAGGCTACCCGGTGAGCATCGAAGCGCGTGTGGAAAACCAGATGTTCCACGTGGAACTAAAAATTGACGTTACTTATTCCTCAACCTGCCCGTGCTCGGCGGCCCTCGCCAGGCAGTTGATTCAGCAGCAATTTCTCGGAGATTTCGGCAACACGCCGTTGCAGCATGCCGATGTGCTGACCTGGCTCGGCAGCGCCAATGGCATTGTCGCCACGCCCCACAGTCAGCGCAGCAGCGCGCAACTGCGCGTCCAGTTGCGTGGCGAGCACCTGGCATTGACCGATTTGATCAACACCGCGGAGGCCGCCCTCGGCACCGCCGTGCAAACCGCGGTGAAACGTGCGGACGAACAAGCCTTCGCCCTGGCCAACGGGCAGAACCTGATGTTCTGCGAAGACGCCGCCCGCCGCTTGAACCTCGCCTTGAAACGCTCGGACGCCGTCCAGGCCTTCCACCTCAAAGTGATCCACGCCGAAAGCCTGCACGCGCACGATGCCGTGGCTGAAAGCTGCTGGACGAGGTACTCGGCATGATCACCTGCACGGCTTTACGCTGGGGCGCCCCTGGCCAACCACTGACCCCGGCGCTGGACTTGCGCCTGGAAACGGGCAGCCTTACCGGTGTGATCGGCGCCAACGGCACGGGCAAAAGCAGCCTGCTCAAAGTCATCGCCGGCCTGCAAAAACCCCTGGCGGGGAAAGTCACCGTGGACATTCCACGCCGTGGCGGCCTGTCGTTCCTGCCGCAGCAACAGCACCTCGACCGTCAGTTCCCGATCAGCCTGCAAGAACTGGTCGCCGCCGGTTTCTGGGGCACGCAGCTCAGCGCGCCGCAACGCAGCCAGCGTTTGCAGGCGGTGCTGGAAGACTGGTGCCTGGGCGGCCTGGAACAGCGCCCGTTGATGGCGTTGTCCGGCGGCGAACTGCAACGCGCCCTGCTCGCCCGCATGAGCCTGGCCGACGCGCCGGTGCTGTTGCTCGACGAACCCCACGCGGCGCTCGACGAAGACGGCCAGGCTTTGTGCTGGAAACACATCCACGCCTGGCACGCCGCAGGTCGCACGCTGGTCGTGGTCTGTCATGACTTGGCCTCCGTGCGTCAACACACCCAGCAAGTGGTGCAGATCAAAAGCACGGGCTGCCTGTTCGGGCCGAGCAAAGAACTGATCCGACCGCAACCGCACATGCAGGTGGCCTGATGCACTTCACCGCCCACCTGTGGATGCCGTTTCTCGACTTCGTGTTCATGCGCCGCGCCCTGATCGGCGGCCTGGTACTCGCCTGCAGCACCGCACCGCTGGGGGTGTTTCTGATCCTGCGGCGCATGAGCCTGATCGGTGACGCCGTCGCCCACGGCATCCTGCCCGGCGCCGCCCTGGGGTTCTGGTTCGCCGGCCTGAGCCTGCCCGCGCTGACCCTCGGCGGCCTCGGCGCCGGCTTGAGCATGGCTGGGCTGGCAGCGTGGATCACCCGTCGCACCGGCCTGCGCGAAGACGCAAGCCTGGCCGCCATTTACCCCATCTCCCTCGCCGCCGGCGTGCTGATCCTCGGCCTCGCCGGCAAGCGCCTGGACCTGCTGCACCTGTTGTTCGGCTCCGCGCTGGCCGTCGACGACACCACCTTGACCGGCATGCTCTGGGTCTCTGGCTTCAGCCTGGCCGCCATGGCGCTGATCTACAAACCGCTGCTGCTGGACACCCTCGACCCGCTGTTCCTGCAAACCGTCAGCCGCCTCGGCCCGCTGGCCCACGGGCTGTTTTTGACCCTGGTGGTGCTGAACCTGGTGATTGGTTTCCAAGCCATCGGCGCGCTGATGGTGGTGGGTTTGATGATGCTGCCGGCCATCGCGTCGCGGTTCTGGAGCCGGCGCTTGCCGGTGTTGATCGCGGTATCGGCAGTGCTGGGCTGCCTGTCGGTGTGGCTTGGCTTGTTGCTGTCGTTCTACTACTCACTGCCCAGCGGCCCGGCGATTGTGCTGGTGGCTGGTGGTGGGTACCTGCTGTCCGTGGTTTTCGGTCCGGTGCATGGCTTGCTGCGCCGCCCGCCCTTGCTGTCATCCCAATGAGGTGTTTCCCGATGCGCGCTCTATTCGTGCTGTTCAGTCTGCTACTGCCGTTGTCCATGGCCCAGGCCGCCGACAAACTTCAGGTGGTGACCAGCTTCAGTATTCTCGATGACATCACTCACCAGATCGGCGGTGAGCACATCCAGATCAGCAACATGGTCGGCCCCGACGCCGACGCGCATACCTACGAGCCGAGCCCGGACGACGCCAAGGCGCTGCTCAAGGCCAAGCTGATCATCAAAAATGGCCTCGGCTTCGAGCCGTGGCTGGACCGCCTGGTGGCCAGCACCGAAACCCGCGCCACCGTGGTCACCGCCAGCAAAGGCGTGATCTCCCACACCATGGAGGAAGACGGCGAAACCATCCCGGACCCGCACGCCTGGCATAACCTGGCCAATGCCGAAATCTATGTGAACAACATCACCAAGGCGCTGGTGGCCGCCGACCCGGCCAACCAGGCCGACTACCTGCGCAACAGCCAGGCGTACCTGAAAGACATCTACCGCCTGCTCGCCGAGGCCAAGGCCAAGTTCGGCGCGTTGCCAGCGGGCAACCGCCGTATCGTCACCTCCCACGACGCCTTCGGCTACCTGGGCCAGGCCTATGGCATCCAGTTTCTGGCACCCCAGGGTTTGTCCACCGAGCGTGAGCCTTCAGCCGCTGAAGTCGCCGCGCTGATCACTCAGATCCGCAAAGACAAGGTCAAAGCCGTGTTCATTGAAAACATCAAGGACTCGCGCCTGCTCAAACAGATCGCCAGCGAAAGCGGCGCGCAGATCGGCGGCACGCTGTACTCCGACGCCCTCGCCGCAGAAGGCCCGGCCAGCACCTTTATCGGGCTGTTCGAATACAACCTCAACACCCTGTGCGCGGCGCTGGGCAAACCATGATCCGCAAGAACCCATCCGGCGATCTGCCGGTGATTGCCGAATCGGCCTACGTCGACAAAACCGCAATCATCTGCGGCAAGGTCATCATCGGTGAGAACGTGTTCGTCGGCCCCTACGCCGTGATCCGCGCGGACGAAGTCGACGCCAGCGGCGACATGGACCCGATCACCATCGGCGCCAACTCCAATATCCAGGACGGCGTGGTGATTCACTCCAAATCCGGCGCGGCGGTGACCATCGGCGAATTCACCTCCATCGCCCACCGCTCCATCGTCCACGGCCCGTGCAGCGTCGGCGACCGCGTGTTCATCGGCTTCAACAGCGTGTTGTTCAACTGCGCCGTCGGCGACGGCTGCGTGGTGCGCCACAACTCCGTGGTCGACGGCCGCGACTTGCCCGCCGCGTTCTACGTGCCCTCCACCACCCGCATCGGACCCAACACCGACCTGTCGCAATTCCCGCCGGTAAGCGTCAGCGCATCGGAGTTTTCCGAGGACGTAGCGCGTACCAACGTCGATCTGGTGCAGGGTTACAAAGCCCTGCAAAACGAGTTCTGAACCATGAGCCGCCTGTTGATCCGCAACGCCCGACTGGTCAATGAAGGCCAGGTATTCGACGCCGACGTGCTGGTCGCCCATGGCCGTATCGAGAAGATCGCCAGCAGCATCGCGGGGCACACGGCGTCCGTAGAAATCGACGCCCACGGTCAATGGCTGCTGCCGGGTATGATCGATGACCAGGTTCACTTTCGCGACCCCGGCGCGCCGGACAAAGGCAGTTTCTACAGCGAATCCCGCGCAGCGGTGGCCGGCGGCATCACCAGTTTCATGGACATGCCCAACACCCGGCCGGCCACCCTCACCCTGGAAGCGCTGGCCGACAAAAAACGCCGCGCCGTCCAGCACTCGGTGGCCAACTACGGCTTTCACTTCGGCGTCAGCAATGACAACCTCGACACCGTCGCCGCGCTCGACCCTCGGCAGGTGGCCGGGGTCAAAGTGTTCATGGGCGCGTCCACCGGCAACCTGCTGGTGGACGATCCACGGATTCTGGAACGCTTGTTCGCCGAGGTGCCGACGATCCTGCTGGCCCACTGCGAACACACGCCGAGTATCCAGGCCAACGAACAGCGCTTGCGCGAGCGGTTTGGCGACAACATCCCCGCCGTCGCCCACCCGCTGATCCGGGATGCCGAAGCCTGTTATCGCTCGTCTTCACTGGCGGTGGAACTGGCCAAGCGTCACGGCACGCGCCTGCATGTGCTGCACCTGAGCAGCGCCCGCGAGTTGGCGTTGTTCGAAGATAAACCGCTGGCGCAGAAACGCATTACTGCCGAGGTCTGCGTGCATCACCTGCTGTTCGACGACCGCGACTATCACCGCCTGGGCCACCAGATCAAATGCAACCCGGCGATCAAGACCCGCGCCGACCGCGACGCTCTGCGCCTGGCCCTGCTCGGTGAGCGGCTGGATGTGATCGGCACCGACCATGCGCCGCATACCTGGGCGCAAAAGCAGTTGGCGTATGGTGAGGCACCGTCGGGTTTGCCCCTGGTGCAACATGCGTTGCCGGCGTTACTGGAGTTGGTGGCCGATGGGCTGCTGCCGCTGACCACCCTGGTGGCGAAAACCAGTCATCGCGTCGCCGACCTGTTCGCGATCCCCGACCGTGGCTACCTGCGCGAAGGCTATTGGGCCGACCTGGTGCTGATCAAACCCGAACCCGAGGGCAAGCCGGTCAGCCGCCAGCCGATCCTGGCGCGCTGCGGCTGGACACCGTTCGCCGAGCGCCGCTTTCGCCACAGCGTCAGCACCACCCTGGTGTCGGGCCAGTTAGCCTGGCACAACGGCCAGGTGGTCGACAGTTGCCAGGGGCTACCCCTGCACTTTCAGGGTTAAGCGCGCGGTTTGACACTGCCGCAGTTATCCCCCAGCCACTGGGCGTGGCTGTCCAGGCTGCCCTTCTGCTGAATGCCGGTGGCGTTGAAGGTGCCGTTGACCGTGGTGGTGAACTCTTTCTGACTCTGGAAGGTGGCCACGCCGGTACCCTGGGCTTTCGGGCAACTGAAACGAAATTTCCACTGGTTGCCGCTCTTGTCGGTCACTTGCTGTTTGCAACCCGACTGCGGGTCGGTCAGCGGGATCGAGTCGGAGGCTACCTGGGCGGGGGTGAGGCACACCTGGACGCCTTTGCCGGCCATGGCGATGCCCTGTTTTTCCAGCATAGCGCGCTGTTCCGGGGTCATCTGTTGCTTGAGCTGACCGAGGATCAGCGACAAGTCCGGCAGGTCCTGGTTATCCACTTTCATGTTGCTCGTAGTCAATTCCCACAAGCCCGGCGCCAGCATCTGCGCCTGTGCCGCCACGGGCAGCGACAAACCAATAACCATGGCCAAACCTAGCAGACGAGCATTCATCGGGTAACTCCTGGGCAATTGTGGGCGTTAGACGCCACAAAAGCGCCAGTGTTGCACGACAAAGAAAATAGCGACATTCCTGACCGAACATGGTCTGTTAAGCACTGGATTGCCTGGAGTGACATCGTCCATGGATTTTTTTGGCCCGCACCTGCTCGCCTACTTTATCGCCACGCTGCATTTTCTCGGGACGCTTGCAGCGATCCACGCGGTGCTGACGGTCAGGACCGCCCAAGGCTCGATTGCCTGGGCCTTATCGCTGATGTTCGTGCCCTACCTGACGCTGATTCCTTACCTGATCTTCGGCCGCAGCACCTTCGATGCGTACATCCAGGCGCGGCGCCAGGCCAACCAGGAAATGCACACCGCAATCAACGAACTGAACTGGCGCCCGTGGGTCGAGGAAGCCCTGGCCGCACGCAACTCCAGCGCCTACGCCTCGCTGCGGGCGATGCCCAAGCTGGGGCGCATGCCGTGTCTGGCGAACAATGAAGTGCGCTTGCTGATCAATGGTGACGCCACCTTCAGTGCGATCTTCGACGCAATTCGCCGCGCCAAAACCGCCGTGCTGTTCCAGTTCTTCATCATTCATGACGATGAACTCGGCAGGCAGTTGCATGCCTTGCTGAAGGAAAAAGTCGCCCAAGGCGTCGCCGTCTACGTGCTCTACGACCGCATCGGCAGCCACGCCCTGCCCTCTCGCTATGTGCAATCGCTGCGCGACGCCGGGGTGCAGGTCAAGGCGTTCGCCACCCGCAGCGGTTGGCTCAATCGCTTCCAGGTCAACTTCCGCAACCACCGCAAGATCGTGGTGGTGGATGGCATCACCGGGTTTGTCGGCGGGCATAACGTCGGCGACGAATACCTGGGCAAAAAACCACCACTGGCGCCGTGGCGCGATACCCATGTGCAGGTCAGCGGCCCGGTGGTGGCGTGCCTGCAGGAATCGTTTGCCGAAGACTGGTTCTGGGCCGCGCGGGAACTGCCGCCGCTGATCCTGCCGGACACCTACCCCGAAAACGGGGTGCTCTGCCAATTGCTCGCCAGCGGCCCGGCCGACCCTTATGAAACCTGCTCGCTGTTTTTTGTCGAAGCCATCCACGCCGCGACCGAGCGCGTGTGGATCACCAGCCCGTATTTCATCCCGGATGAAGCGGTGTTTGCCGCCCTGCGCCTGGCGGTGCTGCGCGGGGTCGACGTGCGCCTGCTGCTGCCGTCGCGGCCCGACCACCGCATTGTGTATGCCGCCTCCAGCCTTTACGCGATCGAAGCGGTGCGCGCCGGGGTGCGGGTGTTCCGCTATACGCCGGGGTTTCTGCACCAGAAAGTGGTGTTGGTCGACAGCGAAATCAGCGCCATCGGCAGTGCGAATATGGACAACCGTTCGTTCCGGCTGAATTTCGAGGTGATGTTGCTGACCGTCGATGAAGCCTTCGCCCAGCAAGTGGAGCACATGCTGCTCGATGACTTCGCCCAGGCCCATGAAGTCAGCCAGGAAGAAAGCCGCGAAACCCGCCGCCTGCAACAACTGGGCATGCGGATTGCGCGGCTTATCTCACCGATTCTCTAACAGATGCTGCGGTAGAAATGTGGGAGGGGGCTTGCCCCCGATAGCGGTGAATCAGTGCCCAATCCGCTAGCTGACACATCGCAATCGGGGGCAAGCCCCCTCCCACATTTTGCATCCGCGGGGCTGCGGGAAAGCGCTTCAGCGGTAGATATCTTCCCGCGTCCACGGCAGTTCGTGGCGACCATCGGTGAAGGGTTTTACTGCCAGCATGCGGATCGCGCGGCTTATCTCACCGATTCTCTAACAGACACTGCGGTAAAAATGTGGGAGGGGGCTTGCCCCCGATTGCGGTGATGAAGTGCGCCCCAAAAGTTGGACACTCATCCAACTCCTGGGGCTTTTTCATGAGCAAGTACACCGCGCAGTTCAAACTTTCCGCCATTACCGCCTTCCTAGAGCGAGGCCGAGGCTTTCGCCATATTGCAGCCCGATTTCAAATGGACCCCACTTTGCTTCGCCGCTGGGTGGAAGCTTACCGGCTGCACGGTGAGGCCAGTCTGAGTAGTTCCGGTGGACGTTATAGTGCTTTGTTCAAGTTCTCCGTTCTGCAACGCATGTGGCGTGACTCCCTCTCTTTTCGCCGCGCAGCGGCACTCTTCAATCTGGGTGACTCTACCCAAGTGGGCAGATGGCAGCAGCAGTATTACAGTGGCGGTATTGAAGCCCTGGCCTCAGGGGAAAAAGGATTGAATATCGCTATGTCCAAACCACCAGCTAAACCTCGAAAAACGGCTGCCCCACTCACCGACCAAGAGCGTGCTCACAAGGCTTTACTTGATGAACTCCAGTATTTGCGCATGGAGAACGCCTACCTAAAAAGCTTGGGGAGTTAGGCGAGGCGGTAATGAGGCGCGAGAAAGAAGCGAAGAAAAAGCCCGATTAGTCTCTGAGTTGAGGCAAAGCTTCCCTTTGGACCCTTTGCTCAAACTGGTTGGGCTCGCCCGCAGCACGTACTACTACCAACTCAAGGCGATGGACGGAGCAGACCGGTTCGTTTCGCTGAAAGCCTCTATCCAGAGCCTTCAAGACGAGCATAAGGGGCGCTTCGGCTATCGTCGTATGACTTTAGCTCTGCGCAGCAACGGACAGTTGATCAACAGTAAAACGGTGCGGCGACTGATGGGGGAGTTGAGTCTGAAATGTACGGTACGACCGAAGAAATACAGATCGTATCGAGGGCCGATGGGAAAAGTCTCGCCCAATACCCTGGCTCGTCAGTTCGAGGCTGAACAACCGAATCAGAAATGGGTAACGGATGTCACCGAGTTCAAAGTGGCTGGCGGAAAGCTGTATCTGTCTCCAGTTTTAGACTTGTACAACGGAGAAATCGTGGCTTATCAGACCGCCACACGCCCCCAATATGCGTTGGTGGGCGACATGCTGGAACAAGCTCTTGAGCGCTTGCCTGAGGGCGTCAAACCCATGCTGCACTCGGATCAGGGTTGGCACTATCGATACCCAAAGTACCGGGATCAACTAGAAAAAGCAGGGTTGGAACAGAGCATGTCACGCAGAGGAAACTGCTATGACAACGCCACAATGGAGAGCTTCTTTGGTACGTTGAAGTCAGAATTTTACTACCGGGAAAGCTTCGACAGCGTGGCTCAGTTGCAGGCTGGACTGGCTGAATACATCCATTACTACAACCATAAACGAATCAAAACGAAGCTTGGCGGACTGAGCCCTGTAGCGTACAGAGCCCGGTCCGCTGTAGCCTAACAATCACTGTCCAACTTTTGGGGCGCACTTCAGTGAATCAGTGCCCAATCCGCTAGCTGACACACCGCAATCGGGGGCAAGCCCCCTCCCACATTTTGCATCCGCGGGGCTGCGGGAAAGCGCTTCAGCGGTAGATATCTTCCCGCGTCCACGGCAGTTCGTGGCTGCCATCGGCGAAGGGTTTTACTGCCAGGATCTGGTGCAGGTTGATCCAGCCCCGCGCAAACGCGTAGGCGCAACCGGCCAGGTACAACCGCCAGATGCGCAATGCCTGTTCCGGCACCAGCTTCGCCGCCGCTTCCAGGTTGTCTTCCAGGCGTTCGCTCCAATGGTCGAGGGTGCGTGCGTAGTGCATGCGCAGGCTTTCCACGTCGACCACTTCGAGCCCGGCTTCGCTGAGCTCGGCGGTCATCATCGCCAGGTGCGGCAGTTCGCCGTTGGGGAATACGTAGCGCTCGATAAACTCCCCGGCGCCACGGCCCACGGGGCGACCGTCAATGTGCTTGGCGGTGATGCCATGGTTCATCACCAAGCCACCTTCGCGCACCGCGCCAAACAGGGTCTTGCAGTATTGCGCCAGGTTGGCGTGGCCGACGTGTTCGAACATGCCCACGCTCACCACTTTGTCGAAACGGCCGTTCTGGGGCAGGTCACGGTAATCGAGCAGTTGCAGGTCCACCTGATCCTCCAGGCCCTCGGCTTTCACGCGCTCTTTGGCCAGGGCCAGTTGCTCCTTGCTCAGGGTGATGCCGAACACTTTTACCCCAAACTCCCGCGCCGCATACCGCGCCAGCCCGCCCCAACCACAGCCGACATCGAGCAAATACTCCCCCGGCTGCAAGCGCAACTTGCGGCACAGGTGGCGGAATTTGTCTTGTTGGGCCTGGTCGATGGATTCGCTGCCGGTTTCGAAGTAACCGCAGGAATACGCCATGTCCTGGTCGAGCCACAACTGGTAGAACTCGTTGGACAGGTCGTAATGGTAGGAAATCGCCGCCGCGTCAGTGGCCTTGTCGTGGATCGAGCGCACCGGATGATTGTCCACATCGTCATCGATCAGGGCATGACTCAACTCGTCACACACCCGGATCACCTCGGCGATGGAGCCTTCCAGCTCCAGCTTGCCCTCGACGAAGGCTTCGCCCAATGAATCGAGCGTGGGATGGAAAAGCGTGGACACAACCGTGGGGTCCTTCACCACGATGGTCACACTGGGCTCGGGGCCCAGGTTGAATTCATGGCCGTCCCAGAGTCGAAGACGCAGCGGTAGCTGAAGATTCTGTAAGGCCGGTGGAAGTTGCGCGAGCATGAGTAGTCCCCCCTTGTTTCAGACGTCTGGAAAGAGGGTAGACCATCCTACGACAGCGTAGAAAGCTATCGATTTCATAACCTGCGCCTATGGAAATCGGCGTTCGAGCAAACCGTCCTGAATCCACTGTTTCAGCCATGAGACCGCTTGCAGGGGCGCACCCTCTCCATAGCTGACTGCCAACTGCGCGCACAGTTCTGAAAAACACCAGCCGGTGGTCACCATACCCGCCAAAGCGCAGGTTTCTGCGGGTTCCAGGCTGCGGTAGCGGCTCACCTGCTGATGGCGCCACACCAGGCAGATCTGCGGCGCATCCAGAGGCTGGCTGGCGCGCAAGTCCGACTGGGCCTTGCCGGCGCGCCAGGTCTCTACGGTGTTGAAGCGGCAGAGTATCTGCTGAACGGTCGGCGCCAGGGTGACCTGCAAACCCGGCCAGTCGTGCGGCGACAGTCGCGCCATATCGTCCACGGTCAGCGGTGTACCCGGCGGCGCGTCGAACGCCAGGGTGAAAGCCCACTCCAGCCGCGCCAGCTCAGACAGCGGCGCGCTTTGCTCAGCCACCAGGTGCTCCTGGATAAACGCCGCGAACCGCTGGCCCAGCCAGCGCAGGCTGTAGTGGGCGGACGGGTAGCGACGCACGTAGGCCTCGGTCAGCGCGGCAAACTCGTCATCCCCGAGCCAATACCAGAGGGCGCCGAAGTCCTGCCGTAACACGTCCTGCAACCGCGACAGGTAGGCGTTGTGATAAATCGCCAGGCCCGTTTCCACATCCAGCGTAGGACCACCCAGCAACGTGGCGGCAAAGCCGGTGCCGGCCACGGGGCTTTCGGCCAATAAGTGCTCTTCGAAGGCCTGTTGCCAATCCGTCAGGCGCATAGCGTTCTCCTGGCCAAGGCGGTCGCACCCAGCGTGCGAGCCTTGTCCAACTCGCTGAGCAGCTCTTCGAACGGTGGGAAATGGTCATCGCGCTCCAGCAATGTCGAGACCGGGCCCAGGTGCTCCAGGGTCTGTTGATACAGCGCCCACACCGGATCACACACCGGATGGTCATGGGTATCGACCACGTAATCGCCGTAGTCCATATGCCCCGCCAGATGCAGTTGGCGGATGCTCTGCGGCGGCAGGTTGTGAATGAACGTCCAGGCATCGAAACCGTGATTGCGCGAGCTGACGTACACATTATTGACGTCCAGCAGCAACTGGCACCCCGTCAATCGGGTCAGCGCGTTGAGGAATTCCCACTCGGTGAATTCATCCGCCTTGGCGCGCACATAGCTGGAGACGTTCTCCAGCACCAGCGGGCGCTGCAACACATCCTGCACCTGCAGCACACGACTGGCCACGTGATACAGGCTTTCTTCGGTGTAAGGCAGGGGCAGCAGGTCATGCAATTGATGCGCGCTGCCACGGCTCCAGCACAGGTGATCGGAGATCCACGCCGGCTGGATGCGCGCGGCGAGTTGCTGGAGCTGCTTGAGGTAATCGATATCGAGGGCATGAGGCCCGCCGATGGACAGGGACACACCGTGCATCACCAGCGGGTAGCGCTCGGCGATCGCATCCAGGTAGTACAAGGCTTTACCGCCCTGCACCAGGTAATTCTCGGAGATCACTTCGAACCAATCCACGGCCGGCGATTGTTCAAGGATCTGCTGATAGTACTCACTGCGTAGACCCAGGCCGTAACCCAGGCTCGGAAGGGACATAGACATCAGACACTCCTGGGCAAAAGTGTCCGCAGCGGCAGGTGGCAACCGCTGCGGTTGCACTCGGTCGCCGATTATTCGCCGACTTTGCCGCCGGCCGCGTCGCACGCCGCCTTGGTCATGGCCTTGAAACCATGACCCTTGCAAACCGCTTGGCCCTTGCAGGCGTTTTCAGCGGTCTTGCAGTCATTCATGCCTTTGCAGGAAGTGACGCCGTAGCAATGCACCGCAGCGTCGGCGGCCTGTACCTGGGTGGTGACACCGGCAAACAGGGTGGCAGCAGCGAGCGCCAGGGCAGCACCGGAAATGGCGTTTTTGATGGTCATGGGGTCATCCTCATAGAGCGTGGTTAGGTCGGCTGAGCAACATGCTCAGTCCCGACATACCCCTAGAGTGAGGTGACCCCTTGCCGTTACAGCACCCTCGAAAAAAACCTGACAGTTATTTCTCCAGCTTCGACAGCGGCTCCTGAAACCGCAGCAAACGCCCGGCATTGCCCAGCACCAGCAAGGTGCTGAGGTTGTGCAACACCGCCGCGATCATCGCGCCGGCGGCGCCCAACCAGCCAAACGCGGCGAACACCACGATGGCCAGCGTCCAGCCCAGGCCGATGATCACATTGACCTGCAACGTGTGCCGACACTGGCGACTCAAGCGCACACACGTGCCCAGGCGGCGCAAGTCGCTGCCAATCAACACCACATCCGCCGAGGCCAGCGCGATGTCCGCACCGCCCGCGCCCATGGCCACACCGACCACGCCCGCTTTGAGCGCCAGGGAGTCGTTGATGCCGTCGCCCACCACCATCGGCCGGAAACCGCTGCGGATCTCGCCCAATACGCGGTTGAGTTTGTCTTCCGGCAACGCCTGGGCTTCGACATCGCTGATGCCGACGTCGAGAGCCAGGCTGTCGGCCACGCTTTGACGGTCGCCGGTCAACAGCAGTTGGCGACCCAGGCCCAGGTCGCGCAGCTCTTGCAGGGCCTGGCGCGCTTCGGGTTTGACGCTGTCGGCGAGCAACAGCCAGGCGAGGAACGCACCGTTCAAGGCCAGCCCGGCAATCGGGCCATCATGGTCGGGGACGCGGGTGGTGACGATGCCCAACTGCTCGAACAGCTCCGGCCGGCCCAGCGCCGCTTCGCCCTGCGCGGTCCGGGCCACCACGCCGAGGCCTTGGCGTTCGCGGATGTCGGTGAGCACCAACAGCTGTTCCTGGCTCGCCAACCCCGCCAACGCGCGGCTGACCGGGTGGCTGCTGGCCGACCCGAGGCTGGCCGCCAGGTTCAACAACCCTTGGCGGTCCGGCGCGGTGGTTTCGATGGACTGCAAACGCAGGGTGCCAAAGGTCAGGGTGCCGGTCTTGTCGACCACCAGCGAGGTCAGGTCCGCCAACTCTTCGAGGAACGCCGAGCTGCGGATCAGAATCCCATGCCGCGCCGCCACGGCAATCCCGGCAATCGCCGTGGCCGGGGCCGACAGCACCAGCGCGCATGGGCACGCCGCCACCAACACCGCGAGCATCGCCTGGGCGTCATTGGTAACAAACCACGTCACCGCCGCCAGCAACAGCACCAACACCATATAGCTGCCGGCGTAGCGCTCCAGCAGCCGCGTGATCGGCGGCTTGGAGCGTTCGGCGTTCTGCATCAGGGCGATGACTTTGCCCAGGGTCGACTCGTTGCCGGTGCGGGTCACCTCCAGGCGCAACAACCCGTCGAGGTTGATCGCACCACCGAACACTTGCACGCCGACACTGGCTTCCAGCGGCACCGACTCGCCGGTGATCGGCGCCGTGTCGAGGCTGGCCTGGCCCGACAGCACCACGCCATCGGCGGGCACGCGGTCGCCGGCGCGCACTTCGACGATGTCGCCGGTGTTCAGCGTGCCGTTGTCGACTTCGCTGATGCTGCCGTCCGCCTGCACCAGGCGTGCGTGGCTACGGGTCAGTTTGCCGAGGGCATGGATCGCTTCCTGGGAGCCGATCACGCTGCGCTCTTCCAACACATGGCCGAAGATCATGATGATCGGCAGCAACGCGGCGGTCAGCAGATCGCCCGTGGCCCACGCGCCGAGCATCGCCAGGGCGATGAGCTGGTCGGTGATGCCATGCAGGCTCGGAAAACGCAGGCTGTACCAGGCCGAGCGCATCACCGGCACGGCCACCAGCAGCGAGGCCACGCCGAGCAGCAACTGGCTGACGCCGCTCTGGTCCGGCGCCAGCCAGCGCCACACCAGGCCCAGCACGAGCAAACCGAGGGCGAGCATGGCCAGGGTCAATTGCCGGGCGGCGCTGCGCTGCTCGGCGGATGTCAGCATGGGCGCGCTCATTGTTCGGCTCCCTGAATGATCAAGCGGGAGTCGTCTTTGGGATCGACCGTGGTCACGGAACCGGCCTGGCCGAGAATCTTCGGCAGGCGTTCGCGGTACAGGCGCAACAGCAAGCCGGGGTCTTTGACCTGGGCCAGGCTGGCGACGGTGGCGGTTTGCGCCTGGGCGTTGGCCAGGCGTTCGCTGGCCTGGGCGTGGGCGACTTGCACCAGGCGGTCAGCCTGCTGGTTCGCGGTTTGCGTGAGTTTTTCCGCGTCGGTCCGCGCATTCGCCACGGCTTTGTCGGCTTGCTGACTGGCGGTGAGCACCGCATTGAAGGCATTCACCGCCGGGCTCGGCAGGCTCGATTGCACATCGACGCGGGTGACTTCGATGCCCACTCCCAAGCCGCTGGCGGTCAACTGCGCCAGGCGCTTGTTGATGCCTTGCACCAAGTCGCCGCGCAGCCGTTCACGACGCTCGGCGGCGCCGTTGTCGCTACCGATCAATTCGGGGCGCGCCACCAGAATCGTGTCCAGATCCCGCGCCGCCGTCAGGGCCACGGCGCTGCGCGTCACCAGACGATCCAGCGCCGGCAGCACGTGCTCGCCCTGCAACACAAACGCATACGGCTCGGTGACCTTGTAGAACACCCGCACATCCAGCTGCACCACGCCGGCGTCGCCGGTCAGCAGGTAGCCGGAGCCGGCCAGGGCATCGCTCAACGGCGTGGCCAAACTGGCCACGCGGTCGGCCTGCACCGCGGCATCGGAACGCAGCAGGTTGTCGACCCGCCGCTCGATCACCCGGTCCGCCGCCGGCAACAGCACGACCTGCTCGAACGGCTGCGGCCACGCCAGCAACAGCCCGGCATTCTGAATCCGATCAAGCGCGCCGAAGTGCAACACCACGGCGCGATTCTGCGGGTCGATCTGGCGCACATTGGAAAACGCCCAGGCCAGGGCGGCCAACACCGTCACCGCGTACAGCGCCATGAACGTCAGGCGCCCGGCCTGGATCCACGGGCTGTCCGGGCTGTCACGCTCGGTCATGGCTGGACATCCTTCGGCCCATCCACCAATGCGCGGAACGGCGCAGCATCGGTACGCAGGATGATCCTGGTGCCCGGGGTGACCACGGTGCCCAGGGTATCGAGCGAACGCAGCAGGTTGTACAGCTGGGGATTGCCCGCGTAGGCGCGCCCATAAATCTGCGCCGCTTCGACCCGCGATTGCGCTTCGATGTCGGCGGCTTTCACCGTGGCATCGGCCTGCACGATCCGCGCATCGCGCTCGGCGGCAGAGCGAATCTGCGCCGCTTCACGCTTGCCCACGGCGGTGCGTTCGGTGGCGATGGTTTCACGCTCGGCGCGCATGCGGTCGACGGTGGCGGTGAGCGTCACCGACGGCAAGGTCAGGCGCTCGATGCCCACCTGCGCCACGCGCACGCCATAGGTGGTGAGCAATTGTTGATCGATCTGCTGGCGCAACTGCGCTTCGAAATCGGCGATGCGCACTTGGCTGGCATCGGTATTGATCAGGCTGGACAGGTCGAAGCTGGCCGCCGTGGTTTCCAGCGCCGAACCGACAAAGGTCCGAATCTGCCGCGCCGCTTCATCCGGCTGGTTCTGCACCGCACGCATGAAGCGCTGCACATTGTCGGCATCGCCCTGCACCTGCCACGCCACGTAAGCCTGCACGATGATGCGCAGGCCATCGCGGGTGCCGACGTCCTGCAAACCGCTGGAGGTGGTGCGCAGGCGCAGGTCCACCGGGATCGCCGCTTCGAACGGCGCCGGCCAGCGCCAGCCAAGGCCCGGCTCCAGCAACACCCGCGACGGGTTGCCGAAACGGGTAATCACCGTGGCTTCGCCGGACCGCACCTGCACCAGGCTCGCGGCCGCGACCGCAAACAGCACCAGCAGCACGGCCCAGGCCATGCGCCGCCAAGGGAATGGGCCGGCGGGTTGTTCATCACCGTGGTGGTGGTGATGGTGGCCGTGGTGGTGGTGACCATGATCGTGAGAATGAGCGCTCAACAGACAGACTCCTTATTGAACGGCTTTACGCGGCATCGAGGGATCGGCCGGCAAGGTAAAAGAACGCAG
Organism: Pseudomonas paraveronii; assembly: GCF_963681955.1. Taxonomy (NCBI): domain Bacteria; kingdom Pseudomonadati; phylum Pseudomonadota; class Gammaproteobacteria; order Pseudomonadales; family Pseudomonadaceae; genus Pseudomonas; species Pseudomonas paraveronii. The sequence goes on from NZ_OY817130.1 coordinate 6,367,423, forward strand.
ATCGATCGTCGGCGCACTGTCGGCGCCCAGGCGATGATCCAGAATCAACAGCTTGGCGTGGGCCAGGCCCTGGGTCAGCTGGCCGAGGTACTGCTCCAGCACGAAGGCTTTGCCCGCGCTGGCGTAGGCCTTTTGTTCGGCGGCAAAGCGCAGGTCCGCCGCCTGGGCGCCGGCATTGACCTCGCGCGCGGTAGCCTGGGCCTGGTCGCGGACGGTGCTGGCTTGCAGCAGGGCCTGGTTGGTTTGTTCGCTGGCGGCGCCGCGTTCGCGCGAGATCAGCGCCTGGGCGCCGATCTGCGCCGCTTGCACGCCGTGATAGGCGTTGGCGGCACCGGACGGTGGGTGGATGGCTTCGACCACCGTGGCGAGAATTTCCACGCCGCTGTCGAGTTTTTGCAGGTCCGCTTGCACGGCGCGGCCGATCTCGTCGGCCAGGCCGGTGCGTTGTTCGCCGAGCAATTCGTCGAGGGTGCGCGAGGCAAAGTCATGCACGAGGATACGGCTGGCGGTGCTGCGGATCAGGGTCGGCACATCCGCACTGTTATAGGTGGCGGCAAGCGCGGCCTGGTCGGTCAGGCCGATACGGTAGACGAAGCGCACATCCATATTGACGATCTGGAAGCTCTGCTTGTCGCCACGGCTGCTGGCGATCACCTGGGATTTGTCATTCACATGGCTGGCGTCCCACAGGCGGTTGGCGATCAGCGGCGCCGGGCCTTCGGCCGCCGCGAGCTCCGGGCTGGCGGCTTCGCCGACGCTGGTCGCCAGCTCATGCACCACGCCGTTCTCCACGTTCAGCACGCGGCCCAACGGCCACGGCAACCCGGCATGCAGGCCAGGGCCGAAGACTTGCACCGGTTTGCCAAAGCGCTCATAGATCCCACGGCCTTGCAGGGGCACTTCATGCACCCCCGTCAGCGCCCAGCCGACGGCCAGCACCACCAGCAGCACCGGCAGAAACGCCCGGCGCATGTAGGTAAACGCCCAGATCTGGCGCAGGTCGATACCGAAGCGGTTGTGCAATTCGTGCTGCAAGGCCTGCAGCGGTTGCGGCGGCCAGCGCAGCAGACCGGCGATAAAACTCTGCGCCATCAGGCGCGGTTCGAGGCGCGGTTGGCGCGGGCTGAACAGTGACAGCACGGCCCGTAACAGAAACTCCAGCGCGACCAGCGCCGGCAACAGCCCGACCAGCGTCGCCAGGCGCAGCGGCCACACCGACCCGGCACTGGCAAACAGCAGGCAAATCGCGCTGATCAGCAGGCACGCAATCGCCACCCGGCTCAGTTGCGCCAACTGCGCGGCTTCCGGCCATTGCGCGGCGGTTTCCTGGGCCAGGCGCCGCTCGAACACCAGCAGGCCAAAGGCCAATGCCAAGGCCAGCGCGGCGCCGATACTGGCGGATTGGCCGACCGCTGCCGCCGGCAAGCCCAGGTTCCAGAACTCGATGATGCTGACCAGCGCGAACAACGACCAACCGCCGAGCCACAACACCGGCGCGCCGATCTGGGCCAGCAACCCTCTGCCAAAACGCCCCACCAGGCGCGCCTGCCAGCCGGCGGGTTCGTCCTCTGCTACGAGTAACTCAGGTGCCGACGCTTCCAGCGCCTGGGCACGCCAATCGGCGACCCACCACGCCGACTGCAACCCGGCCACCAGCACCAGCAGCGCGGACGCGCAGTTGATCAACACCACCGGCCAGATCGACACCGGTGCAAACAGCGCAACAAACAGCGCCAACACCCAGCCGCTGATGGCCACGGCAGTCAGGCTGATACCGGCTTGCCTCAATCGACGGGCATGGAACAGCCCTTGCTGAAAACGCGGCAGGCCTTCAACCGAAGCGCCGTCAGCTTCTAGATCCACTTGCATCCACTCATGCCCGCTTGTACATAATTCGTTACGATATAACACAATGCGTGAAATTTTTGTTCGCTGAACGCCGTCTTTACATGCAACACAGATCCACTGTGGGAGGGGGCTTGCCCCCGATCGCTCTGGGTCAGTTGATGCATGGGTTGGCCGGTCCGCCGCCATCGGGGGCAAGCCCCCTGCCACATTTGTTCTTCATCGCGCTCCGGAGCGTGACTAAACCCCCATAAACACGCGCCATCACTGGTGCAGGCTACGATTAATCGGCACACTCCCGAGCAGTTTTTCGCGGGTTCACGGACAAGGAAGCGTCACCCCCATGATTTCGATCTATCAGCTCAAACCGCGGTTTCAAAACCTGCTGCGCCCCCTCGTGCAGCGTCTCTATGACAACGGCACCACCGCCAACCAGATCACCGTGCTGGCCGGGGTCATCTCCCTGCTGGTCGGCCTGCTGATCGCCGGCTTTGCCCAACACCTCTGGGTGTTTGCGCTGATCCCGCTGTGGATGATCGTGCGCATGGCCCTGAACGCCATCGACGGCATGCTCGCCCGGGAATTCGGCCAGCAGTCGCGCCTGGGCGCCTACCTTAATGAACTGTGCGACGTGATCGCCGACAGCGCGCTGATCCTGCCCTTTGCGCTGATCCCCGGCGTCAGCCTGGCGCCGGTGCTGCTGGTGACCTTGCTGGCGGTGTTCAGCGAATACGCCGGGGTGCTCGGGCCGATGGTCGGCGCGTCACGGCGCTACGACGGGCCGATGGGCAAAAGTGATCGGGCATTCGTCCTCGGCGTGCTGGCCACCGGTGTGGCGTTGGGCTGGCTCGGCGCCGGTTGGGTCGACACGGTGATGTGGCTGGTCGCCGCCCTGCTCGCCTACACCCTGGTCAACCGGGTGCGTCAGGGCCTCAAAGAAGAACAACACATTTCCCCTTCTGCATAAGGATTTTGCGATGCGCGAACAGCAAGAACACACCTTCAGTACCCATGATAGCGTCGAGCTTTTCTACCGGCACTGGCCGGCTACCGCCCCAGCGGACGGCGAGCCGCGCAAGGCGATCCTGCTGTTCCATCGCGGCCATGAGCATTCGGGGCGCATCGCCCACCTGGTCGATGAACTGAACCTGCCGCATTTCGACTTCTTCGCCTGGGACGCCCGTGGCCACGGCCAATCTCCCGGCGAGCGCGGCGACAGCCCCAGCTTCGCCACCAGCGCCCGCGACGTGCAGACGTTCTGCGACCACATCGGCACCACTTACGGCGTCGAGGCCGAAAATACTGCAGTCATCGCCCAAAGCGTCGGCGCGGTGATCGCAGCCACCTGGGTCCACGACTACGCGCCGAAAATCCGCGCGCTCGTGCTCGCCTCCCCGGCATTCAAAGTCAAACTGTACGTGCCCTTCGCCCGGCCGGGCCTGGCGCTGATGCGCAAGTTTCGCGGCAACTTTTTCGTCAACAGTTACGTCAAGGCCAAGTTCCTCAGCCACGACCCGGAACGCGTTGCGTCCTACGACAGCGACCCGCTGATCACCAAGGCGATTTCGGTGAATGTGCTGCTCGGCCTGTACGAAGCGGCCGACCGGGTTGTCGCCGATGCCCAGGCGATCCAGGTGCCGACCCAACTGCTGATCTCTGGCTCCGACTTCGTGGTGCATCGCAAACCCCAACAACAGTTTTTCGACCGCCTCGGCAGCCTGAAAAAAGAACTGCATATCCTCCCCGGCTTCTTCCACGACACCCTCGGCGAGCGCGACCGCGCCGTGGCCGTGAGCAGCGCCCGGCGTTTTATCCTGCAAAACTTCACGCACCCGCTGGACCGCGCCTCGCTGCTCGATGCCGACAAGCTGGGCGCCACCTGCGCCGAATCCGAATCCCTCGCTGCGCCGCTGCCGCGCAATTCCCTGCGCGACCTGTACTGGCGTATGACCCGCGCCAGCATGGGCCTGGGCAAAACGCTGTCAGACGGCGTGAAGCTGGGCTTCGACACCGGTTTCGACTCCGGCAGCACCCTGGACTACGTGTACCGCAACACGCCCACCGGCAAAGGCCGGCTGGGCCGGATGATCGACAGCAACTACCTCAACTCCATCGGCTGGCGCGGCATTCGCCAGCGCAAGCTGAACGTCGAAGAGCTGCTGCGCCTGGCCATGACCCAGTTGCGCACAGCGGACCGCGAAGTGCGCATCGTCGATATCGCCGCCGGCCACGGTCGCTACATTCTCGAAGCCTTGCAGGGCGTTTCGCCGCTGCCGGAATCGATCCTGCTGCGCGACTACAGCGACATCAACGTGCGCGACGGTGGCGCACTGATTCGCGAAAAAGGCCTGGGGGATATCGCGCAATTCGTCAAAGGCGACGCGTTCGACCGCGCGGACCTGGCGGCGCTGGCGCCCAAGCCGACGTTGGCGGTGGTCTCCGGGCTGTATGAATTGTTTGCCGACAACGCCATGGTCGGCGGTTCGCTGGCGGGCTTGGCCGAAGCCGTGGAGCCCGGCGGTTATCTGGTCTACACCGGCCAGCCGTGGCACCCGCAGTTGGAACTGATCGCCCGCGCGTTGACCAGCCATCGCCAGGGCCAGGCCTGGGTGATGCGCCGGCGCAGCCAGGCAGAAATGGATCAACTGGTGCAAGCCGCCGGTTTCCGCAAGATCACCCAGCGGGTGGATGAGTGGGGCATCTTTACCGTGTCCCTGGCGCAGAAGATCTGAACATGCGCGAGCCCGGCCTGTTAAAGCCCGCGTTCCTGTGGCTGTTGCTGTTAGCGCCGCTGTTTTTCAGCACCTATGGCTTTGCCACATGGGTCACCAGCCAGCGCAGCGACGTCGGCACGCTGGTGTTCGATTGGGAAACCCACATGCCGTTCTGGGCCTGGACCATCGTGCCCTACTGGACCATCGACCTGCTCTACGGTTTCTCCCTGCTGCTGCCCAACAGCCGCCATGAACTGAAGCAACATGCGCTGCGCCTGCTGAGTGCGCAGCTCATCGCCGTGAGCTGCTTCCTGATCTGGCCGCTGCGCTTCACCTTCGAACGACCGGAGCTGGACGGCGTGTTCGGCTGGCTGTTTGCCGTGCTGGCCGGTTTCGATAAACCGTTCAACCAGGCGCCGTCGTTGCATATCGCGCTGCTGGTGATCCTGTGGATCATGTACCAACGTCACACCCAGGGCGCCTGGCGTTGGCTGGTACACGGCTGGTTCGCGCTGATCGGGGTTTCGGTGCTGACCACTTATCAACACCACTTTATTGACTTACCCACAGGCGCCCTGGCGGGTTGGCTGTGCGTGTGGCTGTGGCCGCTGGAACACCCGAGCCCGCTGTTGAATGCGCGGCTGACCCGCGATTCCACGCGCTGGCGGCTGGGGCTGCGCTATGGCCTGGGCGCGCTGGCGCTGATCATCCTCGCGTTTACCCTCGGCGGCGGGTGGCTGTGGCTGCTGTGGCCGGCGCTGTCCCTGGGGCTGATCAAGGCGAATTACGTCGTCCTCGGCGCGCCAGGTTTCCAGAAACGTGCCGACGGTCAACTGACCCCCGCCGCGCGTTGGCTGTATGCACCGTATCTGGCCGCGGCGTGGCTCAATTCGCGGTGGTGGACACGCACGCATCCACAACCCGACCTGATTGTGGATAACGTCTGGCTCGGGCGGCTGCCTACCGCGCGAGAGCAAGGTTCATTCACGGCCATCGTCGATTTGTGCGCGGAATTGCCGATTAATCCACAGGGCCGCGCCTATCAATGCGTCCCCGTACTCGACCTGATCGCGCCGACCCCCGCCGAATGCCTGCAAGCGGCGCAAGCCATCGAACGTCTGCGCGCCAGCGGCGCCGTGCTGGTGTGCTGCGCCCTCGGCTATTCGCGCAGCGCTACCGCCGTCGCCGCCTGGCTGCTGCACAGCGGGCGCGCCGCCACGGTGGATCAAGCACTGGCTATTATTCGTACAGCACGGACCCAGGTGGTCCTGCATCCCGCTCATCGCCATGCCTTGGAGGCCTTGCCCCATGCCTGCTGATATGGAACTTCAGGTCGTCGCCAGCCTGCTGCGCCGTGGCCGCTCACTGGATCAGTTATCCACAGGCCTGACGCTGCTGGGCGTGTTATTCGGCCTGGCGCAACTGTTGATGGCCAGCGTCGCGCCGATCTGCCTACTGCTCAGCCTGTGGATGATTATCCTCGGCCTGCTGCAGAAGTACTGGGCACTGCGCGTGGCCTTCGACGCCGACCTGTTCACCCTGCTCGCCCGCGACACCGAACGCACCCCGGACCTCGACCAGGCCCTGCAAACCCTCGGCCTGCAGTCGCCCAAACGCGCCGGCCGGCCCTGGACCGAACGCCGTCGCGGCGCCCTCAAATTGCTGCGCAAGCAAGCCTGGCTGCTCGGCGCGCAAGTGCTGCTGACCCTGGGCGTGATCCTCGCCAGCCCTTGGCTACCTTTCGCCGGATAAGGAATCCTCATGTTCGAACCCGTGGTTGCCACCCTGATTACCTCGATGGCCCGCACCGTCACCGGCGCCCGCAGCCTGTGGCTGGGATGCGCGCCGTTGCCGGTGCAACGCATCTATTTCGCCAACCACAGCAGCCACGGCGACTTTGTGTTGCTGTGGGCATCGCTGCCGCAGAACCTGCGCAAATTCACGCGCCCGGTGGCCGGCAGTGACTACTGGAATAAAAGTGCGCTGCGCCGCTACATCATCCGCCGCGTATTCAACGGCGTGTTGATCGACCGTGAACGCAAAGACCCTGTGGATAACCCCTTGCAGCCCATGCTCGCCGCGCTGGAAGGCGGCGACTCGCTGATCATCTTTCCCGAAGGCACACGCAATCTGGAGGATGGCTTGCTGCCGTTTAAAAGCGGCCTGTATCACCTGGCAAAAAGTTACCCACAGGCCGAATTGATCCCGGTGTGGATTGCCAACCTCAACCGGGTCATGCCCAAGGGCCGCGTCCTGCCGCTGCCTTTGCTGTGTACCACCAGCTTCGGCGCCCCACTGCAATTGGAAGACGGCGAAGACAAAGCGGCCTTCCTTGCCCGCACCCGCGACGCCCTGCTCGCCCTCGCACCGGAGCATTTCTGACATGGATAGCCAAACCCTGATGCTGTTCGGCGGGATCGGCGCGATCCTGGTACTCGCCTCGCTGATCGGCCTGATCCTCAAGCTGCGCACCCGTGGCACGCCGAATGCGGTGATCGACAACCTCAATGCCCGCATCAACGCCTGGTGGGTGATGGTGGTGGTGATCGGCATCGCCTTCTGGCTCGGCACCGGCGCAGTGATCCTGCTGTTCTACGCCGTCTCGTTCTACGCCCTGCGCGAATTCCTCACCCTCACCCCCACCCGGCGCAGCGACTACCCGGCCCTGGTGGCCGCGTTCTACCTGGCGCTGCCGCTGCAATACCTGCTGATCTACGCCGACTGGTACGGGCTGTTCTCGATCTTCATCCCGGTGTACGTGTTCCTGCTGCTGCCGATCCTCGCCTCCCTCGGCGGCGACAGCACACACTTCCTGGAGCGCGCCTCGAAGGTGCAATGGGGCCTGATGATCGCGGTGTTCTGCGTGTCCTTCGTGCCCGCCCTGCTCACCCTCGACATCCCCGGTTATGAAGGCCGCAACCTGCTGCTGATCGCCTACCTGGTGATCGTGGTGCAACTGTCGGACGTGCTGCAGTACGTGTGCGGCAAGCTGTTCGGCAAACACAAGATCGCGCCCAACCTGTCACCGTCGAAAACCGTCGAAGGCTTTGTCGGCGGCATCCTGCTCTCCTCCCTGATCGGCGCCGCGCTGTGGTGGACCACGCCGTTCAACCCGTGGCAGTCGTTCTTGATTGCGCTGCTGATCAACCTGCTGGGGTTTGCCGGCGGCATTGTGATGTCGGCGATCAAACGCGACCGTGGCGTGAAGGACTGGGGGCATATGATCGAGGGGCACGGCGGAATGCTCGATCGGCTGGATTCGGTGTGCTTTGCGGCGCCGATTTTCTTTCATCTGGTGCGCTATTGGTGGACCTGACAAACAGCGCCCTCAAGCCTGACGAAGATCAACATGTGAATCCCAGCCCCCCATAAACATCCCCCCACGATGCGACGTATCGACCTCATCGTTTGTCTTAAAGACGCGTGTAAGATACGTCGCACTTAGCCAGGGATGCTCACCATGTTTGACGCGTTAAAAACGATCTGTCGCCGCTTGTTCGGTGCGTTAATGACTGTGGTGGGTGCCCTGTTCGGCCAATGGCGGCCGCCGTTCTGGCTGCGTGCCATCGGCCGTGGCGGGCTGAACCTGGCGAGCAAGGCCCGTGCTTATCCGCGCCAGGCCGGTGCCGGGGTGTTGGGCCTGGTGCTGCTGGCCGCCGCCGGGTTCTATGGCTGGCATTGGTACTCCAACCTGCCGCAGCCGCACACCGTGGGTTATTCGCTGCACAAACCCAACCTGACTGACTACACCCAGCAACCCGCCGTTGTGGATAACCTGCAGGTGCGTTTTGCCGAGTCCGTCGCCCCCTTGGCGGCGATAGGCAAGCCGGTCACCGCAGGCATTACCCTTAAACCCGCTGTGGCCGGTGCCTGGCGCTGGTCCGATGACCACACGTTGCTGTTCACACCGGAAAAAGACTGGCCCATCGACGCCCATTACACCTTCGATTTGGCGAAGAAAAACCTGCTCGCCGACGGCGTGTTGCTCAGCGAGTACAGCGGCCAGTTCTCCACCCAGCCGTTTCGCGCGAGCCTTTCGCAGAACGAGTTGTATCAGGACCCGTCCAACCCGACGCTGAAACAACTGGTGGCGACTTTCCGCTTTTCCCACCCGGTCGACGAAGAAAGCCTGCGCAAGCGGGTTTCGATCATTCTCGGCAAAGGCCTCGCCTACCGCGACGCCCAGTTACCCAATCGCCCGGAAATCACCTTCGACGAGACCCAGCTCAACGCCTATGTACGCTCCGCCGCCCTGGCCACCCCACTGGAAAGCACGCCCGTCAGCGCCAAGCTCGACGAAGGCATCAAAGCCCGTGACGGTGGCAACGCCAGCAACGCGCCATTGGTGGCCGAAGTCACCGTGCCCGGCCGCTACCGCCTGACGTTTACCGCTGCCGAAGTGAGCTTTGTCGACAACGAACGCGGCGAACCCGAGCCGGTGTTGATGTTCAGCAGCTCCAGTGCCGTGGCCGATGACACCATCGCCGGTAAGGTCCAGGCGTGGCTGTTGCCGGAAAAAGCTGAGGACGACACGCGCCCCTATAACAGCAACGACATCGACGACGCGCTGCTGGCCCGTAGCACCAAGATCAACCTGACCCACGTGCCCAGCGTCGAACCGCTCAACACCCTGCACGCGTTCAAGTTCAAGGCCCCGGCCGGTCGTGCGCTGTATGTGCGCGTGCCCGCGAACCTGGAAGCCATTGGCGGCTACCTGGCGAAAAACCCTACGGCGTCGCTGATCAGCATGCCGGCCTATCCGCGCACGCTGCAGTTCCTGTCTGACGGCGCCTTGCTCAGCCTCACCGGCGAAAAACGCCTGGGCTTCATGGCCCGTGGCGTGCCCGGCGCCCATGTGGAAATCGCTCGCCTGCTGCCCAACCAGTTGCAACATTTGGTGGACCAGAGCAGCGGCAGCTTTGCGCGGCCGAACTTCGGCAATGAGTACTTCGACCGCATGGTCGAGCGTCAGTCACTGGATATTCCGCTGTCGTCCAACGACCCGGCGAAAACCGTCTACGACAACGTCGATCTCAGCCGCTACCTGAGCGCCAACGGCGGCCGGCGCGGTATTTTCGTACTCAAGCTCAGCCCACAGGATGACCCGGCCGAGCGCACATTCGACTACTCCCGCAGCAGCACCAGCGACCTGCGCTTTATCGTGGTGACGGACCTCGGGATCATCGCCAAGCGCTCCAGCGACGGCAGCCATGACGTGTATGTGCAGTCCATCGGCAATGGTTCGCCGGTGGCCGACGCGCAAGTCGACATCATCGGCCGTAACGGTTTGCCGGTCGCCAGCGGCCACACCGACGCCGAAGGCCACGCGCATTTCGCCAAACTCGATGAACTGCGCCGTGAGAAAACGCCGCTGATGTATGTGGTCAGTCGCGGCAATGACCAATCTTTCCTGCCGATTGCCCGTCAGTCCCAGCAGCTGGATTTGTCGCGCTTTGATGTAGGTGGTTTGCAAGAAGACGGTGCGATCGATCGCCTCAGCGCCTACCTGTTCACCGACCGTGGCCTGTACCGGCCCGGCGAAACCGCGCACCTGGGCATGATCGTGCGCAGCGGCAACTGGAAAGGCGCCCTGCAAGGCCTGCCGGTGGAGCTGCAAATCACCGACCCGCGCGGCCTGGAAGTGATTCGCCAGCCGCTGAAGCTGTCCGCCAGCGGTTTTGAAACCTTTGATTTCCCCAGCAGCGAAGTGGCCCCCGCCGGGGATTACACCGCGACCTTGCAACTGCTCGGCGAAAAACAGACCCGCACCGACCTGGGCAGTGTCAGCTTCAAGGTCCGCGACTTCGAGCCGGACCGCATGAAGGTCAGCCTGAGCCTGCACGACACGCCGGTGCCGGGCTGGATTGCACCGGACCAGGTGCTGGCCAAGGTCACCGCAATGCACCTGTTCGGCGCCCCGGCGTCCGGCCGGCGCGTGACGGCGAAGATGTCCCTGAGCCCGACGCTCGCGGCATTTGAGCGTTACCCCGATTACCGCTTCCGCCTCAACGACACGCTGGAAGAGGCCAGCACCGAAGACCTCGCCGAGAGCACCGTCGATGACAACGGCCAAGCCGTGCTCGACCTCAACCTGCAGCGCTTCGCCAACAGCACTTACCGCCTGCAGGTGATGACCCAGGTGTTCGAGGCCGAAGGCGGGCGCAATGTGGCAGCGCAAAGTGCGTTGCTGGTGTCGTCTGCGCCCTACCTGGTGGGTGTGAAAAGTCAGGACTCGCTGTCGTATGTCGCCAAGGACGCCCCACGCCAGGTGCAATGGTTGGCCGTCGCGCCGGATCTCACACCGCTGGCGGTGGACGGCCTGACCAGCGAAGTGGTCGAGCACCGCTACGTCTCGGTGCTGGTGAAACAGTCCAACGGCACCTACAAATATGAATCGCGGATCAAAAACATCAGCCAGCCGGCCTCGCCGCTGGTGATGACCAAGGACGGCGCCAAGCAAACCCTGAACACTGCCACCCCAGGCGATTTCACCCTGCAACTCAAAGACGCCAACGGCAAGCTGCTGAACCAGATCGACTACAGCGTGGCCGGGCGTGGCAACACCTCGCGCTCCCTGGAGCGCAACGCCGAGCTGCAACTGCGCCTGGATAAACGCAGTTACGCGACGGGAGATGAGATCGCAATCAGTGTCCGCGCGCCGTACACCGGGGCGGGCCTGATCACCATCGAGCGCGACAAGGTCTACACCCAGCAGTGGTTCAAGGCCGACAGCACCAACAGCGTGCAACATATCCGCGTGCCCGCAGGGCTTGAGGGCAATGCCTACGTCAACGTGCAGTTCGTGCGCGACATCGGTTCGTCCGAGGTTTACATGAGCCCGCTGTCCTATGGCGTGGTGCCGTTCAGCATCAACCTGGATGCGCGGCGCATGCCATTGAAGGTTGACGGCCCGGCGCAGATCGAACCGGGGCAGACCCTGGATATCAAGGTCAACGCCGACCGCCCGGGCCGTGCGGTGGTGTATGCGGTGGACGAAGGCATCCTGCAAGTGGCGCGCTACCAGACGCCGGACCCGTTGGGCTTCTTCTTCCAGAAGCGTGCGCTGGAAGTCGGCACCAGTCAGATTCTTGACCTGATCCTGCCGGAACTCAGCCGTCTGCTCAGTGGGGCCGCGCCCGGTGGCGATACCGAAGGCGCGCTGGCCAATCACCTCAACCCGTTCAAGCGTAAACATCAGCCGCCCGTGGCCTGGTGGTCCGGGCTGGTGGACTTGCCGGCCGGCGACACCGTGCTGCATTACCAGGTGCCCGACAGTTTCAACGGCAAGCTGCACCTGTTCGCGGTGGCGGTGGATGCCGACAGCGTGGGCGTCAGCGAGGCCACAACCGAGGTGCGCGGACCGCTCGTGATCACGCCAAACGTACCGGCTTTCGTGGCGCCGGGGGATGTGTTCAACGTGAGCGCCGGGGTGTTCAGCAACCTCGATGCGGCGGCGGATGTGAAGTTTGAAGTGCAGACCAGCGACGGCCTCAACGTGCAGGGCGACAAAGGCAGCACCTTGTCACTGCAACCGCGCAAGGAAGGCACCGCCGAGTTCAAGATCAAGGTCGGCGACACCCTCGGCTCGGCAGATCTGCGCTTTATCGCCGTGTTGCCGAATGGCAAGCGCATTCAGGTGGCAGAAACCACCTCGATCCGCCCCCTGAGCGAACATCGCGTGGCCTTGAGCCTGGGCCGTTTCGACAGCGCCAGCAAAGAGCTCAAGCCCACCCGCGAACTGTTCAGCCAACTGCGCGATGTGCAATTGGGTATGGCAGCGTCGCCGCTGGTGTGGGCCAACGGCCTCAAGCATTACCTGGATGACTACGGCTACGCCTGCACCGAGCAGTTGGTGTCCAAGGCCATGCCGGCGTTGATCTGGGGTGGCAACGCGCCCGAGGCCGAACAAGCCTTCGCCGGCGCGGTGCGGATGTTGCGCCAGCGCCAGAACCAGGCCGGCGGTTTCGGCTTGTGGGCAGCCAACCCGGACGTGGCCCCGTATGCCAGCCTGTACGCCACCGACTTCCTGATCGAAGCCAAGGAACGCGGGCTGCCGGTGCCGGAAGATCTGCTAGTACGGGCCAATACTTATCTGACGGACCTGGCCAACGGCCCGAGCGAAGGCCTGTCGGAATTGCGCAACCGCGCCTACGCCAGTTACCTGCTGAGCCGTCAGGGGATTCTGGTGAGCGGCGCCTTGAGCGACATCCGTGAGCGCTACGAGAGCTACTTCAAGGACACTTGGCAGAATGACCTGGGCGCCGCCTACCTGGCCGCCAGCTACAAGCTGCTCAAGCAGGATCGCCAAGCCGATACGCTGTTCCGTAAGATCCCATGGCGTTCGCTTGTGGATAAGTGGAACAGCGACGGCCTGTATTACGACCCATTGGTGCATGACGCCGAACACCTGCACCTGCTGGCGCGGCACTTCCCCGAGTTGCTGGACGATGTGCCGACAGCGCTGCTGGATAAACTCGGCAAGCGCCTTAACGAGCAACGTTACAACTCGCTGTCGGCGGCGCTGTTACTGCGCGCCCTGGACAACTATGGCCAGCGTGCGCAAAGCGACATGACCCTCAAAGCCAGCGCGTGGCTGGGCGACAAGCAGCAACAACTGCTGGAGATGGCCGGCCAGCCGCCGCGTGCCGCCGTGCCTGGCGCCACGCAAAAGTTGCTGCTGGAAAAATCCGACGGCCCGGCAGCGTTCTACATGCTCAGCGAAGCCGGCTTTGATAAAGGCGCCAAGCTCAAGCCGATCAACAATGGCCTGGAAATCATCCACGAGTACCTCGACCTCAACGGCGAGCCGGTGAGCAAAGTCGCGGTGGGCGATGAGTTCCTGGTGCGCCTGCGCCTGAGAGCGACCGACCGCGATCAAGTGCAGCAAGTGGCGGTGGTCGACCTGCTGCCCGGTGGCGTCGAGCCTGTGTATAACTTGCCGCCGGAGCCGGAAGCCGCCAGCACCGAGGACAGTGAAGGCGAGGAAGCTGAATACGTAGAAGACAGCGAACCGTCTGACGCCTGGCAAGCGCCGATCGGCGAAGCCGAACTGAGCAACTGGCAGCCGGACTACGTGGACGTGCGCGATGATCGGGTGGTGTTGTACGGCACCGCGCTGCGTGACGTAGGCACTTTCGTGTACCGCGTGCGCGCCACCAACGCAGGCACCTTCAATACGCCACCGGCCTACGCCGAAGGCATGTACGAAACCACCCTGCAAGGGCGCGGCAAAGTAGGCCAGCTTGAAATTACCAAGCCTTAAGCGCCTGACGCCGCTGCTGGCAGCGGCGGTACTGCTGGCGGGGCTGCGGCTGTGGCCGCATGCCCCGCTGGAACAGGCGGTGACATCGTCGAGGGTGGTGCTGGCCGACGATGGCTCGCTGTTGCGCATGACCTTGGCGGATGACGGGCAATATCGCTTATGGCTACCGCTGGAGCGGTTTTCTCCGTCATTGATCGAGGCCTTGCTGCTCAAGGAAGACCGTAATTTCTACTGGCACCCGGGGATCAATCCCCCGGCGTTGCTGCGGGCGGCCATGGCCACTTACAGCGGCGGCCAGCGCCAGGGCGGCTCGACGCTGAGCATGCAACTGGCGCGGCGCCTGTGGGACCTCAACACCCGCCAAGTGCCGGGCAAGCTGCAACAGATGGCCTTGGCCTTGTGGCTGGAAGCGCGCTACAGCAAGCACGACATCCTTGAGGCCTACCTGAACCTGGCGCCCATGGGCGGCAATATCGAAGGCGCCGAGGCGGCGAGTCGCATCTACTTCGGCAAGTCGGCGGCGCAGTTGTCGTTGTCCGAAGCGCTGGCACTCGCGGTGATCCCCCAGCAGCCCGGGCGGCGCGCACGCTTCGGGCCATCGCTGCAAAACGCACGGCTGCGCTTGATGAACGACTGGCGCGCTACTTATCCACAGGACCCGCGCAACGACAGCCTGCTGGATTTGCCCATCGAGGCGCGCAACCGCCAGCAGATCGCGTTTCTGGCGCCGCACTTGAGCGAACAGTTGCTCGCGTCCCAAGCGGGTAACGAGTTGAACAGCACCCTCAACCTGCCCTTGCAACAATTGCTCGAACGCCTGATCAGCGGCTTTATCGCCGAACGGCGCGGTACCGGGGTGGAAAACGCCACGGCGATCCTGATCGACAGCCGCGACCAGAGCGTCAAAGCACTGGTGGGCTCGGCGGATTACTTATCCACAGGCATCCATGGCCAGGTCAATGGCGTGCTGGCGCGGCGTTCGCCGGGGTCGACGCTCAAACCGTTCCTCTACGGATTGGCGCTGGACCAGGGGGTGATCCACCCCATGAGCATCCTCAAGGATTTACCCAGTAACTTCGGCTACTTCCAACCGGAGAATTTCGACGGCAGTTTTGTCGGGCCACTGACGGCGCGCGATGCGTTGATCCGTAGCCGCAATATCCCCGCCGTGTGGCTCGCCAGCCAGGTGAAGGCGCCTTCGTTATACGGCTTGTTGCAACGCGCCGGCATCAAGGGCCTGCGCGGTGAAAGCCATTACGGCCTGGCCCTGGCCCTCGGCGGCGGCGAGATGACGCCCGAAGAGCTGGCGCGGCTGTATCTGATGCTGGCCGGCGACGGGCACCTGCGGCCCTTACGCTATGTGCAGGAACAGCCCCAGGCCAGTGGCCCAGCGCTGCTGACGCCTCAAGCCGCCTTCATGGTGCGCGACATGCTGCGCCGCAACCCGCGCCCGGATGGCCTGCCCGGCCGACATTGGCGCACCGCCTGGAAAACCGGCACCTCCTGGGGCTTTCACGATGCATGGAGCGCCGGCCTGGTCGGCCCCTACGTGCTGGTGGTGTGGGTAGGTAACTTCGACGGGCGACCAAACCCCGCGTTCATCGGCGCCAAAACCGCCGCGCCGCTGTTCTTCCGCATCGCCGACGCCCTGCCCCTGGCCTTGCCCAACGTGCAGATCAAACCCGACAAGCCGCCGCCCGGGCTGATCCGCATCGACGTCTGCGCAGCCTCCGGCGAGTTGCCCAACCGCTGGTGCCCGCAAACCCGCAAGACCTGGTACATCCCCGGCGTCTCACCGATTCGCGTGTCCAACCTGCACCGCCCGGTGCTGATCGACACCCGCACCGGCAAAGCCGCCTGCCCGCCGTTCGACCCGCAGTACACCCGCGAAGAGGTCTTCGAGTTCTGGCCCAGCGACGTACAACGCCTGTACCGCGCCGCCGGCCTGGCTCGACGCACGCCGCCCAGCGTGATGAAAAACTGCCAGCCCAACCGCATCAGCGACCAGAGCGAAGCCCCGCAGATCCGCTCGCCGCTGACCCAGGTGAGCTACCAACTGCGCCTGTCCCAGCCGCAGGAGAGCATTGCACTGAATGCCAACGCGGCCAGCGACGCGACGACGTTGTACTGGTTTGCCGACCAGACCCTGATCGGCCAAGGCCCGCCGCAATCCACACTGAATTGGCGACCGGGCAAGTCGGGGGAGTATCGATTGCGGGTCAGTGATGATCAGGGGCGCAGTGCGAGCCGGGGGCTGAGGGTGGAGTTTGTGCCGTGATCGGGCAAACGCGCTTAACCGCTAAGCACTAGTCTCCACGTAGCTCGACTCCCCACCGCCCGTCGCGCCCGACAACCATCCCCACACGAAGCTCAAAGTGGCACGCCCGGCCTGATCCACGCCTACCGTGCCACGCGACCAACCGGCCAGCAGCTCGCCCTCAAGCGTCAGGCATTGATACAGCAACTCGATGGTATCGGCGCCTGTCACGCGCCCGACCTGCGTGCCCATGCGGATTCGACCGCCTTGGTAAGTGCCGGAAATGGCATCGCTTTCGACAAGGTAATGTAACACCGTGCCGGCACCGGATAGCCCGTGGGCGTTGTTCGCGACCGTAAAGTGGCGATTGTTCAAACGGGCGTGGATTGGGGAGAAGGGAGTGTCCATCGATGTCGCGTCCGTTCGTGGGGCTGGGTCGAGTCTGGAGACCCAGCGGTGAATTTAGAGAATTAAAACTGTCGCGGGAGCATCACGGTTTTTGCGGCCTGCAGACTCGTTGAGAGGAATCGCAAAACTGTCGCAACCACCTAAAATGCCAATCCGGACGGATACGATAGAGAATTAAAACTGTCTCAGCCAGTAACGACGCGGCTTTCACGTAGTTTTGTCAGCACCGACGGCTGGTCAGCCGCCGGACCAAGAGTCATCGACGAGGAAGGCGCTGAGGCAGAGAGTTGAACCTGCGTTTCTACTCTCCCTTTAAGTCGCTGAAGGGAATGATTTCTGTTGGCGGCGTCACCGTACCAAGTGGTTTGCGCCAGTAACCCACGCTATGCCATTGGCCGTATTTGTACCCAACCTCAGGGTAGGTGCCGATGTGGGTGAAGCCTAGCGCTTCATGAATACCTATGCTTCCCGCATTGGGTAAGGCGATGCCGGCATAGGCTGCATGAAACCCCTGTTTCTCTAGGACTGGTAGAAGCTGCTGATAAAGGGCACGACCAACCCCTTTTCGGTGCACTGACGGGTCGACATACACGGTGACATCCACCGACCAACGATAGGCTTCCCTGGCTCGATGCTGGCTGGCATAAGCGTATCCAACGACCTTGCCGTCCATCTCTGCTACCAGATAGGGATACGTTGGCAGTGTTGCGGCTATTCGTGCTGCCATCTCATCGACAGTCGGTGGCGTCAGCTCAAACGAAATGACCGTGTCCAAAACCATCGGCGCATAGATAGCCTGGATGTCAGAGGCATCAGCGGGTGTAGCAATCCTCACTTTATAATTCATGTCTTTCCTTGCTGCCCCTTAAAGAACCGCGTTTGAAGGGCTGAACCACCTAGGCCCAGCCCTTCAGAATGTCGCGATAGAACCGTGAACTTTGCCTCAGACGGGCTCACCACATCCACGAACCGCAGAGAGCACCGTTCACTGAATTGGTAGCTTCTGCTCGTGGAGACCAGGCTGCGGGATATCCACTACGACCTCTTTACCACCGAGAACCTTCGCCAGGAACAGCGCCGTTAGCCCACCGAAAAACTGCGCAATGATGAATGGCGGTACGTCTGATATCCGTATCCCCGAGAATGTATCGGTGAATCCGCGAGCAATCGTCACCGCCGGATTCGCAAAGCTCGTGGAGGACGTGAACCAGTAGGCTGCGACAACATACGCGGCAACCACCTGAGGCACTTTTGCTTTGTGATATTTATCGCACAGCAGAATTGTCAGCACCAATCCCGACGTTGCCAGGTACTCACTGAACCATTGCGATGGCCCTGTGCGAACATGATGGGAGAACTCGACCACAGGCAGCTCGAACATGAAATGCGCAGCGAATACCCCGAAGATTGCACCCGTTGTTTGAGCCGCCACGTAGGGGCCAAGTTGCTTACTGCTCAGTCCTCCGCGCAAATAATCGATTACAGAGACCACCGGGTTGAAGTGCGCACCGGAAAAAGTGGAGAAGCACACGATCAGTACATACAAGCTCGCGCCAGTTGCCAGCGCATTGGCAAGAAGCGCTAGCGCATCGTTACCGTTCGCCAGGCGCTGAGCCATGATTCCAGAACCGATCACGGTGCAAAGCAGCACTGCTGTGCCGAGAAACTCAGCCAAGATCTTCCGTGAAGTACTCATTGGATAGGCCTATGAGGAGAGATTTGAGGGGTAGCGGCTACTGAGCTGGCTCGTAGCCGCAGACGCTGTTACGAGCAGCAAGACTTGGGCTTAACGGGCAGACTTCCTTCTACTACATACAGCGCATCGTCTGCGGACAGGTAGGCATCTTCTGAGGCCAACTCCGTGAGCACACCGCGCTTGTAAACCCTGCCGCTATCACCGGTGAGTTCAAGCCCAGGCCCTCGGTAGATCACCGTCACAGTCTTCCCGCTCTGAACTTCAGGCTTGGTACCAGTAACAGTGACGGAGTAGAACCGGACAGAGCCTATTCGCTTGGTTGAGGCGTCGTTCCTCGCCTCAATCTTTATTCCCGTCAGACCGACTTCTTGAAGCTGCTTGTAGAAGTCCTGTTCTTGAAGCACGCCGGAGTAGCAGGCCGACCACAGCTTAGTGTCTCGTTTCAACTCATCAGGAATGGCGATATCTGAAACGTTGTCAGAAATTGCAAAGCGTCCGCCTGGTTTCAGTACCCGAAAAATTTCGGCGAAAACATTCTGCTTTTCAGTCTCGCCAACCAGATTGATCACGCAGTTAGAGATCACCAGATCGACAGACTGGCTGTCGATAAGAGGCTTGGACTCGGAGCTATCGCTGATGAACTGTTCAAAGTTTTTCCACGATGCCCAGTCAGCACAAGGTTCCGAACGCAGACGCTCTTCGGCGAGCTCCTGATCGACTTTCAGGTTGCTCGCGGATGCCTTGTAGAAACGCAATGGTGCGCTATCCGTTGCCTTCTGAAAGGCATTCGCTTCTTCACGAGCGATCAGCAACATGCTTGGGTTGATGTCGATACCAAAGACAGCACCCTTACTGCCGGCGATTTGGGCAGCTACGTAACAATTCAGGCCAGCCCCTGACCCCAAGTCCAGGACGACATCACCCTCACGCACATACTTGGTCGGGTTACCGCACCCGAAGTTGGCCTCGATGATTCGCTTCGGAATGTTTTTCAGGTACTGGGCACCATAAGCGTCGCTGCAGCAGCTCTCAGTGAGTTGCGATTCAAGGACAACGTTGCCGTTGCTCAACGCCTCGTTGTAGTCGGCGATGATTGTGTTTTCAATTGCAGAAGTCATTACTCACATCTCCGGATTAGCAGCACGAAGTACCATCAGCGCAGCACGATTCCTCGGCAGAGCCTGCGATAGGTACAAGCCCTTTGGTGACCTTGGGATCTCGAACTGAAGGCGTGTTGCAGTCGAAGAAGCCGCTCTTGTCCAAGGCTGGCTCGACATAGCAACGCACTGGGATGAATTGGCCTTGGTAAGGCGCGGACATCAGCAGATTGAAGGTCTTTTCGCACACCGCTGTACGGACGCCGCGCTGGTAGGTATGGCCGTCGTCGTCGACGGTATGTTTCCAGGGGCCTTTGTAGATAACGGCATGCCCCTGGTCGAGGCACACGCCGGCCTTACCCTTGTACGCGCTCACGGTGAACAGTCGGAACTCAATGCCATCCTGAATGGAGACAGGCACTTCGGAAGCGAGCTCATAGGTGATTCCATGGAAGCCCGCCTCGCAGAGCTGCTCGGCAATAGCAGACTCAGTTAGCGAGTGCTTGCACTCCAAACCTTCCACAGTAAAGGTACGGAGAGAAACGGCTTCCTCATCAGACAGAATCGCCGGAAATAACAGTCGGCCATGACGTTGCAGTCGCTCATAGAGCGATTGCGCGATTCGGCCAAACTCGGGCTCAGCGTTGAAGCCTTCCCAATAAATGTTCGCGAACAAGGTCGCGTCGGCATCATGCATGTTCGGGCTGAACACTTTGCCCTGACCCTGCCCTAACTGGGTGGCGAGTTCTTCATTTCGGTTCGCAGAGCAAATGAAAAGCGTGTTCTTGCGATCCTTCAGCGTTCGGTTTAATGACTCGTTATGCGCACGCCATGCAATATAGCCCGGCACCTGGAGACCATCAGTTTGGTTGGCCAGCCTGAGAGCTGCCTGCAACAAAGTAAGTGACGACATCTTTTATCTCCTCAGCATTTCAGGCAGCAGCGTTTGAACACACCCTCTTCCGGCGGTGTGACCGAGTCCATGAAGAGCTTGTCCAGGCGAGAGTCCGAATGCTGCCAGTCGAAGTGAAATTCGTGCTCCTCCAACTGCAACTCCTTCACCGTGTCGTTGTTAAGCAACGGTGAGCCTTTATAGAGATGCAGCCGAGTCTCAAACTGGATGGGGTCGACGATGTTCTCCAACTCGTTGCGAGCAATGAAATCGTGCAGCTCGGCCATGTCCTCAAGGCTCACCCAAGGGTTGAACGTGATGAAGGTCGGATTAACCTTGACGCCGGCCTCCTTCAGGAACGCCAACGCCTCCTCGATCATGGGCACGTTCATTTCCTTGAAGACCTGATCGAGAACTTCCTGCTTGGGGAACTCCAACGCGGTGGTGATGAAAGCAAGCCCGAGCTGCCCCATTTCCTTGATGGCGTCTTTGTTCTCCAGAATATGATCCACGCGAGTGGTGAAGTCGTACGTGAGGTCGGGGAATTGCGAATGCAGAGTCCGGATGATTTTCAAACCGTGCTTCTTGGCATTAAAAAAATCGGCATCCGTGAAGGTGAGGTGAGTCATTCCCTGTGCGACGAGGTTCGCCACGTCGCGCTCTACAAGATCGTCGGAGACCAAAAGCACCTTGCCGTCGTAGGCTGCATACACGGAACAGTAGGAACACTTGTGGTGACATCCGCGTGACCCTTCGACTCCACCCACAACTTTCTTTTCGCCGAGCAGCTTCTCCAGCTGAGGTTGCGGGTATTTGTGTAGAGGCGGTGCCAAGTCCCTGCGCGGCAGGCGGAACCCGTCACGGATCAACTGAGGCACCACAATCTCACTGGAAAGGCCGCGAGTCCGATCGATCACTCCGCGCAGATCTTGTTCCTGTTCGCCACTCAGGTGTTTAGCCAAGCTGACAATGGGTTTTTCCCACTCGCCGGCGATCGCATAGTCACCGTATTTGGAGGCCAGGCTTTTTGCATTGATGGTCGCGTATTGACCGAAGAAGCAAATTTTCTGGGAGGGCTTCGCCTCTTTAAGCTGCTTGGCCAACTGCGTTCCCGCAGTCAGAGAGTCAAAAAGCGGTACGCAGATGAAGACCAAATCTGCATCGCTGAATCTCTCTAGGGAAAGCCCCTCAACGTAGATATCGATCAGCTGCGCGTCGATATCTGCATCGAGTAGAGCTGTTGTAGCAGATATCGCGTTGAGCGGTTGATACCCCCCTTCGAATGTACTTGCGACCAGGTACTTCATTCTCTTTCTCCTTGAGCTCAGGCACGACGATTCGGTGACTGGAGTCACTGATGGTTTTGTAGGAGTTCGAAGTTAAAGCGAGATCAGCAGAAGAACTGCCAGACCTATCAATGCTTGTAGAACTGAACCGGCAGTCACCAAGCGCATATACCTGCCGGTACTGTATTCGGGGAAAGCGTCCGATTTGACCAGCCAGTAATAGCTGTCGTTAGGGAGAATGGCGACGAAGGATCCCAGGCACACGGCGAACGTGACGCTCATCAAATCCACTCCGCTGGACGCCAGGATCGGAGAAAGAACAGGAGGGATGGCAGCAAAGGTCGCAAGCGAAGAACCATTCAGAGTTTTGAATACCGCTGCCAGTAGGAATACCCCAACCAAAATGTGTGTGGTGCTACCCGATGCGCTGAATGCCTGCTGAATCAGGTCCTTGGGAAGCACCAGACCGAGGGCTTGGCCCAACGCAGACGCACAGCCGATCGTAAACAATAGCGAGCTGGTTCTACGCATCGCTTTGGACAGCAGATCTTGAACCTCACCAGGTTTGCAGCTAACTGCGATCAACAGCGATGTGGCGATCAGCGCCCCTGCGGGAGTAGTGAAGAACTCGATTACGGAGTGCTGGTTTTTGGGAATGACGTAGCCGGTGATCAGGAGCACGAAAAATACAGCCAGAGGGAGAATGACTCTGATAACGGAGTCCTGAGGCGCGGCTGAGTCAGTAAAATCGCTTGGGGATGAAAAGTCTGAGCGTGTCGTCCAGTAAGTCCAGATCGTCCCGGCCACCCAGGTAACGACTGTAAGCAGCAGCCCTAAATACAGAAATTTCGGATCATGAGTATTGGCCCCCAACCCGATCCCAATGATCAGCGGGCCTGCGGGCATCAGAAGCTTGAACCCCGAGTAGCAGCCGATCGCAATGTACTTCCTGTGTTGCCCCGCAATGGGAGCAAGAGAGGCATAAGCTGTATCGGGGCATACCATCCCAGCACCCAGCAGGGGTGACAGAGAGATACCGAATTTTCCGAAGGAAGCGCTTCCCTGCGTCGAGATCCAGCCAGCAATGAAAAACGCGCTCAGGATCACGATAGCGAAATAGCCGAGATTGTTTCCGAATCCTTTGCTCAGCGATTGGAATACGTCACCGCTGCTTGTGCCGGCAAGAAGGGGGATCAGTATTGCACCCAGTAGCATCGCGACAGGGAGAGGAATGGAAACGCTGCTCCATAGGTTCCGTAACCGGGAGCCAGTTTTCGTCCTAAGCGCTTCTACCAACATCCATGTACCTCCAAGCATTACCGAAACCGCCTCTGAAAGGTCCGTGAACCTTGTCTCTAATTCACAATCGCAAAATACGTTGCGCATCGCAACCAATATTTTGGAACAATTTTTCGGGCCGTTATGCCCAAAAATATGTGTCGCTACGACTGCTAAGGTGGTATTAGCGTTTTCCCGGAATTGCGAGCCGAGTGCTATGCCAAAGAACGATCAGATCGACCAGGATGCCGAACAGCTCTATGAAGCGCTGAGTCATTTGGTTCGCGTGTACCAGTTTCGAGACAGAGATCGCAGCTGCTGCGAAGGTCTATCCGTCACTCAATGCTACGCGCTTGAGCATGTGATAAAGGCTGGGCCTGTTCGCGTTCAATCGCTGGCCAGCGAGCTTTTTCTCGATAAGAGCAACGCCAGCCGGCTGGTTGATTCACTTGCCAAACAAGGGCTCGTTCGCCGTGTACCCGACGCAACTGACGGCCGCGCCTTGGCGATCACCGTGACGCCAGAAGGCGCGACCCTCTATGAGAGTATTCGCTCGGATTTGGTGAGTGAAGCTCGCAACCTGGCCTGCGATTTGTCGAAAGAAGCACGTTACGGGGCGATCGAAATGCTTCGTCGTTTCGCCAAAGCAACCGAACAACGCTGCGGTCTGAAAGACCCTAGCCGTGACGAGTATTTGCCAAGCAAATGCTGTTGAATTAGTAGGCTGTGCTCCTCTCTCTGACGTTTTCACCGACTCTCGGTCGAAAACGTTTCAGAGCCAAATCACCGATCTTCTGTGTACGGGAAGACAACGGGCGTGCGACCGCAAGAATCGCGAAAACTCGTGAAGAGGTCCATGTGTGTCGGCGCCGATGCCGAGGTGACCCAGTTGCCGAGATTTCACTGCCCCAGCCTGACTCCTCGTGAATCATTGTCTGTGCTGGATTTTGCAGGTTTGGAGATGGTGCAGTCTTGCGTCGGCAGCTGGGTCAATCCAGGGGCAGCGCCAACAAACGTGGGAGCTTATGGGTGATGGAACGCTTAGCAAGAGCCGTTATGTGAGGTCTCACCGGCTCCTGCGACAGCTTTAATTCTCTAAAACCAAGCGGGCCTCCAGGCGCTTGCCGTATTACTCCACCGTCACCGACTTCGCCAGGTTGCGCGGCTGGTCAACGTCGGTGCCTTTGAGCACGGCGACGTAGTACGACAGCAATTGCAGCGGGAGGGTGTAGAGGATCGGCGACAGGGTGTCGTGGATGTGCGGCATGTTGATGACGTAGGTGCCTTCGCCGTTGACCATGCCGGCTTTCTCGTCGGCGAAGACGATCAATTGGCCGCCACGGGCGCGCACTTCCTGCAGGTTGGACTTGAGCTTCTCCAGCAGTTCGTTGTTCGGCGCGACGGTGACCACTGGCATGTCGTCATCCACCAGGGCCAATGGGCCGTGTTTCAGTTCGCCGGCCGGGTAGGCTTCGGCGTGGATGTACGAAATTTCCTTGAGCTTGAGGGCGCCTTCCATCGCCACCGGGTATTGCGCGCCACGGCCGAGGAACAGGGTGTGGTTCTTGTCGGCGAACAGCTCGGCGACTTTTTCTACGGTGCTGTCCATCGCCAGCGCTTCGCCGAGGCGGGTCGGCAGGCGGCGCAGTTCTTCCACCAGGGTGGCTTCGACGCCGGGGGCCAGGGTGCCGCGCACTTGGCCCAGGGACAGGGTCAGCAGCAGCAGGCCGACCAGTTGGGTGGTGAAGGCTTTGGTAGAGGCGACACCGATTTCGCGACCGGCCTGGGTCAGCAGGGTCAGGTCGGACTCACGCACCAGGGAGCTGATGCTGACGTTGCAGATCGCCAGGCTGGCGAGGAAGCCGAGCTCTTTGGCGTTGCGCAGGGCGGCCAGGGTGTCGGCAGTTTCACCGGACTGGGAGATGGTCACGAATAGGCTGTCGGGCTGCACCACCACCTTGCGGTAACGGAACTCGCTGGCGACTTCGACCTGGCACGGAATACCGGCCAGTTCTTCCAGCCAGTAACGCGCAACCATCCCGGCGTGGTAGCTGGTGCCGCAGGCCACGATCTGGACGTTGCGCACCTTGGCGAACAGCTCAGCGGCTTGCGGACCGAAGGCGTTGACCAGTACTTGCTTGTCGCCAAGGCGACCTTCCAGGGTGCGTTGCACCACGGCCGGTTGCTCGTGGATTTCCTTGAGCATGAAGTGGCGGAACGCGCCCTTGTCGGCCGCTTCGGCGCCGTCGCGGTATTGCACGGCTTCGCGCTCGACGGAATTGCCGTTTACGTCCCAGATCGCCACGCTGTCACGGCGGATGTCGGCAATATCGCCTTCTTCCAGGTACATGAAGCGGTCGGTGACCTGGCGCAGGGCCAGTTGGTCGGAAGCGAGGAAGTTTTCCCCCAGGCCCAGGCCGATCACCAGCGGGCTGCCACTGCGTGCGGCAACGACACGGTCGGGTTGGCTCGCGCAGATCACGGCCAGGCCGTAGGCGCCGTGCAGTTCCTTGACCGTGGCCTTGAGGGCGGTGGTCAGGTCGCTGTAGTCCTTGAGCTTGTGGTTGAGCAGGTGGGCGATGACTTCGGTGTCGGTGTCCGAGGTGAACACATAACCCAGGCCCTTCAACTGTTCACGCAGCACTTCGTGGTTTTCGATGATGCCGTTGTGTACCACGGCCACGTCGCCGGAGAAGTGCGGGTGGGCGTTACGTTCGCACGGCGCACCGTGGGTGGCCCAACGGGTGTGGGCGATGCCCAGGCGACCGACCAGCGGTTCGCCGGCCAGGGCTTGGTCCAACTCGCTGACCTTGCCCGGCCGACGCAGGCGCTCCAGCTTGCCGGCGTTGGTGAAGACCGCCACACCGGCGCTGTCATAGCCGCGGTATTCCAGGCGTTTGAGGCCTTCGATCAGGATGGGGGTGATGTTACGTTCAGCGACTGCGCCAACAATGCCACACATGGTGTTTCTCCTAGATGATTGCCGCGCATATCAGCGTAATGCCGCGGGCTTGGATCTGGTCGCGGGCCTCATGCGGCAGGCGATCATCGGTGATCAGGGTATGGACGCTGCTCCAGGGCAGTTCCAGGTTGGGAATCTTGCGGCCGATCTTGTCGGATTCGACCATCACCACCACTTCACGGGCGACCTCGGCCATCACGCGGCTCAGGCCCAGCAGTTCGTTGAACGTGGTGGTGCCGCGCTGCAGATCGATGCCGTCGGCGCCGATGAACAGTTGATCAAAGTCGTAGGAACGCAGCACCTGCTCGGCAACCTGGCCCTGGAACGAGTCCGAATGCGGGTCCCAGGTGCCACCGGTCATCAGCAGCACCGGCTCGTGTTCCAGCTCGCTCAAGGCGCGGGCCACGTGCAGGGAGTTGGTCATCACCACCAGGCCGGGCTGGTGGCCCAGTTCGGGGATCATGGCGGCGGTGGTGCTGCCGCTGTCGATGATGATGCGGGCGTGCTCGCGCAGGCGCATCACGGCGGCACGCGCGATGGCGCGCTTGTAGGCCGAGATGGGCTGGGCGGGGTCGCCGACGAGTTCCTGGGGCATGGTGATCGCGCCACCGTAACGGCGTAACAACAGGCCGTTGCTTTCGAGGGCGGCCAGGTCCTTGCGGATGGTGACTTCCGAGGTTTCGAAACGCTTGGCCAATTCGTCCACGCTGACTTCGCCCCGTTCATTGAGCAAGGTCAGGATGTTGTGGCGTCTTTGGGGTGTATTTCGTTTCGACATGGTGATTATAAGTTTCGTTTCGAAAGATAACGAAGGCAATAGAAACCTATAGGCGAAAGTTCGTCAAGCAGCATTTTTTCAAACAACGCACACCGAATGTGGGAGGGGGCTTGCCCCCGATAGCAGTGTGTCAGTCATTAAGTGCTTTGACTGGACCGTCGCCATCGGGGGCAAGCCCCCTCCCACATTGGAGTTTTGCTGTCAGTGAGGCTGTGGATAACTCAGCTCTTTTTGATTTTGACCGGGCGTTTCCAACCGTCGATGTTGCGCTGGCGGGCGCGGGCTACGGCTAGTTGGGACTTATCCACATCCTGATTGATGGTTGAGCCGGCAGCGGTGTTCGAGCCATCGCCAATAGTCACGGGGGCAATCAGCGAATTGTTGGAGCCGATGAATACGTCTTCACCAATAGTGGTCTGGTATTTGTTGGCACCATCGTAGTTGCAGGTGATGGTGCCGGCGCCGACGTTGGTCCGCGCGCCGATCACCGCATCGCCCAGGTACGTCAGGTGGCCGGCCTTGGCGCCTTCGCCCAGATGGGCATTTTTCAATTCGACAAAGTTACCCACATGGGCCTTGGCTTCCAACACGCTGCCCGGACGCAACCGTGCAAACGGACCGGCATCGCTGCCCTCACCCATCACCGCACCGTCGAGATGGCTGTTGGCCTTGATCACCACACCCTTGCGCAAGGTGCTGTCCTTGATCACGCAGTTCGGGCCAATCACCACGTCGTCTTCAATGATCACGCGACCTTCAAGAATCACGTTGATGTCGATCAGCACATCCCGGCCCACGGTGACTTCACCACGTACATCAAAGCGCGCCGGGTCGCGCAGGGTCACGCCCTGGGCCATCAGGCGGCGGCCTTCGCGCAATTGGTAGTGGCGCTCCAGTTCGGCCAATTGTTTGCGGTCGTTGGCGCCCTGCACTTCCATCGGGTCGTGGGGCTGTTCGGTGGCGACCAGCAAGCCATCGTTGACGGCCATTTCGATCACGTCGGTCAGGTAGTACTCGCCCTGGGCGTTGTTGTTGGACAGACGGCTCATCCAGTCCGCCAGGCGGTTGGCCGGTACCGCAAGAATCCCGGTGTTGCCTTCGGTGATGGCGCGCAGGGCGTCGCTGGCATCTTTGTGCTCGACGATGGCCGCGACCTTGCCGTCGGCGTCGCGCACGATGCGGCCGTAGCCGGTAGGGTCATCGAGTTCGACGGTGAGCAGGCCCATCTGGCCAGGCACGACGTGCTTGAGCAGGCGTTGCAGGGTTTCCACTTCGATCAGGGGCACGTCGCCGTAGAGGATCAGCACCGTGTCGGCTTTGATGAACGGCACGGCTTGGGCGGTTGCGTGGCCGGTGCCCAGTTGCTTGTCTTGCAATACGAAATTCAGGTCTTCCGCAGCCAAGCGCTCACGCACCACATCGGCACCGTGGCCGATGACGACGTGGATGCGTTGCGGGGCCAGTTGCCGGGCGCTGTGGATAACATGGCCAAGCATAGAGTTACCGGCCACCGGATGCAGCACCTTGGGCAAGGCCGAGCGCATGCGGGTGCCCTGGCCTGCGGCGAGAATGACGATTTCTAGAGACATGAATGGCTACCAATCCTGGGCGGTCCGGCTTCAGACCAGAGAAGTGTTTTGCAAAAAAAGAAAAAGGGTAGCCGAGGCTACCCTTTTTAATCAATCACGCATGAGGCTTAACGGCTTAGCCGCCAAACTTCTTGCGGATCTGCTGGACGGTACGCAGCTGAGCTGCGGCCTCGGCCAGACGAGCGGCAGCAGAACCGTAGTCGAAATCTGCGCCTTTTTCGTTCAGGGCCTTCTCGGCGGCCTTGACGGCTGCCTGAGCGGAGGCTTCATCCAGGTCAGCAGCACGTTGCACGGTGTCGGCAAGTACCTTGACCATGTTCGGCTGAACCTCGAGGTAACCACCGGAGATGTAAAACACCTCCCGGTCCCCGCCTTGCTTGGTCAGAGTGATCGGACCTGGCTTCAAACTGGTGATCAACGGCGCGTGGCCCATGGCAATACCCAGGTCACCGAGTTCGCCGTGTGCAATCACCATTTCTACCAGACCGGAGAAGATTTGCCCTTCCGCGCTGACGATATCGCAATGGACTGTCATAGCCATCTGATTGCCTCAACCTGATGAGCGCCCGTTGCCGGGCGCCGGGATTACAGTTTCTTGGCTTTCTCGATCGCTTCTTCGATGCCGCCGACCATGTAGAACGCTTGTTCTGGCAGGTGGTCGTAGTCACCGTTGAGGATGCCTTTGAAGCCAGCAATGGTGTCTTTCAGGGAAACGTATTTACCCGAGGCACCGGTGAAGACTTCAGCCACGAAGAACGGCTGCGACAAGAAGCGCTGGATCTTACGAGCGCGGGATACCAACTGCTTGTCGGTTTCCGACAGCTCGTCCATACCCAGGATCGCAATGATGTCCTTCAGTTCTTTGTAACGCTGCAGCACGTACTGAACGCCGCGAGCGGTGTCGTAGTGCTCCTGGCCGATCACGTTCGGGTCCAGTTGACGCGAAGTCGAGTCGAGTGGATCGACCGCTGGGTAGATACCCAGGGAAGCGATGTCACGGGACAGAACGACGGTGGCGTCCAAGTGGGCGAAGGTGGTCGCTGGCGACGGGTCGGTCAAGTCATCCGCAGGTACGTATACCGCTTGGATCGAAGTGATCGAACCTTCCTTGGTCGAAGTGATACGTTCTTGCAGAACGCCCATCTCTTCAGCCAGGGTCGGCTGGTAACCTACTGCCGAAGGCATACGGCCCAGCAGTGCGGATACTTCAGTACCGGCCAGGGTGTAACGATAGATGTTGTCGACGAACAGCAGAACGTCGTTACCTTCGTCACGGAACTTCTCGGCCATGGTCAGGCCAGTCAGAGCTACGCGCAGACGGTTTCCCGGCGGCTCGTTCATCTGACCGTAAACCAGTGCCACTTTGTCCAGAACGTTGGAGTCCTTCATCTCGTGGTAGAAGTCGTTACCCTCACGAGTACGCTCACCCACACCGGCGAACACGGAATAACCGCTGTGCTCGATGGCGATGTTACGGATCAGTTCCATCATGTTTACGGTCTTGCCTACACCGGCACCACCGAACAGACCGACTTTACCGCCCTTGGCGAACGGGCAAACCAGGTCGATAACCTTGATGCCGGTTTCCAGCAGGTCGTTGCCGCCAGCTTGTTCCGCGAACGAAGGTGCTGGACGGTGAATGCCCCAGCGCTCTTCGGTGTCGATCGGGCCAGCTTCGTCAATCGGGTTACCCAGAACGTCCATGATCCGGCCCAGGGTCGCTTTACCGACCGGTACGGAGATGGCAGCGCCAGTGTCCAGAACACCCAGACCGCGCTTCAAGCCCTCGGTGGAACCCATTGCAATGGTACGAACCACGCCGTCGCCCAGCTGCTGCTGAACTTCCAGAGTGGTGCCTGCATCGCTTTGTACTTTCAAAGCGTTGTAGATGCTCGGTACGCTGTCGCGTGGAAATTCCACGTCGATAACGGCGCCGATGATTTGAACGATACGTCCGCTACTCATAGCTGGATCCTCTGAATATTTGAACCGTTAAACCGCGGCAGCGCCGCCGACGATTTCCGAGATCTCTTGGGTGATCGCAGCCTGACGCGCCTTGTTGTAGATCAGCTGCAAATCGCTGATCAGATCACCGGCGTTATCGGTAGCGTTTTTCATCGCGATCATCCGCGCCGCTTGTTCAGCTGCGTTGTTCTCGACCACCGCCTGGTACACCTGCGACTCCACGTAGCGCACCATCAAGCCGTCAAGCAGCTCTTTGGCGTCTGGTTCGTAGAGGTAGTCCCAGTGGTGCTTGAGTTCCTGATCCGGAGTCGCCACCAGTGGAATCAATTGCTCCACGGTTGGCTGCTGGGTCATGGTGTTGATGAACTTGTTGGATACCACGGACAGTCGATCAATCCGACCTTCCAGGTACGCATCCAGCATCACCTTCACACTGCCGATCAAATCATTGATCGACGGCTCTTCACCCAGGTGGCTGATAGCTGCAACGACGTTACCGCCGAAGCTGCGGAAAAAGGCCGCACCCTTGCTACCAACTACACACAGATCGATCTCGACGCCGTTTTCGCGGTTTACCGCCATGTCCTTGACCAGGGCCTTGAACAGGTTGGTATTCAAACCACCGCACAAACCACGGTCACTGCTCACAACCACATAACCCACACGCTTAACTTCGCGGTCGATCATGAACGGGTGGCGGTATTCCGGGTTGGCGTTGGCCAGATGCCCAATTACCTGGCGGATACGCTCCGCATAAGGACGGCTAGCCGACATGCGCATTTGTGCCTTGCGCATTTTGCTGACCGCCACTTTTTCCATGGCGCTGGTAATTTTTTGCGTGCTTTTGATGCTCGCAATCTTACTGCGAATCTCTTTTGCGCCTGCCATGTAACACCTATCAGGTTAGCAAGCGGGAGCCTTGCGGCTCCCGCTGCGGCTTACCAGGTTTGGGTGGCCTTGAACTTCTCGATACCGGCTTTCATGCCAGCGTCGATATCGTCATTGAAGTCACCCTTCACGTTGATCTTCGCCATCAATTCGGCGTGATCGCGGTTGAAGTAAGCAATCAGCGCTTGTTCAAAGCTGCCGACCTTGGCGATTTCAACGTCGGTCAGGAACCCACGCTCAGCGGCATACAGCGACAACGCCATGTCAGCGATCGACATTGGGGCGTATTGCTTCTGCTTCATCAGCTCGGTAACGCGCTGACCATGCTCAAGTTGCTTACGGGTCGCTTCGTCCAGGTCAGAAGCGAACTGGGCGAATGCCGCCAGTTCACGGTACTGAGCCAGAGCGGTACGGATACCACCGGAGAGCTTCTTGATGATCTTGGTCTGAGCGGCACCACCCACACGGGATACCGAAACACCGGCGTTCACTGCAGGGCGGATGCCCGAGTTGAACATGGCCGATTCCAGGAAGATCTGACCGTCGGTGATGGAAATCACGTTGGTCGGAACGAACGCGGAAACGTCGCCAGCCTGGGTTTCGATGATCGGCAGTGCGGTCAGGGAACCGGTTTTGCCGGTCACTGCGCCGTTGGTGAACTTCTCTACGTATTCTTCCGAAACGCGGGATGCGCGTTCCAGCAGACGGGAGTGGAGATAGAACACGTCGCCTGGGTAGGCTTCACGGCCTGGTGGACGGCGCAGCAGCAGGGAAATCTGGCGGTAAGCCACTGCTTGCTTGGACAGATCGTCATAAACGATCAGCGCGTCTTCACCGCGGTCGCGGAAGAATTCACCCATGGTGCAACCGGAGTACGGTGCCAGGAATTGCAGCGCAGGAGATTCCGAAGCACTGGCAGCCACGATGATCGTGTTGGCCAGGGCGCCGTTTTCTTCCAGTTTGCGAACCACGTTGGCGATGGTCGATTGTTTCTGACCGATCGCTACATAGACGCAGTAAATGCCGCTGTTCTTCTGGTTGATGATCGCGTCGATCGCCAGAGCGGTTTTACCGATCTGACGGTCACCGATGATCAGCTCACGCTGGCCACGGCCGACTGGGATCATGGCATCGACAGCCTTGTAGCCAGTCTGTACAGGCTGGTCTACCGACTTACGCCAGATCACGCCTGGAGCAACTTTCTCGACCGCATCGGTCTCGGTGTTGTTCAGCGGACCTTTGCCGTCAACTGGGTTACCCAGTGCGTCGACTACGCGACCCAGCAGTTCCTTACCAACCGGAACCTCCAGGATGCGGCCGGTGCACTTGGCGCTCATGCCTTCAGCCAGACTGGTGTACGCGCCCAATACAACGGCACCTACGGAGTCTTGCTCCAGGTTGAGGGCCATACCGTAGACGCCGCCCGGAAACTCGATCATCTCGCCGTACATGACGTCGGCCAGACCGTGAATCCGCACGATGCCGTCAGATACGCTGACGACAGTGCCTTCGTTACGGGCTTGGGAGGTCACATCGAGCTTGTCGATGCGGCCCTTGATAATTTCACTTATTTCGGAAGGATTGAGTTGCTGCATTGCTCTGCTGCCCCTTCAAACTCAAGATTTCAATGCTTCGGCAAGGCTCGCGAGTTTGCCGCGAACCGAGCCATCGATAACCAGGTCGCCGGCGCGAATGACAATGCCCCCAATGAGGGATTTGTCTTCCGCAACTTGCAGGCGCACTTCCCGGTCGAGTCGTGCACTGAGAACCTTGGCGAGTTTGTCTTGCTGTTCTTGGTTCAATGCAAAAGCACTGGTCACTTCAACGTCTACCGACTTCTCTTGCTCGGCCTTGTACAGGTCGAACAGAGCGGCAATCTCCGGCAGAAGCGGGAGACGGTCGTTTTCGGCAACGACGTGGATGAAGTTCTGCACTTTCACATCGAACTTGTCGCCGCACACGTCAATAAACGTGGCGGCCTTGTCTGCGCTCGTCAGGCGCGGGGCCTTGAGCACGCGCTGCATGGTGTCGTCTTGTGACACTGCTGCAGCCAGGCCGAGCATGGCTGACCAAGAGGCCAGCTGCTGGTGGGCCTGGGCGTGCTCGAAGGCTGCCTTAGCGTAAGGTCGGGCCAACGTGGTCAGTTCTGCCATGATCGCCCTCGCTTAAATTTCAGCAGCCAGTTTATTAACCAGCTCCGCGTGCGCGTTTTGATCGATTGTGGCACCGAGGATCTTCTCGGCACCGCCGACCGCCAGAGCACCCAATTGGGCACGCAGCGCGTCTTTGACGCCGTTCAGTTCCTGTTCGATCTCGGCATGAGCCGAAGCCTTCACACGGTCAGCTTCGACGCGGGCTTTTTCAACAGCCTCTTCGACGATCTGGTTGCCGCGCTTCTTGGCTTGCTCAATGATTTCAGCTGCCTGTGCTTTAGCATCGCGCAGTTGATGACCCACTTTCTCTTGGGCCAACTCCAGGTCGCGAGCTGCACGGCTGGCAGCGTCCAAACCATCCGCGATCTTCTTCTGACGTTCGTGCAAAGCCGCGATGACCGGAGGCCACACGAACTTCATGCAAAACACTACAAAAATGAAGAACGCAACGGATTGGCCAATCAGGGTTGCATTAATGTTCACGCCAACACCTCGCTCATTCGTTGTCCATCACCCCAATCAACTCGAAAATTCGAGTGATTAGCCAGCGAGTTGACCAACGAAGGGGTTCGCGAAGGTGAAGAACAGAGCGATACCAACGCCGATCATGGTCACGGCGTCGAGCAGACCGGCGACGATGAACATTTTAACTTGCAGCATTGGGACCATTTCTGGCTGACGCGCTGCGCCTTCCAGGAATTTGCCGCCAAGCAGGCCGAAACCAATGGCAGTACCCAGGGCGCCCAGGCCGATCAACAGTGCAACAGCGATAGCGGTTAGACCAACTACAGTTTCCATCTTTCCTCCCGACTTTTACGTCGTATGGTTTAGGTTTTTTAGATTTTAAAGCGGTAAAACAAATCGTTTCATAGCCCTTTCAGGCCACCTTCCCGTTTTACCGGGAAGGACATCAGACTAGTCGAGACTGGTCTTAATGGTTCTCTTCGTGCGCCATCGACAGGTAGACGATGGTCAGCATCATGAAGATAAACGCCTGCAGGGTGATGATCAGGATGTGGAACACAGCCCACGCCCACTGCAGAACAATGCCCAGGCCGCTAAGCCAGAGCAGACCGCTGCCGAACATCACAGCGATCAGAATGAACACCAGCTCGCCGGCATACATGTTGCCGAACAGTCGCAAGGCCAGGGAGATCGGCTTGGCAACCAGGGTCACGAATTCCAGCAGGAAGTTCACCGGGATCAGCAGGGCTTGAACGAAGATGTTCTTGCTGCCGAACGGGTGCAGGGTCAGTTCGCCGATGAAGCCGCCGATGCCCTTGACCTTGATGCTGTAGAAAATGATCAACGCGAACACCGACAGGGCCATGCCCAGGGTGGCGTTAGGGTCAGTGGTGGACACCGCACGGAATGGAATGTGGTGATCGCCAGTGATCAGGATGGCCAACTGAGGAATCCAGTCGACCGGAATCAGGTCGACGGCGTTCATCAGGAACACCCAGACGAAGATGGTCAGTGCCAGCGGCGCAATCACCGGGCTACGGCCATGGAAGCTGTCTTTCACGCTGCCATCGACGAATTCGACCAATACTTCAACGAAGTTCTGCAGGGCACCTGGTTGACCGGAAGTCGCCTTCTTTGCCGCCATGCGGAAAATCAGGACGAAGATCAGACCCAATGCGACCGACCAGCCCAGAGTATCCAGGTGGAAAGCCCAGAAGCCCATTTCTTTGGCTTCTGCTGCGGTGTGGGCGAAGCCCCAGCCGCCGTTGGGAAGCTGACCGAAGGTCAGGTTCTGCAAGTGGTGCTGGATATAGCCCGAAGCGGTTGTTTCTGCCATGGTTGCCTCAAACGCCCTAAGGTTTCGAAAGTCTTGTTTTCATTAGCAGGGGAGCGAACCAGCTGACCAGTTGGGTCAACACGAAGACGCCGAATACAGCCAGCGGCGCCAATGGCTTCACACCTGCAAAGGTCAGCGCAAACAGCACTGCCGTCAAAATCAATTTCCCCGCCTCGCCGGCATAAAAGGACCGGACGATAGCCTGGGCTGCTCGGGCGCCGGAAAACCGAAAGGCCCTATGAGCAAAATACATATTGGGCAGCAAAGCTATCAGGCCTCCGCAGAGTCCAGAGTACCCGGCTACGACGCCATGCCAATACCAAAGCGCCAGTGCGGCGATCAGCAAAATGACAAATTGCGCCATTAACACCGGGAAAACCGCCAAGCGATGGAACGACGACGTGTTTGGCGTGCGGGTTTCCACCACTCTTGCTCCTCAATGGTCGGCTGCCGGAAATCAATAACTTGGCATAATTTGTGCCGACAAAATGCGCGCAGAGTATAGGGGCGGTTCTGCCCCTATTCAACTGGTAGGTAGTGATTTCCGATCACGCGCTACATAAGCAAATGTTTCAGCGGATGTGGGCAAGCACGCCCTGAAGCTCATCGAGCGAGTTATAGCCGATGACCAATTGGCCTTTGCCTTTCTTACCATGCCGAATCTGCACCGCAGAGCCAAGGCGCTCGGCCAGGCGCTGTTCGAGACGGGCGATATCCGGATCAGGTTTGGCCGTTTCGACCGGTGCAGGTTTGCCACTGAGCCACTGCCGAACCAGGGCCTCGGTCTGACGAACGGTGAGGCCTCGTGCGACAACGTGTCGCGCCCCTTCAACCTGTTGATTTTCCGGTAAACCGAGCAAAGCACGCGCATGCCCCATTTCCAGGTCGCCATGGGAAAGCATCGTCTTGATGACTTCCGGCAGTGCGATCAGGCGCAGCAGGTTAGACACGGTCACGCGGGATTTACCCACCGCATCGGCCACTTGTTGCTGGGTCAGCTGGAATTCCTGCTGCAAACGCTGCAAGGCGATCGCTTCTTCGATCGGATTGAGGTCTTCGCGCTGAATGTTCTCGATCAACGCCATGGCGATGGCGGTTTCATCCGACACATCGCGCACCATCGCCGGGATGGTTTCCTTGCCAGCCTGTTGGCTCGCGCGCCAGCGACGTTCGCCGGCGATGATTTCAAAGCGGCCGCCGCCAATCGGGCGTACCACGATCGGCTGCATCACACCCTGGGCCTTGATCGAATTGGCCAGTTCTTCCAGCGCCTGGGGGTCCATGTCCCGGCGGGGCTGGTATTTGCCGCGCTGGATCAGGTCCAGCGGCAGATGCTGCAGCTCGCGCTCGTCGGCCTGTACCGCTTGTTCTTCAAGGGTCGTGACAGTCGGACCACTCAGCAGTGCATCCAGTCCACGTCCGAGACCTCGTTTCTTGACGGCCATGGGGTTTCCTTAAGTTGGCTGGGCTGCAGTGGTACGGGAGTTGCGGCGTTGACGACGAACCATCTCGCCGGCCAATGCCAAGTAGGCAATGGCACCACGAGAGGACTTGTCGTAAGCCAGCGCGGGCATGCCATAGCTTGGCGCTTCGGCCAGGCGGATGTTGCGTGGGATCACGGTGTCGTAAAGCTGATCGCCGAAGTGTTCCTTGAGCTGCGCCGACACATCGTTCATCAGGCTCAGGCGCGGGTCATACATGGTCCGCAGCAGCCCTTCGACTTTCAGGTTCGGGTTGAGCAGTTCGGCAATGCGCTTGATGTTATCCACAAGGTCGCTCAAGCCTTCGAGGGCGAAATACTCGCACTGCATCGGAATGATCACGCCATCGGCGGCCACCAGTGCATTGAGCGTCAGCATCGACAACGACGGCGGGCAGTCGATCAAGATGTAATCGTAATTCTCGCGAATCGGCGCCAAGGCGCTGCGCAGACGGCTTTCTTTCATCTGCATTTCCAGCAGAACCACTTCCGCCGCCGTCAAATCGCGGTTGGCCGGCAGCAGTTGATAACCGCCGTGTTCGGAATAGTGCATGGCCTGGGCCAGGTCGCACTCGCCAATCAGCAAGTCGTAGACCGAGTTTTCCAGGCCGTGTTTATCCACACCGCTACCCATGGTGGCGTTGCCCTGTGGATCGAGATCAATCAACAGCACCCGGCGCTTGGTCGCGACCAGGGATGCTGCGAGGTTGATGCAGGTGGTGGTTTTACCCACGCCACCTTTCTGGTTCGCTATCGCGAATACCTTAGCCATTCTTGCTTGTGTTCCCAATCATGCCGTGCGGCGCAGTATCAGCAGATGGCGTTGGCCTTGGCAACCGGGTACGGCCAAGGCGTGTTCGCTATCGAGGTGGAAGTCTGCCGGCAATGCTAGCAGCTCGTCGCTTGGATGAACGCCCTTCATTGCCAGCCAACGGGTGTCACGGTCGCCTAAGTGGCGGGTCCAGTTGCTGAAGTTCTCCATGCTGCTGAAAGCCCGGGAAACAATTCCGTTGAAAGGCTGCGGCGGCGTGAAGGCTTCAACGCGACTGTGGATAACTTGCAGGTTGTCCAGCTTCAGCTCGAGTTTGACCTGAGTCAGGAAGCGGGTCTTCTTGCCGTTACTGTCCAGGCACGTCACTTGCGACTCGGGAAACAGGATGGCCAGGGGAATGCCGGGCATGCCGCCGCCGCTGCCGACGTCGAGCCAGCGGCCGTTTTCGATGAACGGCATCACGCTCAGGCTGTCGAGCAGGTGGCGCGAGACCATTTCGTCGGGATCGCGCACTGCCGTGAGGTTGTAAGCCTTGTTCCATTTGATCAACAGGGCCAGGTAGCCCAGCAGCAACTCATGCTGCGCGGCGCTCAGGTCGACGCCCAACTGGCGTGCACCTGTGGATAACTCTTCGGCGTGTTGCGAGGTGACCAACGAACTCAAGCGCTTTGCTCCAACTGACGGCCCGCGCCGCGTTTTTTCAAATGAATCATCAACAGCGAAATGGCTGCCGGGGTGACGCCGGGAATACGTGAAGCCTGGCCCAAGGTTTCCGGCCGAGTTATCCCCAGCTTGCTTTGGATTTCTTTCGACAGCCCGGAAATCCCGGTGTAATCGATATCCACAGGCAGCTTGATGTCTTCACTGGCGCGCAGACGAGCGATCTCATCCTGCTGGCGATCAATGTAACCGGCGTACTTGGTTTTGATTTCGACCTGTTCGGCGACCTGTGGATCGTCTGCACCGCCGCCGGTCACTTCAATCAGGCCGGCGTAATCGATTTCCGGACGGGACAGCAGGTTCAGCAGGTTGTACTCGTGGGTCAGCGGCGTGCCGAATTTTTCGGCGATCGCGTCGCCTTGCTCGGTGCCCGGGCGAACCCAGGTGCTTTTCAGGCGTTGCTCTTCCAGGTCGATGCTTTCGCGTTTTTTGCAGAAAGCCGCCCAACGCGCGTCATCCACCAAGCCCAACTCGCGGCCTTTTTCGGTCAGGCGCAGGTCGGCGTTGTCTTCACGCAGGATCAGACGGTATTCCGCCCGCGATGTGAACATTCGGTATGGTTCCTGGGTGCCCAGGGTGATCAGGTCGTCAACCAACACGCCGATGTACGCTTCATCGCGACGCGGACACCAGCTGTCTTTGCCCTGTGCGCGCAACGCGGCGTTGGTCCCGGCCAGCAAACCTTGGGCGCCGGCTTCTTCGTAACCGGTGGTGCCGTTGATTTGCCCGGCGAAGAACAGACCGCCGATCACCTTGGTTTCCAGGCTGTATTTCAGGTCACGCGGGTCGAAGTAGTCGTACTCGATGGCGTAGCCGGGACGCACGATGTGCGCGTTTTCCATGCCGCGAATCGATTGCACGATCTGGATTTGCACGTCGAACGGCAGGGACGTGGAAATCCCGTTCGGGTACAGCTCGTGAGTGGTCAAGCCTTCGGGCTCGATGAAGACCTGGTGGCTTTCCTTGTCGGCAAAGCGGTGGATCTTGTCTTCGATCGACGGGCAATAACGTGGCCCGATACCTTCGATCACCCCGGAATACATCGGCGAACGGTCGAGGTTCGCCGCGATGATTTCGTGGGTACGGGCGTTGGTGTGGGTAATCCAGCAGCTCACCTGTTTCGGGTGCTGTTCTTTCGAGCCCATGAACGACATCACTGGAATCGGGGTATCGCCGGCCTGCTCGGTCATCACCGAGAAATCTACGGAACGGCCATCGATTCGCGGCGGCGTACCGGTTTTCAGGCGACCGACCCGCAGCGGCAGTTCGCGCAGACGTTGTGCCAGGGCAATCGACGGCGGATCGCCGGCTCGGCCACCGGAATAGTTCTGCATGCCGATGTGGATAAGTCCGCCGAGGAAGGTACCGGTGGTCAACACCACGGATTCTGCGAAGAAACGCAGGCCCATCTGGGTGACAACACCGCGTACCTGGTCCTGTTCGACGATCAGGTCATCGGCGGCTTGTTGAAATATCCACAGATTCGCCTGGTTTTCCAGGGTTTCGCGTACCGCCGCCTTGTACAGGATGCGGTCGGCTTGTGCCCGAGTAGCACGCACGGCGGGGCCTTTGCGGCTGTTCAGCACACGAAATTGGATACCACCTTTGTCGGTGGCCATGGCCATGACACCGCCAAGGGCGTCGATTTCCTTGACCAGATGGCTTTTGCCGATGCCGCCAATGGCAGGGTTGCAACTCATGGCACCAAGGGTTTCCACGTTGTGCGTCAGCAACAGGGTTTTTACGCCCATGCGTGCTGAGGCCAGTGCTGCCTCGGTACCGGCATGACCGCCGCCGATGACGATCACTTCAAAACGGGAAGGGAAATCCACCACGCACCTCGTGCCTGCTTATGTAGGTAATTAGGAATTGATTGGTTGAGCTGGTTTTAGAGCTTTGGCGGCAAGTATAGGGACTTAGCCCTTCCTAAAGAACCCTTTGCACAAAATTTAACCAGCTGTGGATGAATCACAGACAATAGAAATTAAAAGAGAGAAATATATTAAATCTTTGTTTTTATGTTTATTTTTACTGAGCCTACTTTCTGTGGATAGATCTCTACAGCCCTTAATTTACGTTGTGTACAGCGATTCAAAAGTCTGTGGTCATGTGCCCATGAGCGGCGTGGATAAGTGCTCTAAGCCTGTGGATTAAACAGGTGGTTATCCACAGAGGGGTTTTTGCTCAGGTTTCAAGGCCTGTTATCAACCGAGCACAAGGGCGGTTATTCACAGGGCTTAATCCACAGAAATAGACGCACCAACGCAAATTGCGCCCACGGCAAAGCCGCCAATGGCTTGGTCATGGGAGGGAAGCGGTTGAAATAACGGAAACAGACAGGCACGAATGGCCTGTCTGTGGACAACGAAGGATTATTTACCGATACAGAAGCTGGAAAAGATCCTTCCCAGCAGATCATCCGAGCTGAACGCACCGGTGATCTCGCCCAACAGTTGCTGCGCCTGGCGTAAATCCTCAGCCAGCAGCTCACCGGCGCCCGCCAAGGTCAGCTGTGCCCGACCGTGCTCCAGCGCCGTGCTGGCATGGCGCAGCGCCTCCAGGTGCCTGCGACGGGCACTGAAGCTACTTTCCGACGTCTGCTCATAGCCCATGCAGGCTTTGAGGTGTTCACGCAGCAACTCCAGACCATCCCCGGCCGACTTGGCGCTCAGGCTGATAGTAACGTGGCCATCCGCGCTGGTTTCCATGGCAATGGCTTCGCCGGTCAGGTCGGCCTTGTTGCGGATCAAGGTGACTTTGGCCGGGTCGGGCCGTTGCTCGAGGAATTCCGGCCACAGGGCGAACGGGTCCACCGCCTCGGGCGCGGTGGCGTCTACCACCAGCAGCACGCGGTCGGCTTCGCCGATGGCCTTGAGGGCGCGTTCCACGCCGATCTTTTCCACTTGGTCGTCGGTGTCACGCAGGCCGGCGGTGTCGACGACGTGCAGCGGCATGCCGTCGATGTGGATATGTTCGCGCAGGATATCCCGGGTGGTGCCGGCAATCTCGGTAACGATCGCCGCCTCACGGCCCGCGAGGGCATTGAGCAGGCTGGATTTGCCGGCGTTGGGGCGCCCGGCAATCACCACGGTCATGCCGTCACGCAACAACGCGCCCTGCCCGGCTTCGCGCAGCACTGTGGATAACTCGTCGCGGACTTTATCCAGCATCGCCAACACATGGCCATCGGCAAGGAAGTCGATTTCTTCTTCCGGAAAATCAATCGCCGCTTCCACATAGATGCGCAGGCTGATCAGTTGCTCGGTCAGGTTATGCACA
This sequence comes from Pseudomonas paraveronii, assembly GCF_963681955.1. NCBI lineage: Bacteria > Pseudomonadati > Pseudomonadota > Gammaproteobacteria > Pseudomonadales > Pseudomonadaceae > Pseudomonas > Pseudomonas paraveronii. The sequence goes on from NZ_OY817130.1 coordinate 6,408,545, forward strand.
CGCAGGGAAAATGCCCCCTGCAGCGAGCGCAAGGCATTGCGCGCCGCCTGTGCAGAACTGGCCTCGATCAAATCGGCAATGGCTTCGGCCTGGGCCAGGTCGAGTTTGTCGTTGAGGAATGCACGCTCGCTGAATTCTCCCGGCCGGGCCAGGCGACAGCCCAGTTGCAGGCAGCGCTGCAGCAACATATCCAGTACGACGGGGCCGCCGTGGCCCTGCAGTTCAAGGACATCTTCACCGGTAAAGGAATTTGGGCCCGGGAAATAGAGGGCCAGGCCTTCGTCCAGCACCTGGTTGTCGGCATCCAGAAACGCGCCGTAATGGGCATAGCGCGGCTTCAATTCACGACCGCTGATGGCCTTGGCGGCCATGCCGGCGAGCGGCCCGGAAATTCGAACGATACCGACACCGCCGCGACCTTGTGCGGTCGCGACAGCAGCGATGGTTTCACGAGGAGCGCTCATCAGCAGGTTCCAGAACAAAAGTGACGGAAAGCAAAACGCCCCACTAGGGGGCGTCTTGAGTGGTTATCCACAGAGTAAGTTACGCCTCGGCTTTTTTGGTAGCCGCTTCGATCTTACGTGTGATGTACCACTGTTGAGAGATCGACAACACGTTGTTGACCACCCAGTACAGCACCAGACCAGCCGGGAACCACAGGAAGAAGAAGGTGAAGATGATTGGCATCATTTTCATCACCTTGGCCTGCATCGGGTCCGGCGGCGTCGGGTTCAGGCGCTGCTGGATGAACATGGTCGCGCCCATGATGATCGGCAGGATAAAGAACGGGTCTTTGATCGACAGGTCAGTTATCCACAGCATGAACGGCGCCTGGCGCATTTCCACGCTTTCCAGGAGTACCCAGTACAGCGACAGGAACACCGGCATCTGTACCAGAATCGGCAAGCATCCACCCAGCGGGTTGATCTTCTCTTTCTTGTACAGCTCCATCATGGCCTGCGACATTTTCTGCCGGTCATCGCCATGTTGTTCTTTCAGTGCGGCCAGTTTCGGGGCCACGGCACGCATGCGCGCCATCGATTTGTAGCTGGCGGCCGACAGTGGGAAGAAGATCCCCTTGATCAGCATCGTCAGGAAGATGATCGAGAAGCCCCAGTTGCCGACGATGCTGTGGATATGTTGCAGCAGCCAGAAGATCGGCTGGGCAATGAACCACAGGATGCCGTAATCCACAGTCAGTTCCAGACCTGGGGATAACTCTTTGAGCACAGCCTGGCTTTTCGGGCCGGCGTACAGGGTCGCGCTGGTTTCAGCCTTGGCACCTGGTGCGACGGTCAACGCCGGGCCAGTAAAGCCAATGATGTAGTTGCCCTGGCTGTCTTTGCGGGTTTGAACCAGATTGGCTTCACCCCTGTTCGGAATCCAGGCGGTCACAAAGTAGTGTTGCAACCAGGCAACCCAACCACCTTGGACGGTTTCTTTCAGCGCGCCCTTGTCGATATCTTTCATCGACACTTTTTTGTACGGCTCGTTACTTGTCCACAGGGCGGCGCCCAGGTAAGTCGCGGTGCCGGTGGCGGTGCTGGAAGAAGGATCCGAGCTGCCATCACGCTTGAGCTGGGCAAACAGGTTGCCGCTCCACGGTTTGTTGCTTTCGTTGTCGATCAGGTAAGTGACCTTCAAGTCGTACAAACCACGGGTGAAACTGAAGCGTTTGATGTAATTGACGCCGTCGAGGCTGAATTTCAGGTCGACGTTCAACTGGTTCTGGCCGTCTGCCAGTTGATAAGTCTTCTGTTCGGTCGAATAAACCGGACGACCGGTAGCACGTGCATCAGGACCGTTGGTGCCGGTCAGGCCGCTTTGGGCCAGATAAACACGTTCGCCGCCGTTATCGAACAGCTGGAACGGAACATCCGGATGGTCTTGGCGACGTGGATACAGCGGCAGTTTCAGCTGCGCGATATCACCACCTTGTGGATCGATAGCCAGGTCGAGCACATCCGTTTTCACATGGATGAGGTCTTTATTGGTGACAACTGGCGTTTCTACAGGGGCGCTTGTCTCGCCATTCGCGCTGGGAACATCGGCACTCGCGGACGCATTGTTACCCAGCGGGGTGTCCGGAATAGCCGGCGCAGCCTGATTGGCAGCAACATTCTGAGTCGGCAGGGCAGCTTGGCCATAATCCTGGTTCCACTTAAGAACCATGACGTAGGACACGATTGCCAGGGCGACGATCAGGATCGTGCGTTTAATATCCATGATTACTCGGCCATCGAAGAAGAACGGGAGGTAGGGATAGGTGGAACCGGGTCATAACCACCGGGATTCCACGGATGACAGCGACCTAAACGACGAAAGGTCAGCCAGCCACCGCGCAGAAGACCATGATTTTCTATGGCCTCTAACGCGTAGCAGGAACAACTGGGGTAGAAACGACAGTGGTTGGCCATCAGAGGACTAATGGCATAGCGGTAAAACTGGATCGGAACGAGGGCCAGTTTACGCATCGGTGCTGTCTACCCCTACAGTTTCGGTGCTGACTACTGGTGCTGGCGTGTGGGTACGCGCCAAACGTTTCCAGAGCTTGCCGAAATGCTGAATCAATTCGGGGTTTTCTACGTCCCCCAAGCCTTTGCGCGCGACGATAACAATATCCCAACCAACCAGAGTGTCCTGGTGGAGGCGAAACGATTCGCGCATCAGACGCTTGAGGCGATTGCGCTCAACGGAGAGCTTTACGCTCTTCTTGCCGATCACCAGCCCGAGACGGGGGTGATCCAGATCGTTGTTACGCGCAAGGAGCAGGAGATTTTTCCCCGGAACCTTGCCGGTGGGGGAGTCAAAGACTGCCTTGAAGTGCCGGGGGGTTAGCAGACGCTTTTCCCGACTGAAGTCCTGACTCACCACCAGTACCGGATTATCAAACTGCCAGACGCGCACGACCTTTGGCGCGGCGACGCGACAGGACTGCACGGCCGTTCTTGGTAGCCATGCGAGCACGGAAGCCGTGAGTACGGGCGCGTTTGATGGTGCTTGGTTGGAAAGTACGTTTCATGGCGTTGTTACCTGGTTCGTCCACAACGGGCCGGAATGGCCCCCGTTTTAAGAGACCGGCGATTCTAGAGAAAGCAAGCCTCTAGGTCAATTTCCAACCAGCTTTTCCTTGAATTAGTTCTTTGCAGGGCATCAGCGCTTTTCTGTCCGATCGCCGTCCAGAGGCAATGGCATAGATATAAAAATAAAGAAGGAAGTTATTTAAAGCTTTTCTGTAAAGCTTATAAAAGCTAGGCAGGCAATCTTCTGTGGATAACTACCTCAAGGCCATATTCTACGTGATGTACAGAGAATGACAACACGGGGGAGAAACGGTGCTCTGCCTGTGCTGCGCTGTCGGATAAGCTGTGGGTGGAATGGGTTGTTATCCACAGGCCAGTTACCCACAGACTTTCGACCCCACTTGTACAACGAGCTCAGGGGCGCTTATCCACAGAGCTTATGCACAGACCATTGGTCGCCTTTATTCACGTTAAGGCGTTGATTTTGGCTGGCCTGTGCGCAACCTACATGTGGATAAGTGGACGGCTGACCGCTACAATGGCGGCTGTTTTTGCCTCACCGGCTTTCAACTTAGGGGATATCC